>QHXX01000111.1 GCA_003223135.1 Acidobacteriota bacterium | reverse complement strand
GCGCCGCAGCGGCCAGGACATCTTTATTGTGCGCCTCGAGCCAAGCCATCAGGGCCGCGTCGTCCTCGAGAAAGGACTGCACCGCCACGGAGCCGCCGGACTGCGGGGGAAAAGCAGCCGGCGTTGGCTCCGTGGCGTTCTCCATGTCCTGGCCGGGAGGCCCCGCCACGGCGAGCCCCGTTGCGAAGATCAGCAGGGGTACGGCCCCGAGGATAGTGGCCGCACCCCTGGCCGCCCTCGCGGCGACGTGTGCTCTCTCGTGCATGACCCTCGGCCCGCGCCTCCATTTGTCGCGCGGGTGTCATCCTCGCAAGCCCCATGCCACGCGCCTTCGACCCCCAACCCCTTGAAACAGCGCGATGCCGGCGGCGATCCGGCAGGAGGGCCACACGCCGGCTGAAAAAATCTTTCATGAAGACTTTCGGTGCTGGCGTATCCTGTCCCGCCGGCGGAGGATTTGGACCGGGACGGAAGGCGCGCCCGATCGAGGGGTCTCTTGGCGAACAAATACTTGCGCGACCCGATCCACGGATCGATCAGCTTCGACAAGGAGCGGGAGAAGCTCATCATCGACCTGATCAACACGCGCGAGTTCCAGAGGCTGCGGCGCATCCGCCAGCTCGGCGCGCTCTTTCTGACGTTTCACGGCGCGGAGCACACGCGGTTCACCCACTCCCTGGGCGTCGCCTTCATGGCGAAGCGGATCTTCGACGCGCTCCTCGCCGCCTCGCAGATCCCGCAGAAGGGGCGGGCGCTCGAGCGGACGCGCCTGGTGGCGATCGCCGCCGCGCTCCTGCACGACGTCGGGCACGGGCCGTTCTCGCACCTGTACGAAAAGGTGTTCAACGACCGAAAGCACGAAGAGTGGACGCGCCTCATCATCCACAACACCCGGGGCGAGACCGGGCGCCTGTTGCGCCAGGCCGGAATGGTGGAGGACGTCCTGGCGGTCTACGACCGCGCCTACACGCCCCCCTTCGTCTCCGACATCGTCTCGTCGCAGCTCGACGCCGACCGGCTGGACTACCTCTTGCGGGACTCCTTCATGACCGGCGTCGCCTACGGTCAGTACGACCTGGAGTGGATCCTCACGAATCTGAGGCTGGCGCGGCGCGGCCGGGAGGGCGGGGCGAAGGGGAGCGCCGGGGAGACGGGAGGACGCAAGAGGGCGGCGCGCGACGGGGCGGACGGCGATCTCCATCTGGCCATCAACGGGACGAAGGGATACCACGCCGCCGAGCAGTTCGTCATCGGACGGTACCTGATGTACCAGCAGGTCTACTACCACAAAACCAGCCGCGCGGCGGAGCAGATGATCCGCACGGCCCTGCAGCGATTGGTGGACGCCCACTCCGAAAGCAACCGGCTGCCCGATCCCTGCCCGGAGTCGATCGGCCGCCTGGTCGTGACCCGCGGCAACCTGCCGGTCGACGACTTCCTGCGCCTGGACGACTGGCTGTTCCTGTCGGCGTTCCAGGAGTGGTCGCTCCAGCCACCCGGTCGCGTCGATCCGATCCTGCGCGATCTGTGCGATCGGATTACGAGGCGGCACCTGTTCAAGACGGTACGTCTGGTCACCGACACGCGCCACAAGGCGTTCGGCCAGGCGATCGAGGAGCTGAGCGGGCTGTTCCGGAAGAAGGGTTTCGATCCGCGCTATTACCTTCTGGAGGACGACGCGACCGATCTGCCTTACCGCGACCTGGCCTACTCCGACCGGATGGGGACCGCCCCAGAGGACATCGGTCTGGCGGTGCGCGGCCGCATCATCGGCTACATGTCGGAGCGCACCGTGTCGCCCCTCATCGACTCGATCCGCAACGAGCCGCGCAAGCTGCAGCGACTGTGCTTTCCCGAGGCGATGCGCTCGGTCGTCGAGCGCCGCCTGAAGCCGTTCATCGCCAGTGAGCGCCAGTAGTGTCGCCGTGGCGCCGTCGGAACGGGCCTTGGCCGGGCCTTTGGAGACGCTTGACGAGGGTGACGGAGCAAGGTACCGTTTGCGGCCTTCCCTCGCGGGAGGGGGTGACCGCGACATGAGAGTCCAGGACAGAATTGCTCTGGGAAGACCGCTCGTGCCTGCGCTTTTGCTGGCGGCCGCGGCGCTTCTGACCGGCGGCCGGCCCGCGGCGGCGCAGCAGTCCGACGCGCCGCCCGTGCCCGTGCCGGAGACGACCCAGGAGGCGCCCGAGGAGGTCACCCCGACCGAGCAGGCGGAGGATCCGACGCGCACGGCCGGCGGTGCTTTGCGGCTGTTCATGGCGTCGCGCGACTACCGGACGATCAAACGGCTCAAGAGCGTCATGACGGCCAGGCTCCAGGCGCGGTTCGATCACGACTCGGCACCGTTCAACGGCAAGCGGGGGAACCGCCTGGCCGCGTTCGACTTCACTGAAAGGGACCTGAAGCCGGTGCGTTCTTCCGGCAAGCTCCCGGCTCAGCCGGCGAGTTTTCTCGCCACGGTGCGCCCTGGCACCGCGGCGACCCCGCCACGGCCCGGACCAACATGAGCGACGCATTTCTCAAGAAGTACCAGGGAAGAGACGAGGTGTTCAGGGCGATGTTCATACCGGCCGAGGGCCGGCGGCACGCGGCGTACGAGATCGTCGAGATGACGCCGCAGGGGACCGCGGCGGCCGTGGCCCGCGTGCGTCTTTACGAAACCGTGATCGGGGAGCCGGGACCGCTCGGCGGGCAGCCCCGCACGATCAGGATGGTACGCAAGGGTTCACGCTGGCTCCTCGACGGCTGGGACTGAGCCGCCCGCGAACGAGACCATCAATCCGCAGTATAATGACGCGTCAGGAGGGCCGGTGGTCCCGACGCAGAGCACGTCCCGCCAGGCACGTGATGATCGTTTCCACGACGAGTGCGGCGTTTTCGGCGTGTTCAATCACCCCGAGGCGTCGCACTTGACCTACCTGGGGCTCCACGGCCTGCAGCACCGCGGCCAGGAATCGGCCGGCATCGTCTCCTCCAACGGCGAACACCTGCACGAGGAGAAGGGCATGGGCCACGTGGCGCGCATCTTCAACAAGAGGATGCTGAGGCGCCTGAAGGGGGATCTCGCCATCGGGCACGTGCGCTACTCCACGACGGGCAACAGCAGCCTGGTGAACGCGCAGCCCTTCCTGATCGACTCCTTCAAGGGGGAGATCGGAGTGGCCCACAACGGCAACCTGGTCAACGCCGGCGCGATGCGGGAGGCGCTCGAGCGGGAAGGATCGATCTTCCGAACCTCCAGCGACACCGAGGTGATCCTGCACCTGATCGCGCGCTCGAAGAAGCAGGATCTGGAGGCGGCGATCATGGACGCGCTGAAGCAGGTCGAGGGGGCCTACTCGCTCATCTTCATCGCCCGCGACCGGATCATCGGCGTGCGTGACCCCCGCGGCTTCCGGCCGCTGTCGCTGGGCCGTCTGGGCGACGCCCACATCCTGTCATCCGAGTCGTGCGCCCTGGACCTCATCGACGCCGCCTTCGTGCGCGACATCGAGCCGGGCGAGATGGTGGTGATCGGCGGGGCGGGCGTGAAGTCGTACCGGCCGTTCCCGCCCCAGCCGGTGTCGCAGTGCATCTTCGAATACGTGTACTTCTCGCGTCCCGACTCGTTGGTGTTCGGACGCAGCGTGCACGAGGTGCGCAAGCGGCTCGGAAGGATGCTCGCCGGGGAGCAGCCGGTGGACGCCGATGTGGTGGTGCCTGTCCCCGACTCGGGCGTCTACGCGGCGCTCGGGTTCTCGGAGGAGTCGAAGATCCCGCTGGAGTTCGGCCTGGTGCGTAACCACTACGTCGGGCGCACCTTCATCGAGCCGCGCCAGGCCATCCGCCATTTCGGCGTGAAGCTGAAGCTGAACCCGGTGCGCGCGCTCTTGAAGGACAAGCGAGTGGTGCTGATCGACGACTCGATCGTGCGGGGCACCACCAGCCGGAAGATCGTCTCGATGGTCCGTTCGGCCGGGGCGCGCGAGGTGCACATGCGCATCTCCTGTGCGCCGACCGTCGGCCCCTGCTACTACGGCGTCGATACGCCGCGCCGCTCGGAGCTCATCGCCTCGTCGCACAGTGTCGACGAGATCCGTCGCTACATCCGCGCCGACTCGCTCGGCTATCTGTCGCTCGAAGGGATGTACCGCGCGGTCGGCGAGGGCCGATCGTTCTGCACCGCCTGCTACACCAACAAGTACCCTGTCCCGTTCCCCAAGGAGGAAGAGGCGCACGGGATGGTCTGGGGTCGCAGGTCGTAGCCTCTTTCGTTCACAATCTAGCTTCTTCTGGAAGCGGCGGCGCGTGCCGAGCGGACTCCGCGGGCCCGCGGGGAGCCACCGGCGAGCGCCCTTCAGAGAAAGGCGAGACCATGACCATCGGTTCGAGCCCCGACACCGCCACCGGCGGCCCTTCGATCTCGCGGCCGTACGTCCCTGCCAGGCCGACCATCCCGATCGACAGCGCGGTCCTGGCCGACCGCTACGGCAAGTTCGAGCTGGGGGCCAGGAAGATCCGCTGGGACGACCAGGGACCCGTGCAGATCGACTGGTCGATCTTCGACCGCAGCAAGCTGACGCTCTACAACCTGTTCGTCGTCAAGCTCGTCACGTTCGTCGAGTCGTACGCCGATGTCTACACTTCGCTCCTGCTTGAAAACTTCTGCGTCAACGACACCATGGCGACCTTCTTCCAGCTGTGGGAACGGGAGGAGACCAACCACGCCGTGAAGCTGGTGGCCTACCTCCAGCTCGTCGGATTGGACAAGGAGGAACTGCGCGAATCGCTGCAGCGCCCCCGGTCCAGGAAGTTCGACGTGCCCTACGTGAAGACGCCGCTGCAGGCGAACTGCTTCACGTACTGCCAGGAGCTCCTGACCGCCTTCTTCTACCAGATGTTCCGCCGCACGGTGAAGGAGCCGCTCCTGAACGAGATCCTGACCAAGATCATCGCCGACGAATGGCGTCACTTCCACTGGTACGAGAGCGTCTTGAAGCTGCACATCGAGGCCGATCGCAAGAAAACGCTCGAGGAGTGCTTCCCGGTGTTCGAGAATTTCGCCATGCCCGGCAACCAGATCCTCGGGGGCGAATACGAGATCCTGACCGACGAGATCATCAAGATGATGCGCTTCAGCACCTCGGAGATCTTCCAGATGGGGCGGCACATCACCTCGACGTTCGGCCTCATCGACGGCGGGAGGCTCGTCGCCCGGTCGTCCTACGCGCGCGACATGAAGGACGTGGTCATGCGCAAGAAGCCGCGCAAGCCGCACCACGAGGAGGTCGTCCGTTCGTTCATCGCCGACCTCGAGAAGGCCCTGGCGGCCAGTCCCGCGTAAGTCCGGCGACACTGGAGTTCGCGTACCCATGCCGTCCACAGCCGAGAGCGCCGAGCTGGCCCGACTGGCGATCAACACCCTCAAGACGCTGGCCATCGACGCCGTCGAGCAGGCCAGGTCCGGCCACCCCGGCCTGCCGATGGGGGCCGCCGATTATGCCTTCTATCTCTTTACGAAGCACCTGCGTTTCGACCCGCGGGATCCCGACTGGCCGGACAGGGACCGCTTCGTGCTCTCCGCAGGTCATGGCTCGATGCTCCTGTACGCCCTCCTCCACCTGAGCGGCTACGACCTGCCGCTGGACGAGATCAAACGCTTCCGGCAGTGGGAGAGCAGGACACCCGGCCACCCGGAGCGCGGCTGCGCGCCGGGTGTCGAGACGACCACCGGGCCGCTCGGGCAGGGATTCGGCAACGCCGTTGGCATGGCGATCGCCGCGAAGATGGGGATCGCGCGGTTCAACACCCCCGACTTCGAGATCGTCGGCCACCGCGTCTGGGTCATCGCGAGCGACGGCGACATGATGGAGGGGGTCCAGAGCGAAGCGGCCTCGATCGCCGGCCATCTGGCGCTCGGGAACCTTACCGTCCTGTACGACGACAACCACATCACGATCGAGGGGGAAACGAGCCTGGCGTTTTCGGAGGACGTCGGGCGGCGCTTCGAGGCCTACGGCTGGTCGGTGCAGCGCATCGACGGACACGACCACGCTCAGATTCAGAAGGCGCTCGATGCGGCCGCCGCCGAGACCACGCGTCCCGGCCTGATCGTCGCGCGCACCCATATCGCCCACGGCAGCCCCGGCAAGCACGACTCGGCCAAGGCGCACGGCGAGCCGCTGGGTCCCGAGGAGGCGGCCGCGACGAAGAAGGCTCTCGGGTGGCCGCTCGAGCCTCCGTTCCTCGTTCCGGACGAGGCGCGCCTTCCTTTCGCCGCGCGCGCCCAGGAGGGTCGCCGGGCGCGCGAGGAATGGCGGAAGCGTTTCGAATCCTGGAGCCGCGCGTATCCCGACAGGCGGGCGCTGTGGGACCAGTATCACTCCCGCGCCGTCCCGGGCGATCTCTTCGTGCGGCTTCTCGAGGC
Source organism: Acidobacteriota bacterium (assembly GCA_003223135.1). Taxonomy (GTDB): domain Bacteria; phylum Acidobacteriota; class Polarisedimenticolia; order Gp22-AA2; family Gp22-AA2; genus Gp22-AA3. Next base: position 22,544 of record QHXX01000111.1, on the reverse strand, counting down.
GGCGGCCCCGCCCGGCGGCGCCTCCGGACCGAAGCCCGAGGCGACGCGCGTCACGTCGTGGAGGGTGCTGCAGAAGGCCGCCGAGCTCGTGCCCTCCCTGTGCGGGGGCAGCGGCGACCTGGAGCCCTCGACGAAGACCACCATCAAGTCGAGCCCGTCGATCGGCCGCGGGTCGTTCGCCGGCAGGAACTTTCACTTCGGAGTGCGCGAGCACGGGATGGGCGCCATCCTGAACGGCCTGGCCCTCCACGGCGGACCGATCCCGTACGGCGCGACCTTCCTGATTTTCTCGGACTACATGCGCCCGCCGATCCGCCTGGCGGCCATGTCGCGCATTCAAGTGATCTACGTGTTTACACACGACAGCGTCTTCCTGGGAGAGGACGGGCCGACGCACCAGCCGGTCGAGCAGCTCCCGGGCCTGCGTCTCGTGCCGAACCTTGCGGTCGTGAGGCCCGCCGACGGGCCCGAGGTCGCCACGGCGTGGGCGCTGGCGCTCGGGCGCAGGGACGGGCCGACGGCCATCATCCTGACGCGGCAGGACGTGCCGCCTCTCAAGAGACAGGCCGCATTCTCCTCCGAGGTGATGTTCCGCGGCGGCTACGTCCTTTCCGAGACCTCGCCTTTGGGCGGGCCCATGTCCGGCGGGAGCGCCGCGCCGCGCCCGGCTCAAGGAGGGCCCGTCGTCATGATCGCGAGCGGCTCCGAGGTGGCGCCCGCACAGCAGGCGCAGGAGATCCTGGCCGCCAGCGGGATCGCCACGCGCGTCGTGTCGATGCCGAGCCCCGGCCTGTTCCTGGAGCAGCCGGAGGACTACAGGCGAATGGTCCTCCCCCCGGGCACGAAAAGGGTGGTCCTCGAGGCGGCGCGTCTGAAAGGCTGGGAGGGCGTCGCGGGATGCGAGGCGCTGATGATTGGCGTCGACCGATTCGGCGCCTCCGCCCCCTGGAAGGTGATCGCGGAAAAACTCGGCTTCACCGGCCCGCAGATCGCGGATCGCATCCTGCGCTGGCTCGGCCCCTAGGCAGGTACCCGGCCGTGCCGGACACGTACCATCTCTTCGAGCACGCGCCGGCCGTCTCCCGGCGGATCACGGCCCTCGCCTACTCCCGCTTCGCCCAGCGCCTGTTCCGAGGCGACCCGTCCCTGTGGAGCACGGCCCCCGCCGCGCGCCGCTCGATCAAGAACCGTCTCGGCTGGCTGCGCGCTCCCGAGCGGATGCTGCGCGAGGTTCCGCGTCTCGAGTCGTTCGCCCGCGAGGCGCGCGGGGAGGGGCTGCGCCAGGTCGTCCTGCTGGGAATGGGCGGATCGAGCCTGTGCGTCGAGGTCTTTCGGCGCCTGTTCCCGCCGCCGGCCGGCTCTCCCGACGTCATCGTCCTCGACGGCACGGTCCCCGAGGCGGTGCGACGCGTCGAATCGCGTCTCGACTTCGAGACGACCCTGTTCGTCGTGAGCAGCAAGTCGGGCACGACCGCCGAGACCGCGGCGCTGCAGGCGTATTTCTGGGCGAAGACACGCCGGATCCGCGGACGCATGGCGAGCCGGCACTTCGTGGCGATCACGGATCCCGGCACGCCTCTCTCCGAGGAAGCGGCGGCGCGGGGCTACCGCGCCGCCTTCCACAACGCGCCCGACATCGGCGGGCGGTATTCGGCATTGTCGTATTTCGGGCTGGTGCCGGCGGCGCTCGGCGGCCTCGACATCGCCGAGATCCTGCGTCGCGCCCTCGACATGCTCGAACGCTGCGGTCCCGATGTCCCCGCCTCGGACAACCCGGGGCTCACACTGGGCGCCGCCTTGGGCACCCTGGCGCGGCAGGGACGCGACAAGGTCCTTCTCCTGGTGGATCAGGGGCTGCGGCCGTACGAGCTGTGGATCGAGCAGCTCCTGGCCGAGAGCACCGGCAAGGACGGCCGGGGCCTGATCCCGGTCACCGCCCCGCAGGCGCCCGGCCCCTTACGCACGGCGCTCGTCGGCGCTGATCGCGTCGCCGTCGCCATCGTCCTGGAGGAGAGCCGGAACGGCCGCGCCCTGAGGCGTCGGGTCGCGGGGTCCGGCACGCCCGGGGTCGTCCTGGCGCTCAAGGACCGGCTCGACCTCGGGGCCTCGATGCTGCAATGGGAGGTCGCCACCGCGGTGGCCGGCGCTGTCCTCGGCGTGAACCCTTTCGACGAGCCGAATGTCGCGGAGAGCAAGAAGAACACCGAGGCGGCCCTCGAGGAGTTCGACGCCACGGGCCGGCTGCGAGAGGAGCCCGCGGCGCTCGAGGAAGGCCGCGCGCGCGTCTTCCTGGGCGGGATCAAGCCCCCTTCGGGAAAGCGGCGGACGCTGGCAGGGGCGATCCGTTCGCTTCTCGCCGCAGGGCGTCCTGGCGATTACCTCGCTCTCCTGGCGTACGTCGATGCGGAGGGCCGCCCGCTCCGCGCAGCTCTCGAGACGGCGCGCGACGCCCTTCTCTCGCGCACCGGCCTTGCCACGACGATCGGGCACGGCCCGCGCTACCTGCACTCGACCGGGCAGCTGCACAAGGGGGGACCGAACACCGGTCTGTTCATCGAGGTCGTGCCGGAGGATCGGGTGGTGCTGCCGATCCCGGGCAGGGCGTACGACTTCGAAACGCTCAAGCAGACGCAGGCGCTGGGGGATTACCGCGTGCTGAAGCGGCGCGGCCGCCGTGTCCTGCGACTGCGTTACCTGGACGGCGCCGCGGCCGCGCTGCGGGCGCTTGTCTCGGCCGTCCGCGCAGGAAAGTCGCGGGCCCCGGCCGGGCGCCGGAAACATCGTTGAACTCTTCCGACCGCGCTGCCCCCAGGCGCAGCGCCGCGAGCGGGACGGCCGCGCCCGACGATCCGCTCGAGCGGCGGATGAAGACGCTGGGTCTCTTCGGGGGACCGGCGGTCGCCCTGGCGACGTATCTCGTCAACCCCGGAGGCCACGCCGCGGAGGGGCGGCGTCTCCTTGCGGTCCTCGCCCTCACGATCTGCTATTGGGTCACGGAGGCGATCCCTCTGCCGGCCACGGCTCTGCTCGCCTCGGCGCTGTGCGTGATCCTGGGAATCGCCCCGGCAAAGGCCGTCCTGGCGCCGTACGCCGATCCGGTCATCTTCGTCTTCGTCGGCAGCTTCCTTCTGGCCGAGGCGTTCAAGAAATACGGACTCGATCGGCGGGTGGCGGGCCGGCTGCTGGGTCGGGGACATTTTGCCCGGACCCCGCTCGGACGGATGCTCGGGGTCGGCGGCGCCTCGGCGATCGTCTCGACCTGCCTGTCGAACACCGCCACGGCCGCCCTCATGACGCCCATCGCGATCGGGGCCGTGCCGGGGGAAGCCGCGATGCCCGGCCGGCGGACGCCCCCCTGGGTGAGCGGTGTCTTGCTGATGGTGGCCTACGGCGCCTCGGTCGGTGGCATGGCAACGCTCATCGGGACGCCGCCCAACCTGCTGGTCGCGGGTTACCTGGAGAGGCTGACCGGAGTGCACGTCGGTTTCGTCGACTGGCTCCTGTTCGGGATGCCGATTTCGCTCGTCCTCCTGGTCGCGTCGATTCTGTGGACCTGGCTCGTCCTCGGCCGCGGCCCCAACACCCGCGCGGGCGCGGCACCCGGCGGCGAGGCGGCGCGCGCCCCGGACGGCGAGCCGGTGCGTGTTCTGCCGGGCGTGCCGGTGGCGGCGGGCGGAGCTGAGCCCCCTCGGTCCTTCCTGGCCGGTGCGCGCTTCACCATCGCCGCGTTTTCATCGGCCGCCTGTCTCTGGACCCTGCCGTCGCTCGCGGGGATGGTCTGGGGATCGTCATCGCCTCTCGCCAGGTCCCTGGAGACACACCTTCCCGAAGCCGCCGTGGCGCTTCTGTGCGCGGCGCTCCTGTTCGTCGCCCCGGTCGACTGGCGGGCGCGGCGGTTCGCCTTGACCTGGGAGGAGGGCCGCCAGGTGAACTGGGGGATCGTCCTCTTGTTCGGCGGGGGCCTGTCGCTCGGGACGCTGGCCGAATCGACGGGTATCGCGAAGTGGGTGGGGGAAGGACTGCGGGAATTCGGCCTGGCGCGGAGCGACGGCGGTCTTCTCTTCTGCGCCGTCGCCCTGACGATCTTCGTGAGCGAGTTCGCCTCCAACACCGCCGCGGCGGCGCTCCTGGTGCCGATGGTCATCGCGGCGGCGCAGGCCGCGGGGCTCGATCCGATCCGACCGGCCCTCGGCGTCGGCCTGGCCGCGACATGCGGCTTCATCTTCCCGGTGTCGACTCCGCCGAACGCGATCGTGTTCGGCACCGGTCTCGTGCCGCTCCGCCGCATGATAAGGACCGGGATTCTCCTCGACCTGACCGCTCTCGTCGTGGTCTGGGGCGGCCTCCTCCTGTTGACCCGGGTCCTGCCTCGATAGTCCCTCGCGCAGGAGAAGGGTGTCTCACCATGCGGCGGCGCTTCGTCGCCGCCTTGTTCTGCGACGGCGCCTCTGCTACGCTTCCACATCGAATCACCGTCCCATCATCCGAAGAGCCGGTCGTCCTGCATCCCCCGGGATGCGGCCGCGCCGGGGAAGCGCCGATGCGCGGATTCAAGAACACGCTGAAGCCCCTGAACATCCTGCCGCCCGAGGCGGAAGAGCAGGTGCACCGGGCGACCCTCAAGATCCTGCGCGAGCACGGAGTGATCTTCGAGGACGCGCGGGCGCTCGATCTGTTCCGCAGGGCGGGGCTCAGGGTGGATGACACGGAGCAGCGGGTCTTCTTCGCCCCCGAGTTCGTGGAGCAGCAAATCCGGAGGGCGCCGCCGCGGTTCACCCTCCACGCGCGCAACCCCGACAACGACGTGGTCATCGGCGGCGACGGTCTGGTGTTCGCCCCGGTGAGCGGGCCGCCGTTCGTCGCGGACCGCGAGGGCGGGCGGCGTGACGGGACGCTCAAGGACCAGAACGACCTGGTGCGCCTGTCGGAGGTCCTGGATGTCATGCACCACGGCTGCCCGGAGGTCGCCGTGAAGGATCTGCCGGTCGAGACGCGTCACCTCGACATCCTGTACCACCAGATCCGGCTGAGCACGAAAGGGATGATCGGCGACGCCTGGAGCACGCTCCGGGCGCGCGACCACATCGACATGATGGCGATTGTCTTCGGCAATCGGGAGGCCATTCTCGACCGCCCGGCGATCGTCGGGATCATCAACTCGAACAGCCCGCTGCGCTACGACTCGAACATGGCGGAGGGGCTGATCGAGTACGCCGACGCGGGGCAGGTCAACATCATCACGCCGTTCATCATGGCCGGGGCCACGAGCCCGGTCACCCTCGCGGCGGCGGTGGCGCAGCAGAACGCCGAGTGCCTCGCGGCGGTCGTGCTTGCGGAGACGGTGCGGCCCGGCGCCCCCGTGATGTACGGGTCCTTCCTGACCGGCCTCGAGATGCGCACCGGGGCCCCCGCCTTCGGGCGGCCGGAGGCGGCGCTCGGGATCCTGTCCTCGGCGCAAATGGCGCGCCGCTACAACCTGCCGTGCCGGGCGGGCGGGGTCCTGACCAATTCCAAGGTGCCGGACGCGCAGGCGGGATGGGAGAAAATGATGCAGCTGTGGCCGATCGTCCTGGGCGGCTGCCACTACGTCCTGCACGGCGCCGGCTGGCTCGACGGCGGACTGACCGCCTCCTTCGAGCAGATGGTGCTGGACGCCGAGATGCTCGAGATGCTGCCGCGCTTCTTCGCCGGCGTGCCGGTGAGCGACGAGACGCTGGCCCTCGATGTCATCGCGCACGTCGGGGCCGGAGGGCATTTCCTGGGCGAGGAGCACACCCGCAGGCACTTCAGGAGCGAGTTTTACTTTCCGAACCTGGCCGACACCGAAGCCTACGAGTCCTGGGTGAAAAAGGGCGAGAAGGACGCCGGCGCCCGCGCCAGCGAGCGCTGGAAGAAGCTCCTCGCCTCGTACCAGGAGCCGGGGCTCGACATGGCCGTCGACGATCACCTGAAGGATTTCGTCGCGCGGAGAAAGCGCGAGATCGAAGCCACGATCGACTAGGACATCATCCGAAGGGCCCCGCGGGCCCCCGCTGTCCCCGGGGCGCGCGTCTCTGGCGCCACCGCCCTGCCGCGTACACCACAACACCGCTGCCGGTGCTCAAAACAGTAAGCCCCACGATCTTGGCGACCGCCAGGGCCTTGTGGGGCTCGGCCGCCGCCGGAAAGAACGCCAGGACGATCGACAGGGCGGTGGTGGTGAAGCCGACCACGCCGGCGAGAATGGCCACGGGGCGTCCTCCCGGCACGCGGATGACATCGGGACCGGCCACCTCACGCTGCAGCCTTATGAGCGAGGCGAACAGGAAGAGGAAGGGAATGAGGGTGCAGATGACCGTCATGCTGACCAGGACATCGTAGGCCCCCCTCACGGTCGTTCCCGCCTGACCCAGGAAGATGCAGACGACGATCGTGACGGCCAGCGACAGGAGGGCGACGTGGGGCGTCCGCCATTTCGGGTGGATCCTGCCGAAGCTCTCGGGCAGGAAATGGTCGAGACCGGCGACGAAAGGCAGCCGGGCGACCGACGCGAGCCAGGCGCCGACGCTGCCGAGGGCGCTCAGGGTGATCAGGAAGGCCGCGACGGGCGTGACGGCGGGAAGGCCGAGCCGTCCCGCGGCCGCGTCGATCGCATCGATGACCCCCTCGAGACCGCTGAGCCGCCCCGCCGGCAGCGCCACCAGGACGCAAAGCGTCCCGAGGGCGTAGATGAGCGTGATCAGCGGGACCGCGGTGAAGATGGCGCGCGGGATGGTGCGCCGCGCGTCCCGGATTTCCTCTCCCATGAAGGAGGCCGCCTCGAGCCCGGTCAGCGCGAAGGCGATGCTCGACCAGAAGATCAGGTTTTTCACGTCGAGGCCCGGTGTCAGGGACGCGGGGGTGAACTCCGTGGCCGGGCCGAGGCGAACCCAGGCGGCGGCACCGAGGATCAGGAGTCCCAGCGTCGCCGCCCAGCGGGCGAACGCGCCGATGTTGCTCAGCCACTTCCCGAACTGCAGACCCACGAGGTTCGGCACGGTGCCCAAAAGAAGCCCCAAAAGCGCCGCCAGGATGAAATAGGACGGGCTCGCCGACAGCCTGCGCCAGCTGTCGCCCCCGATGTAGAGAGCGTTCCCCGCCGCGAAGTAGAGCACCCCCGGAAAGTAGGGCAGATTGCTCATCCAGTAGGTCCAGCCGGTCATGAAGGCGGCAAAATCGCCGAAGGCGCGCTTGCTCCAGACGTACATGCCCCCTTCCTGGGGATAGCGCGACGACATCTCGACGATCGCGAACGCCAGTGGAATCGCCATCGTGGCGAAGGCGATGAACCACACGCTGATGGCGCTCGGACCGGCGGCGGAGGCGGTGGCCACCCATTGAAGGTTCACGCCGGCCGTGATGAAGAACAGCACGACGTCCGGAAACCCCATGACCCGGCGCAGCCCGGGGGCCGGGACGGATTTCGCGGGCGTCTCTCCGGACGGCTGCATGACGGCGCCTCACGCCAAGATCGAACGATCGTCGGAGTCTATGCAAGGCCCGGGCGTGACGCAAGGGAAAGCCGGGACCGCGATCCAGGTTCGGTGTACACTCGCCGGCGCCGACGCGCGGAGGTCAGGGAGATTCTCCTCTTCCGGCAGAACAGAACCCGGCGCCGCCCGGCGCCGATCACCCCGGCACTTGACAGCGCGCTCCCGCCGGAGTGAGTATACCGACCGGTCGGTAGATATGATGGCGCGCCGTCCATGGGGGTCGCGTGACGAAGAGGACCCGGCAGGACCGGCCGACCCGTCAGGCCCAGATTTTCGGGACGGCGGCGCGCATCTTCTGCGAGAAGGGCTTCGACAAGGCTTCCATGGGCGACATCTCGGCCGCCACGGGGCTGACGAAGGCGGGGATCTACCACCACATCCGGAGCAAAGAGGCGCTGCTCTTCGAGATCATGTCGTACGGCATGGACCTGTTCGAGCAGAAGGTCTTCAACCGCGTGACCCGCATCGACGATCCGCTCCAGAGGCTCCGGGCCACCCTCAAGGGCCACGTCCTCCTGGTCACCCGCGACCGGCCCAAGGAGATCACGGTCATCCTGCACGAGAGCAACGCGCTCGGGGGGCGCTACCGCGACCGGATCAACGCGCGCAAGAAGCGCTACGTGAAGTTCCTCGAGAAGACCTTCCGGGACCTCGTCAGGACCGGCGTGGCGCGGCGTATCGATCCGTCGGTCGCCGCCTTTGCGATGCTCGGGATGATCAACTGGATCTATCAGTGGTACCGCCCCGGAGGCCGCCTGAACGAGAACGCCCTGGCGGAGGCGCTGACGGACATGTTCCTCGCCGGAGTCCTGAAGCCGGCGACGGGGGCGCATTGAGGACGGCGCGCGTGGTCGGGATCGTCGGGTACGGCGCCTATGTTCCGAGACCGCGCATCGACACCCTCACGATCGCCTCGGCCTGGGGCCGGTCCGTGGACGCCCGCCTGCCGGTGCGGGAGAAGTCGGTCCCCTCGGCCGACGAGGACACGGTGACGATGGCGATCGAGGCGGCGCGCGGCGCCCTGGCGCGCTCGCGGGTCGCGCCCTCCTCGATCCGCGCCGTCTGGGTCGGCACCGAATCGAAGCCCTACGCGGTCAAGCCCTCGAGCACGATCGTGGCGGAGGCGATCGGAGCCGTGCCGTGGGTCAGTGCCGCCGACCTCGAGTTCGCCTGCAAGGCGGGTTCGGAGGCGATGCAGGTCGCCTGCGCCTACGTCGGGTCGGGCATGGCGAGCCACGCCCTGGCGATCGGCATGGACGCGGCGCAGAGCAAGCCGGGCGATCACCTGGAGTTCACCGCGGCGGCGGGAGGGGCGGCCTTCCTCTTCGGCCCGGCCGGCGACGGCCTCGCTCACGTGGAAGCCTCCTGCTCGTACGTGACCGACACGCCCGATTTCTTCCGGCGCCAGCACATGCACTACCCGGAGCACGGCCACCGCTTCACCGGCGAGCCGTCGTACTTCGCCCATTCGCTCCGGGCATCGCGCGGTCTTCTGGAATCGCTCGGGCGGCGCCCGTCCGATTACCGCTGGGCGGTCTTCCACCAGCCGAACCCCAAGTTTACGCGCAAGGTGGCGACGGAGCTCGGCTTCACCGAGGCGCAGATCGCCCCCGGCACGGTGGTCGATCACATCGGCAATACCTACTCGGGGGCCTCGCTCCTGGGACTGGCGGCGATCCTGGACGTGGCCCGCGCGGACGACCGCATCTTCTTCTGCTCGTACGGATCGGGTGCGGGGAGCGACGCGTTTTCGTTCGTCGCCACCTCAAGGCTCGAGGCCGTCCGGGCCGAGGCCCCGGCGGTCTCCGACTACCTGAAAAGGCGGCATCCGATCGAAGACTACGGAGCCTACCTGCGCGTGTCGCGCGCCATCAGGATGCTGTGATGAGAGACGTCAGCGTCATCGGCGTGGGACAGACTCCGGTCGGCGAGCACTGGGACCGCTCCCTGCGCGACCTGGCGGTCGAGGCGATCGCCGAGGCCCGCAGGGACGCGGGCGTGGATCGTGTGGACGCGCTCTACGTCGGCAACATGTTGTCGGGCGAGCTGGCGGGGCAGGAAAACGTCGCCACGCTCGTCGCCGATGCGGCCGGCCTCCTTCCGAAAGAGGCGCTCAAGATCGAGGCGGCCTGCGCCTCGGGCGGTGCTGTGCTGCGGGCCGCCTACCTGGCGGTCGCCTGCGGGGCGCACGACTACGTGCTCGCCGTCGGCGTCGAGAAGATGACCGACGTCCTGACGGACGGCGTCACCGCCGCCCTGGCCCTGGCCGCAGACGCCGACTACGAAGCGGCGCACGGGATCACCTTCGCGGCGCTCAACGCCATCCTGATGCGGCGCTACATGCACGAGCACAGGGCGAGCCACGAGGATTTCGCGCCGTTCTCGATCAATGCCCACCGGAACGCCGCGCTCAACCCGTGCGCCATGTATCGGCAGCCGATCACCCTCGAGGACTTCATCCGTTCGCCGATCGTGGCCGATCCGATCAACATCCTCGACTCGGCGGGAATCAGCGACGGCGCGGCGGCGCTGCTCGTCTGCCCGGCGTCGGAGGCGCGGCGGGCGCGCCGGCCGCCGGTGCGCATCACCGGATCCGCCTGCGCCACGGACACGCTCGGCCTGGCCGAGCGCACGGATCCGCTCGTCTGGCAGGCGGTGGCCGACTCGGCGCGGCTGGCCTGCGGGCAGGCGAAGCTCAAGCCGAAAGACATCGATCTGTTCGAGCTGCACGACGCCTTCACCATCGTCTCGGTGCTTTCGCTCGAGGCGTGCGGCTTCGCCGACCGCGGCAGCGCCCTGAAACTGGCAGCCGAAGGGCGGATCGCTCTCGAGGGCGACATCCCGATCTGCACTCTGGGAGGGCTGAAGGGGCGCGGCCACCCGGTCGGAGCCAGCGGCACCTACCAGCTCGTCGAGACGGCGCTGCAGCTTCGGGGCGAGGCCGGCCCGGCGCAGGTGAAGGGCGCCTCGATCGGCATGGCGCAGAGCGTCGGCGGCTCGGGGTCGGTCGCCATCACGCACATCCTGCAGGTCTGAGGGGATCCGCCATGGAATTGCCCCGCTATCATCGTCTGCGCGGCCCGTACTACCGCCTGGAAGGACGTGCCTGTCCGGGCTGCTCGCGCCGCTTCGTTCCACCGCGCTCCGTCTGTCCCACCTGCAAGAGCGGAGGTCTCAGGCCCTTCGCGTTCTGCGGCCGGGCGACTCTCTATTCGTGGAGCCACGTCCTGCAGCCGGCGCGCGGTTTCGCCTCGATGGCTCCGTACACGGTCGGCATGGTGCGGCTCGAGGAGGGCCCGCTGGTCTCCGCCCAGCTGGCCGACGCCGACGGGGTCGAGCTCGCGGTCGGCATGCCGCTCGAGATGGTCACCCGCAAGATCCGCGACGCCGACGAGCACGGCTACATCGTGTACGGCTACAAGTTCCGGCCCCTCCTGATGGCGACGCGGCCGCGCCCGTGACGGCCCGGGGCGAGCGCGTCGCGAGCCTCGCCGAGAGCGCGGCGCTCGTGCGTGACGACATGATCGTCGGACTCTCCGGTTTCTCCTACCAGAATCCGCCAATGGCGATCGTGCGGGAAATCGCCAGGCGCGGGGTGAAAAACCTCACTCTCGTCTCGGGTCCGACCTCGGGTCTCGAGACCGACCTTCTGATCGGCGCCGGGTGCGTCAGGCGCGTCGTCACCGCCGGTGTCGTGTTCGAGCGGGTCGCGGCCGTAGCACCCGCCTTCCGGCGGGCCGCCGAGCGGGGCGACCTGGACGTCTGGGAGTGCGACGAGTGCATCTGGCACCTCGCGCTCAAGGCCGCGGCCTGGGGGATGCCGCATGTCCTGTGGCGCGGCGGCGTCGGCACCTCGCTGCCCGAGCTGAATTCCGACCTGAAAGAGGTGATGGAGGAGGGCCGTCGCTACCTCAAGGTTCCGCCGGTGCAGCCGGACGTCGTCTTCCTGCACGCCGCCGAGGCGGACCCCTTCGGCAACGTCCGCGTGGCGCGCGAAGCCTACCTCGGCCGGACGTTCTCCGAGAGCGCTTTGGCGCTGGCCTGCCGCGGGCCGGTGGTCGCGACGGTCGAACGGATCGTGACGAACGCGGAAGTGGCCGTGTCGCCTGAAAGGACGATCGTGCGTGGCGCCCTGGTGGTGGAGACGCCGTGGGGCGCGCACCCGGGCGGTGTGAGCGGGCGCTACGTTCCCGACCTTGCGCACTACCGCGAGTATGCGGCGGCGGGCGAGGCCAGCCTGCGAGGCGACCCCGTGCCCTACCGCCGCTACCTGGAGAGTCATGTCTACGGGACGGAGGGGCACGACGCCTATCGAAGGTCGATCGGAGCGGAGCGCCTGGACGCCCTCAGGACGTCCCGGGCATGAGCGAAAAGCGCGTCGCGCCGGCGAGCGGTCCGACGACCCCACCACGCGATGTCGCGCGACTCCTGACCTGTGTCGTGGCCCGCGAGCTGCGCGACGGGGAGGTGGTCGCCTTCGGCCTCAACGCCGAGCTTCTCCTGGCGGCGGCGCTTCTGGCCCAGCGACTCCATGCGCCCAATTTGAGGATCAGGCACGGCCTGCGCATCGAGCGCGGGCATGAGCTGTCGCCCTCCGCCTGGACCGAGGAGCGCGCCAGCCGCTCGCACGAAGTCATCGAATACCTGGAAGCGCACGACGCGATCCTGGACGTCGCCAACCGGTCCTCACCGATGCGATTCTGCGATGTGTTCTTCGTGGGAGGGATGCAGATCGATCGGGAAGGGAGCGCCAACCTGATCGGTATCCGGGGGAAGGACGGGCGCATGACGATCCGCGGGCCGGGGTCGATCGGCACGACATCGATCGGGACGCTGGCGCGCCACGTCATCCTGTTTTCGGATGAGCACACGACGCGCCGCCTGGTCGAGACGGTGGACTACGTCTCGGTCCCGGGCTGGCGCCGCCGCGCCGCGGCCGGTCTCGAGGGCGGGCCCTCGCTGTGCGTCACGCCGCTCGCCGTTTTGGACTTCGCCGACGGACGGATGCGGCTGCGTTCGGTCCACGCCCACGCCACGGAGGAGGACGTGCGCCGGCGAACCGGCTTCCCCCTCCCCCCGGGCCCGGTGCGGACGACACCGCCCCCGACCCCTGCCGAGGTCGAAGCGCTCTCGGTCGTCGATCCCAAGGGCCGGCTGGACAGGGTCGATCTGTGTCGTGACGGGGGGCCGCGGTGAGGGGGGCGGGCGGGTGAGCGTCCAGACGACGATCGCGAAGGCGATCGCCTCGATCCCCGACGGCGCCCTGATCGCTCCGGGCGGGTTCCAGCTCAACCGGGCCCCGATGGCGCTGGTGCTCGAGATCGTGCGCCAGGGACGGCGCAATCTGCGGGTCGTCTCGCTGCCGAACCCGCTGCCTCTGGACGTTCTGGTGGCCGCAGGGTCGGTGGCCGAGGCCGAGTTCGGTTTCCTCGGCTTCCAGTTCGAGGACGGCTTCGTGATGGCTCCGCACGTCAAGCAGGCGATCGAGACCCAAGCGCTGACCTTCCGGGAACGCGACGTCTACGAAATCGTCCAGGGCCTGCGGGCGGCCGCCTACGGCGTGCCGTTCCTTCCTGCGCCGGGGGGCGAGGCGTCGGACTACATGAAGGTGAACCGGACTCCGACCCTCCAAGACCCGGAGACCGGCCGAAGGATTCCGGTGGCGCGCGCCATCCGGCCCGACGTGGCGCTCCTGCACGCCCGGGTCGCGGACCGGAAGGGGAACCTGCGCATCGACGACCCGTACGCGGACGATCTTCTGGCGCGCGCCAGCGTCCGTGTCATCGCGACGGCGGAGACGATCGTGGAGCGGCTGGAGATGCCCACGATCCCGCACACCCTCGTGGAGGCGGTAGCGGAGGCGCCCGGCGGGGCGCTTCCGACCTCGTGCCATCATTCTTATGGATATTCGGCGCAGGGCCTGCGCCGGCACATCGCCACCGCACCGCAGGGGCGCGGCAGAGCCTCAGGGAGCGAGGCGAACGCGCAGCGGGTGGGGGCGGCCGACCGGCTGGTTTACGAGATGGCGCGATGCATCGCCGACCGGGACGTGGTGGCGACCGGGGTGGCGTCGGCCCTGCCGATGCTCGCGATCGCCCTGGCGCGCGCCACGCACGCGCCGGGACTCACCTACATCAACTGCGTCGGCGCCGTCAATCCGGACATCCGCGAGGCGTCCCCGACGTCGGTCGACCCGCGGCTGCTCGACGCGTGCGAGGGGACCGTGACGCTGCCCGACATGTTCGATCTGGCGCGGCGCGGTCGGATCGATCTCATGTTCCTCGGTGCGGCGCAGGTCGACGCCGAGGGGCGCGCCAATTCGACCTGCATCGGTGACTTCACGCGCCCGCGCGTGAAGCTGCCGGGTCCGGCGGGATCGTCGTCCATGCGCGCCGCCGTCCCCAAGGTGGTCATCGGCGTGCCCCGGCACTCGTCGCGGTCGCTTCCGGAGCGCGTCGATTTCGCCACGTCGGTGCCGTCGCCGCGCAATCAGACGACGGTCGTGCTCACCGACCTCACGCGATTCGATTTGCAGCACGGTCGGCTCCGGGTCGTGTCGCGGCGCGAGGGAGTGACTCTGGCCGACTTGCGTGCGGCGACCGGCTTTCCCGTGGAGGAGGAGGGGCACACGTCCCCCGCCCCGACGGTGGAGGAGCGGCGGGCCCTCGAGAGGCTGGATCCCGCGGGGATCAGGCACCGGATGATCTGACGGCGGAAGCGCCGAACCGGCTGGCGCTTCCGCACGGCACGGACGACACGGAGGGAGGCGATGGGGCAGAAGACGATGCGGGCCGTGGTCATGCATGAGTTCGGCGGGCCGGAGAACCTGCGCCTGGAGGAGGTGCCGGCGCCCGAGGCTTCGGCGCTGCGCCAGCGCGAGGTTCTGATTAAGGTGCGGGCGGTCGGTGTGTGCTACCACGACATCATCAACCGGAGCGGCAACCTGCCGCGCACCAAGCTGCCGTCGATCCTCGGCCACGAGATCGCCGGCGAGGTCGTGGCCATCGGTCCCGGCGTGCAGGACTTCCGCGTCGGCGATCGCGTGGCGACCATCCAGAGGGTCCACTGCGGACGCTGCGACCTGTGCCGCCGCGGCCGCACCACGCTGTGCAAGGAAGGGGTCTTCTTCGGCGAGGAGATCCCGGGCGGCTACGCCGAGTACGTCGTGTCCGAGGAGCAGGGGTTGGCGCGCGTGCCGCACGGGATCGCGCTGGAGGAGGCGTCGATCTGCGCCTGCACCATCGGCACCGCCATCCACGTCGCCCGCACGCGCGGCGGCGTCCAGCTCGACGAGACGGTCCTGATCACCGGCGCCTCGGGAGGCGTCGGCCTGCACGCCATCCAGATCTGCCGCCTCATCGGGGCGCGCGTCCTGGCGGTCACTTCGTCGCCGCAGAAGGAAGCGCGGCTGAAGGAGGCCGGGGCGGACGAGGTGATCGCCACCCCCAGCTTGAAGTTCGCCGAAGCGGCGCGGCGGCTGACCGCCGGACGCGGCGTCGACGTAGTCCTCGAGATCACGGGTGCTAGGTCCGTCCCGTCGTCTCACGCCTCATGCCGCTGTCGGAGGCGGCGAGGGCCCACCAACTCCTGTACGACCGCGCCGTGACCGGCCGGATCGTCCTTCGGGTGTAGCCACTCCGCGCGTCGCCCTGCCGCCGACCGGTCGCTACTTCTGCCCGCCCAGCCTCCAGGTGAAGCCGCCCGTCAGGCCGACGTGGGTCGAGGTCTGGTCGAAGGTGGTCTCATCGATCACCGACAGCTCGACGCGGACCGCGACGCGCTTCTTGTCGCCGAAGAAGAACCGGCTGCCGCCGGCGATCTGATAGGCCACCCCGCTGTCGTCCACATCGGGTCCCGGATCCAGCTCGATCGACAGCGTCGCGTGGCCGATCCCCACGAGGACGTAAGGTACGACCTGCTTGTTCGAGGGATGGAAGTTGAACACGGCGTTCACGAAATCGATGCTGAGAGCCGTGACGACCTCGGGAAAGCCGGACTCGTAGCTGGCGATTCCCGTGCCCTCACCTTCCAGTTCGAACAGCTTGGTGAAGCAGTAACCGCCGCGGAAGTTGAATCGGGCCGCACCCTTGTCTGAAACGTCTGAATCGAAATGGGTGTAGCCCAGATCAAACCCGAGCTCACCGTTCTTGGCGTCGAGCCCGGCCAGGGCAGGCGCCACACACACAAGCGCCAGGCTCAGGGTGATGGGTAGCAGGCGTTTCATGCGCGACCTCCGCGTCGGAACAGACACGCGTGTGTGCGGTTCCGAGGACAACGATGGGCGCCCTCCGCGGGGCGCGCGCGGGCGTCATCATCACGGACGGAGGTGTCGGTGTCAAGGCCGAACCCGGCGTGGTCCGACGCGCGTTGACAGCCGCGCGCCGTCCTGGGATATAATCCGCGACCCAAAAAACACGCTGTGTCCGCGACCTCGCCAAGCGACGGAGTTCTGTCCATGCCGGGAAGCATGAAGGGGGGCGGTCGGGAACGCACCGCGCGTCCCGCCACGCCTCCGAAAACCACCGAGCGCAAGGATGCGCCGCCGCGCGGCCTCACCTACAAGGACGCCGGTGTTGACATCGACGCCAAGATGCGCGCCATCCAGCGCATCCGCCTGATCGCCCGCGGCACGTTCAAGAAGGGTGTTCTGACGGAGATCGGCTCGTTCGGCGGCCTGTACGACCTGACGGCCGCCGGCCCGTTCCGCCGGCCGGTCCTGGTGAGCAGCACCGACGGGGTGGGCACGAAGCTCAAGGTGGCCATCCAGACCCGCAATCACAAGACCGTGGGCATGGACCTGGTCAACCACTGCGTCAATGACATCCTGGTCCAGGGAGCCGTGCCCCTCTTCTTCCTCGATTACATCGCCATGGGGAAGGTCGAGGGGGAGGTGATGCTCGAGGTGATCTCCGGCCTGGCGCGAGCCTGCCGCGATGCGGGCTGCGCCCTCATCGGCGGCGAGACGGCCGAGATGCCGGACTTCTACAAACCGGGCGAGTACGACCTGGCGGGATTCATCGTCGGCGTGGTGGAGCGCGAGCACGTCATCGACGGGTCGCGCATCGCCTCGGGGGACGTTCTCATCGGCCTGCCGTCCTCCGGTCTGCACACGAATGGATATTCGCTGGCCCGCAAGGTGTTCTTCGAGAGGCGCAGCCTGAAACCGGATTCGCCCGTGACGGAGCTGGGCCGCACGGTCGCCGAAGAGCTGCTGCAGATCCATCGCTCCTACCTGCCCGTGCTGCGCGGCCTGATCGCGTCCGGCGTTCTCTACGGCATGGCGCACATCACCGGCGGCGGGTTCACCGACAACATCCCGCGCATCCTGCCGCGGGGACTCTCGGCGCGCGTCGATGTGGGGACCTGGCCGGTGCTGCCGGTGTTTCGCTACCTCCAGCGCGAGGGACGGATCGGCGACGAGGAGATGTACCGCACCTTCAACATGGGCATCGGCATGGTCCTGGTCGTGCCCCTGCACAGGGAGGAGGAAGTGACCGCCCACCTCGACAAGATGGGCGAGAAGCACTACCGCATCGGGGAAATCGTGCGCGGCAATCGCAGGGTGATCTACGCGCCGGGAAGCCCGGCGGAGCCGGCGCGGGCCGGCGCGGTTCCGGCGAGCTAGGAGCGGCGACATGCGCGTCTACGTCATCTACCTCAGCCTGATGTGCGTCCTCTTCGGCCTGAGCGCCGGGGTGCTGTTCTTCGTGGCCCTGGGTCAGGTGCTGCGTCTCAGGCTTCAGCGCGCCGCCGTATACCTGGGCCTCACTGTTCTGTCCTGTGTTGTGGCGGCAGGCTTCTATTTCTTCCGGCGGCTCCTGTGACGGGATCCGGCGGACGAGATTCCGCCCATGCCTGAAAAGAAGGCTTCCAAGAACCTGATCGGAATCCTCATCTCCGGCCGCGGCTCCAACATGCGCGCGATCCTCGACCGGATCTCCGCGGGCGATCTCGACGCGCGCGCCGCTCTGGTCGTCAGCAATGAGCCGAAGGCGGCGGGCCTCCTGTTGGCGCGCGAGTGCGGTGTTCCGACCCTCGTCATCGATCACCGGGACAGCCTGACGCGCGAGGAGCACGACCGAAAAATGGCCGACGCGCTCGGGGCGAGGGGCGTCCGGCTCGTGTGCCTGGCCGGCTACATGCGGCTCCTCTCCCCCTGGTTCATCGAGCGCTTCGAGGGGCGGGTCCTGAACATCCACCCGTCGCTCCTGCCGTCGTTTCCCGGCAGGGACGCGCAGCGCCAGGCGATCGAGGCCGGCGTCAAGATCAGCGGCTGCACGGTGCATTTCGTGGACGACCGCGTCGACTCCGGGCCGATTGTCCTGCAGGAGGCGGTGCCGGTCCTGGACGATGATGACCCGGACACGCTGGCGGCCCGCATCCTCGAGAAGGAGCACGATCTCTACTGCCGCGCCATCGCCCTCCACTTCTACGGCCGACTGCGCGTCGCCGGCCGCCGGGTCCTCGGGACGAACCCGCGGGTCGATTGAACCACGGCTCATCCCGCCCCCTGCCGTGACCGTCCCCTTCGATGCGACCGCGGACAGTGTCCGGCGCCGGACGCGCCGGCGCGGCGTCCGTCGCGTAAGGCCGCGCGCGGCGTGCGGCACGGTCCTTGCTCAATTCGGGTGCGATGCCCGATGACGCGATCCGTCCCGCGCCGATCGCACCCTATCCCGCCGAGGCGCCGCCGGCAGGCGAGCCGGCCCGCCGGCAGAAGAAAGTGCGCGAGCCGCCGGCCACGGTTCTCCTGCCGCGCGACAAACTCCTGCGCTTCGGCGCCGCCGTGCTGGGCCAGGCGGAGCTCGTGGCCGTCCTGCTCGGAACCGGCACGAAGGGGCGGAGCGTCAACCTGATCGCCGAAGATCTGGTCGCGCAGCACGGCGGTCAGGGGCTCCTCGGCCTGTCGCTCGACGAGTGGGCACAAAAGAAAGGCGTCGGCCGCGTCAAGGCGGCGCGGATGCTGGCGGCGTTCGAGCTGGGGCGGCGGCTTCTGGCTCCCCAGGCGGAGGAGCCGCGCATCAGCTCGCCGGCCGAGGCCTACGCGCTGGTGCGCGATCTGAAGCGGGCCCGCAAGGAGCACCTGATCTCCCTGTACCTCGATGCCCAGAACCGTCTGATCTGCCGCGAGACGGTGTCGATCGGCAGCCTGAACACGACGCGCACGCATCCGCGCGAGGTCCTGCAGCCGGCCATCGTCAATTCGGCGCTCGCGTTCATCCTGGTACACAACCATCCGAGCGGCAGCCTCGATCCGAGCCGCGACGACGTCGAGTTCACCCGCACCATGGCGCGCGCCGGCGAGCTGATGGGGATCAGCCTGTACGACCACATCATCGTCAGCCGGCGCGGCTTCGTCAGCCTGAAGGAGCGCGGGCTCCTCTGAGCCGGTGCGGGAGGTCGGGGCCCCGCCGCGAAGGCGGCTCCACGAGCCGGTCGAATCGTTATAGACTTCGCGGCCGCCGGCCCGAGTGCCGTCCTTCGAGGACAGGCGATGCCGAAGAGCGCCTCCAGAACCGGGACATCCTTCCTGCCGCCGCAGGAGCAGCTCGAGTACCTGCGCAAGGGGGCGGTGGACATCATTCGCGGGGAGGAGCTGCTCGGCAAACTGCAGCGGGCCTTCAAGGAGAAGGCTCCCCTGACCGTCAAGGTCGGCTTCGATCCCTCCGCGCCCGACCTGCACCTGGGCCACACCGTCGTGATCCGGAAGATGAAACACTTCCAGGACATGGGTCACCGCGTCGTCTTCGTGATCGGCGACTTCACCGGGATGATCGGCGACCCGACGGGGCAGTCGAAGACGAGGCCGGTCCTGACGAAAGAGCAGGTCAAGAAGAACGCCGAGACGTACAAGAAGCAGGTCTTCAAGATCCTGCACCCGAAGAAGACGGTGATCGAATTCAACAGCCGCTGGCTGGGGAAGCTCGGGGCGGCCGGATTCATCCAGCTCGCCTCGAAGTACACCGTGGCCCGCATCCTGGAGCGCGACGACTTCGCGAAGCGCTACAAGGGCGGCATGCCGATCGGTCTGCACGAGTTCCTGTACCCCTTGGCCCAGGCCTACGACTCGGTCGCCCTGAAAGCGGACGTCGAGATGGGCGGGACCGACCAGACCTTCAACCTTCTGGTCGGGCGCGAGGTGATGCGTGAGTACGGCCTGGAGCCCCAGGTCGTCCTGACGATGCCGCTCCTCGAGGGGCTCGACGGCGTCGAGAAGATGAGCAAGTCTCTCGGCAACTACGTCGGCATCAACGAACCGCCCCGCGAGATCTACGGCAAGGTGATGTCGCTCAGCGACGCGCTCATGTGGCGCTACTGGGAGCTCCTGACCGACGCCACGTTGTCCGAGATCGCCGCGATGCGCCAGAGAGTCGAGGCGGGGGAGCTCCACCCCAAGCAGGCCAAGTCCGATCTCGCCCGCCTCATCGTCGCGGACTACCACGGGGAGAAGGCGGCGCGGGAGGCGGCGTCCGAGTTCGAGAAGATTTTCGCCCGCAGGGAGACGCCGGAGGAGGTGCGCGAGGTCCGCCTCCCCTCCGCCGATCAGCGGATCTGGGTGCCGAAGCTTCTGGTCACCCTCGGGATGGCGAAATCGAACGGCGAGGCGCGGCGGCTGATCGAGCAGGGGGGCGTGTCGCTCGACGGCGAGCGGCTGTCGGATCCGTCGCACGAGATCCCGGCCGCGCCGTCATCCTCCTGTCTGATCAAGGTGGGGAAGCGGCACTTCGTCCGGGTGCGATTCGACTGAGCGCCCGCCCTGGCGTCCTGGACGCGCTCCTATTCGGCGGGAGCGCTCGCCGACGACTCCTTGAGGAGGGCGCGGATGTCCTCTTCCGAAAGGCCCGTAACGGCCCGCAGCCGGGAGATCGACCATCCGGTGTGGCGGCGCACGAACGTCTCGAGATCGTCGCGCGTCGGCTCCGATTTCAGGTAGAAGACAACGTCGAGCAAGGTCTCAATCTCCGCCAGCTGTCCCTGGGGGTCCTTCTTCCCCGCTTTCAACTCGAGGACCACGTTCGTGCTGCCCTGCTGGGCGAAGGTGGCGAGAGTGCGGCCGAAGTTCGGGTTGGCGATGGTGGGGCCGGGGATGGCGCTGGCGCGCAGCCGGTTGGCCTCGTCCACGCTGCGGTAGACGGTCAGGCCGAGCCGCGTCGCGCCCTCGTTCGTGATCCTCTGGAGGTAGACGGTCTCGAGGCTGCCGAACAGGATCGGCGAGCGCTCGCTCGGATATCCCACCCCGTCCAGGCTGACGACGTTCGGGTCGGTGGCCCGCCCGGCCGCTTTCAGATCGATGCGCAGCCTAAAGGAGCGCCCCTCGTAGCGGCTGCGGATTTCCTTGAGGGTGTCCCGCTGGAGGGCCCGGACGTCCGTGAACGCGAGGAGGCCGGCAGCCAGCGCCACGCATCGTGCCCAAGGGTGGACGATCCCTGCCCGGTGCATACGCTCATTCTATACGCCTCCCGCCGCGACGGCGCCCGTCCGCCCAGGCGATGGCGAACCAGAAGGCCGCGTCGGGTCTCCTTTTCCAGGCGTCGAAGGCGGTCAGCGCAGCGTCGAACTCGCCCGCCGGCAGGAGGCCGCCGCCGACGATCGCCCGGCGCGCGCCCCGCAGCAGGCCGACGGCATTCTCGACATAGGCCGCGAAATCGGGCGAGCCGGAACAGCTGCCAAAAAAGATCCAGGTATTCCGCTCCGGGAGTGCGCCGGCCTCGTGCAGGAGCGAAACCAGCCGGCGACCGACCGCCGGATCATTTCCCAGGCGGTCGAAGCTCCGGATGTAGGCCCGCCACAGGGGCGTGAGACCGGCCGGCTCGGGCCACAGACGGAGGATGTCGTGGTCATCATCCTCCAGGACGATCCGGCCTCCCGGCCGCACCGCCCGCGCCATGGCGCGCACGACGGCGAGCGGGTCGGGGACGTGCTCGAGGAGGAAGCGGGCGTGCGCCACGTCGAACGAGCCCCATTCGCCCCGTCGCAGCGGGAGCGCCAGGGCGTCGCCGCGGCGCCATTCGACGAGGCGCGCTTCGCCCGCGCCGCGGGCGGCGCGCATCGCTCCGCGCAGCTGCTCGGGGCTGCGCTCGATTCCGAGGACGTGACCGGAGGGTCCCGCCAGCCGCGCCATGGCGCGGGCGAACTGGCCGAGGCCGCTGCCGACTTCCAGGATGCGTTCACCGCCCCTGAGGCCGAGCTCGGCGAGCGAGGCCCGGTTGATCAGGTCATTCAGGCGTGCGAGGCGCGCCTGTTCACGCGGATCGGTGCCGTGCAGGTAGCGCGATCCCTTCGGAGACACGTTCCCAGAGCTTTCAGCGTGAGGCGGCTGGCTGCAGGTCGGAGGTGCAGAAGGCGCATCGGGTCGCCTTGAGCGGTACGGCCGACAGGCAGCGCGGGCAGTCGCGGGTGGTGGGTGCACTCGCCGGCGCCGGCTTTGCCTTGAGGCGGTTGATCTGCTTCACCATCAGGAAAACCACGAGCGCCACGATCAGAAAATCGATGACGTTATTGAGAAACAGGCCGTAGTTGAGGGTCGGGGCGTTCGCGGCCTTCGCCTGGGCCAGCGTGGCGTACGGCTGCCCCGAGAGATTGACGAACAGCCCGGAGAAGTCGAGGTTGCCGACGAGAAGACCGATGGGCGGCATCAGGACATCGTTGACCAGGGAGGAGACGATCTTGCCGAAGGCCGCCCCGATGATGATCCCGATGGCCATGTCGAGAACGTTCCCCTGCAATGCGAACTTCTTGAACTCCTGCAGCATGAGATGCCTCCATGGCGCGGTGCTTCAGCGCCCGATCCCCGGTCACCGAGAAATCGAAAGGTCCCTCGAGCTTCAGACAGCGCCAGCCGGTGGCGGTGCTTATCCCGGCGGGGACCGCCGCCTCGGGGCAGATGACCGACAGTTCGTCGGCCGTGCGCGTGATCGAGCTGAAGGGGGCCGTGCCGGCCCAGGCCGGGACGGGGGTCCCTGGATCGAGACGGCAGACCGCGAACCTCTCCGGCGACAGCGTGAATGTCAGGGGCGCCGTACCCACGTCCCT
>QHXX01000110.1 GCA_003223135.1 Acidobacteriota bacterium | reverse complement strand
ACTCGATCATGCGCCACCACTACCTCGACCGCCTCGGGTACGGCTGGAGCGAGTGGACCCGGGACCGCATCCAGACCCTCGGCATCCAGGGGTACATCGACGAACAGCTCGACCCGGCCACGATCGACGAGTCGACCAACACCGACCTCGTGACGCGGCGCACGACCCTGGTGCCCCCGGACACGATCCAGGAGCTGCAGGCGCTCGATCTCGTGAACGCCGTGTACGCCAGGCGCCAGCTCGAGCAGCAGGTCGCGCTCTTCTGGGACAACCACTTCAACACCGACTACCCCGAGAGCGCGGATTTCTTCGGGTTCTACAACGCGCTCTTCCCGGACAAGCAGAAGTACGAAGGTACGAAGTTCCATTACGACCTCCAGAACTCCTTCCGGGACCTCGCGTTCAACGGAACGTTCCGGCAGATCGTGGAGGCGAGCTCGCTGGGCCCGGGTATGATCGTCTTCCTGGACACCGACAGCAACGTGAAGAGCGCGCCGAACGAGAACTTCGCCCGCGAGCTGATGGAGCTGCACACCATGGGCGTGGACGGCGGGTACACGCAGCAGGACGTTGTGGAGCTCGCGAGGGTCTTCACCGGGTGGAACGTCTGCAAGAAGTCGGACGCCGACGCGGGCGATCCACTGGCGGCGTGCATTCCGCGCAATACCTACGGGACGGCGACCGAGCCGCCGGGGCAGTGGGTCCGCAACTTCCGCATCAACCAGCACGACACAGGCTCGAAGACCCTGTTCGCGGCCACGCCCTATCAGGCGATCATCCCGGACACCTCCTCGAACCCGGCGAACGGGATCAACGACGCCGACCTGGCGCTCGACGCGATCGTGGCCCACCCCTCGACGCCGCGCTTCATCGCCAAAACACTCCTGCAACGCTTCGTGGACGAGAACCCGACGCAGGCGATGATCGACAGCGTCGTGGCCGCCTGGAACAACCCGGCCAACCCGCGGGGCACGGGGGACCTGCGCGAGGTGCTGCGGGCGGTTCTCGCGACCGGGATCTTTCGCAGCCCCGACTCTGTGGGGCACAAGATCAAAACACCGTTCGAGCACGTCGCCTCGGCGCTGCGCGCCGTGCGCGGCAAGACCGACGGGGCGACCGTCACGCGGCTGTACCTGACACCGCTTCAGGAGGTTTTCCACGTGAACCCGGTGCCGACCGGCTACTCCGAGCTGGGCGGCGACTGGCTCGATACGAACAACCTCCTGGTGCGGCAGAACTTCGGACTGGACCTCGGGGCGCGCACCGGGACCGCATTCGGCAACGACGTCATCGGTCTGCTCAATGCGAACGGCATTTCGACCGCCCCTTCGCCCAACAACGCCGCGGCGATCGTCGACTTCCTGTCGGGTGCGATGTTCGGCGCGGCGCTGACCGGGGCGGAGCGCCAGGCGGCCATCGACTACCTGAACACCGACGACAGCGGGGCGGCGAGTCCTTACAACGACGCGCGCATCCGCGAGACCGCCGGCTTCCTCCTGGGCTACCCCCAGTTCATCGAGCAGTAGGAGGGGATCATGGACGAACCCATCGGGTGTGACTGCTCGCGTCGATCGTTCCTGAAGGGGGCCGGGCTGACACTTTGCGGCTTTTCCGTCGCCTCGCTCTTCCCGGGCCCGTGGATCCGATTCGCCATGGGGGCGGGGCCGTTCAACAACAAGAGACTGTTGTTCATCTTCCTGCGGGGCGGCAACGACGGGCTGAACACCGTGATCCCCGGGGGCGATCCCGACTACAACACGCTCAACCGGCCGACCCTCTACATCCCGCCGACCTCGTCGATCGACCTCAACGGGTTCGCGCGGCTGCATCCGGCGCTGGCCGATCTGATGGAGATCTACAACGCGGGGGACCTGGCGGTCGTGCACCGGGTCGGCTTCCCGAACAACAGCCGCTCGCACTTCGACGACCAGAGGACCTGGGAGAACGGCAACCCCGCGAACCCCAAGTCGTACGAAGGGTGGCTGTACCGCTACATCGTGCAGAACTCGGTCGACCAGGGTGTGCGGCTGCCGGCGATCACGGTGCAGGCGCTGCCGCCGGTGATCGTCCGGGGGGACGAGTCGTTCATCAACGTCGCGAACCCCGACTCGTTCGACTACATTTTCCCCGACCCGAAGCGATCCAAGTTCATGAACTCGTGGCGGAACATCTACACGAATCTGACAGGTCTCGAGCCGTTCCGACCCGCGCTGACCGACACCAGCGTGAAGCTCATCGACACGCTCGACGAGTACCGCTCGTGGGACCAGGCGAACTGGGACCCGAAGGACCCCAACACGGGGTTCTCTCTGTTCCCCGTGAGCGACGCGACCAACCCGCCGGACCCGACCGGCCCGAACGGCAAGAAGTTCGCCGTCACGGCGTACCCGTTCTTCAAGTCGCTCAAGGTCTGCGCCCTGGCGTTTCTGGAGAGCGACCCTGCGAGCCTGAACGGCACGCGGATCGCCGGCACCGAGCTGAACGGCTTCGACACGCACAACAGCCAGGGATCGTCGTCAGGCGCCCAGGCGCAGCTCCTGTCCTGGCTGGCGTACGGCCTGCGCTCGCTGCACGTCGTTCTGTCGGGGGCGGCCGGCGACCCGCGCGCCTACGCGGCCGTCTGGCAGGACACAGTCGTCGTGACCCTGTCGGAGTTCGGTCGCACGTCGAAGGAGAACGGCAGCGTCGGCACCGACCACGCCGCCGGCTCGTGCCTGTTCGCCGCCGGCGGGAGCGTCAACGGCGGCGTGTACAACTGCGATCCGGCGACCTGGCCCCAGGGTGTCATGTTCGGGGACTCGGGACGCTATGTCCTGGTGCGCACCGACTACCGGGCGATCTTCTGGGAGATCCTGCGCGACCACATGGGCGCGGCGTCGGCGGCCGATGTCGTCTTCCCCGGCTACTCGTCCCTGGGATTGCAGGAGCTGAATCTGATCGGGTAGAGGGGCGATGCGGAGAACGGTGCTGGCGCGCGCGGCCGCCATCCTGGCGGGCGCGGGGCTCGTCGGGATCGCGGCGCCACTTGTGCGCGCGGGTGCCCTGGTCCTCTCGGCCATCAGCCCCTCGCAGGCTCCCCAGGACCAGGCGACCGAGATCACCCTCTCGGGCGACGGGTTCGCGCCGGGGGGGCGCATCGCACTCCTGAACGGCGGACCGTTTCTCCTCGGCAGTTACATCATGCCCGAGGGGGCACGGGCCGTCGAAATCACGGGCGGCCGCGCCTGTGTCGCCTTCTACAGCCACGCGACGAAGCTCGGTGGCATCCTTCTCCTGGACCTGACCGACCCCGCGGCCCCGGCCTCCGTGGGGGCGTTCGAGACCGGCGACAGCGGCATCGGCGTGCAGGTCGCAGGGTCCCTGGCCTACGTGCCGTTCCTCAATCCCTATACCTACGAAGGCGGGCTGCACATCGTCGACATCACGACACCGGCCGACCCGCGCCGGCTCGGGACCGTCTACGGTCTCGTCGATCCCCAGGCGATCAACGTGGCCGGGAGATACGCCTACGTCGCCGACGGCGCCGAGGGCCTGAAGATCATCGACGTATCGGACCCCTCGGCTCCTCGGCTCGCCGGCGTCTTCGACACCGAGGGCGCTGCGCGCGACGTGAAGGTCAGTGGCTCCCACGCCTATGTCGCCGACGGCGCGGGAGGCCTCGTCGTCCTCGATGTGACCGACCCTTCGGTGCCCGGTCTCGCCGGCAGTTACGCGACCCCGGAGAGCTCCATCACGGGCGTCGCCGTCCAGGGGACGCGCGCCTACGCCGCCGATATCGCGTCAGGCCTTCTGGTTTTCGATGTGACCGACCCGGCCCGTCCGGTCCTCCTGGGGCGGACGCCCACGTCCGACGCCGCGACGTCGGTCGCGGTGGACGGCCGCTACGCCTTCGTGGCCGACGGAGTCAGCGGGCTTCAGGTGGCGGACGTGAGCGACCCGGCGCATCCGAGAATCGTGGGCAGCCAGGGGCTGTTCGGAAACTCCGGGTATTTCTTCGGCGTCGCGGTCGAGGGTGGGCGCGCCGTTGTGGCGGACATCATCAACGGCGTCCACGTCCTCGACGTGGGCCGTCCGGCGCAGCCGGCGCCCGCCGGGTCCTTCGAAGGGCGAGGGGAGGGTGCGGCGGGAGATCCCGACGCAACCGGTGTCGCCGTCTCCGACGGCATCGCGGCGGTGGCCGATGGAGCGGGCGGCCTCCTTCTGATCGACGTCTCCAACCCGGGCGCCCCGTCGTCCGCGGGCTCGCTCCGGCTCGGCGGCCCGGCGAAAGGGATCGCGCTCGCGGGAGGAACGGCGTACGTCGCCGCCGGCCCCGCCGGCCTGCGGATCGTCGACGCCCTTTCCCCCGTGGTGCCGGCGCTTCTCGGCGGCATCGACACGCCGGGCGACGCGCAGGCGGTGGCGATCGATCACGGCCGCGCCTACGTTGCCGACGGCGGGCGCGGGCTCCTCATCGTGGACGTGACCGACCCGCGTCATCCGGTCGCGGCCGGAACGTACGACACGTCCGGGAGCGCCCGGGGCGTCGCGGCCGCGGGCGGCTATGCCTACGTGGCGGACGACTTCAGGGGTCTCGAGATCTTCGCCGTGGACAACCCGGAAGCGCCGCTCCTCGTCGGCGCGTACGACACGCCGGGGCGGGCCGTGGACGTCGCGGTCGGCGGCGGGTTCGCCTACGTGGCCGATCTCAATCGCGGCGTGCAGATTCTCGACGTTCACAACCCGGCCTTCCCGATCCTGGTCCGGAACTTCAGCACGCCCGGCGCGGCCGAAGGGGTCGCCCTCTCGGATGGCCGGCTGTTCGTCGCCGATGGCTTCAGCGGCCTCCTCGAGATCGATGTCCGCGAACCGGGCCGGCCGGTCCTCGCCGGCGCGTACGACACGCCGGGAATCGCGGCCGACGTGGCGGTCTCCGGCGGGGTCGCGTACGTGGCCGACACCCGTCACGGCCTGCAGATCGTCCGCCCGAACCCCGCGGCCCCTGATCCGGACGTGGTCTCCGGCCAGAGCCAGACGTTGGCGCTGCCGGCCGGCTACGCTCCGGGGCCATACGATGTGCAGCTGACGCAGTCCGACGGCGCGGCGCTCGTCGTTCCCGACGGTTTCCTGGTCTGCCCTCGCCGCCCCCTCGCCGCCCGGCTGGTCGCGGTGGCGGGCGGGGGCGCGGCCGGCCGGGCGGTGGTCCCGGCGCTTCGCTTCCGGCTCGAGGTGAGCGGTGACGAGGAGTTCTTTACCCCCGAGCCGCGCCACGCGGGCCGTCTTCTCCTGCCGGCCCTGCCGCCGCTCATCGTGGAGCGCTTCGAGCCCGGGCCGTCATGGATTGATCTGCGCCTGGACCAGGCACCGGACGAGGCCGTCGTGACCCTGCACGGACCGGACGCGCGGGAGGCGGCGCGGCTGTGGGAGGAGATCCGGGCGTCGGGGGGAATCGCGCTTCCCCGGCTCGACACCCGCAGCTACGGACCTCTGCGGCTGTCGGTGCTCGCGGGCTCCGGCGGACCATCCCGCGCTCCGGGCGATGGCGGACCAGGGGGCCGCGGAACCCGCTTGCGCTATCATTTCAATTTCGAGGCGGGACGGCTGATGGAAGCGCGCGCCTGGGGGGCCGGAGCCGAACTTCAGTTCGAGGTCGAGGCCACCGACCCGGACGGTTGCGAGGCGTCGACGCGTGCGAGCCTCAGGGAACCGTGAGGGCGCGAGACCGGAGGAGAATCGCATGCGGCACTGCGCGCGCGTGAACGGCGGGAAGCGTCTCGAGCACGAGCCGGACCGGTCCGCCCTCCGTCTTGCGGTGGCGGCCTTCATCGTCCCGGCGATCATCCTGACGGCGCCGCCGGCGCTGGCGGCCTTCGACTGCACCGGCGTCACGCCCGCGTCGAACACGACCCTCATGTCCGTGCCGGTCGTCACGGGTCTTTCCAAGCGACCCCTGTTCGTGGCCTCGCCACCCGGCGACACACGCCGTCTGTTCGTCGTGGAGCAGGGCGGCTTCATCCGGATCAAGCGGCGCGGCGATCCACCGGGCGCCTTCTCGACGTTTCTCGACATCAGCGCCAGGGTCCAGGCGGCCCCCACGCTCGACGAGATGGGACTCCTGGGCTTCGCCTTCGATCCCGACTATGGCGCCAACGGGGCGTTCTACGTGAACTACACGGAGGGACCGGTCACCGGCCCCTGGTTCACCGTCGTGGCGCGCTACCTCGTGTCGGGCGATCCCGACGTGGCCGATCCGAACAGCGAGGAAAGAATCCTACGAATCGGGCAGCCGGAGAGCAACCACAACGGCGGAATGCTCGCGTTCGGCCCCGACGGCTATCTCTATATTTTCACCGGCGACGGCGGCGGCGGCGGAGACCAGCACGGCACCTGCGGCAACGGGCAGAGCAGGACCACACTGCTCGGAAAATTGCTGCGCATCGACGTGCGCGGCACGGCACCGGTCAGCCGGCCGCCCGACTGCGGCGGGGCCGCCGGCACGTATATGATCCCGGCGGACAACCCGTTCGCGGCGGGCCCGGGCGGCGATTGCGACGAAATCTGGGCCTACGGACTGCGCAACCCCTGGCGCCCCGCGTTTGACCCGGGCACGGGCGACCTGTACATCGCCGACGTCGGCCAGAACTGCTGGGAGGAGATCAATTATGCGTCGAGCCTCAGCCTCGGAGGCGAGAACTACGGCTGGCGGATGATGGAGGCGACTCATTGCTATAACATCGGCCAGCCGGGGTGCAACCCGCCGCCGGCGACGTGCAGCGGCGTGCCGCCGTGCCAGGATCCTTCCTTCACCGATCCGATCGCCGAGTACGGGCACGGCATCGGCTGCTCGATCACCGGCGGGTTCGTGTACCGGGGCTGCCTGATGCCGAACCTCGCGGGCGTCTACTTCTACGGGGACTACTGTGCCGGCTTCATCAAGTCGCTGCGCGTGGTCGGGGGAGCCGCCACCGATCCGCGCGACTGGACCGCCCAGCTCAACCCCGGGCAGACGCTCACGAACAGCCTGACCAGCTTCGGCGTGGACGAGGAGGGAGAGCCGTACATTGTCGACCGGAAGGGCACCGTCTCGAGGATCCTGCCGCCGATGGCGGACCTGGAAGTGGCGGGGCGGAATACGACCGCTCCTCTCCTCCTGTCGTCCGCGACGTGGACCTGGGAGGATCTGGCCTACGACACGATGGCGCCGGTGAGCCAGTACCGGGTCTATCGCGGGACCCCCGGCGGTACCTTCACCTGCATCTTCACGACGCCGACGCCGCAGTGGGCCGGCGGCGACCCCGCGTCGCCGGGGACCGGTCAACTCTTCGCTTACGTCGTCACCGCCGTCGGCCCGTCTGGCCAGGAGACGAAGGGCGGCGAACCACCCGTCAACCTGCTCCCCGGCACCTGTCCTTGAAGAAGGCGTGTCCGGGGGCAGGACCCGCACCCCCTCAGCGGGCTCCCATCATCTCCGGTTTGAGGTAGGGAACGGGGTCCACCGGACGGCCGTCGCGCCGCACCTCGAAGTGCAGGTGGGTACCATGGGCGTTTCCCGTGGCACCCACCTCGGCGATCGCGTCCCCCTGCTCGACCCGATCACCCTCGCGGACGAGGAGGCGGCTGGCGTGGGCATAGAGCGTCGTCACGCCGTTGCCGTGATCGATCACCACGGTCTTGCCGTACTTCCCCTCGCTGCCCGAGCGCACGACGATCCCCGGGGCCACGGCCCGGACCTCCTCGCCCTGCGTCCCGTCGATGTCGATCCCGTCGTGGTGGTGGTGCCGGCCGCGCTGGCCGAAGCCGCCGGTAATCCGTCCATCCAGAGGCCAGGCGATTCCCATCAGGGAAGGCGACTCATCCTGCCCCGCGCCGGGTCGCGGGACGGCGGGCTTCGCCGTCTTCCTTAAGGAACGGGGCTTAGCGGAAGGAGCGGGGACCGCGTCCGTGGCGCCGTCGGACGTCGGGATATAGATCTGCGTGCCGGCGCGAAGGATCGTCGGGTCGCTGATGGCATTCACCCGCATGATCGTCTGCAGCGGCACCTGGTACGCCCGCGCCAGGGAGTACAGCGTCATGCCGGGTTGCAGGCTGACCCGCACGCCGCCCGCGCAATCGGCCTCGCAGGCGGCGGACTCATGGCCGGAAGACGCGGCGCCGGGCCGGTCGAGCCGCACCGCGGGCGCGGCGTCGCTCAACCGGGAAGGGCGCTCCCACTCGGCGATCGGCGGGGGCTGGGGCGAAGTCACGGCGCGCGCCGCGGTCCGGCCGCCACAGGCTGGCGCCGTGACGGCGGCCGCTGCGACGAGCAGGGGCACGACGATTCCTCTCTTAGGCGAGAGCCGCATCTTCCGAATCCCCCCTATAAATATGATGGAGGGAGATCGGTCCGTCCACCCCTGAAAGTGTCCCGTTTTTCGGCCGTTAGGGGCGAAGAGCTCGCAGAAGGCCCGTCCCGGTGGGATTTCAAGGGATTGCATTTTCGTGATGGTTTCAGAGCACCGCTGTTGATCGACACGTCCGGCGTCTGCTACAGTCGCCGGCCATGTCGCATCGTGCCGGCCCGTCTTCCGACCGCCTCATCGGAGTGGGCATGTGTCTGGCCGTTGGTGCCGTGCTCGCCATCGCGGCCCCGCTCGCCTGCCGCGCCGAGCGTCCGGCGCACCTGGCGGGGGGCGGCGCGGGCGCCGGGGAGACCGAGACGCCCGGCGCACGGGTCCTGAGCCCCTATTTCGCCAACATGACCGTCGAGAAGAACGTGCCTGTCCCGATGCGCGACGGTGTGACGCTGCGCGCCGATGTCTACCGGCCCTCGTCCCCTGGAAGGTTCCCGACGCTGGTGTACCGCACGCCGTACGGCAAGGACGATCTCGTCGAGTCGGGGTCCGAGCCGACGATCGTCCGAGCGGCGCGCGCCGGGTATGCCGTCGTGGCGCAGGATGTGCGCGGGCGATACCACTCGGAGGGCGAGTTCCGGCCGTACCACCAGGAGGGGAAGGACGGCTACGACACGATCGAGTGGGCGGCGGCTCAGCCGTGGAGCAACGGGCGTGTCGGCACCTTCGGCCTGTCGTATCCGGGTGCCGTGCAGTGGCTGGCCGCCATGGAGTCTCCGCCTCACCTGGTGTCGATCTTTCCGGCCATGACCTTCGACACCGGCCGTCACTTCTTCTACTTTGGCGGCGGCTTCAACCACGACTGGATGCGCTGGATCCTCCTCACGATCGCGCCCGACGTGCGGCAGCGCAAGGGGCTGCGCGGTGCCGTGACCGAAAAGGAAGCGCAGTCGGAATGGGACCGCCTGAAATGGCAGTGGGAGAACTACCTGCCGCTTCACAATTTCCCGGTGCTCAGGGACATCGCCCCCTGGTACTACGAATGGCTCGAGCACCCCGACGACGGGCCGTACTGGGACTTCGCGGACGTGACCAAGGCCTATCCGAAGATCGCGGTGCCCGCGCTCAATTTCTCCGCCTGGTACGACAGCAACTACGGCCCGCTCGGAGCGATCGGCAACTTCAATGGCATGCGCGAGAAGGGCGCGACCGACCTGGCGCGGCGCGGGCAGCGGCTGATTCTCGGTCCCTGGGACCACGGCGACCCGAGCGAGCACGAGATCAAAGTGGGCGAGCTCGAGTTCGGCCCCAACATGACGTTCGACTACTACGGCCTGGTCATCCGCTGGCACGACCGCTGGCTGAAGGAGATGCGGAACGGCATCGACGAGGGTCCGCCGGTGCGGATCTTCGTGATGGGCGACAACGTCTGGCGCACCGAGAACGAGTGGCCGCTGAAGCGTACGCGGTACGTGCCGTACTACCTGCACAGCCGCGGTCGCGCCAACACCGCTGCGGGAGACGGCCGGCTGTCCGTCGAGGGACCGGCCGGGGCCGACGAATCGCCGGACCACTACGCCTACGAGCCCTGGCGTCCCGTCGCGATCGAGAACTTCGAGAAGATGGGCCCCTACGATCGAACGAAGATCCACAACCGCCAGGATGTCCTCGTCTACAGCACCGAACCCCTCGCGGAGGACGTCGAGGTCACTGGACCCATTACCGCCCACCTCTGGGCCGCATCGAGCGCCACGGACACCGACTTCTGCTTCATGCTCTACGACGTCTACCCCGACGACCGGGCCTACAACCTCGCGCCCAACGAGGCCGGCTTCATTCGGGCCCGCTACCGCACGTCCGAGTCGGCTCCCGAATGGCTGACCCCCAACGAGCCGACCGAGATCATCATCGACTCGATGGTCACCAGCAACGTCTTCAAGAAGGGCCACCGCATCCGCATCGACATCACCAGCAGCCGTTTCCCGTCTTTCGATCGCAATCCCAACACCGGCGAACCCTTCGGCACTTCGAGCCGCCTGATCACCGCGCGCCAGACCCTCCTCCACGACACCGCGCATCCCTCGAGAGTGATCCTTCCGATCATTCCGCGGGGGAGCCAGGGGCCGTAGACCGGGTCCGTCCGTTCACTCGAGTCCCAGCTCTCGAAGTCGCTTGAGGAATGTCGGGTACGAGATTCCCAGCGCCTCGGCCGCGGCCATGCGGCGGCCCTGGCAGTACTCGAGGACGCGCGCGACGTAGGCGCGCTCCACGGTCTCGAGGGTCGGCGGAGCGTCGCCGTCGCCGGCGGTGAGTCGGAAGAAGGCGCCCTCGGAGGGGACGGCCGGCGCCGGCCGGCCGGCCTCCGGCAGGATGATGTCCCGCTCGTCCACGAGCGGTCCGCGCGCCAGGATGACGGCCCGTTCGATGATGTTGCGAAGCTCGCGCACGTTTCCCGGATAGTCGTACGACGTCAGCGCCAGAATCGCCTGCGGGGTGAGACCGGTGAGGTGCTTCTTGACGCGGCCCGCGAAAAAGCATGCGAAGGCGAGCGCGAGATCGGGAATGTCCTCGCGCCGCGCGGCGAGCGGCGGGATGGTGAGCCAGAAGACCGCCAGGCGATGGTACAGGTCCTCCCGGAAGCGGGAGGCGGCCACCGCCTCGTTCACGTCCTGGTTGGTGGCGGCGACGACGCGTAGATCGACGGCGATCTCGCGCTCCCCCCCGAGGCGTCGAAAACGCATCGTGTCGAGGAACTTCAGCAGCTTGGCCTGCGAGCGCGGCGGCAGCTCGGTGATTTCGTCCAGAAAAAGGGTGCCGCCCGCCGCCATCTCGATGAGACCCCGACGCATGGAGCGGGCGTCCGTGAACGCTCCTTTCTCGTGGCCGAACAGCTCGCTCTCGACGAGGTCGTCCGGCAAGGCCGCGCAGTTCACCTCGAGGAAGGGGGCGTTCGGATCGTCGCGGGTCCAGGTGAGGGCGTGCAGAAGCTCGGCGGCGCGCTGCTTGCCGACGCCCGAAGGGCCGTACATGAACACGGGCGTCAGCGGGCTGACGCTGACGCTCCTGAGACGCTCGACCACCTCCCGCATGGCGGGGCTCTTCGGCTGGACCATCGCCGGGCCTTCGGCGCTGCTCCTGGCGATCGCCAGCCGGTCCTTCAGGCCGCGCGTCTCCAGCACCTTGCGCAGTTTCACGACGAGGTCGGTGAGCTGCACGGGTTTGGTCAGATAGTCCCAGGCCCCGGCCTTGAGCGCTTCGACGGCATTCTCGATGTCGCCGTAGGCCGTGACCACGATGACGATCGTCGAGGTGGAGGAGTCGCCGCGTCCCGGCGCGTCGTCGGCGCGCAGCCCCTTGAGAAAGTCGATGCCGTCCCCGTCGGGCAGGCGGCGGTCGAGGATCAGGACGTCCGGCGCGCCGCGCTCGAACTCGGCGCGCGCCCTCTTCAGGGACGAGGCGGTGCGGACCTCGAACCCTTCGGCGGTCAGCGCCTCCTCGGCCAGGACGCGGAACACCGCCTCGTCGTCGACCATCAGGATGCTGGCGCTCATCCCTTCTCCTGGAAAGCAAGGTCTATCGTAACTCCCGGAGTCGCGCCGGGCGAGGCGCTCACGACGCGGTGAGCGGGAGCGTCAGGAGGAAGGATGCCCCCGCTCCCCCTTCCTCGAGGACAAGATCGCCGCCGTGGGCCCGCGCGATGTTGCGCGAAAGGGCCAGGCCGATGCCCACGCCGCTGGGCTTCCCGGTGACGAACGGCTCGAACAGTCGCGCCCGCACCTGGGCCGAAACCCCCGGCCCGTTGTCTTTCACCCGCACCTCGGCGACCGACCCGCGCCGCCCCACCTGCACGGCGACGCTGGGTGCCGACAGATGATCGCCGGCCAGGGCGTCCAGGGCATTGCCCACCAGGTTGGCGATCACGATGTGGACCAGCGTCGGGTCGGCGCTGACCGGCACGGGACTCGAGGGGGCGGCGACCGCGAGCGCCACTCCGAGATCGGTGGCGCGAGGGCTCTGAAGATCGGTGACCTTGCGGGAGAACTCGACCAGGTCCAGGGGGACCGGGCGCGGCACGACCCCTTTGGAGAAGCTGAGAAGCTCCGTGGTGAAGGTCGATAAACGCTCCATCTCGGTGCGCAGACCCGAGACCGCCTGACGGTGGCGGGTCTCGAGCGCCAGGCGATCCGCCTGCAGGATCAGATCGAGCCCCACGCGCAGGCCGTTGAGAGAGTTCTTCACCTCGTGCGCGATCAGGTTGACCGCCTCTCCCAGCATGCGCAGCCGTTCGCTTCGCAGCGCCACGTCCTGGGACCTCTCGAACACACGGAACGAGCGGCGCAGCAGGAAGACCAGGACCACGAGCGGCACGAGCGCCAGGGTCATGCCCAGTCCCAGGCGGGTGACGAGACGGGCGCGGGCAGGCCCGAAGAAGAGGTCGGCATTGTTCAGCGTCAGCAGGACGAACTCGGTGCCCTGCACCGGGCTGCCGGCGATGACCGTGCGCTCCGCCCGCAGACTGCCCGCGGCTTCGCCCGGGGCGGCGAGGACCGCCTCGGTGATGAACGGCTCGTCGGGGTGGCCGCCGACGATCGATCTCCAGTCGGCGCCGGACGAGAACGAGGGGGGCTTGGGTGGATAGATCACCAGACCCGCGCGCGTCGCCAGGACGTTCAGGCCGTGCAGACCGGGATGGAACTCGGTCCCGAGCGCTCCCTCCGGCGCCAGGTCAATCGCCCCGAGCAGCACCCCCTGGAACTCGCCGGCGCGCAGAATCGGGGAGACCATGTAGAGGACCGAGTCGCGCTCGCGCTCCGGCTGGACCGGCGCGATGAGGACGCTACGCGTGCGCAGGACCGCCTGGAACCAGGGCTCCGCGGCGAGCGACATGCCCGCCGGTAGAAAGCTCTGCGGCTCGGCCCAGATCGCCGCTCCATCCGGCCCGATGACCGCCACGCCGACGTTGAAGAAGGCGCTCTTCTCGTGCGTCAGCTTCAAAAGGCTCCGCTCCGGCTCCGAGTTGCGGTCGAGCAGGTTCACCTCCGAGCGCAGGCCGAGACGCGCCAGCTCGCCGGCCAGAAGATGCAGATGGCGGCCAAGATAGTAGGCGTGCACCTGGGTCTCGAGGAGGAGTGTTTCGCGCGCCAATTCCTGCTGGTAGGTCAGGTCGGTGGCGAGCGCCGTGACCAGAAGCCCGACGGCGATCACCGCGGTTCCCAGGTAGATCAGCAACACGGCCCGGGCGAAGCGGGAGTGGACGGCCGACAGGTCCTGCCCCGGGCCGGGGGCGGTCACGGCAGGATCGGGGCCGGGGCGGGGGCGCGCCTCAGGAGGCGCTCCTTCAGGCGGGTCACCCAGTAATAGGTCACCGGAAGGATGATGAGCGTCAACACGGCCGATGACAGGGTACCACCGACCACCACCACGGCAATGGGACGCTGTGTCTCGCTGCCGATGGCGTGCGACAGGGCGGCAGGCAGGAGTCCGAGCGACGCCAGGAGAGCGGTCATCAGGACGGCCCTCAGCCGGTCGCGCGTTCCCGCCACGACCGCCTCGTAGAAATTCCCGCCGCGCTCGGCCCGCGTCTTGATCGACGCGACCACCAGGACGCCGTTCAGGACCGCCTGGCCCAGGAGGGCGATGAAGCCGACGGCCGCGCTCACCGACAGCGGCATGCGCGCCGCCGCCAGGCCGAGCACGCCGCCGATGAGCGCGAGCGGCACGTTCAACAGGATCAGGGCGCAGTCCCACATCGACCCGAAGGCCAGGAACAGCAGGATGAACGTCAAGAGGAGCGACAGAGGGATGACCAGCCTCAGCCGGGCCATCGCCCGCTCCTGATTCTCGAACTCGCCGCCCCAGGTGATCTCGTAGCCCGGCGGCAGCGACACGGCGGCGGCGACCCGCGTGCGCGCCTGCCGCACGAATGACCCCATGTCGCGGTCGCGCACGTTCATGCGGATGCCGACGTAGCGGCGCCCGTTCTCGCGGGTGATGGCGGCCCGGCCGCTGCCCATGCGGACCGCGGCGACGGCGGCGAGCGGCACCAGGGCGCCGTTCTTCAGGGGGAGCATGAGGGTGCGGATCGAGCCGATGTCCTCGCGCGTCGACGGCGGCAGGCGGACGGTGACGTCGAAGCGCTTTTCTCCTTCCCACAGCTCGGAGGCGACGTGCCCGCCCATGGCGGTCTCGACGTAGTCCTGGACGTCCGCGAGGTCCAGGTCGTAGCGCGCCAGCGCCGGACGGTCGAGGTTCACGGCGATCTGCGGCATCTCGCCCGACTTGACGATGCCGAGATCGGCGACGCCCGGTACTTTGGCGATGGCGTCCTCCGCCTTCGGCGCCGCGTCCTGAAGGACGTCGAGGTCGTCGCCGTAAATCTTCACGGCGATCTGCCCGAACTGGCCCGAGATGTTCTCGTTGACGTTGTCCCTGATCGGCTGTGAGAAGTTGCATTCCGTCCCCGGGATCTCGCGGATGCTCCGCTCCATCTCGGCGATCAGGTCGTTGAGGCTCCGCATGGACGATCGCCATGCCGACATCGGCTTGAGCTTGACGAAGATCTCGAGATTGTTGGACAGCGTCGGATCGGTGCCGTCCTCCGGCCGGCCGAGCTGGCTCAGGAGCTCGGTGACCTCGGGCGTGCGCCGCAGGCGCTCCTTGAGCAGCGGCACGAGCTTCCGCCCGGCCGTCAGCGACATGTTGCCGGGCAGGGTGAGGGTGATGTACAGCGATCCCTCGTTCAGCTCGGGGAGGAATTCGGATCCGAGGCGCGGCAGGAGCACCAGGGCCGAGGCCAGGGCCGCGGCGGCGACCGTCAGGACAATCTCGGGGCGCAGCATGGCGAAGCGGATGAGCGGATCGAACGCCCGCCGCGCCCAGTGGAGCAGAGGCGAGTCGCGCACCGGCCTGGAACCGCGCAGCGACAGATGGACCAGCACCGGGACGAGCGTAAAGGACACGAGCAGTGCGCCGAGAAGGGCGCTCACCACGGTGTGGGCCATCGGGCGGAAGATGCGACCCTCCACGCGCTGCAGGGAGAAGATCGGGATGTACGCGGCAATGATGATGAGGAGCGAGAACAGGGTGGGACGCGCCACCTCACGTGCCGCGTTCAGGATGCGTTGCGACAGGCGGTCGGCTTCATGGTCGGGGTGGCGGTCGTCGCGCAGGTCCTCGCCGTGGACGCGGTGGAACAGGTGCTCGACCAGGATCACCGCGCCGTCCACGATGATGCCGAAATCGACCGCGCCCATCGAGAGCAGGTTGGCCGACATGCCGCGCGCATACAGATACAGGAACGAGGCGAGAAGCGACAGGGGGATCACCGCGGCGACGATGAGGGAGGCCTTCACCGAGAGCATGAACACGAACAGCACGAGGACGACCAGGAGGGCTCCCTCGAGGAGATTGTGGAACACGGTGCGCAGGGTGGTCTCGACGAGCTCGGTCCTATCGTAGAAGGGCCGGATACGGGTCCCCTGCGGCAGGACGCGATCGTTGATGTCACGGATCCGCTCGCGCAGCGCCTTCAGGACGACCGAGGGGTTCTCGCCCCGGCGCATCAGGACGATCCCCTCCACCGCGTCCTCGTCGGCGTCGCGCGTCACGATCCCCTGGCGGGGGGCGTACCCGATCGTCACCCGGCCCACGTCCCTGACGGTCACGGGCACGCCCCCCTTCGATCCGACGCGCACCTGCTCGATGTCCCGCAGGTCCTTGAAGATGCCGAGGCTCCTGATGACGAACATCTCGCTGCCTCGCTCGACGTAGCCACCCGAGGCGTTGTCGCTCCCCTTCCTCAGCGCTTCGAAGATGTCGGACAGACCGACCTCGAGCGCCGCCATCCGCGCCGGGTCCGGCTCGACGTGGATCTCGCGCAGAAACCCGCCGTACGACACGACGTCCGCAACGCCCGGGACGCGCAGAAGCTGGGGCCTCACCACCCAGTCCTGCTGCGTGCGCAGGGTCATCGGGTCGGCGCCCTCGCCCTCGAGCGTGTAGCGGTAGACCTCGCCGATGGGCGTCGCCAGGGGACCGAGGGCCGGCTGAACGCCGGCGGGGAGCTCGGCCCGCGACAGACGCTCCAGGACCTGCTGCCGGGCGAGGAGGGGCTCAATACCGTCCTCGAAGGTCAGGGTCACGAACGACAGCCCGAAGAGCGAGATGCTGCGCAGGCGGAACAGGCCCGGCACGCCGTTCAGGACGCGCTCGAGCGGGATCGAGACGCGGCGCTCCACCTCCTCGGTCGGCTGGCCGGAAAAGAGGGTGATGACCTGCACCTGCGTGTCGGTCGGGTCGGGGAAAGCCTCGACGGTGAGCTGCGTGAAGGCGTAGTAGCCGCCCGCGGCCAGGATCGCGGCCAGGACAAACGGGGCGAACCGGTTCTTCAGCGACTGGCGGAGGAGGGCGTCGAGCATCCGGGGGATCGTCCTGCGGCTAGGCGCCGAGGCCGACCTGGTTGTCCAGAAGCAGGCCGCCCTCCTCCACGATGGTCTCGCCGGGCGCCAGGCCGGAGAGGACCGGGACGCGCCCGTCGCTCGACGGTCCGGCGACGATCGGGCGGCGCGCGAACCGTCCCGCCTCATCGCGCACGTAGACATACTGCCGCGTGCCGTCGGTGATCAGGGCCGTGGCCGGGATCTCGACCGTCCCCGCGGCGCTTTCAGTCGCGAAGCGGACGCGCGCGTAGATGTTCGGGCGCAAGGCGCCGTCGGGGTTGGCGAGACGCACGCGAATCGGGACGGTGTGCCGGCCCGGGTCGACCACCGCGGACACCATGTCGACCTTTCCCTCGGCCTGGAGGCCGGGGACCGACGGGCAGCTCACGAGCGCGGACGTTCCTTCGCGGACCTCGCCCGCGTCCGACTCGAAGAGATCGGCGAGGACCCAGACCGACGACAGGTCGGCGACGATCATCTGGGCCGAGGAGCCGTCCGGCGCCACCTCCTGCCCGATCAGGACGTTCTTCTCGACCACGATACCGGCGCTCTTGGCCGTGACCGTGAACTCGTTGTCGGTTTTTTCCGACACCCGCAGGGCGTCGACCTTGGCGGCGGCGACCCTGAGGGCCACCTCGGCCTCCTTGAGCTGCTGCTGGGACAGGAGTTCCTCCTTGGCCGGGAGAGCGCGGGTCAGGACGAGGGCGTGCACGCGATCCTGACCGGCGCGGGCCACCTCGAGGTCGACGCCCGCCTTCTCCCTGGCCGCGCGCAGGTCGGCGATCTCCGGGCTCGTGACCGAGAACAGAGGCTGACTCGGGTGGACCCGCTGTCCGAGCTCGACGAACACCCGGCTGACGCGGCCGCTCAGGGGCGTCTGCACCTTGGAGGCGCGCGTCTCGTCGATGGCGACGCGCGCCGGCACCGGGTCGGTCCAGCGCGTGTCGGCGGTCGTGACGACTCCCAGCTTCAGCGCCTGCCACTGCGGCGCGTCGGGGGCGAGCGCCACGGCGCCGTCTTCGACGCGCAGGCCGGCCGGCTTCGCCGGTGTCGGGGCCTCGCGGCTGAAGCCCGCCGACAGCCACACCGACAGGCCTCCCAGGAGCATCGAGCTGCCGAGACCGAACATCCGAATCAGGGGGCGCTTCATGGCCTTACCTCCGGAGTGGCGGCGGCCGCGCGCGCCAGATCGGCGTCGAGGCCCAGCGCGCGGCGCAGGTCGTTGCGCACGATGAACAGGTCGAACTGCAGATCCATCACCTTGAGGAGAAGATCGGTGTGCGTCCGGCGCGCCAGGAGCAGGTCGGTCATGCTCATGCCGCCCCGGTTGACGGCGCCGAGAGTCGCCTCCAGGACCCCCTTGGACTTCGGCACGGCCTGGCCCAGGAGCTCGCCGAGCGTCCTTTCCAGGGACGCGCGGCGCTTGAGAAGCGCGTCCACGTCGGCCCGGCCGCGCTCGCGCGCGCCGGCTGCCGTCCACTCCAGCTCCCGGGCGCGAGCCTCGGCGCGGCTTGCCTCGTGCTGACCGCGGTCGAAGACGGGCAGCGGGATGGCGATCGAAAAGAGAAAGGTGCGCGGCTGGTCGCCTGAAATCGTCAAGTTGTCGTGTGTGTAACCGAGGCTCAGGCTGGGGTCGGGGATGCGGCGTCTGTGGGCCAGAAGCGCGTCCCTGTTCGCGGCGTCGCGCGCGAGCGCCAGCGCCTGAATGTCAGGACGCCTTTCGATCGCCGCGCGGGCGTCGGGGGCGGGCGGCAGCGCGGCGGCG
This sequence comes from Acidobacteriota bacterium, assembly GCA_003223135.1. GTDB lineage: Bacteria > Acidobacteriota > Polarisedimenticolia > Gp22-AA2 > Gp22-AA2 > Gp22-AA3. Next base: position 582 of record QHXX01000110.1, on the reverse strand, counting down.
CGGTTCACCGACTCGATGCCGGCGCCCGCCGCCGAACAGGGGTCGGCGAGGACGGCGCCGCAGGCGGCCGCCGTCGACTCGGACTCCTGCCGGTTGGCGTCGACCTCCGATTCCAGGAGCAGCGTGTCGACCAGAAGCCGGTCGAAGTCGTTGCCGCTCAAATCGCCGTTCTCGAGACGGGAACGTTGCAGATCGAGATTCTGCCGCGCGGCGGCCAGGCTCTCCTCCAGCACCGCCTGGCGCGCGCCGAGATACGCCACCCGGCCGAGGATCAGACGCGCCTCGGCCGTCTTGTCGCCGAGCGCTTCGAGATAAGACCGGCGCTCCGACTCGAGGCGCAGACGCGCCGACTCGACGCGCGGTCCGCGCTTGCCGATCTCGACGGTCTCCGAAAGGACCGTGCCGTAGACCGCCGTGTCGGCGCGCGTCAGACCCGGCGGGTTGGTCGTGCCCGCGGGAATGTCGGAGACGGTGCCTTCGACGGACGGGTTGGGGAAAAGCCTGTCCCGGGCCAGCTCGGCGACCGCCTGGTCGACGCGCGCCGCAGCGGCCAGGACATCTTTATTGTGTGCCTCGAGCCAG
>QHXX01000017.1 GCA_003223135.1 Acidobacteriota bacterium | reverse complement strand
TCTGACTTACCTCGGGTCCGAGAAAGTCGTGCCGGGGTACAACGTCATGGGCGTGGCGAAGTCGGCGCTCGAGTCCAGCATCCGCTACCTGGCGCACGACCTGGGCAAGAGGAACATCAGGGTCAACGGCATCTCCTCCGGCCCGATCAGCACCCTGGCGGCGCGTGGCGTCCCGGGATTCACGAAGATGCTGCAGATCGTGCGGGAGCGCTCGCCGCTGCCGCGCAACACCGAGCCGGCCGAGGTGGGAGACACGGCCCTGTTCTTGTGCTCGCACCTGTCGCGCGGCATCACCGGCGAGGTGATTTTCGTGGACAACGGCTACCACGTCATGGGAATGTAGGCGGAGGACCGTCGACGGACGCCGCCGCACCTGCCGTCGCCTGCGAGCGCCTCGCGAAGACCTACCGCGCCCCCTTCGCGCGTGGGGGTGTGGTCGCCCTGGCGGGACTCGATCTCCGCGTCCCCGCCGGCCAGACTTTCGGTCTCCTGGGCCCGAACGGCGCCGGCAAGACCACCCTCGTCAAGCTTCTCCTGGCCATCGCCTTTCCCACCTCGGGGCGGGCCAAAGTACTCGATCGCCCGCCCGGAAATGTGCGCGCCAAGGCGCGCATCGGCTACCTCCCCGAGAACCACCGTTACCCGCCCCACCTGACCGGTGAGCAGGTGCTGCACCACTTCGGCCGTCTTTCCGGCCTCGCGCGGGAGGAGCGGTCGCGCCGGGTCACGACCCTCCTGCGCCGGGTGCGCATGGAGGAGTGGAGCGGCGTGCGGGTGCACAAGTATTCCAAGGGGATGATGCAGAGGCTGGGGATGGCGCAGGCGATCCTCAACGAACCGGAGCTTTTGATTCTCGACGAGCCGACCGACGGCGTCGACCCGATCGGACGGCGCGAGATCCGCGATCTGCTCCTGGAGCAGAGGGAAAGGGGCGCGACGATTTTCCTCAACTCGCACCTCTTGTCCGAGGTGGAGCGCCTGTGCGACCGGGTGGCGATCCTGAAGGACGGGGTCCTCAGGCGCGAGGGCCGGGTCGAGGACCTGACGCGGGCGAAGAGCGCCTTCCAGATCGAGGTGCGCTCCGCGTCGCCCGGGGTCCTCGAGGCCGTCGCGGCGCGCGTCCCCGGCCTGACGGTGGCCGAAAACCCGGGACCCGGCGGGTTGCCGGGCGGCGCCGGCCCGGGGGCGACGTCTTTTCGGGGGACGTGGCTGGAACTTTCGGGTGACGTCCCGGCGTTGAATGGGGCGATCGATGCGCTGCGGAGGCAGGGCGTCGAGATCGCCTCGATCCAGCCGAGACGCGACAGCCTCGAGGATGTATTCGTGCGCGTCCTCGAGGAAGGGGAGCCGCAGTGAAGGTCGCCGCCATTCTCCTCGACACCGGGCGCGAGCTTCTGTACCGCAAGACGATCATCGTCTACTTCGGCGTGGTCACGCTGGTCCTTCTGTTCTTCGTCCTGGCGCTGCAGACGGATGTGGCGAACGGTGTCATCGCCTCGCTGACGGTCGCGGGGCTCGAAGGAAGCGCCTCGCAGGGCGGCTTCCGCCTGGGCGACGGCGCGGAGGGCCCGGGAATGGGCGGCCTGACCGCCGAGATGTTCGTCCGCTACGTGCAGCTCGGAATGGCGTTTTTCCTGTACCCTCTCGCCATTCTGATGTCGGTGTTCGCCACGGCGAGCCTCGTGCCGCGCATGCTCGAGAAGGGGACCATTGACCTAATGTTGTCGAAGCCGATCACGCGTCCCGCGCTGTTCCTGTCACGCTACGCCGGCGGAGCCCTGACGGCAGCGCTGAACCTCCTGTACCTGACGCTGGGCCTCGCGGTCATCCTGGCGTGGAAGACCGGCGTCTGGAACGGCGGGTTCGTCCTGTCGGGCCTCGTGATGTCGTTTTTCTTCGCGTGCCTTCTCGCCTTCACGGTCCTGGCCGGGGTCCTCCTGAGGTCCACGACCGTGTCGATCATGATCACCGCGGTCCTGTTCGTTGCCAGTCTCCTCGTCCGCATGCCTCACTCGAACCGCGACTGGCCGCTCCTGATCACGTCGCGCGCATCGCGCTTCCTGGCGCAGGCCGTGGTCGAGACGCTGTACTATGCCCTGCCGCGCAGCTACGAGCTCGTGCAGTCGACCGTCGCCCTGATTCGCCACGAGGGGAGCGTCGAGTGGGGTGCTATCTTCGGCTCGGCGGCGTCGGGCGCCCTGGCGCTCGCGCTGGCAGTCGTCTACTTTTCGCGCAAGGACTATTGAGGTACCGCAAGGGTGCAAGGCCCGGCCCGGTACCCCGGAGGAACCGACGATGAGAACGATGCGTGCGGCCGTCCCGGCGGTGCTCTGCCTTCTGGCGGCGGTGCCGGCATGCGGCGGCCGGAAGGGAGCCGCCGGAATGGTGCGTTCGAGTGCCCTCGGGACCTTTCCTCAGGATTCCGTCGCCCTCCTGGTCCTGGAGGTCCGGAAGATCCGGGCGCTCCATGGCGACACCCCCTGGCTCAAGGACGTGGCGGCTCTCGCCGACCGCCAGGACGGTCCCTTCGGGGACATCATCCGCCGTCTGGGCACGGACGTCCTGCAGCAGGTCGACCGTCTGAGCCTGGCGATAGCACCCCGGCCCGATCGGCTCGTGGCGTACGCCGTCATGGCGGAGGGAGCGTTCGACGGCGCGAAGGTGCGGGACGCGCTCGGCGGAAGCGATTTACTGACGCTCGTCGAGACGGAGCAGATGGATTTCAGCGTCGCGCTCATGCCGGACGGCAGCCTGGCGCTCGGGCCGAAGAGCGTCCTGGACACGATGCGGGCCAACGGGTCCTCCCGTGGCCACGGCCTCGACGCCAATCCGGCGATCCTCGCGCCCCTGGAGAAGGTGCGGCCGGAGGCGCAGTTCTGGGGAGCCCTGGATTGCCGCAGCCTGCAGAGGCTGTTCAAGGAGGCGTCCGCTTCGCCCAACTTCGGCAGACTCCCCCTCGACTCGGCGCCGGTACAGTCCCTGATGTCGATCGCTTTCCGGGGCATGGTCGCCGACTCGGTGGACCTCGAACTTTTCGGTCACGCGGATGCCGAGACGCACGCCAAGACACTCGCCGATGCCGCCCGCGGGCTGGTCGCCCTCGGCCGGGTCGGTGCCGGGCGTGACCAGGCGAAGGAGTGGGCCGACTTCCTGGACGGCATTCACATTGACCAGAGCCGTGCCGACGTCAACCTGCGTGCCTCGATCCCGGCGAAGACCATAGAGTCGTTCGTCGCCCAGATGATGTCGACTCCGCGGCCCGCGGCAGAGGCGCACCCTCCGGGGGCGGCGCCTGAGCCATCGGCAGAATCCGGGCAGACCGGGCGGGTACCCGGGAAAGTCCCGGCGCCTCACGCGGTGCCTCCGTCGAAGGCCGCGCCACGGGAACCGGGCGCGTCACCGCGGGCGCCTGCTCGGCCGGCCCATTCTTCGCCGCCAGCGGACAACCCCGGCCGGCCTGGCCCTGACCCCCAGGGCACGCAAACGCCATCGGCCGGCGCCCCCTGAAGTACGGCCTCGCCTGGCTCCAGCGGCGCGCGGCGGCCAGGGCCCCGAACCCCGGCAGGCCGTTCGGTGAAGCCGCGTAGGGCGCCGCCCCGTTCGCTCCTGAACCGTTCGAACCATGGCCATTGGGAGCGTGGCCGTTGGAACCGTGGCCGTTCGGCGCCGCATAGGACGCCGGGTAGGGCGCGGGCCGGCCGCCCGCGCCCGTCCCGGCGCACTCTTCCTCGAAGGGACAGGCGTCGGCCGTCAGATCCAGGCCGCGCACCCGGTCCAGCGAGTGCACGAACAACCGGAAGCGTGACCCCCCTTTTGACACCCGGCCGCTTCCGGCATCTTTCCTGCGCATGGCTCCTGCCTTTTTTCGTTCGATTGAAGATTGCCAGCAAAACCAACAACCTCCGGAGGCTGCCCACCCTTCGTCGTTGCGCTTCTCTATCGCAAGCGACGTGCCATGTGGGCGTCGGGCCCCGGCTTCATCACATGGATTCGTGGAAGCCATTGACAGTGCCTCGTTTTAAATGGATGAGTGGCCAGAGCAGCGGAAGCAGGGACGGGACGGCGTGCCGCAAGCGACTATCCAGAAGGATAGAAGTGCTATCCGATTGGGTATACTTTCGGCTTACATGAACCCGAAACTCGCGGCCGTCGCCGGGCCCCGGCAGGGCAACGTGATTCCCCTGGGCGAAGAGCGCCTCAGTGTCGGGCGCGACACGAGCAACCAGATCTGCCTCGCCAGCATGTGGGTGTCGCGCCGGCACTGCGTCATCGAGAGGCAGGGAGCGCGCGTCACGATTGCCGACCTGGGGAGCCACAACGGGACGTTCGTGAACGGCGTTCCCATCAAAGAGCGCGTGCTCGCGCACGGCGACCAGGTCCGGATCGGCGACTCGGTCTTCCTGGTCCTGCTGCAGGAGGCGGAGTCGCCCCCTTGCGGCGCCCCGGTGGAGCTGAATGACCAGGGGATTGTGGCGGGACGCACCATCGAGCTGTCCCAGGCCGCCCCACCGCCGGCCGGGGCGGCCGCCCCGCCTTTGGCCGGGCGCGCGGCGCGCGATTTCGCTGTCCTGATGCGCATCAGCACCGCGATCAACTCGATCCGCGGCGTCGAGGCGCTGGAACGCAGGCTCCTGGAGTCGATTTTCGAGGTCGTTCCGGCGGAGAGGGGCGCCGTGCTCCTCCTGGGGAAGGGTACCGATGAGATCGCCGGTATTTTCGGCCTGGAGAAGGACGCCGGGTCGGGCCGCGCGGTCAAGGTCAGCCGCACGATCATGCTGCGCGTCGTGCGTGAGCGCGTATCGATCCTGTGCAACGACGTGCGCGACAACGAAGACTTCGGAGCGGCGCAGAGCCTTCTGGCCGCCAACGTCCACTCGGTCCTGGCCGTGCCTCTCTCCTTCGACGCCCGGACGCTGGGGGTGCTGTACCTGGACTCGAGCAACCCGATGGCCCGCTTCGACGAAGGCCATCTGGGTCTACTGACGGCGGTCGCCGGCATCGCCTCCGTGGCGCTCGAGAACGCCCGCCTCATCGAATGGCTCGAAAGCGAGAACCGGCGCCTGGCGCGGGACGAGGAGCTCTCGCACAGCATGGTGGGGGAGAGCCCCGCCATGGCCGCCGTCCTGAGATTCATCGCCAAGGTCGCCCCGACCGACTCCACGGTCCTGATCACGGGCGAGAGCGGCACCGGCAAAGAGCTGGTGGCCCGCGCCCTCCACCAGAACAGCCCGCGCGCGAGCCGCCCGTTCGTCGCGATCAATTGCGCGGCGCTTGCGGAAACGCTCCTCGAGAGCGAGTTGTTCGGGCATGAGCGCGGCGCGTTCACCGGCGCCGTCGCACAGAAGAAGGGGAGGCTGGAGGTGGCCGAGGGCGGGACCGTCTTTCTCGACGAAGTCGGCGAGCTGGCGCCTCACCTGCAGGCCAAGCTCCTGCGCGTTCTTCAAGAGCATGCGTTCGAGCGGGTCGGCGGCACGCGCTCAATCAAGGTGGACGCGCGCGTCATCACCGCCACCAACCGCGACCTCAAAGAGATGACGAAGACCGGCGGATTCCGCGAGGACCTGTTCTACCGCATCAACGTCGTGTCCCTTGACGTGCCGCCCCTGCGCGATCGCAGGGAGGACGTCCCGCTCCTGGCACGCTACTTCGCGCAGAAATATGGCGAACGCTGCAACCGCCGCGTCGCCGGGGTCTCGGCCGAGGCGCTCGAATGCCTGATGAACTATGAGTGGCCGGGGAACGTGCGCGAGCTGGAGAATGCCGTCGAACGGGCGGTCGTCCTGGGCTCGAGCGACGTGATCCGCCCGGAGGAGTTGCCGGAGAGCATCCTGGAGGCCGGACCGCGCCAGGCGCCCGGCGTCACCCGTTACCACGAGGCGGTCGTGCTGACCAAGAAGGACATCATCCTGAAGGCGTTCAGGGAGGCGGGCGGCAACTATGTCGAGACGGCCCGCCTCCTGGACGTGCATCCCAACTACCTGCACCGCCTCATCAGGAACATGAACCTGAAGGGGTTGCTGAAGAAGCAGGAGCCTCTTCCCTAAGACCCTCCGCGGCTCCTCTGGAAGGCCTCGAGCAGCGACATCAGCCGATCGGCTTCCCGAACGAGGCGCTCGATCGTGCCGCGCGCCGCCTCTTCCGCGACCGGCAGCTTCGCGATGCCGCGGCTGAGCGCGTGGAGGGTCATGACCGGCTGGGCCAGGTCGTGCACCAGATCCCGGTAGCGGCGGTAGAAGCCCAGCCGGCGCAGGAGGGCGAGGGTCGCGGCGATCTCGGCCGGCTGGGGCGGCCGGGAGACCGACGCGAAGGCGTCCTCGTGCCAGCCGACCGGCACCTCGGGCGAAGACCCGCCCCCGAGCACGAGCAACGGGAACGAGGCGGGGCCGGCGCGCGGCGCGAGGAGGTCGAGGATGGTCCGATATTGATCGGGCGGCAGGTCGCGATCCAGGATCAGCGCGTCCGGGAATGCGCCGGCCGCCGTTCCGCCTGCGCCGTCCCGCAGCAACCCGGCGGCCTCCCGGCCGTCCGCGACCTCGACGGCATATCCCGCGCGCCGCAGGAAGGCCTCGAGGGGCTCGCCGATGTCGTCGTCCTCCGAGACCAGGAGGACCTGCGTCTGGGGCCCGCGTGGAGGCTCGGTCACCGGATTCGTTCCTAGTCCTCCGGACCCTGCCAGTCGCAACCGCCGCGCGCCCGTCCCGTACCGCCGCTCCTCTCGGCCGGCCCGGCCCCGGTCTTCGCCGCACCTGCCGGTCCGGCCGGCGCGAGATCGATGAGATCGATTCCGAGACGACGCGCCACCTCCAGGCTCTTCTGGTCGCGATAAAATTCGCCGTAGAAGATCTTCCGGATGCCGGCGTTGGCGATCAGCTTGAAGCATCCCCAGCAGGGGCTGGCGGTGGTGTACAGTTCGGCCCCCTCGATCATCACGCCGTTCTTCGCGGCCTGCAGAATGGCGTTGGCCTCGGCGTGGATGGTCGCGACGCAGTGGCCGCCCTCGATGTCGTGGCCGATGTCGTCACAGTGCGGCATGCCGCGGATCGAGCCGTTGTAGCCGGTGGACAGGATCGTCTTGTCGCGCACGATCACCGCCCCCACATGCTTGCGGTCGCAGGTCGAGCGGGTCGCGACCTGGCGGGCGATGTTCATGAAGTAGGCGTGCCAATCGAGCCGGCGCTCCGGCCGCGGCTCCGCGGCGGGATCGGGGGCGCTTCCGGTCCCGCGAGCCGGCGGCCGGCGGGGTGCCTTCGCTTCAGCGGGTTTCAATCGTGACCTTCTCCATCACGACGTTATTGAGAGGACGGTCGTTCTTGTCCTTGGGGACGAGGGAGATCTTGTCGACAACGTCCAGGCCCTCGAGCACCCGGCCGAAGATCGTGTACTTGTTGTCCAGGAAAGGGGAGTCCTTCTGCACGATGAAGAACTGGCAGGAGCCGCTGTTCGGGTCGCTCGAGCGGGCCGTTGAGACCATGCCGCGGACGTGACTGTACTTGGTGGTGAACTCGGCCGGCATCTTGCGCGGACCGTCGCCGGTGCCGTCGTTGGTCGGGTCGTTGTCCTTGGAGAGCGGATCGCCGCCCTGGATCATGAACCCGTTGATGACCCTGTGGAACGTGGTGCCGTTGTAGAAACCGGTCTTCGCCAGATCCTTGAAGTTGTCGACCATCTTCGGGGCGACGTCGGGCAGCAACTCGAACGTGATCGTCCCCAGGCTCGTCTTGAGGACGGCAACTTCCTTCTTGCCGGCCGGCTTCTCCATGGCACCTTTCTGGGGCGCGGCCTTCGACTCCGGCGGCGCACCCGGGGCGGGCGTCGAGGTTGGGGAGCCCTGCGCGAGCGCGAGCCCGACGCCGAAAACGGCGCACGCGACCAGGTTGGCGGCGAGAACGGCGGCGCGATGTGCGCGGCCGCCGGGGTCCGAAAAAATCGTCATCGTCAATCCTCCAGTGGAATTCGAGTGCCCGCTCGTCTGTTCCGGGGCGCAGGATTGTAGCAGAAGCCCCGGGGAGCCGCCAGCGTCGGGGGTGCGGCGCTTACCGGCGACCGGTGCCGGCAGGCGCCGCGTGCTATACTGCCGCGTCGACGAGAGGACGCGCGTGCCGCTTTACTCCCACTCCCGCCTCAGCGCCTACGAGAAATGCCCGCTGCAGTACCAGTACCGTTATCTGAAAAAGATCAAGCGCGACACGCAGTCGATCGAGGCGTTTCTGGGGAACCGGGTGCACGAGACGCTCGAGAGATTGTACCGCGATCTCCTGGCGTCACGGACCCCGTCGCTCGACGAGCTCCTGGCCCTGTATCACAAGAGCTGGGCTGAGAACTTTTCCGACAAGATCACGATCGTCAGGACGGAGCTCGGATCGGATCATTACCGCAATCTCGGGGTGGACTGCGTCACGAAGTTTTACCGCAGCCAGCACCCGTTCGACGACGGCACGACCCTGGGTCTCGAGGAGCGGGTCACGCTCGCCCTCGACGAGCAGGGGCGCTATCAGCTCCAGGGGTACATCGACCGGCTGGTGCGCCAGGACCGCGGTGTCTTCGAGATCCACGACTACAAGACCTCGAGCGGGCGGCCGCCCAGCGAATCGGATCTGCGCAAGGACCGCCAGCTCACGATCTATCGCATGGCGGTAGCGAAGCGCTTCCCGGAGGCCCGCGAGATCCGGCTGGTCTGGCATTATCTGGTCTCCGGCCGGACGTTCACGACGGATCGCACGCCGGAGGAGATCGAGCGGCACCGCCGCCAGATGATCGGGCTGATCGACACGATCGAAGCGACGAAGGAGTTCCCGGCCAGGGTGAGCGCCCTGTGCGGCTGGTGCGAGTACCGCGATATTTGCCCGGAATTCGCCGCACCGGCCCCAAAGGAAAAGACCAGGGTCGTGCGCTGGCTCGACAAGGCGGAGCAGATCGGGTTGTTCGAGTAGTCAGCGCGCGGCGGGGAGGGCGGCGGGTTCCTGATCCAGCGTCAAGGGACGCGGTTCGCCCAGACCCAGGGACTGAAGCGGCCGGTCGAACGACGTGGCATTTCCCACCACCAGGATCACCATGCGGTCGGGATCGAGGCGCTTGCGCGCCGCCTGCAGGACCTGCTCGCGGGTCACCCTGGCCAGGTTGTCCCGGTAGGTCCGCAGGAAGTCGGGCGGGTAGTTGTAGAAGTCGTAATACAGAAAGCTCCCCATGAAGTTGACCGTGCCGTCCACCGAGAACACGAACGAGTTGATGCTGGCTTCCTTCGCCTCCTTCACTTCCTGCTCGGTCGGTCCCTCCTCCCGCATCTGACGCAGGATACGCCGGATGAGATCGATCGCCTCGACCGTCGAAGCGGTCTTGGTGCTGCAGGAAATCTCGAAAAGCCCCCGATCGGTGCCGAGGCCGACGCCGCCGCGGACCGAGTAGGCCAGCCCGCGCGTCGAGCGCACCTCCTTCACCAGGCGCGACGTGAACCCCCCCTCGCCCAGGATGAAGTTCAGGATCTTGATCGCGAACTTGTCCGGATCGAAGCGACCCGCTCCCAGGTGACCGATCTCGACGTGCGATTGACTGAAGGGCCTGGCCACCACGTACACGCCCGCCTGGAAATCGTCCTTCACCTTCGGGATCGGGGGCGGGGTCACCTTGGCCTGGGTCCAGCCGCGGAACGTCTCTTCCAGGAGCTTCTTCATCGCCTTGCCATCGAAATCGCCCGCGATCCCCATGACTGCATTGTTGGGGTGAATGTAACGCCGGTGGAACTCGGCCAGGTCGTCGCGGCGGATGCGGCCGACCGATTCGGCGCTGGACAGGCGCGCCCAGGGACTCGCGGCTCCATAGACCAGGCGCGGGAAGTTCAGGTCGGCGATCTCCCCCGGGTCGTCCCAGCGGCGACGGATCTCCTCCTGCACGCGCGCCCTTTCCACCTCCAGACGGGAGGGATCGAAGCGCGGCGCGCGCAGCATGGAGGCGAAGATGCGGAGCGCCTCGGGGAACTTGTCCTTCACCGCCGAGACGGAACCTCCCAGCATGTCGTCCCCGGCGAAGATCGTCACCTGGGCCGCCATGAACTCCAGCGCCTGGTCGGTCTCGTCGGGTGTCGACTCCCCGGTGCCGCCGGCGCGCATCATGATCGCCGTCAGGTCGGCGAGACCGGCCTTGTCGGGCGGATCGAAGATCGATCCCGCCTTGAAATCGATGGCCGCGTCCAGGAGCGGCAGCTCATGATCCTCGAAGAGGTAGACCAGGAGGCCGTTGGGTAGCAGGATTCTCTCCGGCTTCGGGAAGGACATGGCGAGAGGCGGGTAGGTGAGCGCCCGCGGATCCGGCGGCGTCGCGGCCCGATCCGGGGAAGGAGTGGCCGCCGCGGTTGCGGCATGCGTCCCTTCGGCCGCTCCGGGCGAGGCGGCCTCGAGGATGCCGAAACGTACGGCGGGACAGTTCCTGCACCTGCGGGCCGGTGGCCGCCTGGAGGGCGGATGCGTAGGCGTTCAGGTTCTTCCAGTCGCCGGTGATGATCTCGTAGAACGACAGCTGCCCGGCGAGCCCCTGGTTGCTGCGCAGGGGATAGAGGAATGAGGCCCGCAGCTGGTTCCTGATCTTCTGCAGCTCGCGCTCCGGGATGGGCTCGTCGCCCAGCCGCCGCAGCTCCTGCAGGATGCCGGCCTCGACCTCCGAAGCCGTGTGCGGCGCGCGCGGCGTCGCACCGATGCCGAACAGGTTCGGGTAGCGATCGCCGGGCACCTGCATGCTGTAGACATCGGAGGCCACACGCGTCTCCAGGACGAGACGGCGGAACAGGCGGGAGGTCCGCCCCGAAGTCAGGAGGCTGTCGATCACCGCGAACACCGGGTCGTCCGGGCTCGGCCACACCGCCTTGTGGAAGGCGATCATCACTTCGGGCTCGGCGTCGAACTCGACCACGGTGCGCCTCTCGCCGGTCTGAGATGGCTCGGCCGTCGCAGGCGCGGGCGGCTCGGGGCCGGCGGGGATGTCGCCGAAGTAACGTCGCACCAGGCGCTCGACCACCGCAGGGTCGATGTCACCGACCAGGGTGCCGACGGCGTTGTTCGGGGTGTAGAAGCTGCGTCGGAACTCCAGCGCCTGGGGGCGCGTGACGTGCTCGAGATCCGACATGAAGCCCACGGTCGGCACCCGGTACGGGTGGGCCTGGAAGGCGGACAGGAGGAGCTGCTCGTACATCTTCCCCTGCGGCTGGTTGTCGACACGCATGCGCCGCTCCTCCATCACCACGTCGCGCTCCGAGTAGAACTCGCGCAGCACCGGGTCGCGCAACCTGGCAGACTCCAAAAGGCACCAGAGCTCCAGGCGGTTGGCGGGGAGGGCGACCACGTAGGAGGTCAGGTCCGAGCTGGTCGATGCGTTCAGACCGACGGCGCCGTTGCCGGTGAGGATCTGGCTGAACTCATCCTTGACGGTCAATTCCTGGAGCTTCTTCGACAGCGACTCGAGGTCTCCCCGCAGCGCCTCGAGACGCTTCGGGTCGGCCTTCTCCCCACGGTCCTTTTCGAGCATCAGATTGATGGCCGCGCGGTCCATCGCGTCGAGGATCTCCGCCTCCTTCCTGGCGTCGCGGGTACCGATGGTCGAAGTTCCCTTGAAGGCGAGGTGCTCGAACAGATGTGCCAGGCCGCTGCGGCCGCCCGGATCGTCCACGCTCCCGACTCGGAAGCGCAGCTCGGCGGCGAACACCGGCGCCGTGCCGCGCCGCACGACCAGAAAGCGCATGCCGTTGTCGAGCGTGATGCGCGTGACCTTTCCCTCGAGGGCCTGGGCGAGCGCGAGTGGCGTTGCGAAATTCGCGACGCACGCGAGGACCGCGGCCGCGACCGCAAGGACCGTGACCCGTGGCGAACGGACACGGGCCACGGGATGAGGTGCCCGGTCGGAGACCGACCGGCGGATCACTTCTCGGCCTGGATTTGAGCCTGGCGCGGCATGATGGACGGATCGACCCGGAGCCGGTTGTCCACCCCGGCGACCCCTTTCACCTGCGAGACCGCGAGCGCGGCCTGCTGGCGCGCCAGGCACAGGCTGACCCTGCCCTTCAGGGTCACGACCCCGCGCGCGACCTTGACGGTGATGTCGCCCGGGAGGTCGAAGGTGCGGAAGGATTCCAGGTATTCGAGGACGGCCTTCTGGATCGACGCGTCGTCGACGCCGGACGGCGCATCGTCGGACCGCAGGCGATTGGAGATGCGGGTGATACCGAGGACGGCGCCGGCGATCTCCTCGGCGCGCATGCGGGAGGCGATGTCCTTGACCGTGCCTTGCAGCGTGAGGACGCCGTCCGAGACCTGCACGTCGAGGTCCTTCAGTTCCAGGCTCGAGGCCGCGTCACTGAGCCGGGACGTCCCCGCCTTCGCCAGCGCATCGTCCGGAGCATCGCCGCGCGGCACAATCATCTCGTCGGTGACGTTGACCACCCCGCGCATCGTGGCGGCGATCATCAGGGCCCTCCTCTCCAGGGCACAAGTCTTGATGGGGCCCGAGTACACCGCTCCGCCGTTCACCATGACGATCGTGAATGCTTCCTGCGCAAGATCCGGGTCGCGGCCGATGAGGTGGACGATCTTCTCGCGCAGCGCATAATCACCGGGGCCGGCGATGTTCCTCTTGGGAGCCGCGGGTGCTCCACCCGTCGGCGTGGGCGCCGGTGCCGGCGTCGCGGACTCGGCCGCGAGGCGCGGTCCTGTGATCGGGGAAGCGAAGATGAGCGTGGCGCAGGCAATGATGACCCTCGCCTTCGGAGGGGGACCGGACCTCGCTGGGCATGGCTCTGTCATAGCGGCCGCCTATTCTCACACAATCCGCGTGAAGCGGCAAAGACTGCCCGGGATCCAAGCTGGTCCGGGATCCCTCGACTAGCGCGGCTGCTGCAGGCGGATCGCGTCGACCTTGCGCACGAGATCGGACAGGCGGCCGGCGTCTCCTTCGGCGGCGTGTCCGGAACGCTTCCAGATCTCGACCGTTCGGGCGCGCGCTTCCTCCAGGGCCGGGCGTGAGTCGTCGGGTCCGACCTGGGCGGCCAGCTTCAGGTCGCGCAGGGCCTTCTGCAGCTGGTCGCGAGCCGCAATGACGGACCTGCTCTCCAAAAGCTCCGCCCCCATCGCCAGGGAAAACGAGGCCCGGCTGAGGGCCCCCGCATAGGCGAGCCCGTTCATCGCCCGCCGCGCATCGGCGATGCGCGCCCGCCCGTCCGGCATGTTGTTTCGCACCATCGCCTGTCGCGCGCGGGCCACGGCGTCGCGCGCATCGCGCACGCGCGCCAGAAGCACCGGCGCGAGGATCGAGGAGTCGAAGCGGTCGAGCGCCTCCAGGAACGCCGGGCCGTCCTGCACGTCCGCCGCCCGCAGCGCGCTGCGGCTCGTTTCCGCCGCCTGCCGCAGCACCACGTAGTCGGTCACGGCGGACATCAGGCCGCTGGCTTTGCGGACCGCCGCCGCGGCCGCCGCCATGTCGGAGCCGCGCGCCGCGGTCCGCCCCTCGTCGAACGCCTTGACCAGCGCCTCCAGGCCGCTGGCCTGCTGAAAGGACACGAGGAGCTCGTCGACCCGCTGCAGAAGCAGGCTCACCTTGCCCGGGTCCCTGCCCTCCACGGCCCGCTCGGCCTGGCCGAGAGCCTTGCTGGCATCGTCCACGATCGAGCGCAGCCGGGAGGGCGTCGCGGCGGCGGTTGCGCGTGAGCCGGGGGCGAGCAGAAAGAAGGCGACCAGTGCGGCCGCCAGAGTCCGCCCGACAGTCACGCCTCCGGGCGCCTTGTCAGTAGCCGAGTTCATGCAGCCGGGAGTCGTCGAGTCCAAAGTGGTGCGCGATTTCGTGCAACACCGTCCTGCGCACTTCCTCCCGGACCTCGGCGTCGCTGCCGCAGATCGCCTCGACGTTGTGCTGGTAGATGGTGATCTTGTCCGGGAACGCCATGCCGTAGCGCGAGTCGCGCCTCGTGAGCGGATGCCCCTGGTACAGCCCGAGCAGCCGCCCGCCGCCGCGCCCGTAGCGCCGCGCCTCGGCCGGTGACGGCAGGTCCTCCACCACGACGGCCACGTTGTCGAGCTTCTCCTTGAAATCGTCGGGCAGCGACTCGATCGCCTCGGCCACGAGCCTTTCGAAACGCGGGCGATCCAAGGTGTTCTCTCCGATGACGTGAGCGCCCCCGGCCTCAGGCGGAGCGCCCGGACATCCTCACGATGGCCTCCCACTCCTGGTCCTTCACCGGCATGACCGACAGGCGCGAGATGCGCACCAGTGGAAACTTCGCGAACATCTTCAACGACTTGATCTCGGCGAGAGCCACCGGCCGCGACAGCTTCCCCTCGGGGGCGATGTCCACCGCCGCCCGCCGGCCGGACGGATCGTCCGGGTCGCCGTACGCGTCGCCGACGGCCCGCGCCATCCCGACGACCGCCTTCTCGCCTCCGGTGTGATAGTAGAGGATGCGGTCCCCCTTGCGCACCGCGCGGAGATGCTTCTGCGCCAGAGGATTCTTCACCCCCGACCAGCGGGTCCGGCCGTCCTTCACCAGGTCGTCGAAGCCATAATGCGTCGGCTCTTCTTTGAACAGCCAGTTCATGCGAGAGCCTCCCGAGCCCGCCCGCGAATCGGGTCGCGTTCCTAGCACCCGGGGAAACACGCCGTGCCGATGCGCGCCGCGGCCGTCGCGCGCTGGGCCGCGGCGATCTCCATCGTTTTCAGGACCGCCTGGCGCGCCTTCTCACGCAGCTCGGCCGTCGTCGCGTGCTCCCGCAGCAGGGCGGCGCCCAGTCGCTGGTGCGCCATCTCGTCCGGCTGGATGAAGTCCCGGTAGATGCGTACCGTCTCCTGGTCCCCGCGCTGCTCGCCCGCCTGCCTGGCCAGGGCGATCTTGATGTCCACCTCGGGGGTCGACGGCATCCATGCGGCCGCCAGCTCGCTGACGCTGATCTCGTTGGCCAGGGCTATCTGCAGCAGCCTGACCTGGCCGCCGGCCTCACCGCCGCCGGCGCCGCCGCTTCCGAGCGCCGCCGCGCCGTCGGTCGTCAGCGCCCGCAGGCGCTCGTTCTTCAGCTCCTCCAGCTCGCTCAGGAAGTCCGTGCTCGGCATGCTGCCACTCCGGCGTCAAGGACACGAATATCACAAGCATTCTAAACTAAAGACCGGGAGGAGACGCGTGTGACGCGCACCAGGGGAAGAAGTCGAGCGTCGCGCACCCGGCTGAGCGGACTGCCCGACCACATCCAACCGGGCGCGAGAGTCCTGTTCGTCGGCATCAACCCCGGGCTGCGATCGGCGGCCGTGGGCCACCACTTCGCAGGCCATTCCAACCGTTTCTGGCGCCTGATGCACGAGTCCGGCCTCCTGCCGCACCGCCTGACTCATGAGGACGACGCCCGCCTGCCGCGGCATGGTTACGGGATCACCAATCTCGTGCGCCGCGCCACCCCGGGGATCGACTCCCTGCGCCCCGAGGAGTACACCCGCGGTCGACGCTCGCTCCTGGTCCGGATCCGCAGGTATCGCCCCGAAATCGTGGCCCTGGTGGGGGTGACCATCTACCGGGCGCTGTTTTCCGCCGCGGATCGCCACGGGAGTCGAGGGCCGGCGCGCGCCGGCGCCGGGCACCGTGTCGCCGTCACGCGGCCGCTGCGGCTCGGGCTGCAGCGCGTCAGGCTCGCGGGATCGGCCGTCTTCCTCCTGCCAAACCCGAGCGGCCGCAACGCCACGCTTCCCTATGCCGCCATGCTGTCGGCGTTCCGCGGGCTGAAGAGACACCTCGACAATCGCCGTGCGAGTCGACGCCGGGCTACGCGGTGTGTCCCAGGTAAGCCCGGAGCTGCGGCGGCACGGCGCGCTTCAGGAGCGCGTTCCGCGCCCGCCATGCGGACGCCTGATCGAGGTCGACGAGAAATCGGACCTCCCCGGCCTCCCGGACCGCGATCGGCACGCCGTCGCGATAGAGGATGCGGCTCGATCCGGCCGCGGCCACCCGCGGCCCGGGCACCAGGTGACCGACCAGGTTGAGCGGGTCGGCCGCGCTGACCGCTACGAGCGCGCCGGACGGACCGGCCCGCCGGATGGCCCGCAGGCGCTCGACCGCCTCCGGCCGCGCGAACTGCTCTCCCTGAACGCCGGAAACAAAACGGCCGCCCCTAATCTCGCCCCGGGCCTCCATGCGGCGGTAGACCCGCAGGAGGTCCCGCCAGGGAGGCATCGGGCCCTCGCGATCCAGGAGGCGCCGGAAGACCACACCGTAACGCCGCAGCAGGACCGGTGCGACCGCCTCGGCGATCGATTCCGGGGTGGGGCCATCCGTCGGGCCCGACGCGTCAGCGGCGGGCCGCTCGATCCAGAGGACCGTCCAGCGACCGGCGCTCTCCATACCGAACGGCGAGGTGGACCGGAAGCGTCGCCCGCCGCGCCCCGATCGGGACGCGCTTCCCTCCAGGGGCCGCCGCCTGCCCGAGGGAGTGATGAGCGCCCGCAGGCCGGTGAAGCCGTCCGAGGTGACAGCACCTCTGGCGACGAGCTCGGCCAGGGCGTTCTCGACCTGGGTCTTGAGAAAGCCCGAATGTCCGGCGATCTCATCGAAGAACAACGCGCCGCGGGTCGAGAGGAGCTCCAGGATCGCCCGGGCGCCGGAAGAGAACGTCGCATCCCCGCCGGCCCGCCGTGCCAGAGACGCCCAGAAGGGAAGATGTCCGCGCAACAACAGGGCGATGGGTGTGGAGCGCACCGGCCCCGAGGCCCGCGGGGCGTCCGGGGCCGGCCTGGAAGGGGACACACGAGCCCAGACGACCCTCCCGCTCAGGCACAGCGCGTCCAGCCAGGACGGGTCGTACCGCGTCAGGCGCGCCGGGAGGATGTCCCCCTCCCACGCCGCGGCCGGCGCCTCGAACCCCTCCAGCATCTCGACGAGCGTCCGGAGACTCTCCGGCCCTTCGACCCGGTCGTCTCCGGAGACCCGCTGCCAGGACAAAAGGAAGCGCATGAAGTCCGCCACGTTGACCGGCTCGACCTCGGAGCGCAGCCGGTCGAGGGTGTAGCGATGGATGCGAGCCAGGAGGCCGCGCGCGCACCATTCAACGGCATCGACTCCCGGAGTGAACCGGCCGCGCAGCACGAACCCTTCGGACTCGAGATGGAGGAGAGCCTGTTCGAGCGTCCGCCCGGGGAGATCGCAGGGCTTCGCGAGCGCTTCGGCGGTCACGGGGCCGAGCCCCTCGAGCCGGCCGCGGACGATTTCCACGAGGGCCGCGGCAGCGACGGCTTCTGAAGCGGGACCCGGGCCGGCGTCCCGATCGAGTTCCCGGGCCGGGTCGGGCGTCCCGGAAGGCGGCGCCAGGAGAGGCTCCGGCACGCCCGTGGGAAACGCCGCCAGAACGTCCGGCAGTCGGCCGGCGGCGACCCAGAGACGCAGGCCGTCTTCCCTCGCGATCGGCGCGCGCGCTCCCTGCGTTTCGGACGGCGCCGGCGGCGCGCCATCCGGATGGAGGCACAGGACCGCGGCGCGGCGCTCGGCGATGAGCTCGCCGAGATACCGCTCCCAGCCGGCTCCGGACGCGCGCTCGACACCTCCGTCGACATCGGCGATCCCCTCGGGCACCCCCGTCCGTCCCTCCTGCTCGGTGACGAAGCCGAGGATCTCCAGGGCGTCCTGGAGCTCGTCGGCGCTCGTCACCACGGGCCAGGCTTCGTCCCTCACTCTCCTTATCGCGGCCGGGTCGAGCGTTCCCAGGTCGGTCGCCGTCACGGGATCGAGCCAGCGCCGGCTGACGACCGCCTGCGTGCGCCGCTCCTCCAGAGGAGCGTCGTCGAGAAACGCGTAGGGCCGGGCGGTGAGGACCTCCTGCGCCAGCGGGGACGGCTCGCGTGTGTCCCGGGCCACGAGCGTTCTCTCGCCCCGCTCGATGCTCCCCAGGAGCCATTCGAGCCCGGAAAGATCCATCGCCTCCTCGAGACAGTCGCGGATCGTCTGCTGCACGAGAGGGTGGTCGGGGATCCGCCGCTCGCCGGTGAGGTTCTCGGCGCAGGCGATCTGATCGGGGAACACCGCCGCGATGAGGTCCTCGGCCTGCATGCGCTGCAGCTGCGGCGCCACCTTCCGGCCGCCTCGGAAGCGCAGGATCGCCAGCGAGCGCGTGGCGTTCCAGCGCCAACGCACGCCGAACATCGGCGCGTCGAGCAGGGCCTGCACCAGGACCTCCCGCACCGACCCCGAGCGCAGATAGCGGAACACGTCCTCGAGCGGAAAGCTGTGGGACGGGCCGAGCGACAGGACGATGGCGTCCTCCGTGGCGGCGGCCTGCAGCTCGATGTTGAAATTCCGGCAAAAGCGCTTGCGGAGAGCCAGCCCCCAGGCGAAGTTGATCCGCCGGCCGAACGGCGAGTGCAGGACCAGCTGCATGCCGCCGCTCTCGTCGAAGAAGCGCTCCAGGACGATCGTCTTCTGCGACGGCACGACGCCGAGCGCCGCCCTGGCGGCGGCCAGGTAGTCCACGATCTGCTCCGCGGCTTCGGGGGCCAGGCCGACGTCGGTTTCGAGAAAGCGGCGCGCCGGTGGATGATCGCGGTCGGCCGGCCCGTCGGCTTCATCGAGGCGCCGCTCCACCTCTTCGCGAAGGCGCGACACCGCGGCGGACAGCTCCGCCGTCCGGGCCGGCGCCTCGCCGACCCAGAACGGGATGCCCGGCGGCTGGCCGCGGGCGTCCTCGACGCGGACCTTCCCCGGCTCGATCTTGAGAATTCGCCAGGACGTGTTGCCGAGCTGGAAGATGTCGCCCGCCATGCTCTCGATGGCGAAGTCTTCGTTGACCGACCCTACCGCAGTCCCCTCGGGCTCCAGGACCACGGTGTAGTCGGCGGTATCGGGAATGGCGCCGCCCGAAGTGATCGCCGCGAGGCGCGCCCCCTTGCGGGCGCGCAGCCGGCCGTTGACCCTGTCGTAGAAGAGGAATGCGGCCCGCCGCCCCCGCTTCACGGAGAACCCGTCCGCGAGCATGTCGACGACGTCGTCGAATCGTTCCCGGGGGAGAGAGCGGTAGGGGTAGGCCCTGCGTGTCATGTCGTACAGGTCGTCGGCCCGCCATTCCTGGCAGCAGACCGCCGCGACGATCTGCTGGGCCAGAATGTCGAGCGGCGCCTCCGGGATGGAGAGTCGATCGAGCTCGCCGCGCCGCACCGAGTCGAGAAGGGCGGCGCACTCGACGAGCTCGTCGCGCGTCAGAGGGAAGAGACGCCCCACCGGGAAGCCGCCCACCGAGTGCCCGGACCGCCCGACGCGCTGCAACAGAGTGGCGATCGAGCGCGTCGTGCCGATCTGGCAGACCAGGTCGACCGAGCCGATGTCGATGCCGAGCTCCAGCGACGCCGTAGCCACAAGGGCGCGCAGCCGGCCGCCCTTGAGACGCTGCTCGGCGTCCAGGCGGTGCGCCCGGGACATGCTGCCGTGGTGGGCCGTCACCCGTTCCTCGCCGAGCCTGTCGCTCAGCTGCCGGCTGAGACGCTCGGCCAGGCGGCGCGTGTTGACGAACACGAGGGTGGTCTGATGCTTCTGAATCAGCGCCGCCAGCCGGTCGTAGACTTCTTCCCACACCTCGTTCGACATCACCGCCTGCAGGGGAGAGCGGGGGACCTCGATCCTCAGATCCAGGTCGCGCGCGTGCCCGCTGTCGACGATGGCGCAGCGCGGCGCGCCGTCCGGCTCGAGGCCGCCCACGCCGACGAGGAAGCGCGCCGCCTCCTCGATCGGACGCTGCGTCGCCGAGCAGCCGATGCGGATCAGCGGGGGAGCAGGGGAGCGGCCCGCCGGGACGTCGCTCGGCCGCGCGCCCGCCCCAGTGGCCCCGGCGGCGCGCGCCTCCGCGGCCAGCGCCTCGAGCCGCTCCAATGACAGCGCCAGGTGGGAGCCGCGCCTGTCGTCGATGA
>QHXX01000109.1 GCA_003223135.1 Acidobacteriota bacterium | reverse complement strand
CCGCAAGCGCGGGGGTCCCGGTCGTCTACGACTCGGTCGGCAAGGACACGTTCATAGGTTCGCTCGACTGCCTGCGGCCGCTCGGGTTGATGGTGAGCTTCGGCAATGCCTCGGGGCCGGTGCCGCCGTTCGAGCCGGGACTTCTGGCGCACAAGGGCTCGCTGTACCTCACGCGCCCGACGCTCGGCACCTACACGGCGAAGCGCGCGGATCTCGAGGCGACGGCGAAGGATCTGTTCGATATCGTTCTCGCAGGCAAGGTGACGATCATGATCGGGCAGCGCTATGCGCTCAAGGACGCCGCGCAGGCGCATCGCGACCTGGAAGCCCGCAAGACCACGGGCTCGAGCATCCTGATACCCTGACGCCCTTGAGAGCCACTCCTCGACCCTCACACACGGGCGCCCGGCGCCTTCCTGACGCCCTCGGTCTCCGCGCGCCCGCGAAACGGGTGTCGGCGGCCCTGGCGGTCGTCTTCCTCGCCATCACGGCCGCGGCGGCCGCCCGTCTTCAGCTTCCGCCGCAGGGTGATCGTTCGGTCCACGACCTGGCCGGGTTGCTCTCGCCCGGGGCCGTCGAGGTCATGGAGCGAAGGCACCGGGAGCTCTACCAGAAGACCGGCGTCGCCATCGTCGTGATCACCGTCAAGCGCCTGGAGGACGAGACGCTGGCGGACTTCGCGGTGAGGGTCGGCAGCGAGTGGGGCGCGGGAAAGAAGGGCCAGGACCGCGGCATCGTCGTGGCGGTCACGACCGACGAGCCGCACATCTTCGTCGCCACCGGCTACGGCGTCGAGGGGTTTCTCCCCGACGGGCGGGTCGGAGCGATCCTGGACCAGTACGTCGTTCCCCCTCTGAAAGCCCGGGACTTCGACACGGCGGTCCTGGACGCGAGCAACGCCCTGGTCGCCGCCTGCGCCGAGGAGTACGGGGTGACCATCGGCGGCGTCGAGCCGGTCGCCCTCCCGCCCGCGTTCGCGTTCAAGGGCTTTTCGCCCCGTCTACTGTTCCTCCTGTTCTTGGTGGTCTTCATTCTCCTCCGCGTGTTCATCTTCCGCGGCCGGGGCCGCGGCCGTTACGGCGGAGTATGGTACGGTGGCGGTTTCGGCGGGGGTGGTTTCGGCGGCGGGGGTTTCGGTGGCGGGGGTGGCGGCTTCGGCGGGTTCGGAGGCGGAGGCTTCGGCGGCGGTGGCGCGGGGCGCTAGCGCGGGACTCGCGCACGGCAGGCCGATGAAGGGGATGCGAAGATGAACGCCGAGGATGTCAGGAAAGATCCCGTCCTTCAGGGGCTCGTGGAGGGCCTGCATCAGGCCCTCGGCCCGCGTCTGAGAAGTGTTGTCCTGTACGGCTCGGCGGCGCGCGGGGATCACCACCCGGCCGCCAGCGATCTCAATGTGATCGTCGTCCTTGAGTCGCTCGACCCGTCCACGCTGGAGGCACTGGCGCCCGCCGTGAGGCGTTTCGTGCGCAAGGGTCACCCGATCCCGCGGCTGTTCTCGCCGGGGCTCATCGCCGCGTCGGCCGATTCGTTCCCGATCGAGTTCGTCGACATCCGCGGCGGCCACATAGTGCTCCACGGAGACGACCCCTTCGGGAGCGTCGCGATCGCGCGCGACAATCTGCGACTGCAGCTCGAGCGCGAGATCAAAGAGAAGCTGATGCGTCTGCGGGAGGCCTATGTCCTCGTCCACGACCGGGCCTCGGCCCTGAGGAGGCTTCTGGGGCAGTCGTATCCGGCGTTCGCCGCCCTGTTCCGCGGCGGGCTGCATCTCATGGGCCGGCCGGTGCCGTCGCACAGCCGCGACGTCGTCGCGGCGTTCTGCGAGGCCGCAGGGCTCGATCGCGCCCCGTTCGACGAGGTGGCCCGGCTGCGCCTCGGTGAGAAGGGGACGCAGGACCTCAGGGCGATCTTTGCGCGGTATTATGACGCGCTCACGAGGGCGGCGGAGAGGATTGACCGCCTCTATCCCGAGGGTGGAGCATCGAAGGGAGGCGATTCGAGATGAACAAAGGTCTGGCCGGCTGCCTGGTCGTCGGCGGCGTGGTTGTCCTGATCCTGGTGATTGCCGGCATGTCCCTCGCCGGGATCTACAACCGCCTGGTGGCCCAGGACCAGCAGGTGAAGGCCGCCTGGGCGCAGGTGCAGAACGTCCTGCAGCGCCGCGCCGATCTGATTCCCAACCTGGTCGAAACGGTAAAGGGGTACGCGACTCACGAGAAGGAAGTGTTCGAGAACGTGGCCGAGGCCAGAAGCCGCCTGGCCGGCGCGACCTCGCCGCGCGAGGCCGCCGCGGCCAACGCCGGCCTCACCAGCGCCCTGGGAAGGCTCCTCGCCATCGCCGAGAATTACCCGGCCCTGAAGGCGAACGAGAATTTCATGCGGCTTCAGGATGAATTGGCAGGCACGGAGAACCGGATCGCGGTCGAGAGAATGCGTTACAACGAGGCGGTCCAGGCCTTCAACACGTCGATCAAGCGTTTTCCCACCAACTTCCTCGCCCGCATGTTGGGCTTCTCCGAGAAGGAGTACTTCGAGGCGGAGCCCGGGGCGCAGGAGGCTCCGAAGGTGAAGTTCTAGCGCATGCCCGGCGCGCGTCACGTCACGCGGCGGCTTTTTCTCGGCGGAGGTCTCAAGGCCACCCTGGTCGCGGGTCTGGGCGCGCGCTTGTCCCTCGGAGATCTTCTGGCCGGCGGGCGCGCCCGGGCCGGCACATCGGGAGGGCCCGCGGCGGCGCGCCGGCGGCAGCAGAGTACGCGCGGCTACGACGGTGAGCTGATCGAGGAGTCGTATTCCGTCGCCCATCGTCTGCGCGACGGCACGCTCGAGATCCCGGCTTCGCTGCCTCCCGAAGGTCCGCTGCACGATGCCATCGTCATCGGTGGTGGCGTGAGCGGCCTGATGGCGGCGTGGGAGCTCGCGCGCGGCGGTCTTTCGGACGTGGTGCTGTACGAGAAGGAAGGGTACATCGGGGGCAACGCGCGCAAGGAGCACGCCAACGGAACCGACTACACCTGCGCCACCTGGTCAGTGGTGCGTCCGAAGGATCGCTTTCTCGTGCGCCTGTTCCAGGACCTCGGCGTCGTCCAGGGGCTCGGGGCCGACGGCACGCCGCGCATCGACCCCGCCCTCGTGGGCCCGGGCCCGGACTCCAACACCCTCATCGACGGGACCTGGTACGAGGACGCGCTGTTCGGCGGCGACCCCACGCAGGCGGTGTCGCGCCTGCCGCTCTCCCCGAAGGACAAGAAGGA
Organism: Acidobacteriota bacterium; assembly: GCA_003223135.1. Lineage (GTDB taxonomy): Bacteria > Acidobacteriota > Polarisedimenticolia > Gp22-AA2 > Gp22-AA2 > Gp22-AA3. The sequence goes on along the minus strand of QHXX01000109.1, from coordinate 22,948 downwards.
CGAGATCGACTTCTACACCGAGCTGAACGTCTGGGCCGCGAAGCGGGGCCGCGATGGGAAGCCGGCCTTCGCCATGCCGGTGGAGGAGGGCAGCCGCGATCCGGACATCCTGGCGCTCGACCGGATCACCATGCTCGAATACGCGCAGCGCAAAGGCTGGGGGCCGCGCGCCCTCGCCAACGTGGAGGACTGGAGCACCAGCGATATCGGGGGCACGTCGTCCGAGGTCTCGGCCTACGCCTTCCTGGCGTTCAACAGCCTGGGCCAGGGGGGCGAGGACATCACGCTGCCTGGCGGCAATGCCTGGCTGGCGGAGCGCCTGACGGAGAAGGTCGGGCGCGATCGAATCCGGACCAATGTGATGGCGGTGCGCGTCGAGAACGGGAAGAACGAAGTGCGCATCGTCCTCATCGATCCGCGCACCGAGCGCTTCAGCGCGCGCCGCGCGCGCTGCGCCGTCATCGCCTGTCCGAAGCACATCACGGGGAGGATGGTGCCGGAGCTTCTCGCCGCCGGGCGCGATATGTATCTCCAGTACCGCTACGGCGCCCTCTTGATGGGCGCGGCATCGGTCGCCAGGACGCCGAAGCTCAAGGGGGCGCCCCTCGCCTGGTTCAACGCGGCCGGGGGACGCCTGAGTCAGGGGTTCCTGGTGGCGGACTACAACTCCGATCGCTGGCGCAAGGGCGACCCTCGTCGTCCGAACGTCCTGTGTCTCTGGGCGCCCCTCGGCGGCAAGGCGACGCGCGCCGACCTTCTCGCCGAGCCCTGGTCGCACTGGGCCGATCTCCTCGCCGACGACCTCGAATCGATGGTCCCCGGGATCCACTCCGACCTGACGCGCCTGGACATCTACGCCTGGGGACACCACATGATCATCCCCGCGCCCGGCTTCCTCACCGGCGAGGCCCGGCTGAGCCTGACGCGCCCGCTCGGCCGCATCACTTTCGCGCACTCCGATCGCAACGGCATGCCGAGCTTCGAGCTGGCCACGCGTGCCGGCTTCGACGCGGCGCGCGAGGCGATCGCCCTGGTCCGCCGGGTCGCGGAGCCGCCCGGCGCCGACTCGTGAGTTCCGCGCGCGGTCTCTGACGCGACATCCGCCCGGCACCCGGACCGGGATCCGCGAATCGATGGGCGCCGTCAGAAGTCGATGACGCGCACATCCTCGGGCAGGGGCCGAGGGTCGCCCTCGACGATCCGGTAGACGCGATCCATGGCGGCGTCGCGGAATATCTGGGTCTCCCCGGTCGCGGGCCAGCGCACTTCGATCGACTCGATGGCCGTCGCGCCACCCAGCCCGATCTCCTGCTGCAGGCTGTTGCCGCCGAAGCTCCCCCCGGTATTACAAGTGGAATAGATGTCGCGCGGGCCGTCGGGTGTCGTGACGCGCACCTTGATGCGCGCGCCGATCGCCGAGCGGTTCGAGCGCCGGCCCGAAAGCCGGAGCGTGATCCAGCGGTTCCCGTGGCCGGGATTCCTGAACAGGACCGAAGGCGCCATGTCGCTCTCGAACCACCCGCCCATCTCCTCCAGGACGTCCTGGTCGCCGTCGTTGTCGGCGTCGCCGAACGAAACGCCGTGCCCCTTCTGGAGGTTGCCGACGTCGGCGGAGACGGTGACGTCCTGGAACACCTTCCCCCCGGCGTTGCGGAACAGTCGGTTCGGGATCAGGGCGCCGAGCGACGGCTCGCCGTCGCCGAAATAGACGTCGGGCCAGCCGTCGTTGTCGAGGTCACCGAAGTTCGAGCCCATCGGCAGTGCCACGCGGTCGAGCCGTACGGCGTGCGTCACGTCGCTGAACGTCCCGTCGTGGTTGTTGCGGTACAGTCGTGGCATCTCGGTGCGCGCCTTCAGCCCGAGGTGCATCGCGGCGAGATCGCCCACGTCGGTGATCCTGTAGCCGGCGACGTACAGATCCTCCCACCCGTCGTTGTCGTAGTCCCAGAACCAGGTCGAGAAGCTGTCCGAAGGCGCCACGACACCCGTCTGGCGCGCCACGTTGGTGAACTGCCACACCTCCCCGCGAGGTCCCGGCTTCGCTCGCCTTCCGTCGTTCTGGAACAGGAGGTTGTCGCGACCCAGGATGGAAACGTACAGGTCCTGCCGCCCGTCATTGTTGAAGTCGCCCCAGGCGACCCCCTTCACGTAGCCGAAGTCGGTGTTCCCCAGCTCGATCGACCGGTCTGTGAACGTGCCGTCCCCATTGTTGTGGTACAGCTCGCTCGGATTCGGGTCTCCCTCCATCGCCTCGTTGCCGATGAACAGGTCGAGCCGGCCGTCGTTGTCGTAGTCCCCCCACGCGCCGGTCTGCGTCGGGTGGAAGCTCAGGACTCCCGCCTCTTCGGTGACGTCCTCGAATGTCCCATCGCCGTTGTTGCGCAGGAGCGAGTTCGGGTACCGTCCCCCCTGCTTCATCCAGCCGCCCCGCAGCACGAAGACGTCCGGATCACCGTCATTGTCGTAGTCGGCGTGGATGATGTTCAGGCCGCCCGTCTCGCCGACCAGGCCCGCCGCTTCGGTGCGGTCGGTGAACGTCCCATCGCCGTTGTTGCGGAAGTACCGCATCTGGTCGCGCACTCCCATGGACGAGAACATGACGTCGAGGAAGCCGTCGCCATCGAAGTCATCCAGGATGGCCCCGCCGGCGTGTCCCTGGATGGCCAGGCCCAGCCCGGGCGCGATGTCGTAGAACCGCTTGATGTCGTATTCGGAGGCGAAGACCTTCGGCGGGATGCGCCATTTCGCCGGCACCTTGTCCGGATATTCCCCCAGGGTCATGGTGGCGATGTTCATGAGCCAGCGGGCGCCGAGGTCGTCCGGACGGCTTTCGAGGACGGCGGTGAACTCTCGAATCGCGGAGCGCGAGCCGCGCGTCACGGTGTGCAGGCCGGTTCCCTTGATCGGCACCAGGCACGAGTCGATGCCGTGGTGGGCGACACAGTTCTCCTGCTCGCCCAGACGCATGAAACAGAGGCCGAGGAACTTGTGCGTATCGGCCGCGGGGGGCGCTTCGACGGCGTCGTGCGCATCGGGGTGCAGGAGCGACTGACCGATGGCGATCGCCTCCTCCGTTCTGCCGGCCTTTAGAAGCTCGTCGGCGAGGAGCGGCTCGAGGACCATCTTCTGGCTGGGGGTCCTCTCGATGCCGGCCCGCAGAGCCGCGGCCCGTTGCGTGTTGAGGAATATGTTCCTGGCGGGATCGAGGTCGCGGGTGATCTGCTCGAGCCGGGCGGCCATCCGCCGCGTGCCGGCACCCGGCCCGGCCGCCGCGGTGTCGGACGCTTTCGAGGGCTCCCGCCCGCCGCCGCATCCCGGCAGAACGAAGGCCAGGGCGGCCGCGGCGAGCGCCGCGATCGCGGCGCGCGAGAGACCCGGGATGCCCGCGGGAGCCGGCGTGACAGGGGTTTGGTCGGGGATCATGGACCGGCATTCCACCAAGTGTCAGGGCGTGGAGGGGTCTGTCGCGGGCAGGTTCTCCGCCTTGAAGCGCATGGCCATCTCGATCCGGCTGCGGCCGCTCGGGTGATCGAAGAAGACCATCTCTTCGAGCGGGCCCGGATCGAGCTTGCGATACTCGCCGAGCTTGAGCGCGACCTCCGCGGCACCGTCCGGTTGACGCGCGGCGTTCAGGCCGAAGAGATCGGCCTCGGCCTCCTCGATGCGAGTGCCCGAGTTGAGGACGGGCGTCATCACGAAGAAATACACGGCAAGCAGAAGCATCAGGACCGGCAGGCCGGCCAGGTCGCCGATACCGCTCACACCCCACGTCATGCCCCAGCGGCGCACAGCGCCGTCGAACGACATCCGCAGGAAGGCGAAGCCCAGCACGATGAGGAACCCGAGGAACGCAATCCCCTTGTAGTTGTGGTGCAGGACATAGTGGCCCATCTCGTGACCCATTACGGCCTCGATCTCCGGCAGGCTGCAACGCTTGAGCAGATTGTCGTTCAATGTGATCCGGGTGGTCCCCATGACCCCGCTGACGTTGGCGCCGACCCGGGTGGTCTGGCGCGAGGCGTCCATGACGTAGACGTCGTTCACCGCAATGCCGTTGGCCCGCGCCAGGCTCAGGATCGGCCCACGGATCGCCTGGTCTTCGAGTTTCGTGAAGGTATTGAAGAGGGGGAAGATGTAGACGGGTGCTATCAAGGCACCGAATGTCAGGAACAGGACCGAGACCAGCGAGCCCCACAGCCACCAGTTTCGCGACCGGCGCAGGACCGCGTAAAGCAACGCCAAGAGGATACCGTACATGACCAGGTTCACGCCGAACGCCTTGACCTGGTCGCCCAGCCAGGGACCGAACGTCTGGGTCGCCAGGCCGTACTTGTGCTCGCGGAAGTAGCCCTCGTAGACGGCGAGAGGGAACTGCAGGACGGTGATCACGGTGAAGAGCTGCGCCCAGTAGAAGACCGTGCCCAGCCAGCGCAGCTTCCCCCCCAGCCCGCCGGCGAGACGCTCGGCCCGTGCCCGCATCGCCGCCGACCAGCCGAGCCGCAGGACGAGCACGAGCGCGGCCGCGGTCCACAGGAAGTCCCACAGAAGCAGCCAGTACCCTCCCTCGAAGTAGGCGTCGGAGCGCGCCTTCTTGTCCGGCGGGACCTTCGCGAGATAGGCGGCGGTGGCCGCGGCGACGTCGAACCGTGGCCCACCGGCCGTCTCCTGCACGGGAGCCGCAGGGTCGGCGACCGGTGATGTGGCGGCCGCCACGGACAACGACTGAAGGGCCAGGACGATAGCGACCAACAAACATGTTCCCCCTCGGCGCATTCTCACCTCCCCATTGTCACCGCTGAATCATACGCCCCGGCCGCCGCGCGCGTTCCAGTCTCGTAAGCCGGCACCCGCGCCCGGGAAAGGGTCCCGCCCGTAGCACCGGGCCGTTTTGACGTGTGACCGCCCGCCCGCCTCCGTCGTCTGAGAGTGTGAGCGGCGCCGAAAGCGCCGCCTCTTTACGAAGGAGGTCACGATGAGTCCCCGCAAGAAGACCCTGGCAATTGTGGCGTCGATATCCGTCGCACTGCTGGCAATCGGCGCCGTGGTCGCCGTTCCGGCTAGGATGCACCACCACGGCGGCCCGTTCGGAGAGTTCGGGTTCGGCCACGGCATGGTCCGGGCCCTCGAGAGCCTGGATCTGACCGACGACCAGAAATCGCAGGTCAAGGCGATCCTGAAGGACGAGAGCCCGAAGCTCGAGCCCCTCGTGGACGACATGGTCCGTTCGAAGAAGGCCCTGTTCGACGCCGTGCACGGCAAGACATTCGACGAGAAGACCGTCCGGTCCGCGGCGTCCGCCTCGGCGCAGGCCACAACCGATCTGGCGGTGGAGCGGGCGCGGATGGTGTCCCGGTTCCGCGGCATTCTCACCGACGAGCAGCAGGAGCGTCTCGACACGATGAGCCGGCAGTTCGAGGATCGCCTCGAACGACGCGTCGGTCTGGCGCGCACCATCTGGAAGGAGCACGCTGCGGATTTCATCGACGCGCTGTAGGATCCGCCGGAGCCCCTCCCGGTATCCGGACGGCCCCCGGGCCAGGGGGCACGCACCGGCTCCGGAGAGGGTCGGCGACTTGGCACACGACGATGAGAGCGACGCGTCCCTCATGGGGAGGGCCGCCGGGGGCGACCCGGCGGCTTTCGACGTTCTGGTCCGGCGCTGGAAGAACCGCGTCTTCCGGCTGGCCCTGCGCTTTTTCCGCCGCCCCGAGGACGCCGAGGACGTGGTCCAGGAGGTCTTCTTGAAGCTGTACCGCACGTCGGCGACCTACCGCTCGGAGGCGCCGTTCGAGCACTTTCTCCTGAAGATCGCGACCAACGCCTGCGTCGATCGCCTGCGCGACAGACGGCGGCGGCGCGAGGAGGTCCTCTCGTCGATCACCTCCGACAGCGCCGCCTGGCTGGACAGGGCGCTGGGCGGGGCGGCCCTTCAGGCCCAGCAGGCGGAGGCGGCCAGGGCTCTGGCGGCCGAGCTTCTGGCGACGCTGCGGCCGATGGATCGGACGGTCCTGGTCCTGATGGATCTCGAGGGTCTTACGTCCCGCGAGGCCGCGGCCGCCACCGGCTCGACGCGCGCCGCCGTGAAGGTACGCGCCATGCGCGCCCGGCGGGCGCTGCGCCGCCTCGCGCAACGATTGCCTCAGGGAGGACGACCATGACCTGCCGGGAATTCAAAGTCGAGATGCACGGTTCACGAAAAAGCGACTGGAGCCTTGAGCTGCTTCGGCACCTCGAGTCCTGCCCGGCCTGCGCCGCCGAATCGAGGGCAGCGCTCCTGCTGCGCCTGGGCAGCGGCGGCGACGAAGGCGCCGTGCCTCGGGCCGGCTTCGAGGAGCGGCTCAGGGCGCGCCTCGCCTACGGCCCCGCCCCGTCCCGAGGGCACGCCTGGAACGGCGGCTTCGAGCTTCTGGTGCGGCCGGCGCTGGCGGTCGCCGCGACGCTGACCCTCCTGTGCGCCGGGTTCTACGTCCAGACGACGCCCGAGCGCGCCGGCGACCTGGCGTCCCTGGTCGAGAACGATACGGTCTTCGCCTCCCTGCTCACGGGCGACCCGTGGGAGATTCTCGATGCGTCACAGGGCGCTCCCGCCGCCACGGAAGAGCCATGACGCGCACGCGCGCGACGCTTCTGCTCGGCGGGATGTTCGTCCTGGGGCTGGCCTGCGGCGTCCTGGGCACGGCGGCCTTCACCCTTCACCGGCTCCACGAAGGAGGGTTCTCCCACGAGCGCATGGAGCGGTTCGTGGTGCGGCGGCTGACGCGCCGCCTCGACCTCGACGACACGCAGCGCAAGACCCTGGAGGAGGTCGTCCACAAGACGCGTCTTCGTCTCGAGGAAGTGCACGACGAGATCGCGCCGCGGATCGACGCCATCCTGGACGACGCCTACCGGGAGACCCTCCCGTCCCTCAACCCCGAGCAGCAGAAGAAGCTGGAAGCGATCCGCACCGAGGCACGCGAGCGGTTGCACCGCCATCGAGGCCTCGGAAAGAACCGATGACCCTGCATCTCGGTTTCCACGGCGCGGCCGGCACGGTGACGGGTTCGCGCCACCTCGTCGAGACGGACGGCACCCGCGTGCTGGTCGACGCCGGGATGTTCCAGGGTCTCAAGGAGCTGCGCCAGCTCAACTGGCGCCCTCCGACGTTCAAGCCGGCCTCGCTCGATCACATCGTCTTGACCCACACGCACATCGATCATTCCGGCTATCTGCCGCGCCTGGTGCGCGACGGGTTTCGCGGTCCCGTGCACTGCACCCCCGCCACGCTCGAGCTCGCGAGGCTTCTGCTCCTCGACGCCGCCAAGCTTCAGGAGGAGGATGCCGACTACGCCAACAAGAAGGGGTTCAGCAAGCACACGCCGGCTCTTCCGCTGTTCACGACCGGGGACGCGGAGGCGGCCCTCGAGCGGCTGGGGCCCGTCCCCTACGGCACCTGGTTCGATCTGGGTGCCGGCGTGCGGGCCCGCTTCCACAACGCCGGCCACCTCCTGGGATCGGGGATGGTCGAGATGCGCGTCGAGCGGGAGGCGCGGGCGCGGACCCTCGTGTTCAGCGGCGACGTCGGGGGGTTCGACATGCCGCTCCATACCGATCCGGTTCCGCCGCCGGCGTGCGACGTTCTCGTGATCGAATCGACCTACGGCGACCGGCTGCATGATCGCACGCCGCTTCCGGATCAGCTCCGCGCCCCGCTCCTTGAAACCCTGGGCCGCGGCGGGATTGTGCTCGTCCCGGCCTTCGCCGTCGGGCGCGCGCAGCAGGTCGTCCTTCTCCTGGGCGACATGATGAAGGCCGGGACGCTGCCTCCCGTGACGATCCACGTCGATAGCCCGATGGCCGTGGACGCAACCCGCATCTATGCCACCCACCTGCGCGACCACAACCTCGACGAGGACCTCATTCAGGGGCTGACCAGCCGGCTCTGTCCCCCGACCCTGCGATTCCACCGCACCGTGGAGGAATCGCGGGCCCTGAACGACCTTCCCGGCCCGCGCGTCATCATCTCCGCCAGCGGCATGCTGACCGGCGGGCGCGTCCTGCACCACCTGGCGCGCCTGCTCCCGGACGACCGCAACCTGATCCTGATGGTCGGGTACCAGGCCGCCGGGACGCGCGGACGCGCCCTTCTCGAGGGCGCCCGATCCCTGAAGATCCACGGCAGCGAGGTGCCGGTCACGGCCCGCTGCATCGCGCTGCACGGACTGTCGGGGCACGGCGACAGCGACGAGCTGATGCGCTGGCTTCGCTCCGGCGGAATCAAGCCCAAAGCGGTGTTCGTGACGCACGGGGAGCCGGCGGCCGCCACCGCGCTCGCCCGCCGCATCGCGGAGGATCGCAGCACCCGCACCTTCGAGCCGCGCCTCGGCGCCGTGTTCGACCTCGATGCCATCCTCTATCCCTGATCTCCCCCTGTCCCGGGCACCTCTCCCCTTGGTGGTCGGCAGGAGACTGCGGCGTTAGACTCGTGCATGACGCTCGGAACCAGGCTGGCGCTCTCTCTCGCCGGCCCCCTCGTCCTCGTCATGCTGCTGTTCGGGTACATCGACCAGCGCACCAGCCGCGCCTTGCTTCATGACGAGCTGGCCCGCGAGGGGCGCGCGATGGCCCGCATGGTGCAGATTGCCATGGAAGACGCCCTGCGCGACCGTCAGATCGAGGACGTGCGCGCCCTGGTCGACAAGGTCACGGGGTACGAGCGGGTCCTCGGGCTGCGGATCTTCGACAATCAGGGCACGGTCATTTACCAGCCCCCCGATCTGGCGGCCTACCCGTTCGCCTCCGCCGGGGCTCTGAAAACCGCCCTGGAGCGGGGAACGCCGTCGGAAAACCATAGCCGGCTCGGCGACCAGCTCGTCCTGACCTTCATCGTGCCGCTGCGTGATCCGAAGGGGCAGATCCTCGGCGCCCTGCAGCTGCTGCAGCTCGAGTCGTACATCGAGGAGGACGCGCGCGCTTCGCGCAACTCGATCGCCACCCTCACCGCCCTGATGATCCTGGTGACCACCGGAATCATGTTTCTGGTGACCCGGTGGAGCGTAGAGCGGCCGGTCGCCGACCTGGCCCGGAGTTTCCGCGAGGTGGGCTCGGGCGACCTGCGGGCGCGCGTTCCTGTGCGCCGCGGCAACGAGTTCGGACTGCTCGCCCAGGAGTTCAACGGAATGTGCGAGCGTCTGGAGGAGTCGCAGCGCTCGCTGCTGAACGCGCAGGAGGAGCGGCGGCACATGGAGGCGCGCCTGCGCCACGCGGAGCGGCTGGCCGCGATCGGACGCCTGGCCGCCGGGCTGGCGCATGAGATCGGCACGCCGCTAAACGTCATCGGCGGCCGGGCCGAGCGGCTCCTCCGCTCGCTTCGGGACGACGAGCCGGCCACCCGGAGCCTGAGGATCATCTGCGCGCAGATGGAGCGCATCGCGCGGATCGTCCGCGGCATGCTCGATTTCGCGCGCATGCGCGAGCCGCGGCTCGCGAAGACCGACGTCGCGCCGATCCTCGGCAAGGTCCTGGAATTCCTCGGGCAGAGGTTCGAAGAGGTGCGCGTGCGCGTGGTCGCGTCGTTCCGGGACGGCACGGGCGTCGTCCTGGCCGACGCGGACCAGATTCACCAGGTCTTCCTGAACCTGTGCACCAACGCGCTGGACGCGATGCCCGGCGGCGGGACGCTGCGCGTGTCGGCGGCGCGCGTGGAGAAGCACCACCCGGAAGGGAACGGGGAGGTCTTGCCGTTCGTCGCCGTGACCTTCGAGGACACCGGCGCGGGGATTCCGCTGGAGAACCTGGACCGGGTCTTCGATCCGTTCTTCACGACCAAGGACGTCGGCCGGGGAACCGGTCTGGGTCTGTCGATCTCCTACGGCATCGTGCGAGAGCACGGCGGTTTCTTCGACGTCGAAAGCGAGCCGGGTCACGGCACCCGGCTGACGGTGTATCTGCCCGGAACCGCGGAGGCCCGCGACACGGCCCCGCCTCGGATCGCGTCATGACGGACCATGGCACCCTGCTCATCGTCGAGGACGACGAGGACATGCGGCACTTCCTCGAGGAGGAGCTGAGCGATCGCGGGTACCGCGTGATCGGGGCGGCGCGCGGCCCCGAAGCGCTCCTGCGCCTCGCCGGGGCCGCCGTCGACGCCGTGATCACCGACCTGAAGATGCCCGAGATGCAGGGCGATCAGCTGCTCGCCGAGCTGCGCGCCCGCGACCATGACCTTCCGGTCGTCATGATCACCGCCTTCGGGAGCATCGATTCGGCGGTCGACGCGATCAAGGCGGGCGCCTACCACTACCTCGCCAAGCCATTCCGGATCGAACAGCTCCTGGCCACCGTGGAGAACGCCCTGCGCGAGAAACGCCTCAAGGAGGAGCTGCGGCGTCTGCGCGAGGCGTTCGAGGATCGGCGGTTCACCATCGTGGCCCACAGCGCCGGGATGAAGAAGGTCCTCGACCTCGTGCGGCGGGCGGCCGCCGCCGACACGCCGGTGCTCCTGACCGGCGAGAGCGGCACCGGCAAGGAGCTCCTGGCGCGCGCCCTGCACGCCGGGAGCCCGCGGACATCCGGGCCGTTCCTGGCGGTCAACTGCTCGGCGATCCCGGAAACGCTTCTCGAAAGCCAGCTCTTCGGGCACAGGCGCGGCGCATTCACCGATGCCCGCGAGGACCGGCGCGGCCTGCTCCTGGAGGCATGCGGCGGCACCGTCCTGCTCGACGAGATCGGCGACATGCCGGCCTCGCTGCAGGGCAAGCTCCTGCGCGTGCTGCAAGAGAGGGAGGTCCACCCCGTCGGGGCGCCGGCTCCGGTCAAGGTCGACGTGCGCGTCGTGGCGGCGACCCACCGCGACCTGGAGGCGCTGGTCGCCGAAGGCCGTTTCCGCCACGACCTGTATTACCGGCTGAACGTGATCACCATCCGGGTGCCGGCGCTGCGCGAGCGCATGGAGGACCTGGTGCCGCTGATCGCGCATTTCCTCGAGAAGCACGGGCGGCGCCTCGGACGATCGGGCTGCGCGCTCTCTCCGGAGGCGATGGAGGCGCTGCGGCGCCACCACTGGCCGGGGAACGCGCGCGAGCTGGAGAATGCGATCGAGCGCGCCCTGGTCCTCGGCCGGGACGACGTGTTGTGGGTCGAGGATCTGCCCGAGACGGTGCGCGCGCGCGCCGTGTCGCTTGCGCCGGTCCCCGGCGGGCCCCCCCGGCCGCTTTCGGAGGTCGAGCGCGAACACATCCTGCACACGCTGCATGAGGTGCGCGGGAACAAGGCGGCCGCCGCGCGGCTTCTTGGGCTCGATCGAAAGACGCTCTACCGCAAGCTCGAGCTCTACGGGATCAGGCGCCCGCAGCCGCGCGACATGGCCTGAACCGCCACGTTCGTGGCAAAGCACCACACGCGGACGTCGCTCCGCGCCGGCCGCATCGACCCTCCTCTCCTCCACAATAGCCGCCCTTCCAACCAGTTCCCGCCACGCGGCCGCATTGGCACGCCGCTCGCAAGAGGTGGAGCGGCGGCGGATCAGGCGCGATGAGGTGACCGGTGGCGGAGTCGGTGCAGCAGCGGAGCCCACGGGAAGATGAGTTGTTGAAGGCGGTCAACGCGGGCCTCGATGAGGCGCGCGTCCTGGTGGTCGAGGACGACGAGGCGATGCGCACCTTCCTCGATGAGTCCCTCCGGGAGGAGGGGTACGTCGTGAGGACCGCCTCCAACACCCTGTCCGCCATCGTCACGCTGCTGGCGGACCGGGCCGATATCCTCGTCATCGACTGGAAAATGCCCGACCTGGACGGGTTTGCTCTCCTCTCCGCGGTCAGGCGCTGCTTTCCGGAGCTGCCGGTCATCTTCGTCACGGCCTTCGCGCGCCCCGAAATCGAGCGGCGGGCGCTCGAACAGGGCGCCTTCAGTTTTCTGCCGAAGCCGTTCCGTCTGAGCGTGCTCGTGGCCGAGATCCAGAGAGCGCTCGTGGCGCGGCCGGCGCCGGGAGGTGGCGGACGCGATCCCCGGAGGCCGGCGGTGGAAGGGCGGGGCCAGCCGCCTTCCCCGCCGGCCAAGCGCACCCGGGGCAAGGCGCACCGCCCTCCCGGCGCTCTGCGCCGCGGTCGCTTTCCGCGCGACTACGAAGGCCCGGTCGATCCCGATGACCGGGCGTCGTCGGAGTGAGACGGCCCATGGGCGCGCCTACGACACATTCGCGGACCCACGAAGTTTCGGAAAGGCGGTCCCTCCCCCCCTCCCGAGATCCCGTCCATGGGATCCATCCGGGAAACACACCCAGGGAGGGGCCGCCCCTTCCGGGCGTTGAGCAGGACGGCAAGGACCTCTACTGGATCGTCCTGCATTGCACCTACGAAGTGAAACCGCAGGGAGAACACTGAGGAGGAGGTGATTCGAACCATGGCACGCTTCCATATCCAGGACGTGAAGCAGCTCGAGAACGCCCCGACATCCCCCGCCGCGCTTCGAACGAAGATCGGCGAGATGATCCTCCACAGCACGGTCGCCCGGGCGAAGGTGGACGCGATCAATCCGGAGACCGGCGAGTACCGCGTGGTGCTGCAGGGCACGCTGGACCGCGAGGAAGGAAAGTTCGAGGAGAAGTAACACCTCCTGGCAGATGCGGGGCCCCGGGGGACGGGGGCCCCGCAATTGTCTTCATGACCCTCCGCCCCGAAGTGCAGGTCGTCCAGATCGATTACGGCCCGCTGGAACTGGCGGCCTCGTTGAACCGCGCCATCGCCCGCGACAGCCCCCTCTTGAAGGTCAGCCTCGACATCCATTGGGACGAGCCGGATCCCGCCTCGGCCCTCGACCGGATCGAAATGACCTTGGCCGCCTTCTCCCCGTCGTTCCGGGAGCACCAGTGCCGCGGGCCTTTCGCCTATCACGTCTTCCGGAAGCAGGGGCCGCCGTCGCACGGCGTCGCCGGGGACGACGCGGGCGCGGAGGGTTCGCCCGCGCAGACGGCGAAAAGCCGCGCGCAGCCGCTGGACGCCGGCCTCGCCCTGGCGCACCTGATCGAGCACGCCGTGATCGACTTCGAATCAGCGATCACCCACGCCGCCCGGATCAGCGGCGTGACCGGCGCGCGCCGCCGGCCCGCGGGCCGCTTCGACCTGATGATCGAGTGTCCCGACCCCGCCGTGGGAAGGCTGTGCCTCGCCCTGGCGGTCCTGTCATTGACCGGCGCCTCGGACGCCCGGCCGCCGGGCCGCCGCGAGCACGATCTCCTGGCGATCGCCCGGCTGGCGTACCCCCACCCGGGGCGTGTCTGGACGCCCCACGGAGTGGCGCGCGCCTTCGCCTGGCCGATGGCCCGGGCGGACGCGGCACTGTCTTCCCTGCGGCAGCTCGGCTACCTCGCTCCGCTCGTCGACACCGTGAATATCAGCGGTGTGCCCCGGTACATGGTGGCACCGGCCTGAAGAGGCGGCCGATCCACTCCGTGTCCGAATTCCTGTAATCTCCCCGGCATGCCGGAGCTTCCGGACGTCGTCGTCTACATCGAGGCTCTCGCCGAGCGCGTCCTCGGCCAGAGGCTGGAAACGATCCGGGTCCGGAGCCCGTTCGTCCTGCGCACGGTCCGGCCGCCCCTGGAAGCGGCGGAAGGGCGGGCGCTGGTCGCGCTGCACCGGATCGGCAAACGGATCGTCCTCGCTCTCGAGGGGGGTCTCTTCCTGGTGATCCATCTGATGATTGCCGGCCGGCTGCACTGGAAACCGAAAGGGGCGAAGCTCCCCAGAAGGCTCGGGCTGGCCGCGTTCGACTTCACGACGGGCACGCTTCTACTGACCGAGGCGGGATCGAAGAAACGCGCCTCGCTCCACCTGGCCGCGGGCGAGGGGGCCCTCGCCGCCTTCGAGCGCGGCGGGATCGAGTCTCTCGACTGCGACCTTGCCGCCTTCCGGACGGCGCTCCGGAGCGAGAGCCACACCCTCAAGCGTACGCTCACCGATCCGCGACTGTTCAGCGGCATCGGCAACGCCTATTCCGACGAGATTCTCCACCGCGCCCGGCTGTCCCCGATGCAGAACACCCGCCGGCTGTCGGACGAAGAGACGGCGCGACTGTTCGAGGCGACGCGCGCGGTCCTTGGAGAATGGACGGACCGCCTGCGGTACTCTCGCGGCGGCGGGTTCCCGGAGAAGGTGACCGCCTTCCGCGACGGCATGGCGGTGCACGGCCGGTTCGGCCTCCCCTGCCCGGTCTGCGGCACCGCCGTGCAGCGGATCGTCTACGCCGACAACGAATGCAACTACTGCCCGCGCTGCCAGACGGAGGGACGGGTCCTCGCCGACCGGGCTCTGTCGCGCCTCCTGAAAGACGACTGGCCCAGGACGATCGAGGAGCTCGAGGAGGGGCCCCGGGGCGTCACTCCCGGTACATCGACTCGATCTGGTCGGCGTACTTCTTCTCGACGACCCGGCGCTTGACCTTGAGCGTCGGGGTCAGCTCGCCCGACTCCGGCGTCAGCTCCCGGGGGAGAAGGAAGAACTTCTTGACCGTCTCGTACGACGGCAGGCCGGCCATCTTCGCCTCGATGCGGCGCCTGATGAGGTCGATGATGCGCGGGTCCTTGATGAGATCTTCGAACGTCCTGTAGGGGATTTGCTTGAGCTTCGCGTACGACTCGATTGAGGCGCGGTCGGGGACGATCAGGACGGAGATGAATTTGCGCCGGTCGCCGATCAGGACCGCCTGCGAGATGAGACGGTCGGTCTTGAGGAGATTCTCGATCGGCTGCGGCGCCACCATCTTGCCGCCCGAGGTCTTCAGGACTTCTTTCTTGCGGTCGGTGATCTTCAAAAAGCCATCGGCATCGATGAGACCGATGTCGCCGGTATAGAACCAGCCGTCCTTGATCGCCTCGCGCGTCGCCTTCTCGTTGCGGAAGTACCCCTTCATGACGTTCGGACCGCGCACCAGGATCTCGCCGTCCGGGGCGATCTTGACCTCGATGCCGGGGATGATCGGGCCGACCGTGCCGAGCCTTGTCCTCTCCAGCGTGTTGACCGCGACGACCGGAGAGGTCTCGGTCAGGCCGTACCCCTCCAGGATGCGGATGCCTGCCGCGTAGAAGAATTCGGCGATGTCCGGGGAGAGCGGTGCGCTCCCAGAGATCATGAACCGCAGGCGCCCGCCCAGCTTCTCCCGCACCTTGGCGAAGACCAGACGGTCGGTCAGCGGATGCAGGAGGCGCACCAGAAGCGGCGCCTTCCGGCCGGCGAGCATGGCCCGCGCCTTGGCCCGTCCCACCTTGAGCGCCAGGCCAAAGATGAGGCGGCGCACGAGCGGAGCGGCACGCACGGTGTCCAGAATTCGCGCGTGCACCTTCTCGAACAGCCGCGGCACGCAGGCCACCACGGTCGGGCGGATCTCCAGCAGGTTTTGCGACACCGCGTCGATCGATTCGGCGTAGGCGATGGTCGCCCCGGCCGCCAGGTACGCGAACTCGACCATCCTCTCGAAGACGTGCGTCAGGGGGAGGATCGACAGGGTCACGTCCCTTTCCGAGAAGGGGATGATGCGCAGGGTGGCGTTGACGTTGGAGGCGAAGTTGCCGTGCGTGAGCATCACCCCCTTCGGATCGCCCGTCGTCCCGGAGGTGTACAGGATGCTGGCCAGGTCGTCGGTGACGACCCGCGACCGCGCCGCCTCGAAGCGGCGCGGGTCGGTACGATGCGCCGCCTCACCCGCGCGCAGAAGATCGGTCCACGGAGCGGCGCGCGCCGGCAGGCCCGACGCCGGAGCGTCCAGCACGATGATGGCCCGCAGGCCGGGAAGCGCGGGGAGGACCGGCAGGACCTTCTCCATCTGCGCGACGGTCGAGACCACGATGGCCTTCGACTGGCTGTTGTCCAGGATGAAGCGTACCTGCTCGGTCAGGAGGGTGGCATAGATCGGGACCGTCACCGCGCCCCGGTTCAGGATGGCCTGATCGAAAGCGGTCCACTCGGGGCGGTTTTCCGAGAGGATCGCCACGCGCTCCCCCGGACCCACGTCGATCGACTCCAGCCCGAGCGACAGGGACCGCACCGTCGCGGCGAACTCGTCGGTCGAGATGTCCCGCCAGGCCCCGTCCGATTTGTAGCGCAGAAGGTCGGGCTTGCGGAAATGTGCCTCGAGGTGCGTCAGGATGTCGCAGACCGTCCTGATCTCCACGCCCGCACCCGCTCCCGCTCGCCTACTTCCCGAACTTCCAGCCCAGGTTCACGCCCAGAAGGCTCGTGAAGTTGGAGTATTTGCCCGGAATCACCGGGTCGGCGGCGCTGGTGGAGAAGGCCGTGACCGTCCGGTCCTCGAAGAACAGGGCCTGGTAGGCGACGTCGAACGTGAACCCTCCCTTGCCGGTGAAACCGTACCCGACCTGCACGGAGGTCCGGTCGGCGTCCGGAAGGCGCGGCCTGACGTGGTCGTCCGGGATGGGGTTGCGGTCGAAGTACGCACCCAGGCGATACTGGTGCCTGTCGTTGATGTGATAGGCGTAGCCGAGGCGGAACGAGTAGGTGTCGTTCCACTCTTCGAGCTGGTCGACATCCGCCACGGCGGCCGTGTTGTTCTCGATGTCGATCCTCAGGTGGTCGAACTCCGACCAATCGGTCCAGACGATATCGAACTCCCCCTCCCATTTCCCCTTCGCGTAAGCCACGCCGGTCGCGAACGTCGCCGGCAGCGGCAGGTCGGCCGTCGCGGGACCATTGGGGAAGAGGACGGCGGAGGGAACGTTTTCAAACTTGATTTCCCCATCGACCTCCGGCTTCATCTTCGAGCGGAACGAACCTCCCCAGCGCCAGCCCTTGTCGTTCGCCCAGCGTAGAGCCACGTTCCAGCCGATGTCATTGCCGTCCCCGGTCAGCTTCGCGAACCCGTCAGGTGGCCCGCCTAAATTGAGGTTCTCCGACAACTCGCGGATGTCGGCGCGGGCGAAATTGGCGCCGACGGCGGCCGACCACGTCTTCGCGAACGACCAGGCGAAATTTGCATTGAAGTTGACCACCGCCAGGTTCGACTCGCGCGAGATATAGCGCCCGTCGAAGTTATTGGCCCATTCGGTCTTCAGGCCGAAGGGACTCGTCAGCGCGACTCCCCAGGCGTACCTGTCTCCGACCGTCTGCGTGTAGTACAGGTTGGACGGCCACGCCATGTTGTCGGCCTGATCGAAGCTGTTGCCCGAAAGATCAGAATCAAATGAGGAACCGGTCAGGAAGATGGCGTTCGTGCCGAAGCTGAACCTTTTCCCCTTGAGTTGAAGAATTCCCGCCGGGTTGAAGAAAAGAGCGCTGGGGTCATCGGCCCGGGCCGTGAACGCGCCTGCGTTCGCCATGGCCCGCGCGCCCTGCTCGTAGATCGAATACCCGGAGGCAAGGACGGCGCCCGGAAGCGCCAGACCAAGTGCCAGGACGGGCAGGATGGATCCCGCTCTCTTGCGCATCGGTCCCCCTCTGCGAGACTGGTGTCGCCCGGTCGACTTCTGGGTCCCGCTTGCTCTGATTGCGCGCATCTTCCCCGACGGCGGGCGACTTGTCAACCGCCCCGTGGTAGCATCGCGGCCACGGCGCCATCGCGCCCGTTCCGAACGCGGAGGCAGATCATGCGGACCCTCGCCGTGGCCCTCGTGTTGCTCGTCCTTCCGGTCCTCGCGACCCCGATCCCGGCGGGCGAGCTGGCCGGCGTCACCCTGCCCGATCGGGTCAGCGTCGATTCGCGCACCCTCGTCCTCAATGGCATGGGGCTGCGCGAGGCGACCTTCCTGAAGGTGGACGTGTACGTGGCCGGGCTGTACCTGGAGAAAGAGTCGACCGACGCCGGCGAGATCATCCGTTCGGACCAGGCGAAGCGGCTGCTCATGAAGTTCGTGCGCGCGGTCGGACGCAAGGATCTCGTCAAGGCCTGGAACGAGGGGTTCGAGAAGACCGCCTCCGGGTCGGTCACGGCGCTCAAGGACCGCATCGCGACGTTCAATTCCTGGATGGACGACCTGCCGAACGGAGCGACGATGACCTTCACCTACCTGCCGGGCGCGGGGGTCACCGTCGAGGTGCAGGGCGCGACCAAGGGCGTGATCGCCGGCCCGGATTTCGCGCAGGCGCTGTTCGGCATCTGGCTCGGACCCTCCCCGCCCAACCCCGGCCTCAAAGAGGGTCTTCTCGGGAAGCACTGACGGGCGGCGATCCGTTTGCGTTCGCCCCGGTCGGACCTTATAAATCTCCCCTCGGGCACTCGATGACCAGGAGGAAAGCATCCAACTGACGCGTCCGAGGGCAGGGGGGACGATCCTGGCGGCCGTCCCTTTGGCCTTCCTTCTCTCCTCCGCCGCTCGCGCCGAGACCCGGCTCGATCTCCGGTTCCCGTTCTCCTACTTCAGCGGAGACTTCGGCACGGGGATCGACACGCACATCATCTCTCTGCCGTCGATCCTCGTCGTCAACCACGAGAAGCACGAGTTCCACCTGACCGTTCCCTACGTCTCCGTGACGTCTTCGGGGCCTGTGACCTTCCTCGGCGACCAGGTGATCGCCCGGGGCACGGGAGGGGGTGCCACCGAGTCGGGGCCCGGCGACGTCGTGCTTCAGGATGAGTACTTCTTCGTCGAGGGGGGCCGCGCTCGGCCATGGGTCTCGGCCCTCTTCAGGGTCAAGCTGCCCACCGCCGACGAATCGCGGGGGCTCGGCACGGGCGAGCCGGACGCCGGCGCGGGCCTGGGCTTCATCCAGCCTCTGGGGAAATGGTGGCACCTGCTCGGCCAGACACAGTACGTGGTGCGCGGCGATCCACCCGGCGAAGACCTCCGCAACACGCTCTGGCTGTCGATCGGCCTCCAACGGCGGCTGTCGGGGAGCACATCGGCGAACCTGACCTACGAGAGGCGGCAGTCGGTCCTGCCCGGCCGGCCCGATCTCGCGGACCTGTCGCTCGGGTGCGACCACAGCTTCGCCCGCAAGCTCAGCCTGCGCGCCGCAGCGTATCTCGGACTGTCCGAGACCGCCGAGGACTACGGGATCTCGGCCGGTATTTCACTTCACTAGCGGCGCGACGAACGCGGCAGGGAGTTTGACGCCGCCTGGAAAAACGCGGGCGTCGCTCTTCGGGCAGAAGACCTGTAGAATCCGGACGCGAACATCACAAGGAGGACACCCATGAACCGACTGAAGACCAACGGCGTCGCTTTCATCGCGTTTCTCTGCGCCACGACCCTGGCGCTCGCGGGAGCGAGCACCACGCAGGCGAAGCCCAACTATGGCTTCGAGAAAATGAAGGCGCTCGTGGGCGCCTGGCAGGGAACGACGAAGGACGGCAAGGCGGTCAAGGTCACGTACAGCCTGGTGGCGGACGGCTCCGCCGTGATGGAGACCCTCGAGCCCGGCAACGAGTCGGCGATGATCACCATGTACCATCCGGACGGCGGCCGGGTGATGATGACGCATTACTGCTCGGCCCACAACCAGCCGCGCATGCGCGCCGAGGCGGCTTCCGCGGACCCGAAGTCTCTGACGTTCAACTTCGTGGACGCCACGAATCTTTCCTCCCCGACCGAGGGTCACATGGAGAGGCTCGTCGTCAACTTCGTCGATTCTGACCACTTCGCCCAGGAGTGGACGTTCAAGGTCAAAGACCAGAAGCAGGTCGACCTCTTCACCTTCCAGCGGAACTAGGCGACCCGCCGTGCCGGCCGGGCGACCGGCCCGGTGCGGACAACGGTCTTCTTCTTCGGGGCCCCTGCGACGCAGGGGCCCCGATTACGACTACGGGATCCGGACCCGACGGGCGAGGCCGCTTCATCGGGGTGCTCCCGCTCCGGCGCCCGCCCTTGACTCTCGATCCGAACCCATTAGATTGCCGTCAGAGGGCGTTGATTTTGAAGGGCTTTGGTCCAAGGCGGACATGGAGAGAACGCTGCGCATCCTGCACCTCGAAGATGACCCGAACGACATGGAGCTCGTAAGGTCCACTCTGAAAAAGGGCGGCATCGACTGCGACGTCGAGGTCGTCTCGGACCGCCCGTCCTTCGTCGCCGCCTTCGAGAGAGGAAACGCCGACCTCATCCTGTCCGACTTCTCGCTCCCTTCCTTCGATGGCCTCTCCGCCCTCAAGATCGTCCGCGACAGGGCAGCCGATCTTCCGTTCATCATCGTTTCGGGGACCCTCGGCGAAGAAGCGGCCATCGAGAGTCTCCACAGCGGGGCCACGGACTACGTCCTCAAGCACCGTCTCGCGCGTCTCGGCCCCGCGGTGTGCCGGGCCATGAGCGAAGCCGACGGCCGCCGCGCGCGACGGGAGGTCGAGGAGGCGCTGCAGAACGAACGACAGTTCCTCCGGGCGCTGCTCGAGAGCCTCGAGGTTGGCATCGTGGCCTGCGACCGGAACGGCATCCTGACGCTGTTCAACCGCGCCACGCGGGAGTTCCACGGCCTCCCGGAGGAACCCTTGCCGCCGGAGCGATGGGCCGAACACCTCCGCCTGTTCCGCGCGGACGGGAAGACTCCCCTGGAGAAAGAGGCGATTCCGCTCTTCCGGGCGCTGCAGGGCGAGCAGGTCCGCAACGCCGAGCTGACCATCGTTCCCGCGGACGGCCTGTCGCGCACGGTCGTCGCGAGCGGTCAGCCGATCCTGGACGGGCACGGCCGGAACCTCGGCGCGGTGATCGCCATGCACGACATCACGGAGCGCAAGCAGCTCGAGGAGCAGCTTCGGCAGTCGCAGAAGATGGAAGCCGTCGGCAGGCTGGCGGGCGGGATCGCCCACGACTTCAATAATCTGTTGAACGTCATCACCGGGTACGGGGAGCTGATCTCCGAGCGCCTGCCCCAGGGCGACCCGATGGGCGCCAAGGTCGATCAGATCAAGAAGGCGGCCCAGCGCGCCGCCTCCCTGACGCGCCAGCTCCTCGCGTTCAGCCGGAAGCAGGTGATCGAGCCCAGGGTGCTGGATCTCAACGCCCTCCTCGCGGACCTCGACAAGATGCTCCGCCGCATGATCGGAGAGGACATCGAGATGTCCACCGTGGAGGGGCAGCCGCTCGGCCGGATCAAGGCCGACCCGGGACAGATCGAGCAGATCGTCATGAACCTGGTGGTCAACGCCCGCGACGCCATGCCCCAGGGCGGCAAGCTCACCCTGGGAACGGCGAACGTCGATCTGGATCAGGCCTTCGCACGGCGCAACGCCGGCGCGAGGGCCGGCGCGTACGTGCTGCTGTCGGTGGGCGACACCGGGACCGGAATGGACCCCGAGACCCAGAGTCACATCTTCGAGCCGTTCTTCACCACGAAGGAGATGGGCAAGGGCACGGGCCTCGGGCTTGCGACCGTCTATGGCATCGTCAAGCAGAACAACGGTTACATCGAGGTCGAAAGCGCGCCGGGCCGCGGCGCCTGCTTCAGAGTCTATCTCCCTCGTGTGCAGGATCGCGCCGAGGCGTTGCGCGCGCGCGAGTCGACGGCGCCACCACAGGGCTCCGAGACGATTCTCGTCGTCGAGGACGAGGACCTGGTCCGCCAGGTCGTGCGCGAAGCGCTCCGCAGTTTCGGGTACACGGTGCTCGAGACGGGGGATGCCGAGGAGGGCGCCCGGATCTGCAAGAGTCACGCGGGCCCCATTCACCTCTTGATGACCGATGTGATCATGCCCAAGATGAACGGCCGGGCGCTGGCGAAGCGGCTGACCCTCCAACGTCCGGACCTCAAGGTCCTCTACATGTCCGGCTATACCGACAGCGCCATCGTCCAGCACGGAGTGCTGGAGCCCGGCGTTTCCTTTCTGCAGAAGCCTTTCGCCCTGACGGCCCTCGCCCGCAAGGTCCGTGACGTGCTGGACGAGGAGGGAGTGGACGTCGCCCGGAAACGCTCGAAACGGTCGGTCGGGTAGGCGTCGAATCCGATCGACCGGGCGGGCTTCGAGCGCTCCTCTCTACAAGGACGCCAGGAACTTGAGCAGGGCCTGGCGTTCGTCTCCGGAGAGCGTGCCGAACCGGTCGCGCGCGGCTGTGGCCTCGCCGGCGTGCAGGCGCACGGCGTCTTCGACGGTCGCCGCGCGGCCGTCGTGCAAGAAGCGCGTCCGCAGGCGAAGACCCATCAGGGGCTCGGTGCGGAACTCGGATGGAGCCGCCAGGCCGAGACAGATGTCCGCCAGGTCCGGGCCCATGTCGTGCAGCAGGAGGTCGGTGTAGGCCGCCACCTTCCTCTTCCGCAGCGCCCGCACGTCGCTGTCCCCCGTCTTCAGGGTCGGCACGTGGCAGGAGGCGCAGCCGATCCTCGCGAAGATCCTCTCGCCCCGCCGCGAGTCCAGGCGCACCATGCCGGACGGCGGCGCCAGGAACCGCACGAAATCGATGGCGAGGTCGAGGTCTTCCTGCGATAGCTCCGGCTCCGGCCTGGGGTCGACGCCCGGCGGAATCGGCTTGCCGCCGATCGTGTCTTCGACAGGCATGGGAGGGCTGGTGATCCCCTGCTCGATCAGGAAGGCTCCGGCGTTGAACTCCTTCAGCGTCGGCACGAACGCCTTGCGGCCGAAGCGACCGATCCTGCCGTCCGTGAAGCGGTTCGGTCGACCGGAAACGCCGTCATGGTCACGGTCGTCGGGGTCGGCGTACGCCAGGATCGTCTGGTCGGGCACGGCATCCAGGAGACCGAAGCCCAGGATCGAGGGGCTCGTGCGCCGGCCCGTGGCGGTGGCGCGCGGCGGCACAGGCTCCGCGTCGATCCCGAGAGCATCATGGAGCGCCGGGGTGACGTGCTGCTGCACGACCGGCCCACCCTGATCGGTGAGCTGGTCGCAGACGCTCTCCGGCGCGCCGGTGACGTGCGGACTGTTCCCCGGACCGCGCGCCAGGAACGCCGTCGCGTGCACCTCCACCTCGTCGCCGAAACCGCCGGTCGCCGGCTCTTCGTGACACTCGCCGCACGAGGTGGAGTTGAACAGCGGTCCGAGGCCGGTCTCCGGGGTGAACTCCCGCTCGAACACTTCCTTG
>QHXX01000016.1 GCA_003223135.1 Acidobacteriota bacterium | reverse complement strand
GGCCCCACGAACGGCTGCCGCAGAGACCAATCGGCCGCTACCTCATCGAGACCGATGAGCGCCCGGCTCTCGGCGTCGAAGAACGACAGGGTGCGGTTGGCGAACACCGAACGGACCGCCGGCAGGGCGGCGATGCGGACGATCTGATCGCGCGTGGCGTTGATCACGACCATCGGCAGCTGGCGGAAGATGGTGCCGCCCGGGATCCCCAGGGCCATGAGATTGGCCAGGTCGAGCGCCGTCGGCGCTGCCCGGTAGGTGACGATGACGTTGAGCCAGGAGGTGTCGGGCAGGAACGACAGCCGGCTCAGGAGATCGAGGTCGATGTCCGCCACGCCGCTCTGGAGCGCGCCATTGAATAACAGCGCGCCGACGTCGTTCCAGCGGAGTCCTCCGGGGTCGTTCCAGTGGAGGCCGGTGGCGTCGCTCCACAGCAGGCCACCGACGTCGTTCCAGCGCAATCCTCCGACGTCGTTCCAGCGCAACCCGCCGACGTCGTTCCAGCGCAATCCTCCGACGTCGTTCCAGCGCAGCCCCCCGACGTCGTTCCAGCGCAGGGCGGAGGCGTCGGTCACATAGGGCCCGGCCAGGGCGGGAGCCGCGGCGAACAGGGAAAGGAGGTGGACGAGAATCAGGGCCGCGGCCAGCGACCTGCCGCGGGCTCGCCTCACGAGGCGTGTCATCCGGTGTCGACCCTTCATGCTCCCTCCCACGACGCCGTCCCGGAAAGCGAGACGGCGCTCATCTCATGGCGGCGTCCGCGCCCCGGCGGGGCGCGCGGCGCGCCGGCTGTCCGGCCGCGGGCGCTTCCTTGCCGGCGGCCGCCACCGCTTCCAGCGCCTCGTCGTAAGCGCGGCGCGACTCTCGTTGCGGTCCCGCGCCCCGCTCGTCGGCGAGCGCCTGGCGGAGCCGGGCGAACTCCTGGTCGATGCCTCCGCGGTCGCCGAGCGCCCCGAGCGCCCGCATCAGGCGGCACGAAGCCTGTTCGTCGAAAGGATCCCGCTCGACGAGGGTCCGGAAGCAGGCGGCGCCCGCCCCGGCGGCGCCGCATTCCAGATGGAGATCCCCCGCCTCGCCAAGCACCGCGAGGTACAGGCTCTCGTAGCGGGCCCGCGGCGCCTCGATCCAGTCGCCGTATTCCTCCTCATCAGCGGGCCGCGGTAGAGAGCGATCGCCGCGTCGTAGTCGGCCAGGGCACCGGCCACGTCCTGGCCCGACACCTTGCGCCGGGCGGAGCGCACCCGCTCCTCGAAGGCGTCCAGGTCGATGTCATAGCGGTACGCCGGGTTCAGGAGATACGCCCCGCGCTCGCACTGGATGAAGTTCTTCGGGACGTTGTGCCCGTGGTTGAGGACTCGGCGCAGGATGGAGATCGTCGGATAGAAGTTCCGCTCGATCACCGACGGCCGGGCATTCCCCCAGAGGGCATCGGCGAGCCCGTCCCGCGTGGCGCGGTGATCGGGCGCCACCGCCAGGTAGCAGAACACCTGGATCGCGCGGCGGATTGTCCGGGCCTGCGCCGGGAACTTCCGCTGCGCGTCCCGGTACACCTCGATCGGCCCCAGGAGCCGCACCGTCAGGTCGGCGGCCGAGCCTGTGGCCGCCTCCACCCCGGCGTCGCCGCGCACGACGGCCGAGGGGGCCGTGCCGGACGGCGCGGCCACGCCTGCAGGCCGGCCTCCGGCCGGCGCGTCTTCGAGGTAGGAGGGCGGGCTCGCCAGGGACGCCAGCAGCTTGCGGAACCCCGTGTCGAGGGACGCGACCCGCAACACCGTCGCCTGATAATCGTGGCGCGCCGCGATCTCCAGAGCCTGGAGGCCCTGCGCCACCGCGCGAAGGCGGTCGCGCTCCAGGTGGCGGGCCAGGGCGAGCCACAGACGAGCCTCGCATTCGTGATAGGCGCGGCCGGTCGAGGAGAAGAAGGCGGCCCCCTCCGCGAGCGCCCTCACCGCCCGCGGCGCGGCGCGGGCGCGCACGCGTACCTCGCCTAAGGCCAGAAGAGCGTGGGCGGCGCCCTCCGCGTCGTCGGCGGCGCGGCGGCGCTTCACGGCCTCCGCCGCAAGCGTCTCCGCCTCGCCGTGGTTGCCTCGCCGGGCGGCCAGGATCGCTTCCTCCCCCGAGAGACCGTCGAGCAGATCGATCAGCCCCAGCTCGGTCAGCAGGGCGCGGGCCCGGGCGTAGCATTCGCCCGCCGTCTTCAAGTCGCCGCGCTCGCGGTTCAGGTTCCCCTCTTCCTCCAGGACGTCGGCAAGCAGCCCCTCGAGCCGCCACTTCTGGGCGATCTCGCGCGCGTCGCCGAGCAGCGACGAGGCGCGGGCGTACTCGCCATGACGCGTGGCGATGCGCGCCAGGTTCAGGTAGGCGGCGCCCTCCTCCGGCCCCAGGCGCAGGTTCTCCTCGCTCGTCAGGATGCGGAAGCACTCGGAGGCGCGCCGGAAATCGCCCGCCACGGCGTGCGGCAGTCCGAGGTTGTGGGCGATCATCAGGATGAGATGATCATCGCCCGCCGCCCGGGCGCTGGCCAGGGCCTCCTGCCAGAGGGCAATCGCCTCGGCGGCGCGATCCTGCCTGTAGCGGACGATCGCCAGCGTGTTCAGGACGCGGGCCCGCAGGGCGCGGTCCCCATCCTTGAGCTCCGCCATGGCCTTCACCGCTGTCTGCTCGGCGCGCGCCACCTCGCCGACCTTCACGAGAGAGTAGGCCAGGCCCTGGAGCGCCGCGGCCCGGGCGTCGCCGGTGATCGTCCCGGCCGCTTCGCCGCGCGCCGCCAGGGCGGCTTCGAAGTGGCCCACGGCGGCGGTGTGATCGCCCGCCAGGCGGCAGGCCTCGCCGAGGAGCGCCGCGGCCATCGGCGGCCGCGCGCCGCGCGTCGAGAGGAACAGCGCCGCTTCGCGGATCGCTCCCGGCATTCCGGCGCGCAGCAGGGTCTCGCCGCGGCGCTGCAGGAGGTCGGAAGTCTCTTTAAGACTCTCGGCCGCCATGAAGTGCGCCAGAGCCTGGGCGAAGTCACCGCGCCGCGCGAAGGCGCGCCCGTAGCGCCGATCGAGCGCCTTCGTTCCGTCGGTGCCGCGCGCGGCGCGGAGCTTGCGGCGCAGGAAGTCGAGGAACAGCGGATCGTAGGCGTAGTAGGCGCCGCGGCTCTCGAGGGCGGAGACGAACAGGTGCCGGCGCACCAGTTTCGCGAGAAGGGAGCGCACGTCGAGACCCTGCAGGACCTCGGCGCAGACCTCCGGGTCGATCGCCGGCGGCGGGCACGAGCCCAGCAGGAACTCGCGCATCTCCACGGACTCGGCCGCCAGGACCTCCTCGCTGAAGTAGTCGAAGATCTCCGGCTCGGTGCGCGCGAACAGCGCCTCCGGCAGGTCCGCGGCGCTCGCCTCGAGCCGCGCCGTCTGCCGCAGGAGCTGCAGGGCCGTGACCCACCCGCGCGTGCGGGCGTGGAGCCTTTCCACCGCCTCCGGTCGCGCCGGCAGGCCGAAGGTCTCGCGGAGCAGAGTGCCCGTCTCCTCGGGCGTGAACAGGAGGTCGTCTCCTTCGATCAGCGTGACGCCATTCCCCGCCAGCGACTTGAGGCCGAGGTCGGGGAGCGAGCGGCCCACCAGCACCAGGTGGATCGCACCGGGCAGGCCGGCCACCAGCCGCCGCAGCGCCCGCACGCAGGGCTCGGACTCCTCCAGGTGCTGCACCCCGTCCAGCACCAGGACGATGTTTCCGCTGAGCGACTCGTCCGCGTCGCCGATGAAGACGTCCGCCATGCGCTCCGCTTCCCGCGGCCGGCACCGCAGGGTTTCCCAGAGCCCCTGGCTACGCTCGCCGAACTCGGGAGCGTGCTCGGCGATCCCCTGGACGAGGTAGCGGAAGAAGACGGAGGGGTCGCGATCCGACGGGTCGAGCGAGTACCAGACCGAGTCTTCCCCGGACTCCTGCAGGAACTGAGTCAAAAGCGCGGTCTTGCCATATCCCGGTCCGGCCAGGACGACGGTGGCGCGCCTCTCGAGGCTGGCGCGCAGACGGTCCATGAGCCGCGGGCGCCGCAGGTGCAAAGGCCCGATCGCGTGCGGCAGAAGCTTGGCGGCGAGCAGAGTCGCGGAGCGAATCACGACGGCGGCCTCCCCGACGCGGCCATCGGCGCCGCGGCGCGCCCGAGTCCTGACGATGGCCGACTTGTGTCAAAAGTCCTGATTTCCCAGTAATAATGAGGCGGAAACCTCCCGGGATGTATCAGGTGAATTCCTGAAACCTGCCCGGGAAGATCATGGAGCACGGCGACACGGGCAGCGGCCGGCCTCGCAGTAAAATTGAGGGCGCATGTCGATTCTGAAGTTTCTCGGTTACGACCCGGACCGGACGGCCACGGAGCATGAATCCACCGAGACCGTCCGGAAGATCGTCGCGGCCCTCGATCGGCTCGAGCCCGATCGTGCCCGCCATATCGCCATCTTCGCCTACATCCTCAGCCGCGTGGCGCGCGCCGACCTCGTGATCAGCGAAGCCGAGACCCGGGCCATGGAAGCCATTGTCATGCAGGCGGGCGGGCTCGCTCCCGAGCAGGCGATCCTGGTGGTCCAGATGGCCAAGACGCAGGCCATTCTGTTCGGCGGCACCGAGAACTACCTCGTGACGCGGGAGTTCAACAGGCTGGCGACCCGGGACGAGAAGCTGGCCCTGCTGCGCTGCCTGTTCGCCGTCTCGGCCTCCGACGATTCAATCTCGGTCAAGGAAGACAACGAGATCCGCCGCATCGCCGACGAGCTCCGCCTGACCCACGCGGATTTCATCGCCGCTCGATCGGAATTCCGCGACCGCCTCTCGGTGCTCCGAAAGCCGCCGGAGGGCGGCCGCTAAGGGCGAAGCAGACGCCGCGATAGCCTCCGCACCCGCAAGAAGTGCGATACGAGCGGGAGCTCCTGGTGGATCAAGACCGCTTCTTCTTCACACGGTAGGTAGGCAGCTCCTCCCGCAGCACGCGCCGCAGCGTGTCCTCGAGAGGGTTGTCCTCGGAGCTCATGCGTTCCCTGAGGGTCCGATTGATGAGTGTCTGGTAGTTCCCACCGCCTGCCTTGTGGACCTGGGACTTGAACCACGCCAGAACATCATCGTCCAGTCGGATGGTAATCCGAGTCTTGCCTGTCGAGGTTTTGACTACCGGCCCGCGCCGTCCGCGACTGAAGTCGTATTCCTTCCGCATGGCTCAGCCCTCATATTGCCGCCACTCACTACGGCTTGCCCTGCGAGCGGAGATGATTCGGATCCTGACGTCCCGCCACACGTAGACCACAACGAGAACGCGAGCCTGGGCGTCGCTCCCTATCGTGACGAACCGGGATTCCTCCGTTCCTTCATCCGGAACGGTTACCGCGAGGGGATCATCGAAGATGGTCGCGGCATCCGCGAAGTCCACACCGTGCTTCCTCAGGTTGGCGCGGGCTCACTCGCCAATGATATGCACAAATGTGCATATCGTCTACCCCGCCCTCCTGAACATCTCGTACCTCTCCTCCACGAACTCCCGGTTCGGCCGCAGCGCCGGGTCGCGCGGCAGCAGGAGGCGCGCGCACGCATCGGGTCGTTCGGCTCGCGGAGAACGTCCGGGCGCAGCTCCACAGCCAGGTCCGGACGCACGCCCAGGACGTGCCCTTGCGGAGCATCATCAAGCTCGGGAAGCGGGGGACCCCGTCCTTGACCACCGCGCCGCACTTCAAGACGACGAAGAAAGGCTTCGCCGTCTCCCCGATCATCCCGGTGAGGGACTTCCGGCCGTCTGGGCCACCGGCGCCGGGAATCCGCGCTTGCGCATCAGGGCCGCGATTCCCGGATCGCGGCCGCGGAAATTGCGATAGTCCTCGGCGGGATCGATGGTGTTCCCCGTCGAGAAGACGTTGTCGAGCAGGCGCTTCGCGACGGCCTTGTCGTACGGTCCGCCGGCCTCCAGAAACGCCTCCCAGGCGTCGGCCGAGAGCGTGTCGGACCAGAGATAGCTGTAGTAGCCGGCGGAATAGCTGTCGCTCGAGAAGATGTGGGCGAACTGCGTCGTGCGGTGGCGCATCACGATCTCCTTCGGCATCCCGAGCGCTGTGAGGGTCTCGCGCTCGAAGACCTGAGGATCGATCGTCGTGTCCGCCGTGGCGGCGAGGTGGAGCTTCATGTCCACGAGGGCGCCGGCGAGGTACTCCACCGTGATGAACCCCTGATTGAACTTCGACGCTCGATCGATCTTCTCCACGAGCTCCTTCGGGATCGGCTTGCCCGTGAGGTAATGCAGGGCGAAGCGGTTGAGGATCTCGGGCACGGGCACCCAGTGCTCGAGCAGCTGCGACGGGAATTCGACGTAGTCGCGCGCGACGTTCGTGCCGGCGAGGGACGGGTAGTTCACGGACGACAAAAGCCCGTGCAGCGCGTGTCCGAATTCGTGAAACATCGTCGTGGCGTCGTCCCAGCTGATCAGCACCGGCTCCCCCGGTTTTCCTTTGACGAAGTTGGCGTTGTTCGACACGATCGTCGGCACAATACCGTCGAACTTCGACTGGTTGCGGTACGCGTTCATCCAGGCGCCCGACTGCTTGCCGGGGCGCGCGTACGGGTCGAAGTACCACAGCCCGACGTGCTTCCCCGCCGCGTCGGTCACGTCCCACACGCGGATGTCCGGATGCACGACCGGGACGCCCGTGGCCGGCTTGAACTGCAACCCGAAAAGCTGGCCGGCGTTCCA
>QHXX01000015.1 GCA_003223135.1 Acidobacteriota bacterium | reverse complement strand
TCTCGAGCATCTCGCGCGGCATGGCCTCCTCGAACGGTCGGGAGGCGCCACAAGCCTGCCCCCGGCCCGTACGGCTCACAAGGTCTGCCCGGTACGACGCAGGGGGAGCACATAAGTGCGACGGCTCGTTCCGTCGCCTCTGATCCTGGCGCTCGACAGCGGCACGTTCAGCCGGGCCGTAAGCTAAAAGGGCCGTTCTCCTTTTGGAGAACGGCCCCTTGGTCTACAGCCCCTCCCTCGAACGCATACCGATCGGGCACTCACTTCGATGCCCGCGCCCGGGGATTACTTGATGATGATCGTCGTTGTGCCGGTCGTCAGGACGCTTCCCTGATCGGAAATTGCGACGGTCGCCACCCACGCGCCCGTACAGGTGTTGTAAGGGAGCGGGTAGGAGACGGGGAACATGTAGCTTTGGCCCGCGCTGAACATGATCCTGCTGGACGCGATGTCCACCTTCTGCCCGCAGTCCGACATGGCAGAGAAGGACACCGTGTACCTCTTCTTGCTCGACGAGCAGTTGGTGCCGCGACCAAGGATGCCGATCGTGGTTCCGGGTGCGACCGTATCGGTGCCCGTCGTGATGCTGACGCTCGCCTCGGCGCAACTTCCGGACGGCGCGGACACGGCCGGATGCGCGATGAAGAGCATCGCCAACGACACAAGGCAGGCTACAGGAATCCGGAATTTCATGTCGAAACCTCCCTCCTTCGGGTTGTGTTGATTCCCGGGCGAACCTAGAGACACTGTTCGCCCCTGCCCCTCGAGGAAGCAAGGGAGGTGCCACTCAGCGCGCCGGATGCAATCGACTGAGAGCCGAAGAGTTGCGACGCAACGCGCACAATCTGGCGTGGTCGTGACTGTTCGCTTTCGTAATTAAAGTTTCGAAAGAGTCTGCGTGATCGGGATCGGGTCAATAAATCATGACGCGCGACGGTGAGATGACGCGTATGGATTCCGGAATTAATCCGCCTTTTTTCCGGATATTCCGATCGCCTGGCCCGTGTGATTAAGCTGATCCTTTGTCCGGGCCGAGACGTGAGCGAGGGGGAACGGCGCGGGACCAGGTCTGAAAGCCGCAGCCGGCGGCTATTCGACTACGATCTTCCAGGTGAAGCGTGGATCCTGGACGATCTCGGTGATCGACGTTTCGTCGACGGGGCCGGGGATCTCCAGACGCCTGATGTGGGGACGACCGCGAGCGTCGGCAAGCCTGGCCAGATGGAAGGAATGATGTTTCCGGCTCCCGCTGTCGTGACGGCTCCCGGCGGCGCGTGCGTGTTCGCTTTGATGGCGGCCCGCCACGATCCGCACGGTCTCCGGGTAGAGCCACAGCAGGCCGGGGATGCCGAACGCTTCCGGGGCCATCGCGTAGCGGTGGCCCTGGAACTCGACGACGCCGGCCCGGCCTACCACCACAGGGAAACGCAGGGCGTACTCGGTGGGCGGGATGGCGAGCGGCCGCAGGCGCTCCCGCTCGGCGGCGAGGCGGGAGAAGGGCGTCATGCCGGTGGCGCCGCAGACACGCGCAGTGTTGACCTCGCGATGCCAGTCGGCGAGCTGGGCCAGAATGTCGTCGCCGTCCCGGAAGCGCCGGACCTTGAAAAAGCTGGCCTTCACAAAAGCGGAGAGTCGCTCGGCAGAGCCAGTCTCCTCCATGCCGCCTGGGGTGCGCAGCTCGGGAGCGAAGCGGTAGTCGATGGCGACCCGGCCGAATGCCTCATCCCATCTAATGCGCCCGGCATCCTGGCCCAGGGTCACGGTGCGGGCGCTGTCGAAGACCGCCATGAGGGGAACGCCGCCGAACGCCTCGAAGCCGGAGAGCAGGCTGCGAATGAGGGTCTCGATACCGTCGTCCCTGATGATCCGCACATCCATGTAGCGGGAGTATTTGAAGCGGGAAGCGAAGAAGTGGATTCGCTCTCTCCGGCCGGTCGGGTAGGCGATCACGACCGCACCGAAATCATGCTGAGAGAGTACACCCGGCAGATTTTCGAAGGCCGCCAGCGGCGAAACGTCGCGCGCGCGCAGCGACCGGACCATGTCGTACAGGGCGCTCTTGCCCCCGACGTAACCCGCCTGCCGCATACGGTGCAGGACCTCGACCGTCCTCAGGTGCGGGTCGGCGTCGAGGATCGCGCCAAGCTGGAGCCGGAACGGCTCCACCACGCTCGGACGTCCGACACCTCGGCCCCGCCCGACCGTCACCCTGTACGAGGCGTCGATCGGTGCTCCGGAACGATCTCGCGGGGGCTCTGCGGCATGACGTCCGTCCGCCCGGCGATCGTCCTTCGGATCACTCATCCAGTCCGCAGGATTCGGACCCGAGGCCTGGCATGACTCCAATCATCCCCCCCTTCTGTTTCGCCTCCATCTCTCGATCCATCGTGGAGGCAAGGTCAGGTTATCGGAACCGCGAGGCGAATTCAAGGAAAGAATTTTCGGAAGACGGCCGTGGCAATTTCCGGAATTCCAACGAAAATGCACTCAACCCAGCGGGTTGATCGCGAGTCTTCGCGGACTCCACGCCGACCTCATCAATGCATATCGCGCGCCGTCGTCGTCGTGGTCTGCCGCCCGCGTATCTGGACAGTCTATGTCCGACCCGCTTTCTTTGTGTACTCTCGGGGAGACGGGTTGTCCCGGTGACGAGCGCGGAGCCGTTTCGATCGAGAAGACATTCCTCAGGGCAGATTCAAGAGCGCGCAGAGAAGATGCGCCTGGTACAGGGCGTCGTAGTCGGCGCGGTGCGCCTGCTTCGCGTCCTGGCGTGGAATGGAGGGGAGCAGGATCTCGAGGTTCTCCTTGCTGGTCTCGAACCAGCCGATCCGCAGGCGGCCCATGGCCAGCGACTTGAGGTCGAGCGACTTGTATCCGAACGGGTTGGGGATGCCGAACTGGGCGAAGTAGTAGCTGACGTAGGACCAGTCGAAGCCGACGTTGTGACCCACGAACACGGCGCGAGCGGTGGACGGGGTACAGCGCTTCTCGACGAAATCCCGCAGGTCGCGCATCGCCCGGTCGGCCGGCGCCCCCTCTCTCTCCAGCCGTTCGCGCGGGATGCCGTGGATCGCCATCGCCTCCGCGTCGAAGGCGCCGCCGATCGGCTTCAGCTCAACGTAGAAGCGCCGGTCCTCGGGCTTCCACGAGCCGCCCTCCCGGCCGACCGGCACCGCGCCGATCGATACGAGGTTGTAGAGGCCGGGGACCGGACCGGAGGCCTCGACGTCCACGCTGAAGTAGACGATGTCGGAGGCGGCGGCCGTCATGACCTGTGGAATCCGGGCGGCGCCTCGGACGGCCCGATCGGCAGCGGGCGGCCGTCCGCGGGGTTCTGCGCGGCCAGCAGGATGGCGCCGTCGACGACCTGGAACGCGACCGCGATGCGGGTCGCCCCCTTCGGCCCCGGGGGAAGATCGAAGATGCGCACCCAGCCGAGCGAGTGGTCCTCCGAAACGCTCTCCGAGCCGCCGCGCAGGATGTGCAGGCGGATCTCTCTCTGGTTGTCGGCGCCGGTGCCGAAGATGACGATCCGGCCGACCGGCGCCCTGGTCCCCTTCGGCAGGACGGTCTTGAATCTGCCGGGCGGAGACTCCATCCCCAGCGCCTCGATCAGCGTCGAGTCCGCTCCTATGATCGGCGACACCTGCTCGACGACGTACCCCGTCTGCCCCGCCGCATTCCCGGGCGCAACTTCTCCGGGCGATGCCGGTCCCCCCGGCGCGGCGCGGCCCAGGGGGCGGGAGAGGTTCCCCGACAGGTCTCCAGGGCGGGCGGTGGGAAGAGAGCGCCCCGGCAGGACGATCGCCAGGACGGCCGCGAGCGTTGCCAGAAGGACCGCGAGGGCCGCCGCCCACGGCGCGTACTTCACTTGAGCCTCTTGATGATGAGCCAGCCATACGGGCTGGCCCCGGCAGAGAGGCAGGGCAAGCTGGATTGGGACCGCATCGTCTCCCTCCCGGTCATGCCCCGAGCGCGGCCGCCGCACCCGCGGCACGATTTCGCGCACCGCGACCACGCCGTAGGCGGTCATTCTAGAGCAAATCCGTCTCGTAAGTTGCGCCGGGCGGGGCGCCGACCGCCGGACCAGAATCAGGCGCGCGGCCTGCGATCCATGCGCGCGATCCAGTCCACGACGCGGGTGTGGCCGGAGCCGGGATTCTGATAGTCCACCAGGATCTTGTGGAACAGGTGCGGGTCGGCCGGATCGCGGTGGGTGGCGTACTTGACGAACGGGAAGGCGGCGACATCGGCGGCCGAGAACTCCCCGAGCAGGTAGTCGCGGCCGGTCAGCATCTCCTCGAACAGGTCGAGGTACCCCTGCATCGCGCGTCCGAGCCGCTCGACCCTCTTCATGTCCCGCTCCCCCGCCGGCTTCGACAGCTCCGCCTCCATGTCGTTTGGCGGCCGCTTCCAGACCCGGTTGAACCAGTCGATGAACACCAGGCAATCGGCCCGGCGGGCGGGATCCTTCGGATAGAGGCGCGGCGCGTCCGGGAAGCGCTCCTCGAGATAGCGCACGATCTCCATCGAGTCGATGACGACCTTGCCGTCGTCCACCATCACCGGGACCAGGTCCTGCCCGCTGACTTTGCGGACCTCCGTGCGTTCTCCGAACGGCACCCAGACCGACTCGACTTTGAGGCCCTTGTGCGCCAGGGCCAGGGCGACCCTCTCGACGTTCGTGGACAACTCGGTACGGTAGAGCGTCAGCACGTGACCGCCTCCTTCCGGAAAATGGACCTCACACGCTCCTTGAAATGGTCCTATAATGACGCCATGTTTCCTCTGGCAGGAGAGCCATAGTGGAACCCCTGGGCGACGACGAAGTCAAGAGCAGGATCCAACGCATCCTGGACGAGATGATCAACCCGGCGGTGGCCTCGCACGGCGGCTGGGTCGAGCTTCTGGACGTCAAGGAGAACATCGCCTACCTCAAGCTCGGCGGCGGCTGCCAGGGGTGCGGCATGGTCAACGTCACCCTGAAGCAGGGGATCGAGACGACGCTGAAGGAAGAGATCCCCCAGCTCGCCGGCGTCATCGACCAGACCGACCACGCCGGCGGTTCCAACCCCTACTACCAGCCCGCCAAGTAAGGCGCCCGCCCGGGAGGGTCACGTGAAGAAACGGCGCCCGCTGTCCGCCGCGTCGGTCCGCACGCTGCGCTCCCCCGGGGCCGTCGTCCTGATCTCCACCTACGAGCTGGGGCGTCAGCCTCTGTCTTTGGCCTCGCCCCTGGCGCTGCTCGAGAGCGGCGGGTTCTCGCCGGCCGTCATCGACCTGGCGGTCGAGCGGCTCGAGCCAAAGACGATCGAGCGCGCCCGCTTCGTCGCCATCGCCGTGCCGATGCACACGGCCTTGCGCCTGGGAGTGAAAGCGGCCGGGCGCATCCGCTCGATGAACCGGTCCTGCCGCATCGCCCTGTACGGACTCTACGCTTCGCTCAACGCGGAGACGCTGTTGGGGCGCGGCGCCGACTTCATCATCGGCGGCGAGTACGAGGAACCGCTCCTGCGCCTGGTGGAGGATCTCGAGCACGGCGGCACGGGCCAGGGCGTCGACGGGGTGGGCGCCGCGGCGCCCGCCGCTCCGTGGCTGCGACGCATCGAGTTCGCCGTGCCGCGGCGCGCTTCCCTGCCGCCCCTCGATCGCTACGCGCGCCTGCTCGATGGCGGCGAGACCCGCCTCGCGGGCCAGACGGAGGCAAGCCGCGGCTGCCTGCACTTCTGCCGCCATTGCCCCATCCCGCCGGTGTATGGCGGCCGCTTTTTCGTCGTGCCGCGCGACATCGTCCTGGCGGACATCCGCTCGCAGGTCGCGGCGGGTGCTATGCACATGTCTTTCGGCGACCCCGATTTCCTGAACGGCCCCGGTCACTCGATGTACCTTCTCAGAGCGGCACGCGCCGAGTACCCGTCGCTGACCTTCGATTTCACGGCGAAGGTCGACCACCTTCTGAAGCATTGCGATCTTCTGCCTGAGATGGCGCGTCTCGGCTGCCTGTTCGTCGTGTCGGCGGTCGAGTCGATCGACGACCGCGTTCTGGCCATCCTGGACAAGGGGCACACGCGCGCCGACGTCGAGGCGGTCATCAACCTGACGCGGAGCGCCGGCATGGCCCTGCGCCCGTCGCTCGTGCCGTTCACGCCCTGGACCGGTCTCGACGATTACCTCGATCTCCTGGCCTTCATCCAGCGCCACGGTCTGATCGATCATCTCGACCCGGTGCAGCTCGTCATCCGGCTCCTCCTGCCGCCCGGATCGCTGTTGCTGCAGCATCCCGAATTGCGCCCGCACCTGGGCGGGCTCGATGCCGAGCGCTTCACCTACGAGTGGCGCCATCCCGATGCGCGGATGGATCGCCTTCACCGGGATCTGAGCGGTCTCGTCGAGAAGGCGGCGCTCGATCAGGAGGACCCGCGACTCACCTTCGATCGGATCGCCGCGCGCGCCGAGATTTTGTCCGGGAGGACGCCGAGGATGGATGGCGGCGGCGCCGAGGCCCATCTGCTCCCAACCCGCCCGCCGATCGTCCACGACAAGGGACGGCCGCCGCGGCTCACCGA
>QHXX01000108.1 GCA_003223135.1 Acidobacteriota bacterium | reverse complement strand
ATCCCGCTCGTCCGCGGTCGCCTGTTCAGCGATTCGGATCGCCCGGACACGACCCCGGTCGCGCTCGTGAACGAAACCATGGCCCGCCGCTACTGGCCCGACGAGGACGCCGTCGGCAAGCGCATGCGCACCGGCCCGCTCGAGAACCCCGATTCGTGGCTCACTGTCGTGGGCATCGTGGGCGACGTCAAGCAGTACGGCCTCGACCAGGAGCAGAAAACCCAGTTCTACAGGCCGCAGCGCCAGATGCCGCAGCGGCCGATGAGCCTCGTGGTGCGCGCCGCCGCCGATCCGGCCGGGCTGGCCGGGCCGCTCCGGCAGGCCGTCCTGTCGGCCGATCCCGCTCAGCCGATCTATAACGTGAGGACGATGGCCGATCTCCTCTCCAACACGTCGGCCGCGCGCCGCCTGTCGCTTCTCCTCTTGGGGGCGTTCGCCGCGACGGCGCTCCTGCTCGCGGGGGTCGGCATCTACGGAGTCCTGGCCTACTCGGTCACGCAGCGCACGCACGAGATCGGCATCCGCATGGCGCTCGGCGCCCGCCGCGGCGACGTCCTGCTGATGGTGTTCGGGCAGGGTCTGCGCCTGGTCCTGGCCGGCTCGGCGCTGGGTATCATGGCGGCCTTCGGCTTGACACGCCTGATGTCGAGCCTCCTCTACGGCGTCAGCCCGACCGACCCGCCGACGCTCGGCCTCGTCTGTGTGGTCCTGGTCGGCACGGCGCTCCTGGCCTGCTTCATTCCCGCCCGACGGGCCTCGGGCGTCGACCCGATGATCGCCCTGAGGTGCGAGTGATGGCGCCGCTCGTCCGCCTGCTCAACATCGAGAAATCGTACGCCCACGGCCCGGGCAAGACCTTCGTCCTGCGCCGCGTCAGCCTCGACATCGAGGACGGCGACTTCGTGTCGATCATGGGGCCTTCGGGCGCGGGCAAATCGACGCTCCTGCATATCCTCGGGATGCACGACTCCGCTTTCGCCGGCGAGTACCACCTTCTGGGAGAGGCGGTGCACGACCTGCCGCCGAAGCGCCGGGCCGAGCTGGGGAAGCAGCACGTCGGTTTCGTGTTCCAGTCGTATCACCTGCTCGACGACATGACGGTGTACGAAAACCTCGAGGTCCCGCTGACCTACCGGAACATCAAGCGCTCCGAGCGCCAGGGGATGGTGGCCGACGTCCTGGATCGTTTCCAGATCGTCGGCAAGAAGGATCTCTATCCCAACCAGCTCTCCGGCGGTCAGCAGCAGCTCGTGGCGGTGGCCCGCGCCGTGATCGCCCGCCCGAAGATCATCCTGGCCGACGAGCCGACCGGCAATCTGCACTCGTCCCAGGGACAGGAGATCATGGAGCTGTTCAAGAAGCTGAACGAGAACGGCACGACGATCGTGCAGGTGACGCACTCCGACGTGAACGCGTCGTACGGGCGGCGGATCATCAAGCTGTCCGACGGCTGGATCGTCGATTGAGGGGCGCTCGATGGAAGGGATCCTCCAGGATCTGAAATTCAGCCTGCGCACGCTTTCGAAAAGCCGCGGGTTCGTGGCCGTGGCGGTGCTGACGCTCGCCCTCGGCATCGGGGCCAACACCGCCGTCTATTCGCTCACCGACCAGATCCTGCTGCGGCTCCTCCCGGTGCGGGACCCGGAGCAGCTGGTGGTGCTGCGGATGCCCGGGCCGGTCAGCGGCCACGTGTGGAGCGACATCGACGACGGAGCGCAGTCCTTCTCCTATCCCTTCTACAAGGAGCTGCGCGACCGCAATCCGTTCTTCAGCGGTCTTCTGGCGCGCTTCGCCGTTTCCCTGAGCGTTGCCGGGCAGGGAAGGACGGAGCGCGCCCAGGGTGAGCTGGTCTCCGGCAACTACTTCGAGACGCTCGGTGTGCGCCCGGCCGTGGGCCGCCTGCTCACGCCGGACGACGATCGGGCGTCGGGCGGGCAACCGGTCGCGGTGCTGAGCCACGGCTACTGGACGCGCCGTTTCGGAGCGAGCCCGGCGATCCTGAATCAGAGTCTCGTGGTCAACGGCCGCGCCATGGCCGTGGTGGGCGTGGCGGCGGCGCCCTTCGACGGCGTCCAGCTCGGACAGGCCCCCGATCTGTTCATCCCGATCACCCTGAAGGCGCAGATGACGCCCAACTGGGACGGCCTGAATGACGGCAAGGATTACTGGCTGCAGATCATCGGCAGGCTCAGGCCCGGGGTTTCCGCTCCGTCTGCGGAGGCCGGCCTGCAGGCCACGGCGCGTCAGGCTCTGGAGCAGAGCCTGGCGGAGATGAAAGGTGTTTCGCCCGAAAAGCGCGCGCGCCTCCTGAACCGAAGGCTCCTGCTCGTGCCCGGGGCGCAAGGGAGGCTGGTCCTGCAGGAGGAGACCCGGGACGGACTGCTCTTGCTCTCGGCGCTCGTGGGCCTGGTGCTCCTGATCGCCTGCGCCAATGTCGCGAACCTCCTGCTCGCTGCGCGTGCTGGCGTTCAATTTCGGGATCAGCGTGCTGACCGGCGTCGTCCTCGGCCTGGTCCCGGCCCTCCGGGCCACGCGCCCGGACCTGGTCACCTTCCTGAAGGAGCAGAGCGCGGGGTCCGGGACGAGCGCCGGGCATGTCCGGCTGCGCAAGGGCCTCGTCGTCGCCCAGATCGCGATCACCGCGGTCCTCCTCGTCGCCGCGGGGATGTTCACGCTCAGCCTGCGGCAATTGAAGCGGGTGGACCTGGGAATGCGCCTGGACAACCTTCTGGCGCTCTCGATCGAGCCGGAGCTGAACGGCTATACGCCGTCGCAGACGGTGGCGCTGTCCGACCGGATTCTCCGGGACCTCGCGGCCCTGCCCGGCGTCACGTCGGCGAGCGCCGCCCAGATCGCCGCGCTCACCGACAACAGCGCGGGCAGCAACGTCACCATCGAAGGGTACAAACCCCTGGATAACGACAGCCTTCACGTCTCCCAGAACTGGGTCGGGCCGCGCTACTTCGCGACCCTGGGGATTCCCCTGCTCGCCGGCCGCGAGATCGCCGCGTCCGATTCCGCCGCGACCGCAAAGGTCGCCCTGATCAACGCGACGATGGCCCGGAAGTACTTCGCGGGCCGCGACCCGGTCGGCCTGCATTTCGGGTTCGGCGCCGGGTCGAGCGTCGTGCCGGACATCGAGATCGTGGGCGTGGTCATGGACAGCAAGCACGCCACCGTGAGAGAGCCGCAAACAGCCTACGTCTACCTGCCCTACTCGCAGAGCAAGAAAATCGGCGAGGCCACGTTCTATCTGCGATCGGCGCAGCCCCCGGACAGCCTCGCCTTCGCGGTCCGGGAGGTGGTGCGCCGGCACGACGCCGCCCTCCCGGTGTACGGGGTGAAGACGCTTGCCCGGCAGCGGGACGAGTCGCTGTACGCCGAGCGACTCCTGATGTCGCTCTCGGTCTGCTTCGGCCTGCTCGCCGCCCTGCTGGCCTCGATCGGACTGTACGGTATCCTCGCCTACACGGTGTCCCGCAGAACGCCCGAGTTCGGCATCCGCATGGCGCTGGGTGCTACCGCGCGGAACGTCCGCGGGCTGGTGCTGCGCGAGGCGATGGCCATGGCCGCGGTCGGGCTCGTGATCGGCGTTCCGGCGGCGCTGGCGGCCGGGCGGCTGGCGCGGTCGCTCCTGTTCGGGGTGCAGGCCGGCGACCCGCTGCTCCTGGTCGCCGCGGGGCTTCTTCTGATCGGCGTGATGCTCCTGGCGGCGTACGTGCCGGCGCGCCGCGCCACCAGGGTCGATCCGGTCGTCGCCCTCAGGAGCGAGTGATGCGCAGGGAGCCATGACGACGCTTCTTCAAGATTTGCGCTATGGGACGCGATCGCTTCTGAAGACACCCGGCCTGGCGCTGACGGCGGTGGCGGCGCTCGCGCTGGGCATCGGGGCGAACACGGCGATCTTCAGCGTGGTCGACGCCGTCCTGCTGCGGCCGATGCCGTACGCGCGGCCCGAACACCTGCTGATGCTCTGGCAGAACGACACGAACCGATCGGTGCCGCGCGAGTGGGTCTCGCCCGCGAACTTCCTCGATTGGAAAAGAGACACCCGGACGTTCGAGAGCCTGGCCGCCTTCCGCGACAGGTCGTACGACCTGACCGGCTCCGCCGAGCCGGAGAGGATCGACGGGCAGTGGGTCTCGGCCAGCCTGTTCCCGACGCTCGGTGTCAAGCCCCTGTACGGCCGCGTGTTCCTCGAGGAGGAGGACCGGCCCGGCGCGGCGCAGGTCGCCGTGCTGAGCCACAGGCTCTGGCAGCGTCGGTTCGGCTCCGACCCCGGGATCGTCGGAAAGCCGATCACCCTTAACGGCCAGAGCGTGACGGTGGTCGGGATCATGCCGCCGGGATTCCGCTTTCCCGGCTCGGACGACGAGCTGTGGATGCCGCTCGCCTTCGACGATCAAATGGCCGGGTTGCGACATTCGCTGATGCTGCGCGTCGTGGGGAGGCTGGCTCCGGGCGCCACGGTGGCCCAGGCGCGCGCCGAGATGGACACGATCGGCGGCCGGCTGGAGAAGGCCTATCCGGACGCGAACACCGGCATGGGAATCACCCTCATCCCGCTCCAGGAGGAGATGGTCGGCGAGGTGCGGACCGCCCTGCTGATCCTCCTGGGCGCCGTCGCCTTCGTTCTGCTCATCGCCTGCGCCAACGTCGCCAACCTGCTGCTGTCGCGCGCCGCGGCCCGGCAGAAGGAGATGGCGATCCGCGCCTCATTGGGAGCAGGCCGGGCGCGTCTCCTGCGGCAACTCCTCACCGAGAGCGTCATGCTGTCTCTCGTCGGGGGCGTTTTAGGCGCCCTGCTGGCACTGTGGGGCGTCGATCTCCTGCAGCTCTCCATCCCGGCCGACGTGCCGCGCTTCCGGCCGATCGTAGTGGACGCACGCGTGCTTCTGTTCACGCTCGGCGTGTCGGTCCTGACCGGCCTCCTGTTCGGCGTCCTGCCGGCCCTCGACTCCTCTCGCCCCGATCTGAACGAGGCGCTCCGGGACGGAACGCGCGGCACGCCGGGCCGCGCACGAGGCCGGGCGCGCGATCTCCTGGTGGTGGGCGAAATCGGCGTGGCGTTCGTGCTCCTGATCGGCGCCGGCCTGCTCATCCGAAGCTTCGGGCGGATCCGCGAGCTCGATCCCGGATTCCGGACCGACCGCGTGCTGACGCTGCGCATGGGGATCCCGAGGGCGAAGTACGGGGAGCTTCCGAAGCGCATGGCGTTCTACCGGCAATTGCTGGACCGGGTCGGCGCGCTGCCGGGCGTGCGCTCGTCCGGTCTCATTTCCTTCCTGCCGCTGACCTTCACGGGCGGCTCGTACTCCTACACGATCGAGGGGCGGCCGCCCGCGCCGAGCGGCCAGGAACCATTCGCCGTCTACCGGTTGGTGAGCTCCGACTTGCTGCGATCGCTCGGAGTTCCGCTGCGGCGCGGAAGAGGGTTCACGGAACAGGACGATGAGAAGGCGCCGCGCGTGGCGATCATCAGCGAGAGCCTCGCAAGACGCGACTTTCCCGGCGAGGATCCGATCGGCCGCCGGATCGCGCTCGGCGTCGGGGGGCCGGAGGACGAGCTTCTCCTCATCGTCGGCATCGCAGGCGACGTGCGGCATTTCGAGCTCGACCGCGATCCGCGCCCGGCCCTCTACGTCCCGTACGCGCAGGAGTCCGAGTTCTGGCTGGCGCCGCACGACCTGGTGGTCCGGGCGCAGGCCGATCCTTTGGCGCTGGCCGCGGCGGTCCGCGAGGCGATCCGATCGATCGACCCCGAGCAGACGGTCTCGAACGTCAGGACGATGGAGGCGGTGATGTCGGAGGCGGTGGCGCGAAGGCGCTTCAGCACGCTGTTGCTCGGGGCGTTCGCCGGCGTGGCGGTCCTCCTGGCGGCGCTCGGCACCTACGGCGTCATCGCCCACTCGGTCGCCCGCAGGACGCAAGAGATCGGTATCCGCATGGCGCTGGGCGCCAGGCCGATCGACGTGCTGCGGATGGTGCTCGGCCAGGGGACCCGGCTGGCGATCCTGGGCGCCGTGCTCGGTGTCGTCTGCGCCCTGGCGCTGACGCGCCTGATGGGCTCGCTCCTGTTCGGGGTCAGCCCGACCGACCCGATGACATTCTTCTTGACGGCGCTCGTCCTGCCGGCGATCGCCGTCCTCGCCAGTTTCGTACCCGCGCGGCGGGCGACGCGGGTCGATCCGATGATCGCCCTGAGGTGCGAGTAGGAGGCTCCATGGAAACCCTTTGGCAGGACGTGCGGTATGGATTGCGGATGCTGGTCAGGAACCCAGGCTTCACCCTGGTCGCGGTCCTGTCGCTGGCGCTCGGGATCGGCGCGAACACCACGATCTTCACGCTCATCAACACCGTCCTGCTCCACCCGATCCCGGTGCGCGACCCGGCGAGTCTGGCGATGGTGTTCATGACGGACGAGAAGAACAAGAACAACCAGTTCAACCTGTTCCAGATCTCGCACCTGAACTACAACGACTTCCGCGACCAGAACGACGTGTTCAGCGAGACGGCCGCCTGGCTCGGCGCCCCGATCAATCTCTCGGGTGGCGGCGAGCCGGAGCAGATCGCCGGCGATCTGGTCACCGGGAATTTCTTCTCGCTCCTCGGCGTGCAGCCGGCCCTCGGCCGCGCCTTCCTTCCGGACGAGGACAAGGTGGACGGCGCGCACCCGGTGGTCGTCCTGGGCGATCGACTGTGGAAGAGGCGGTTCGCGGCCGACTCGACGATCGTCGGCAAGACGATCACGCTGAACGGCCAGAGCTTCACGGTCGTGGGCGTGGCCCCCGTCGGCTTCCAGGGAATCAACGCGCTGGGCGGGCCCGATCTGTGGGTGCCGATGGCGATGCACGGCCAGATCCTGAGCGGCATCTTCGCCGAGTTCTTCAATGAGCGGCGCGCTCTCCTGTTCAACGTCATCGGCCGGCTGAAGCCAGGCGTCACGATCCAGCAGGCGGAAGGGGCGCTGCGGACGATCGCCGCCCGCCTCGAGAAGGAGTATCCGGAACCGAACAAGGGGCGGAGCGTCACGCTCCTGCCGATGGCTCAGGCGACCGTCAACCCGAACTTCCGTCGGCTGTTCGTCATGGCCGGCGGCCTCCTGATGACCGTGGTCGGGCTGGTTCTCCTGATCGCCTGCGCCAACGTCGCCAATCTCCTTCTGGCCCGCGCCACCGCGCGCCGGAAGGAGATTGCCATCCGGCTGTCGATGGGCGCCGGCCGGCTGCGCCTGGTGCGGCAGCTCATGACCGAGAGCGTCGTCCTGGCGCTTCTGGGCGGGTGCGCCGGTCTCCTGGTCGCCTTCTGGGCGCGCGATCTTCTGGTGGCGTCGCGGCCGCCGCAATTCTTTTTCGGCCCGGTCGATCTGAACCTGGACGCGCGCGTTCTCGTGTTCACCTTCCTGATCTCGATCGCGACCGGTATCGTGTTCGGGCTGGTGCCGGCCCTGCAGGCGTCGCGCTCGAACCTGGTCGTCGAGCTGAAGGAGAGGACCGGTCAGCCTGGCCGGAGCGGGGCGCGCTTCAACGTGCGCAGCGTCCTGGTGGTGGCGCAGGTGGCCCTGTCGCTCGTGTCGCTCATCGGAGCCGGGCTCTTCCTCAGGAGCCTGCGCAACACCGAGCGGGTCGATCCCGGCTTCGACGCGAAGAACCTGCTCATGCTGCAGTTCGACGTCGGGGCGCAGGGGTTCGATCGGGTCCGGGGGGAGGAATTCCACAGGAGAATCCTGGAGACCGCGCGGGCGATCCCGGGCGTGCGCTCGGCCACCCTGTCGGCGAACCTCCCGATGGGCGGCGGGTTCGGGCGGACCGTCTTCCCCGAAGGCCAGGAGGCGTCCACGGGGTCCGCCGGTCAGTTCACGAACGCCAACGAGATCAGCGTCGGCTACTTCGACGCGCTCGGAATCTCGCTCCTGAAGGGCCGGGACATCAACGACATGGATCGCGACGGAGCGCCCCGCGTCGTCGTGATCAACGAGGCGATGGCGAAACAGTTCTGGAAGGGCCAGGACGCGATCGGCAAGCGATTCAAATTTTTCGGTGATCCGGAGTTTCGCCAGGTCGTCGGCGTCGTCGAGGATACCAAGATCTTCACCCTGGGCGAGGACTCGCAGCCGCAGGCTTACATTCCGGTGCTGCAGCAGTACAACTCGACGATGGTGCTGAACGTGCGCGCCCAGGGCGACGGTGCTGTGCTCCTGCCGGTCCTGCGGCGCCAGGTGCAGGCGCTGCAGCCGACGATGCCGCTGACCAACGTGCAGACGGCCGACGAGCTGATCGGCCAGGTTCTCTGGGCCCCGCGCATGGGGGCCGCGCTCCTCGGGATCTTCGG
The DNA here is from genome assembly GCA_003223135.1 of Acidobacteriota bacterium. Lineage (GTDB taxonomy): Bacteria > Acidobacteriota > Polarisedimenticolia > Gp22-AA2 > Gp22-AA2 > Gp22-AA3. Next base: position 13,932 of record QHXX01000108.1, on the reverse strand, counting down.
CCTGATCGCCCTCACGCTGGCGGCGATCGGCATCTATGGCGTGATGTCGTACTCGGTGAACCAGCGCACGGTGGAGTTCGGCCTGCGGATGGCGCTGGGGGCGCGCCCCGCGGACGTACTCCGCCTGGTGCTGCGGCAGGGGATGCTGCTCGTCGCCTGCGGTCTTCTGATCGGCATCGTCACGGCGCTGTTCGCGACCCAGCTGGTCGGCGCGCTCCTGGTCGGCATGAGCGCCACCGATCCCCTGACATTCCTTCTGATCTCCCTGCTGCTGGCCGGCGTCGCCGCCCTGGCGGGGTACGTCCCCGCCCGGCGCGCCACGCGGGTCGACCCGATGGTGGCGCTGCGCTACGAGTAGGAGCCCGACCGAAGTGACGAAGGTGATCCTGATCCTGCTGGCGCTTCTCCTCCTCATCTTTGTGGGGCCGGAATGATGGACACGCTCCTCCAGGACGTGAAGTTCGGTCTGCGCTCCCTGCTCAAGAATCCCGGCTTCACGCTCGTCGCGGTCGTCGCCCTGGCCCTCGGCATCGGCGCCAACAGCGCGATCTTCAGCGTGGTGAACGCCGTCCTCCTGCGGCCGCTGCCCTTCCCGGGGGCGGACCGCGTGATGTCGGTGTGGCAGAACAACCGCGTGCGCGGCTGGCACCAGGACGTGGTCACGCCGGCCGACTACCTCGACTGGCGGAAGGAGGCGCGCGCCTTCGAGACGATGGCGGCCTACTTCGGGCGCGGCGTCAACATGCGCGCCGGCGGGGAGGCCGAGCGGGTGCGCGGCGCCGACGTCTCCGTCGATTTCTTCCGGGTGCTGCGCGCTGCCCCGGTCAGGGGCCGCGACTTCGCGCCCGGGGACGAGAGCGCCTCCTCCGGCCGGGTCGCGATCCTCGGTCACTCCCTCTGGCAGCGCCGCTTCGGCGGCGACACCGGTCTCGTCGGCCGGTCGATCACGCTCAACAGCGAGAGCTTCACGATCGTCGGCGTCATGCCACCGGGCTTCCAGTTCCCGGAGAGGGCCGATCTGTGGACGCTGGCGAAAAACGTCGTGCCGGCGAACCCGTTCATTCCGGCGAGCGTCGACATCAAGGGCGTGCGCGGCGTGCACTATCTCTACGTCACCGCGCGCCTTAAGGACGGTGTCGACCGCGCGCAGGCGCAGGCCGAGATGGAGGCGTTCGCCGCCCGCCAGGAGACGCAGTATCCCGAAAGTAACGCCAACACCGGGGCGGAGGTCATCCCCCTGCACGAGTCGATCGTCGGCGACGTGCGCCCGGCGCTCCTGGTGTTCCTCGGGGCCGTCGGCCTGGTCCTTCTGATCGCCTGCGCCAACGTCGCCAACATGTCGCTGGCGCGCGCGGCGGGGCGGCGCCGGGAGATCGCCGTGCGCACCGCCCTCGGCGCCTCGCGCCTGCGGCTGGTGAGGCAGTGCCTGACCGAGAGCGTCCTGCTGTCGATCACCGGGGGCGGCGCCGGCCTCCTCCTGGCCTTGTGGGGCACCGACTTCCTGACGGCGCTCGGACCCGAGGCGATCCCGGGGGCGCGCTCGATCACGGTCGACGCGCGGATGCTCGGCTTCACGCTCGCCCTCTCGCTCCTGACGGGAGTCCTCTTCGGCCTGGCGCCGGCGCTGCAGGCGTCCTCGACCGACCCCCAATACACATTGCGCGAAGGGGGGCGCAGCTCCTCCGCCGGGCCCCGGACCCGCCTGCTGCGCAACGCCCTCGTCGTCTGCGAAATGGCGGTCGCGCTCGTGCTTCTCGCCGGAGCCGGTCTTCTGGTGAAGAGCTTTATCAAATTGGAGAGGGTCGACCCGGGTCTGTCGGTCGACGGCGCCCTGACGCTCAAGCTGTGGATCCCCGACGCCCGCTACGCGGAGGACGCCAAGCAGATCCGGTTCTACGACGAGGTGCTGCGCCGGACCGCGGCGCTTCCCGGGGTGACGGCCGCAGCCCTCACCAGCGACCTGCCGCTCGGCGGCTCCGACTCGTACCTCGGCTTCGCGATCGAGGGGAGGCCGGATGCGAAGCCTTCCGAGGGGCCCGAGTCGGGCTTCCACCAGGTCAGCCCGGACTACTTCCGGGCGCTGGGGATTCCGATGCTGCGCGGCCGATCGTTCGACGCGCGCGATGTCCGGACCGCGCCCGGTGCCGTGATCGTCAGCGACACGCTGGCGAAGCGCTACTTCCCCGGCGAGGACCCGGTCGGCCGGAGGGTCTCGTTCGGGGTGAATGACAAGGGCGAGCGGGACTGGACGACGATCATCGGGGTCGCGGCGGACGTGCGCCAGAAGGGACTGCACACCGACCCGAGGCCCGAGGCGTACGTGCCGCACACGCAGGCGCCGTCGCGCTACGCGACGCTGGTCGTGCGCAGCGTGCTCGACTCCGCCGGTCTGGCCGCCTCGCTCGGCCGCGAGGTGCAGGCGGTCGACCCCGACGTCCCGTTGTACGACGTCAAGACGATGCGCGAGGTCCTCGACGGCTCTCTCGCCTCACGCCGCTTCAACATGGCGCTCCTCGCCCTGTTCGCCGCGATGGCGGTCCTGCTCGCGGCGGTCGGGCTGTACGGAGTTCTGGCCTACATGGTGACGCAGCGCACGCACGAGATCGGAGTGCGCATGGCGCTCGGCGCGCGCAAGCGCGACGTCCTCCGTCTCGTCGTCGGTCAGGGCATGGCGCTGACTCTCGGGGGCGTCTTCCTCGGGATCCTGGGCGCCCTGGGCCTGACGCGCGTCCTGTCGACGCTTCTGGTGGGCGTGGCCGTGACCGATCCCTGGACGTTCGCGGCGGTGGCTTCGTTGTTGGGGGTCGTGTCCTTCCTCGCCTGTTACATCCCGGCCCGACGGGCGGCGCGCGTCGACCCGATGGTCGCACTGCGGTACGAGTGAGGGCGCCCCGATGAGCAGCCTCCTTCAGGACGTGCGCTACGGTCTGCGGACCCTGAGACGGGCCCCTGGCTTCACGACGCTCGCGGTGCTCACGCTGGCGCTCGGGATCGGCGCCACCACGGCCATCTTCAGCGTGGCGCGCGGCGTCCTGTTCCGGCCGCTTCCCTTCCGCGAGCCCGAGCGCCTCGTCCTGGTCCAGGACCGCCAGCCGCCGTCGGACGACACGCCGGTGTCCTATCCCGAATTCCTCTCCTGGAAGGAGTCGATCGGCGCGTTCGAGGGGCTGGCGGCTTCCTTCAACACGACCTGCGCCCTCACCGGGGCCGGGGAGCCGGAGGAGATCTGGACGGTGCGCGCCTCCTCCGCCCTCCTTCCCCTTCTCGGGATCGAGCCTGTCCTCGGCCGGTCCTTCCGGCCCGAGGAGGAGCGTCGCGACACGGAGCCGGTGGCGATCATCAGCGATGCCCTGTGGAAGCGCCGCTTCGGATCGGATCCCGGTGTGGTGGGCCGCACCTTGACGCTCGACGGGAGGGTCTCCACGATCGTCGGGGTCCTGCCGCCGCGCGTGGCGGGTGTTCTGCCTGCCGACTCCCTGTTCGGGCAAGGCCGGGACATCTGGCTGCCGCTGCGGCTGGACACGACCGTGGCGCCGCCGGGACTGCACTTCATGCGGGTCATCGGAAGGCTGCGTCCGGATCTGGACCTGCCGCGCGCCCGGGCCGAGGTCGATGCCGCGGCGGATCTCTTGAAGAAGGAACAGAAGACCGACCACGGCGTGACCATCATGGCGCTCCAGGAGCACGTCGCCGGCCGACTGCGGCCGGCCCTCCTGGCGATGCTCGGCGCCGTCTCGCTGCTGCTGGTGATCGCCTGCGCCAACGTGGCCGGCCTGCTCCTGGCGCGCTCCGCCGGCAGGCGCGCGGAGATCGCCGTGCGCATGGCGCTGGGCGCCGGTCGCCTGCGCCTGGTCCGCCAGCTCGTGACGGAGAGCCTGGTCCTGTCGTGCCTTGGGGGCATTCTGGGTCTGATCCTGTCCTACTGGGGCCTCGACGTGCTGGTGGCGTCGTGCCGCGATTTCCTGCCGCGCGCCGACGAAATCGCCATCGATGGGACGGCGCTGGTGTTGACGCTTCTCGTCACCCTTCTCACCGGCGTGCTGTTCGGGCTGGCTCCCGCCGCGCAGATCTCCGGCTCCGACCTGGAGCGCGGCCTGAGAGAGGGCGGGCGCTCCGCGGCGGCAGGCGGCGCGGGCGGGAGGCTGCGCGGCGTCCTCGTCGTCGGAGAGATCGCCCTGTCGCTCGTACTGCTCGTGGGCGCGGGCCTTCTGGCCCGCAGCTTTGCCCGCCTGCTCTCGACCGACAAGGGATTCGATCCCGAGAACGTCGTGTCGTTCTCTCTGTCCCTTCCGCAGGGGGCGTATCCCCGGCCGGACCAGCAGTCGCGCTTCTTCGAGCAGGCACTCGACCGCCTCGCGGCCCTGCCGGGCGTGAGCGGCGCCGCCGCGATCAGCGAGCTGCCACTCGGCGGGAGCGGCACCAACGGCGCCTTCCGCGTCGAGGGCCGCGACGATCCGCCCGGCTCGGAGCCGCAGGCGGAGAAACGGATCGTCACTCCGGATTACTTCCGGGTCCTGCGCACGCCGATCCTCGCAGGACGGGAATTTACGGCCCAGGATCGCGCCGGATCGCCCGCCGTCGCGATCATCAACGATGCCCTGGCCCGGCGAATGTTCCCTGGCCAGGATCCGGTCGGCCGGCGCATCGAATTCAACTGGGACACGACCGGCTGGCAGGAGATCGTCGGCGTGGTCGGCAACGTCAAGCAGTACGGTCTTCAGGAAGACATGCTGCCGACGATCTTCGTCCCGCAGGCCCAGCGCCCGGAGCCCGCCATGGCCGTGGTCGTCCGGTCGTCCCTTCGTCCGGACCAGCTGGTTCCGGAGATCCGCCGGCAGGTGGCGGCGCTCGACAGGAATCGACCGTTGATCCAGGTGCGCACGATGGACCAGGTCATCGCCGACTCGGTCGCCGACCGCCGCCTGCCGATGCTGATCCTGGGAGCATTCGCCGTGGCTGCGCTCCTTCTGGGAGCGATCGGCGTCTACGGGATCGTCGGTTACTCGGTGGCGCAGCGCACGCAGGAGTTCGGCATCAGGATGGCGCTCGGGGCGCGCCGGAGGGATGTGGTGCGGATGGTGCTCGGCCAGGGTCTGAGGCTGGCGCTCTTCGGGCTCCTGATCGGTCTCGCCGGATCGCTCGCCGTCGCGCGCCTGATCGCGGGGCTCCTGTTCGGGATCACGCCGGCCGACCCGGGCACGCTCGTCGCCACGTCCCTCCTGATCCTCGGCGTCGCCCTCCTCGCCTGTTACATCCCGGCCCGCCGGGCGGCGCGCGTCGACCCGATGGTCGCGCTCCGGTACGAGTAGGCGGCGCGACCCGGCCGCCCGCGGACAGGCTCCGGTGGACTACAATAGCGGCGCCGCTTCGGCGCACACCATGAAACCAAAAGAGACCGCGACCACCCGTATCCTGGTCGCCGACGACCAGCAGGACGTGCGGGAGGCCCTGCGCCTCCTGCTCAAGGGCGAAGGGTTCGCCATCGACACAGCGTCGTCGCCGCTCGCGGCGCTGGAGGCGGCGAAGACGAAGGAGTATGACGCCCTCCTGATCGATCTCAACTACACCCGCGACACCACCTCCGGTCGCGAGGGGCTCGACCTTTTGGCGCGCCTGCAGGGCCTCGATGCGACGCTGCCGGTCGTCGTGATGACCGCCTGGGGGAGCGTGGACGTGGCGGTCGAGGCGATGCGGCGCGGCGCGCGCGACTTCGTGCAGAAGCCGTGGGACAACCCCCGCCTCCTGGCCATCCTGCGCACCCAGGTCGAGCTGGGCCGGGCGCTGCGGCGCGGCCAGAGGCTCGAGGCCGAAAACCTCCTGCTGCGCGGGGACGGCGGGCCGCGACTCATCGCCGAGTCGGCCGCCATGAGACCTATCCTGAAGCTGATCGAGCGGGTCGGCCCGTCCGACGCGAACGTCCTGATCACCGGCGAGAACGGCTCCGGCAAGGGGGTGGTCGCGCAGGCGCTGCACGCCGTGTCGCGCCGCGCCACGGCACCTCTCCTGACGGTCAACGCGGGCGGCTTCTCGGAGGGGATCTTCGAGAGCGAGCTTTTCGGCCACGTGAAGGGGGCGTTCACCGACGCCAGGGCGGACCGCGTCGGGCGCTTCGAGCTGGCGGACGGCGGGACGCTGTTCCTGGACGAGATCGCCAACCTGCCGCCCGGCCTGCAGGGGAAGCTCCTGCGCGTCCTGGAGACGGGCCAGTTCGAAAGGGTCGGCTCGTCGCATACCCGCAAGGTGGACGTGCGGATCGTCTCCGCGACCAACGCCGACATCGGCTCCGAGGTCGCAGCCAGCCGCTTCCGGCAGGACCTCCTGTTCCGCCTGAACACCATCGAAATCCACCTGCCGCCCCTGCGTGACAGACGCGAAGACATCCCTCCCCTGTCCAGCCATTTCCTGGCCCAGCACGCCGCGCGCTACCGCAAGACGCTCACGGGTTTCGACGAGCCCGCCATGCGGGCCCTCCTGGAGCACCGCTGGCCGGGGAACGTGCGCGAGCTGGACCACGCCGTCGAGCGGGCCGTGCTGATGAGCCCCGGGCCGCTCGTCCGCGCGTCGGACCTGGCGCTCAGGATCCCCGCCGACGGCCACCCGGGCCTCGAAGACATGAGTCTGGAGGAGGTCGAGTGCTTCCTCATCCGCAAGACGCTGGCGCGCTACAACGGCAACGTCAGCCAGGCCGCGGGCGCATTGGGTCTGAGCCGGAGCGCCCTGTACCGCCGCCTGCAGCGGTACAGGCTGTGAGCGACTGGGCCGGCCGCAGCAGACGCCGGCCGCGCGCTCACCAAACGCCCCACGAGCGCCGCATTCTCCTCCTGGCCCTGGCGGCGGGGGGGGCGGGCGTCGTCGTGTCCCTGGCGCTCCTCTGGACCGGCGATTACAGCGCCAAGGTGGAGTGGACGATCTCCGCCTTCGTCCTTCTCGCCTGGCTGGGGTTCGCCTTCGCGGTGCGCGAGCGCGTGGTGCGGCCGCTGCAGATCGTCTCCAACCTCCTGGCGGCGCTGCACGAGGGCGACTTCTCCATCCGCGCCCGCGGAGCGCGTCACGACGATGCCCTTGGCGAGGTGATGCTGGAGGTGAACGCGCTGGCCGAGACGCTGCGGCAGCAGCGTCTGGGCGCGCTCGAGGCGACCGCCCTTTTGCGCAAGGTCATGGAGGAGATCGACGTGGCGGTCTTCGCCTTCGACGGCGACGACCGGCTGCGGCTGGCCAACCGGGCCGGCGAACGTCTGGTGGCGCTGCCGGTCGAGCGCTTGGTCGGCGCCGGCGCCATGGAGCTGGGTCTCCACACCTGCCTGCAGGCCGACGCGGCGCCGATCCTCGATCTGACCTTCCCCGGACGGACCGGTCGCTTCGAAGTCCGCCGCGGCACCTTCCGCCAGGGAGGGCTGGCGCACCGGCTCCTCGTCCTGTCCGACGTCAGCCGGGCCCTGCGCGAGGAGGAGCGCCAGGCGTGGCAGCGCCTGATTCGCGTGATCGGGCACGAGCTGAACAACTCGCTGGCCCCGATCAAGTCGCTCGCCCACAGCCTCGAGCAGCTCGTCGTCCGCGAGCCCAAGCCGGCCGACTGGGAAGACGACATGCGGCGGGGGCTGGGCGTGATCGCCGCCCGCTCCGAGTCGCTCAGCCGCTTCATGGACGCCTACGCCCGGCTCGCCCGGCTTCCGCCGCCCCGCTTCAGGGAGGTCGAGGTGGGGGGGCTCGTGCGGCGCGTCGCCGGGCTCGAGACGCGTCTGGCGGTCGCCGTCGTCCCGGGACCGGAGACGACCATGAGGGCCGACGCCGACCAGCTCGAGCAGCTGCTGATCAATCTGGTGCGCAACGGTGTCGACGCGGTTCTCGAAACCGGCGGCGCCGTGCGCGTCGGCTGGCGCAGGACGAACGGCTCGCCCGCGGCCCTCGAGGTATTCGTCGAGGACGACGGACCGGGCGTCCCGAACACCTCGAACCTGTTCGTGCCCTTCTTCACCACCAAGCAGGAGGGGTCCGGGATCGGCCTGGTCCTGAGCCGCCAGATCGCCGAGGCTCACGGCGGCACGCTGACGCTGCAGAACCGGGAACCGGAACCCGGCTGCAGGGCGCGGCTGCGCCTGCCGCTTGAGGGGCCCGGCGGGAACTTTTCCCCGGCCGGGCGCGTTTGATGCGGTGTCCTGAACCGGAGATCCGTCCAGGGAGGAAGACCATGCGCCTGAGATCCGCCGTTGCGCTCCTGCCCGTCATCGCCCTCATGGCCATCGCGCCGGGAATCCCGGCCGAGACCACCAGGACCTTGCGCGTCGAGTTGTCGGCCGACGCGCTCCAGCGCTTCGCCGTCGAGAATCTGGCCGGTGTCATGCGCGTCACCACCGGGGACGTCAAGACCGTGGTCGCGATCGCGACCGTCCACGCCGAGAGCGACGAGCTGGCCAAGGCCGTCACCTTCGAGCAGGTCACCGGCAAGACGGGGTTGCCGACCCTGCGCGTCCGCTACCCGCTGGACCAGGAGAGCGTGCTCCGCTACCCGGGTCGCCGTGACGGATCGGGCCTCCTCGGCTCGATGTTCGGCGGGTCCGGCACCAGCACGGAGTACGACGGCCACAGGGTGAAGATCGGCGAGACGAGCGGGGTCCTGCTCTACGCCGACGTCGACGTGCAGGTGCCCCGTCACCTGGACGACGCGACGTTTCGCAATCTGGTCGGCGCTCTCGAGGGGAAGAACCTGGAGGGCAAGATCAAATTCGACACGTCGAGCGGGGACATCACGACCTCCAGGGTGCGCGGCGACATCAAGACCGACACCGGCTCGGGCGACGTGAAGGCGAGCGACATGGGCGGGTCGTTCTCATGCGACACCGGGAGCGGCGACTGCGACCTGGCAGGGTTCGACGGCGAGACGCTTCACTGCAACGTGGGTTCGGGGGACGTGACCCTGCGGAAGGCCTCGGCCCGGCTCGTGGACGTTACCACCGGATCGGGCGACGCGCGCGTCATCGAAGGGGACCTGGCTGAGTTCCGGGCCATTACCGGGTCCGGCGACGTCCACCTGGAGAACCCGGGTGCCCGGCTGGCGCGCGTCAAGGCCGACACCGGCTCCGGCAACGTCGTTCTGCGCCTGGGGCCGGAGGCCTCCTTCGAGGCGCTCGCCGACCAGGGGAGCGGCGACATCGTCGTGGGCTACAAGGACGCCCAGGCGATCGTCCGTCACAAGGAAGTGATCGGCTACCGCCGCGGCGACGCGCGCATCAAGATCGACGTCGACACCGGCAGCGGCGATCTCACCATCGAGCCGGGCGCGTAGCCAGACCTGCCGGCGCGAACGACACGAGGAGAGACCGTGGAATATACCTTTCGCGTCCTGCTGAAGAACCGCAGCTTCAGCCTGATGGCGGTGATCATCCTGGCCCTGGGCATCGGGGCGAACACGGCCATCTTCAGCGTGGTGAACGCCGTGCTTCTGCGGCCGCTGCCGTTCGACGAGCCCGAGCGTCTCGTGCAGATCTGGCACACCCCGCCGGCCGAGCACTTCCCCGGGATGAGGACGTTCTCGGTCTCGCCGGCCAACTTCCTGGACTGGAAGAGCCGGAGCCGGAGCTTCGAGAGCATGGCCGCCTTCGGCTACCGGAGCCTGAGCTTCGGCGGCCGCGGGCGACCGGAAGCGGTCGTCGCGAGCTCCGTCTCGCCGGAGTTCCTCGCCGTACTGCGGGCGCGGCCGGCGCTCGGGCGCGGCTTTCTGCCCGAAGAGAATCAGCCCGGACGCGGACAGGTGGTCCTCCTCGGTCATGACTTCTGGCGGACCCGGCTGGGCGGCGATCCGGACGTCGTCGGGCGGACGGTCGCACTCGACGGGCAGGCCTTTCTGGTCGCGGGCGTGATGGGCCCGGAGTTCCGCTTTCCGGATGAAGCGCGGGTCTGGGTCCCGCTGGCCTGGACGGACGCGGAGCGCGCCGTCCGGGGGATCCACGACTTCCTGGTGATCGGCCGCCTGAATCCCGGAGTGGAGGTCGGACGGGCGCAGGCGGAGCTGGACACGATCTCCACCCGCCTCGAACGGCAGTATCCGGAGGACGACAAGGGCTGGGGCGCGGCGGTGGTGAACCTGCGCGAGCAGATCGTCGGCGACGTGCGGCCGGCACTCATGGTGCTTCTCGGGGCCGTGGCGTTCGTCCTGCTGATCGCCTGCGCCAACGTCGCCAACCTGGTCCTGGCGAGAACGTTGGGACGGAGCAAGGAGATCGCCATCCGCATAGCGCTCGGGGCCAGCCGCGCGCGCGTGCTGCGGCAGGTGCTGTCCGAGACGCTGCTCCTGGCGGTCGCGGGCGGCGCTGTCGGCCTCCTGGCCGCGCACTGGGGCGTCGGCCTGATCGTGAACTTCCTGGCCGGGAAGCTCCCGCGCTCGCTCGAGATCGCGATCGACGCGCCGGTCCTGGCCTTCACCGTGATGATTTCGGTCATCGCGGGACTCCTGGCGGGAACGGCCTCCGCCTTGCGACTGACGCGGGCCGGCGCGGACCTGAATCATGCCCTGAAGCAGGGGCTCGGACGCGGCGGCTCCGATTCCGGCGGGCAGCGGGTGCGCGCATCGCTCGTGGTCGCCGAAGTCGCGCTGTCGCTCGTGCTCCTGTCCGGGGCGGGACTGATGATCCGGAGCCTGTGGCTTTTGCGCAGCGTCGATGCCGGCTTCGACGCGCGCGACGTGCTGACCGCCACGCTCGCCATACCGGAAAACCGGTACGCGCTTCCCTCGCAGCAGAACGGGTTCTACGAGCAGGTGCTCGAAGGGGTCCGTGCGCTGCCCGGAGTGGAAGTCGCGGGTGCCGTCGCCGACCTGCCCCTGACCGGCGGATCGACCCAGCCGATCGCCATCGAGGGTCGCGCACAGGTGCCGATGTCAGAGCAGCCGGAGGTCGCGGTCCGCGAGATCACCCCCGATTACTTGAAGACCATGCGCATCCCGGTGCTGAGCGGGCGCGATGTCGACGCGTCCGACGTCGCGGAGCGGCCGGGCGTCGTCCTGGTCAGCGAGTCCCTGGCGCGGCGCTTCTGGCCCGGCGAGAGCCCGGTCGGAAAACGATTGATCCTGACCTTCTATCCCGACAAAGTCAGGGAGGTCGTGGGGGTCGTCGGGGACGTGAAACAGAGGGGCCTGGACGTGGCCGAGCCGGTGTCGACCCTGTACGCTCCGCTGGCGCAGCAGCCCCGCCCCTACATGGCGCTCGCGGTGCGCACCACGCTGCCGCCACGCAGCCTGGTCTCCGCCGTGACGGACGCCGTGCGTCGTGTCGATCCGGAACAGCCGCTCGAAGACGTCAGAACCCTGGAGGAGCTCGTCGGAGTCTCCTTATCGCACCAGCGCTTCAACATGCTGCTGCTTGCGGTGTTCGCCGGTCTGGCGATGCTGCTGGCCGCGGTCGGGATCTACAGCGTCCTGTCCTACTCCGTCAAACGCCGCGTGCGCGAGATCGGCATCCGCATGGCCCTGGGCGCGCAAACAGGCGACGTTCTCCGCATGGTCGTCCTGGAGGGCATGAAGCCCACGGCGCTGGGGCTCGCGATCGGCCTGGCCGGCTCGCTGGCCCTCGCCCCGGCGCTGGCGAGCCTGATCTACGGCGTGCGCCCCACCGACGCCGCCACCTTCGCCACCGTCTCGGCGCTCCTGGCTGGAGTGGGGTTCCTGGCGAGTCTCATCCCCGGCTATCGCGCGACGCGCGTGGATCCGATCGTCACGTTGCGGGACGAGTAGCGCAGCCGTCCCGCCCGGCCAGGAGCGGCCGCCCAGGAAGCGCCACCTGAATCCGCTACGCTCGAATCGCCGCTTGAGAACAACATCGCCTGCTCCGAGTCAGCTCGCGGTCACCTCGATCGTCGGCGAGCAATCGGCCAGGTGCACGGCGTCGGCCATCGCGACAACGACCTCGCGGGGGCCCGCGAAGGATTCTCGCGCGTGCGCGGTGCGGATGTTGTCCACAAACATCAGGTCCCCAGCCTGCCATCGCTCGCGTGTGGTGTTTGCCTCGTAAACCTCGTCGATCAACTGCACGACGTCCGCGCCGATCGGGTCGCCATTGCCAAAGCGAGTATTGAAGGGCAGCCCGTCCTCGCCGTAGATGTCCACGAGGTACTCGCGCACCTCCGGGTCCATCGTCCACTCGTTGAGGAATGCGATTTGGTTGAACCAGCACTGCTGCCCGGTGAGCGGGTGATGCACGACGGCGCTGCGGCGCTGCCAGGTGCGCAGCGCACCGTCGGGCTGCCACTCGAACTGGATCGCATTGTTACGGCAGTAACTCTCGACGGCGCCACGGTCGTCGGTGCCGAAAGCTTCAGCGATCGACGCCCCAATTTCGTCGTTATATTTGCGGATGAGCAGCCAGCCCACCCGCTCAAAGCGCTCGACCAACTCGCTGGGCAGCGCGTGAAGTACCGCCGCCGAGTCGGCCACGGGGGTCTCGCCGCCGTCAGCCGGCGCAATCAGGCATGCGAACAGCATCAGGGAAGGAAACTCGAGCGCGTAGCTGAGCTCGTGGTGCATGCACATGTGCTGGTTGGGCGGCCACGTCGACGCGGAGTACACGCCGTTGGAGTACCTCCGCCGGGGCGCGAAGGCCTCCCTCTCGGTCATCAGACTGCCTAGCTGCCGAAAGACGGCTTCGGTCCCAGCCACGTCGCCCAACCCTAAACCGCGAACGAGAAGCGAACCGTGCTGGACGACGGCGGCACGCAAGGCGTCGCGGTGCTCGGCCGCCCAGCGCGGCGCATCGTCGGGTGCGTCAACCCGCAGCATCGGCGGCTTGCCGCGTTGCACGTCCACGTTAAGCGTTGAGGTGGGGGATGAGGTCGACATATCGATTTCCTTTCAGTGCTTCCGCGCGAGATGAGGCAACCGTTCCGCCGCCTGGCGCCGCTGCGCGGACCGGTCGTCCACCAGCGTGGCCAGATCGGCGAGACTCGGGTGGTTGATGAGGTCTTTGACCGACACCGCACGATCGAGGGTGATCGCCAGCTGCAGTGCCGACAGCGACGTGCCGCCCAACTCGGCAAAGTGGTCCCGCCGTCCGATCTGGTCCCTGGGGATGCCGAGCACCTTCGCCCACGCGGCCGCCAGCCGGCGCTCGGTCGCGGTGCTCGGCTCCTCGTGGCGCTGCTCGGCGACATCGAGCTCTCCGGCGAGCGCCAGGAGCGCTTTGCGATCAATCTTCCCGTTCTCCGTTAGTGGCAGCGTTTCCCGCCAATGGATCGCCGACGGGACCATATACCCGGGGAGCGCCCTGGCGAGCCGGTCCCGCATCACGCCGGGATTCGGGGGACGATCGCCCGAGCAGAAAGCGACCAGGTGCTTGTTCTGGCCGGCCCCCTCGGTAACGGCCACCGCGCCTTCGCGCACACCGGGCAGTTTCAGGAGCTGATTCTCGATCTCGCCGATTTCAATCCGGAAGCCGCTGATCTTGACCTGCGAGTCACGCCGCCCCAGAAACTCGAGCTTTCCGTCGGGCAGGCCGCGCCCATAATCGCCGCTCCGGTACAGGCGCTGACCCGGGCGGAGAGGATCCTGCAGGAACGCGCCTTGCGTGCGTTCGGGGTCGTTGATGTACCCGCGGCCCACGCACACACCTGAGAAGACGATCTCACCGGGCGCGCCCAGGGGCACCGGTTGCAATTGCTCGTCCACGACGTAGACGAGCACATTGTTGATGGGGCGGCCCAGCGGAACGCGTTCTTCCTGCGGCGCGCGGTCCATGATCTCGTGGTTGGTGTCGTCCGAGGTCTCGGTGAGTCCATAGGCGTTCACCAGCTTGATGCGGGGCTGGACCGCGAACCAGCGCTCGACCAGCTCCCGCTTGAGGGCCTCGCCCGTGGCCACCACGTATTCGAGATCCTTGATCTCGCCTGGGTGCCGGCCCAGACAGGACACGAGAACGTCGAGGTAGGACGGCACGACTTGTACGACAT
>QHXX01000107.1 GCA_003223135.1 Acidobacteriota bacterium | reverse complement strand
CCGTGACCTCGAGCCCGCTGTCGAGCGCGACACTCATGACGGCGTTCACCTGGCCCTCGAGCAGGACCATGTCGCCCATGACAACAATGTGCTTGCCGGCCCGCTTGAACGCGGCCCATGACGTGAGCCCCATGGGGGGAGTCAGTCTCACCCCCGCGGCGACCACGGTCAGGTCGCTCCGGGGAACCGATACTTTGAACACGCCCTCCATGTCGTTGAAGACGCCTTTGGCTCCTGTGAGCTCCTCGATCGTTCCCGTGTCGAACGACGCCTGAGGTGGACCCGCGAGCGCAGCGGACCAGAAGGCGAGCGCCAGAACTGCGATGAAAGTGCGCATGGTTTCCTCCGAGATCAGCCTTCCTTCTTCCTGCGAAAATACTCGTAGAGATCCTCGAAGACCGCGGAGCCTCGGGCCAGCCGCTCCTCGTCCTCTCGATGCGCGATGGCAATCCCGGCGACCAGTCGGTCGATTCCCGGAACCTCCGGTCGTCCGAACTTCGAATCCTTGAGATCGATGTCGTGAATAATCTGGGCGACCGGACGTAGAGCTTCATTGTCGGGCTGGAATTTCTCGATGAGGACCTCGAAGGTGCAGCGGTCGCCCTCGTGTGTGAACTCGGCTTCGAACATGTCGAACCTCACTTCGCCCGATAGCGGACGGTAGCCCTTGCTCGGGACGAACTTGAAGCGCGCTTCCGGATCGATGAATCGCTTGATGAGCCAGGCGCTGGCCATACGGTCGACATGAATACCCTTGCGAGTGACCCACGTGCGGCCACGCGTCCGTTTGCGGGTCGTCCCGGATGCCGCAGGGATTCGCTTTTCGCGCTTCGCGGCTCGCAATCGGGCTTCGAGATCGATGAGCAACTTGTCGACAGCACGACGGCCGGGTGCGCCCAGGAAATCAATCGACGAGACCTCGGTGGTGCGCCGCTTCAACCGCGTGAGCTCGGCCTCGCCCGAAGCTCGTTTCTCACCGCCATTCCGCGAGCCTGATCCAATTCCCTTGAGGAGACGCCGGGCCGCCTCTGCAACCTGAGCGTAGTCGGCGTCCCGGGCGGCGTGGAACATTGCCTCGACTTGTCCATCGGAAAGCCCTTCCACAAAACGTGCCTCACAGATCGAGGCGTCGCCACCACCTTCCACGATCTCTCGCGCGACCCACTGAAAGTCCTCTTGAGCCTGCTCGCTCCTGGGCAGGACGTAAACCGAGTTCTTGACGGCGACGGCGCCAAGCCGTTGGAGTCGGCGCCAGACCTTGACGCGGAGATAGTTCGGCTTCGGCGGGATCTGGTGGATGAGAAGGAGCCAGCGTGCTTCAGTGGGCTCGGCCACGGCGTTTCCCTAAAGCATCTGAATCCTATCATAGGTACAGATGTTTCAACCATGCTCACCTCTGTCCTTTCCCCTCGGCCTGAGGCGCCATCGCGAGAAACGAGTTGACCAACAGAGGATCTGGGCGTATGTGTTGACAAACAGTTCCCCGGTGTCCTCAATGGTCCGTGGAGGCGCGACTTCGATGAAGAAGGCTGAGATGTCCCATTCTGTCTTGCCGGCGGCTCGTCCCCGCGCCCTGACGCGGACCGCCGCGATCTTCACGGTGGCGCTCGGGTTCGCGCTCAATGCGATAGGCGCCCGAGCGGAAGGGAACGCGGTGCGCTTCGGGCCGAACCTGCTCCTGAGCGATGAGACACGCTCCCCGCAAGTGGCGAACCGGGTGGAATCGACGATCGCGGCGAATCCGCTAGATCTCGCGAATCTGGTCGTGGGCTACCAGGTCTTCGGCTGCCAGATGAAACCCTGCGCCTGTCGCGTGGTGGCGACGCACGATGGAGGGGCGACCTGGAGCCTGCCTGTCTTCGCGCCTCTCTCGACACCCGCGGACCACTGTCGCGACTCGTCCCTGGCGGCAGACCTGGCGGGGACCTTCTATTACTCGTACCTCGACCAGACGGCGACTCCAACCGGCCTGTCCGAGGACCTTCGGGTGGCCGTCTCGAATGACGGGGGCGGCAGCTTCTCCCGATCATCGGCGGCCGTCCACGACGCGGCGGGCGATTTCAATTCGATTGACAAGCCGTGGATCACAGTCGACGCGCAGCCCAAGAGCAAGTTCAAGGGGACGGTGTACGTCAGTTACACCCAGGCCGAAGGATTCCTCGGTGCGATTGCCGTGGTCCGGTCGCAGGATGGAGGTTCGAGCTGGTCGGACCCCGTCATCGTGAGCCCAATTGCCGACGGGGCGGCTCATCAGGAGGTGCAGGGGAGCGTGCCCGTCGTCGCACCCGACGGGACGGTCTACGTCTTCTATGCGGCGTACAATCCGCTGACCGGCCCGCTGAGCATCCAGTATGCGAAGTCGAGGGACGGCGGCCGATCCTGGACTGCTCCGGCGACGGTCGCCTCGGGGCTCAATAGCCCCGGCCTCTTCGTTCTCAACAATGGCATGCAGCAGTTCGGCAGCGCTTCCTTTATCGGG
The DNA here is from genome assembly GCA_003223135.1 of Acidobacteriota bacterium. Lineage (GTDB taxonomy): Bacteria > Acidobacteriota > Polarisedimenticolia > Gp22-AA2 > Gp22-AA2 > Gp22-AA3. The sequence continues at coordinate 53,657 of QHXX01000107.1, read as the reverse complement.
ATCTTCGCAAACAGCTTTCCGACCGTCGCCATTCCGCCGGACGGGACGATCTTCGTCGCCTGGACCGATTTCCCGAACGGATCGTGCGTCAACACCGGCACCTTCTCCCCTCCCTGCGTGAACGCCGACGTTCGCCTCTCGGTCTCGAAGGACGGCGGGCGATTGTGGAGCCCGCCGGCGAAGGTGAGCGACGAGACGAACGCAACCGATCAGTTCTTCCCGGCGATCGCGGCCCACCCGAGTAGCCTGCTGAGCCTCGTGTGGCTCGACCGGCGCCTCGATCCCGACAACCTCAACTACGATGCGTTCTACACCAACACTCTCGGAGGCGCGGCCTTTCTCCCGAACGTCCGAGTCTCGTCTGCGACATCGACGGTCGATTCCAACACCGACCTGGGCGATTATCAAGGTCTCGCGGTGACTGGCAACTCCATTGTGCCGGCCTGGTGCGACGATCGGATGAAGGCCGTCAACATCTTCACGGCCGTCGGCACGATCGACCCCTGACGGATCGCCCCCTGTCCCTCCCAAAAAGTCCATTCGGAGCCGCGTCCCGGCCCGTTTCGGCTCTCGCACTGTGCCAAGCCCCTCAGAGAGCCGTGGATGCTAGGCCGTCCTTGTGCGGGAAACCGGCGGAGGCGTATCATCGCGCACGCTGTTTCATAGGATTGCCACTTGATCGCAGAGGTGAACGTCGCGGCTGATCGAACCCACGCCGGTTCGAACGTTTCGTACAAATGTGGTCGGCATCAGCTTCGTGGGCGGATCGTCAGGCGTCGTCAAAGGATCTGCCTTTGTGGGTCAGGTAGACTCCGGGATTAGGATCGACGCAAGCTCGCAACCCGTCCTGGGCGTGTTCTCTGATGCTGATCCCCTGAGACGTGCGTTCAACACGTTCGTCTGTAACCGCGTCTATGACATCTGCGGCTCGAACACGGGGATCGTACTGGCCCAACAACTGGTGGGGAAGCGCGCCACCCAATCCTGCAGATTTCTGTAGCATAGGTACCCTGGACCTCAGCCACTCTCTGACGAGTGAAGCGGAAACTTCAGCTCACTCGAATGCTCCTCCGATTGCGCAGCTGAAGGTGAGCCGGCAAGGAACGGACGATATTCTGCTGAGCTGGGTGGATGATTGGGAGGCTGTTGCCAACTGTGGCGTCGACGTCTTCCGGGGTGTCTCCCCCGATCCTGCCACCTTCATTCCCATTTCAGGACCGGGTGCTGTTCTTGGAAGCAGCTTTGTCAACTTCTCGGCTGCCCGTCAGGGCGAACCGAACTTCTATTACTCTGTCTACGTGCACTGAGGGGCGCCTGACGTTGTGATCACCCTGCACAACTCGCAGGAGAGATCTGACACCGGGCGGCGGGGACGGTGCGAGCTCCTCAGGCGCTCTGTCGGCGCGCCACCAGCAGGACCGTCTACCTCCCCGCCGAGGCCCGGTATCACGAAGAAAAGTACCGCCGTGAGTATGAATGGGCCCGCCGGCAGGTCCTGTCGATTGTCGAGGACTTGCAGCTCCCCCTGATCGATCTCCACCTCCCCATCTCCCGGCACCCGGACATCCCGGAGCTGTACGCTCACCGCGGTGGGCATTTCAGCCCGGCCGGAAACCGCCTCGTGGCCGAGACGATGATCGAGGCCCTCCGCTCTTCCACAAGTCAATGACCGCTGCGGGCGAGAACCGCGACCGGCAGGGGAGGACGTCGGTTACCGGGAGTCCGTCGTCCGGGAGGTCCGTCGATCCTGGATGGCGCGGGCGAGGAGGTACGCTCCGAACATCATCGGAGCGACCGGCCACCACTGCTCCACCCATTCCAGGGACACGCCGAAGCGAGTGTGGAGGAGCAGGATGAAGCCGCCGACGATGAGGGCCGCGCCGCCGAAAATCGACCCTTGCAGCCCGGGCGTCTTGAAATCCTGAGGCAGCTCGATCGATGGGTTTCCGGCGAGGGCATCGTTGTAGAGGGACGCCCGGCGCGCCGCGTCGATGATGTTGTAGAGCCAGAAGAACGACATGAACAGAGCGAAGAGCGGGTTGAGCCGGTCGACCGTCCCCGAGGCGAGGATCGTGACCAGGGTGGCGACGACCGCCGCGTGGACGAACCCGCGCTGGTAATAGCCGACGTACACCTGTCCCAGCCCCGGCATCATGGAGAGGACCGCGGCGAGGGCCGGCGACTTGCTCCGTGTATCCCGCAGCCGAGGCTGCGGCGGGGCCATCGTCGTCGCCCGGACATAGGGAGGAGCCTGGCCCGTGTCGTCCTCGCGCGTGTGAGCGTTCATCGTTCATCTCCCCTGTCTGCTTCGTTGGTGTCCGCTGTTCGGTTTGTGCCGCTCGTCGCCTTCCCAGACGCAAACCGGCCCCACACGGTTCCAAGTTCCTTTTTCAGCCCGTCCCACGCCGCGGAGGAGCGTCGCTCCAGGTTGGACGTGAGAGCGCGCGCTGCGTTCCAGCGCGAGAGCACCGCCAGGCGGATCCGCGGAACCTCTCCTCGGGCGGCGTCGGCCGGCAGCGATTCCTGCACCGCCCGGACGACCACGAGCGCCCTTCCCGGCACGTCCGCGAACGGCGCGTTGGCGGCGCCGAAGAGGACGACCATGATGATCGACCCGACGTACGCCCCCTCCCAGGCGATCCTCGGGCGATGCGCCAGCCGCCGCCAGACGGCGGCGAAACGCGCCGCCCGGCGGGAGGGAAGCGCAGGGCGCCGCGAGGTCCGGGCGAGGACCTCGTCGACGAGGCGCGGTCCCGGGTCCCTCTCGGCGAGCGGCGGAAGATCCGCCGCCAGCCGGGCGAGCCGCGCCGCCAGCCCGGCGCACTCCCCGCACGCGTCGAGGTGCATCCGTACCAGATCGTCGTCCGCCGGCGCCAGGAGCCGGTCGATGTGATCGCACAGCCGCGTGCGGGCGCTCCCGCACGCCGATCCGCTGGTGCGCGCCAGGACCGCACCGAGGAGATCGGCCGGTGGCGTAACCGGAACGCTCGCCTCGGCAACGAGGCTCTTCAGCTCGCGACACCCGGCGCAGGAGCGGAGATGCTCATCGGCCGCCCGGCGATCGGCTGGGCTCAGCCGCCCCTCCAGCAGATCGTCGAGCCGCTCGCCGAATGTCCTGCAGGCCATGTCGGCCACCCGTTACGCTCCGTACGACGGATCGAGCCGCCGTACCCGCTCGGCGAGATCGAGCCGCGCCCGGTTGCAGCGTGATTTGACCGTCCCGGTCGGCACTTTCAGAAGGAGAGCGATCTCCTCCACCTTCAACCCCTGGATCTCCTTCAGCATGAGGATTTCCCGGTCGGCGTCGCTCATCCGATCCATCGCCCGATAGAGCAGGTCCCGCGCCGAACGCGCCGCGGAGGCCTCCTCCGGCGTCCGCGCCGGCGAGGCGAGCTGCGCCGTAGGGTCGACGTCGGCCTCGGTCGCGCGCGGACGCGCCTTCTGCCGTCTCAGCGTGTCGATGCAGATGTTGCGCGACAGGCGCAGCACCCATGGCAGGAACGTCTGGTCCCCGTGGAAGGCTTCCAGGCGCTCGTAGATCCGGACAAAGACCTCCTGCGCCACGTCCCTCGCCTCCTCGGCGTTGCGCATGTAGTGGCAGGCGACCGAGTAGACGCGCCCCTGGAAACGGCGCACAAGCCCCTCCCAGGCGAGGTCATCCCCCTGCCGGCAGCGTTCCAGGAGCGTCGCGTCGTCCAGCAGCACTCTCTCCTGTTCTTCCCTCGACGCCCCGGGATCGTGTCCGACCGATCGCCCGGTGGCGCTTGTCACACAAGACGGATCGTGGAGCCCTTCGGTTCAAAGAGTTTGAGGGTAAGTCCCGCTCTCCCTCCCGGCCTGGGGAACAATCGGGAGGCCGCTCGCCTCGACCAAGGACGCCGCGGGAGCGGGTGCGTGCGTTTCCTCCTCCGAGAGGCTCGGCGCCCGCTGGGTCACGAACTGCACCAGGTCCTTGGAAAAGAACAGGTCGAGGGTCCAGTCGAGGGCGACGCGCAGCTTTTTCTCGAAGCGGGGAAGCTTGCTGAGGTAGATCGTCCGCCACAGCCACCAGGCGACGAACCCCGAGAACTTGAACCCGAGGATCTCCGCCACGCCGGTGCGGCGGCCGATGGCGGCGAGCTGACCCAGGCCGCCGAAGTCGAACGACTTCTTGCGACCGCCCCGGAGCGCGGCCACGATGTTCCGGGCCGCGACCGTCCCTTCCCGAAGGGCATGCTGGGCGGTGGGCGGGTGCGTCTTGCCGGTGCGGCGATCGGGCACCGAGGCGCAGTCCCCGAGGGCCCAGACACCGGGGAACTGGGGCACTTCCAGGTACTCGTTGACCACGAGCCGGCCACGCTCCTGCACGCAGGGCAGCCTGGAAAGAAGAGGGTTCGGAGAGGTGCCGGCGGTCCAGACGACGGTGCGGCTCGGGATGAACGTCCCGTCGCTCAGGGTCACGCCTTCGTCGTTGACGGACGTGACCTTGACGTTGGTCCGGATCTCGATCCCTCGCTCGGTCAGTTTTCTCTGGGCGTAGGCCCCGAGGTCCTGTCTCAGCTCGGGAAGGATGGTCGGACCGGGATGGACCAGGACGACGCGCAGGTCTTCCTCCTTGAGATGAGGGTAGAAACGCAGCGACCCCCGGACGAAATCGTTGAGTCCGGCGATCGTCTCGACGCCCGCGAATCCCCCGCCGGCTATCACGAACGTCAGGAGCGGCCCCCGGATCGGCGAGCAGCACTCGGTGTCCGCCTCCTCCAGCAGGGCGATCAGCCGGTTGCGCAGGTGAATGGCATCGCCCAGGGTCTTCATCGTCAGGGCGCGTTCCTTGAGCCCCGGCAGGTTGTAGAAGTTGGTGATCGACCCGAGAGCGATCACCAGGTAATCGAAGCCGACGGCGTGGTGATGGTGGTCGAAGCCGTGCGCCAGGGTCACGTTTTTCGACTGCAAGTCGACCGCCACGACGTCTCCCTGGAAGAAGTCGACCTTGCGCAGGAGCTTCCGAACCGGGTTGACGATGTTGGTCAGATCGAGGTCGCTCGCGGCCACTTCGTGCAGCATCGGGGTGAACAGGAAGAAGTTATCGTGATTGACCAGAGTGACCTGCACGTCGGGGTCACCGGCCACGGTGCTCTCCAGCCTCAGTGCGGCGTACAGTCCGCCGAACCCGCCGCCCAGGATCAACACCCGCGCCTTCGGGTGGGACGCCATGCCGCATCCTCCTGCCAGTTTCGATACGACTGAGGCCGGGCGGGTTCAGAAAAAGATCAGAGGAGGCCGCTCTTGAGCTCGCGGTCCAGGAAGGCCCGGAGCTTTGTGTGGCAGTCCTCGGGGATGTCGTCGCGCTGGAGGCTGCGGATGGCGGCGCGCGTCGCTCTGAGAGTCTGGAGAAAACCCTCGCAAGCGGAGCAATTTCCGAGATGGGTCTCGAGCCGGCGCCCGACGGCCGGCGCCAGCCCTCCTTCCATGTACTCCGTGAGCAGATCGATCACGTCCTTGCAGGTCTGGACTCTTCTTGACGGCCGCTCCCGTTCTCCCCGCTTCCGTTTCACGAGCGTCCCCCAATCCAATACGGACCTTACACGCCCTTTGGATGCCCTCCGGCGCTCGGGGATTCCATGGCCGGCGGAGAATACCACGACTCGTGCTAGATTCCGCGGACGGGCGCTGTCAGCGCCGGGAGGGACTGCATGGCCGAAGCGCTCCAGAGCGAGGTCCGCCGCCGCCTGGCCGAGCTGGCCGGCAATCTCCGCTGGACCTGGAGCGGCGAGTTCGACTCCCTGTTCCGCGAGATCGACCTCGATCTCTGGCGGCGGGTGAATCACAATCCCGCCGCGTTCCTGGCGGACGTCGACGACACCCGCATCGGGGCCCGGGCCGCCGACCCCGAGTACCGCCGCAGGCTCGAGGCCGCCTGCGGGTCCCTGCAAAATTACCTGAAGTCCGGCCGGCACTGGGCCAGCCGGCACGCGCCATCGCTCGACCTGCGCCCCGTCGCGTATTTCTCGGCCGAATTCGGTCTGCACGAATCGCTCCCGATCTACTCGGGCGGGCTGGGGATCCTGGCGGGCGACCACTTGAAGAGCTGCTCCGACCTGGGCGTGCCGATCTGGGGCGTCTCCATTCTCTACCGCCAAGGATATTTCACGCAGCGCATCGACGCGCAGGGCGGACAGGAGGAGATCTACTCCGATCTGGATGTCGAGCGCGTGCCGCTGGAACCCGCTCTTGACGGGCGCGGTCAGCCGATCCTGATCCAGATGCCGACGGCGTCCGGCGTCTTCCCCATCGATCTGTGGCTGGCGCGCGTCGGCCGGTCGCGGCTCGTCCTTCTCGATGGCTCTCGCGATCCCGCCGCCGCGCACCGCGATGTTTTCAGCGCGCGACTTTACGGGGGCGACCTGCGCACGCGCCTGCTCCAGGAGTTGATCCTGGGCGTGGGCGGATACCGGGCGCTCCTTGCGCTCGGCATCCGGCCCGGTGTCCTGCACTTGAACGAGGGGCACTCGGCCTTCGCCCTGCTGGAGGCGATCGCCCAGACGATGGAGGAAGAGGGGATGCGGTTTGATGCCGCGGCCGAGAGCATGAGAGCGCGCGCGGTGTTCACCACCCACACTCCGCTGCCCGCGGGGCACGACCGCTTCCCGCTGGACCTGATCGAGGAGCACCTGCGGCCCTTGCGCGAGCGCCTCGGGCTGTCCAGCGAAGACTTTACAGCGCTCGGCCGCGCCGACGCGGGCGGAGCGGACGGCACATTCTGCATGACGGCCCTGGCGCTGCGTCTGGCCTTCCGATCGAACGCCGTGAGCGCCCTGCATGGCCACACCACCCGCGGCCTGTGGCGCGGCCTGTGGCCCGAGAGGAAAACGTCGGAGGTGCCGATCGGCCATATCACGAACGGCGTGCACGTGCCGACCTGGATCGCCGGCGAGATGGACCAGCTCCTGCGCCGCCGACTCGCCGAGGACTGGCCCACCCGGCTGAGCCACGCCGATCTGTGGGAGAAAATCACGGACGTCCCGCCGGCGGAGATCTGGGACGTCAAGCGCCGGCTCAAGCAGGAGATGCTGGAATTCGCGGCGCGCCGGCTGCGGAAGAGACAGGAGCGCCTCGGACTCTCGGGGCCGCCGCCGGGCCTCGACCCGGAGGCCCTGACGATCGGTGTCGCGCGCCGCTTCGCGGAATACAAGCGCGCGCAATTGCTGCTGTCGGATCCCGATCGTCTCGAGCGGCTCCTGAGGGACGAGGCGCGACCGGTTCAGATCCTGTTCGCGGGCAAGGCCCACCCGAAGGACGACGTCGGCAAGGGGATCCTCCGCGCGCTCGACGAGCGGGCGCGCGATCCGCGCTTCTCGGGACGGATCATCGTGCTCGAGAACTACGACATGAACGTCGCCCGCCACCTGGTGCAGGGATCGGATTTGTGGCTGAACGCGCCCCGGCGCCCCCTCGAAGCGTGCGGCACCAGCGGGCAGAAGGCGGTGTTCAATGCCACGCTCAACCTGGCCGTGCTCGACGGTTGGTGGGCCGAGGCGCACGATGGATCGAACGGCTACTCCTTCGGCGAGGGTCTGACGCACACGGACACGGCCCTGCAGGACCGCCGGGACGCGGTCGATCTGTTCGACGTCCTGGAGACGCAGGTCCTGCCCGACTTTTTCGACCGATCGCCCGAGGGCCTGCCCCTGAAATGGATCGTGCGCATCCAGCGCGCGCTGGCCACGCTCGCCTGGCGCTACAACTCGGACCGCATGGCCATCGACTACGTCACGCGTTGCTACCTGGCCGCAGCCGGGGCGCTGACCTCGAGCCATCCGGCGGATCCCTGGACACGCCCGCCGGGCGTTTGAGCGGCGGCCGGCTTTTCAGCGAGGATCGTTCGAGCCTAGCAGGTCCCGGTACAGGTCGGCGTAGAGCCCGGCTGCCTTCGCCCAGGAGAAGTCCTCGGCCATGGCGCGCCTCTGCAGGGCGCGCCAGGCGCGAGGGTCCGATTGACGCAGGGTCAGCGCCCGGCGCACGGCGCCCGCCAGGGTCTCGGGAGTGAGCGGCCCGAAGACGAACCCGGTGCCCCGGCCGGGCGCTTCCGTCTCGTCGCGCACGGTATCCGCCAGACCTCCGGTTCCGTGCACCACCGGGATCGTCCCGTACCGCAGGGCGTGCATCTGCACCAGCCCGCACGGTTCGTAACGCGAGGGGACGACGAGGAGGTCGCACCCTGCCACGATCAGGTGGGCCAGGTCGTCGTCGTGGCCGACGCGCACCGCGATCTTATCCGGATGGCGGCGCTGCAGACCCTGGAGCGCCGCGACGATCTCCCGATCCCCGGCCCCGAGGATGGCCAGGCCGGCCCCCTGCGACAGCAGGGCGGTCGCGGCTGCGGCCAGGACGTCGATCCCTTTCTGGGGAGCGAGACGACCCACGACCCCGACGAGGGCCCGACCGGTCGCGGCCAGGCCGAGCTTTTCGACGAGAGCGCGCTTTGCCTCTTCCTTGCGTTCGAGCGTTCCCGGTCCGTACGGTCTCGGCAGGCGCTCGTCCCGCGCGGGGTCCCAGACCTCGTAGTCCGCGCCGTTCAGGATACCGGTCAGGACACTCTCGCGCCGCCGCAGCATGCCGTCCAGTCCGAAGCCGAAGGTGGAGGTCAGGACCTCGCGCGCGTGCCGGGGGCTGACCGTCGTCAGCCTGTCGGCGTGAGCGAGACCGGCCTTGAGAAAGTTCACTCCGCCGTGATCTTCGATCACGTCCCCCGCGAGCACATCGCTGCGCGCTCCATCCGGCAGCGACAGCCAGGTGAGCGCCGCCGCGTCGAACTTTCCCTGGTACCCGAGGTTGTGAATCGTCAGCACGGTCCGGGGCTTTCTGCGCCAGACCGGGGTGAAGCGCGCGAACAGGGGGACGAGCGCGGTGTGCCAGTCGTGGACGTGCAGGACGTCGGGAGGGTCGGGGGCGCGCCGCGCCCTCTCGCAGACGGCGCGGCTCAGGAGAGCGAACCGGCGCGGGTTGTCGGGGTATTCACCCTCCGGCGTGCCATAGACCCCCTCCCGCGCGAACAATTCCTCGCAGACGAGAAGGGTCGTCACGACACCGGGGGCCTCGTTCTTCGAGAGGAAGCGCACCGGAGTGCGCGCCGGCCCGAGAGGCACGGCGAGGTTGTCGTCCTCCTCGACGAACCCCGCGCGGTCGACGCTGCCGTACGCAGGCAGGAAGCGCCGCACCCGGAAGCCGAGTCCCGCGAGCGCGCCCGGAAGGGCGCGCAGGACGTCCCCCAGCCCTCCCACCTGCGCGTAAGGCGCCGCCTCCGCCGCGACCATCCAGATCTCGGACACGCCACCTCCCTTCTTCAGGCGGGGGCGCCGGGTCCGCGCAGGAGTTGCGCGTCCGTCACGTCCATGAACCGCTCCAGGTCCCTCAGGGCGCGGGCCGCTTCCTCGGGGGGAGTCGGGTTGATGAAGAAGCCGCTGCCCCACTCGAACCCGGCGACGTCGGTCAGCTTCGGCATCACCTCGACCTGCCAGTGGTAGACCTCGGGGCTCGGGTGACCGGGCGGCGCCGTGTGGATGACGTAGTTGTACGGGGGGTCCCTGAGCGCCAGCCGGTAGCGTCGCAGGACGTCCTGCAGGATTTCGGCCAGGGCCTCGACCTGGTGCTTCGCCAGCGTCCAGAAGAAAGCGTCGTGCCGGCGCGGCAGGACGAGGACTTCGAACGGAAAACGCGACGCGAAGGGAGCCAGCGCGATGAACTCCGCGTTCTGAGTCACCAGCCGCCGGCCGTCGGAGACCTCCTGCGACAGGATGTCGCAGTAGACGCAGCGGCCGCGGTACTCGAAGTAGCGTATCGCGCCCGCGAGCTCGGCCTCGAGCCGGGCGGGCACCACCGGCAGAGCGATGATCTGCGAATGGGGGTGCGTCAGGGTGGCGCCCGCCGCCGCGCCGTGATTCTTGAACACCAGCACGTAACGGAACCGGGTGTCGCGGAGAAGGTCGGTCGTGCGGTCGCGATAGGCGCGGATCACCCCCGCCATCTGTCCCGGGCTGTAGCGCGCGGGATCGCCGTCGTGCTCGGGCGACTCGATGACCACTTCGTGCGCCCCGATGCCGCGCATCATGTCGTACAGCCCCTCGGCGCGCTTGTCGGGCGTGCCCTCGATCCGCAGGGCGGGGTAGCGGTTGGGTACGACGCGCACGATCCAGGACGGCGCGCTCCCGCCGTCGCCGGGGTCGTCACGGAACACCAGGACCTCCGGTGGCGTCATCCCCTCATGCCCCGGGCAGAAGGGGCAGTCACCCCCGGCTTCGGTCGCCGGGGCGTAGTGACGGAACGGATTGGGGCGCTGGCCGCGCTCGCCCGCGATGATCACCCACCGCCCTGTCACCGGGTCCTTGCGGAGCTCGGGGGTCATGAGCGCTCGTGTGTCACGTCAGCCTCCGGAATGCGAGTCGCAGCGTGGACGCCGGTGACGGCGGGCCCGGCGGCGACACCGCCCAGCATAACGCAAAGACCGTCCCTTGATAGGTCGTCTCGAGACGATCTTCCGAGCGCTGCAGCGTTTCGATCGGGCAGGCGGCGAGCCGCGCCGCGGGCGCGGGGATGATGTCCAGGGCGAAGCCGAAGGCGCGGTCCTCGAGAGCGAGGCGAACAACACCGTCGACCTCCAGCGGATCGCCGGGCGCGCCACGACGTTCCCTCCCGTCCACACCCACGACGACGACGGAGCGATCCGGCGCCTGGCGCGCCAGGAGCGTCAGGCAGAGCAGGGTGCCGAACCAGCCCTCGGCCCCCGCGCCCGAAGGCGCCGTCCTCCAGGCGACGCGCAGGTCCCCGGACTCGTCCATCGTCACCTCGCGGGCGTAGGCCAGCGGTCCGAGGCGCGCCTCGGAGATCAGACCCCGGGCGCTCGTCTCCCAGCGATCGACCCTGCCCTGCTGGAGCAGCATGGACCGGAAGGCGCCGAGGGCGACCGGGTCTGGAGGGTGCGCACAGAAGAAATCGCGCAAGGAGCGGAGGGGCAGCCGGTCGAAGTGCCGGCCTTCCAGATCGGCGAGGTCCACGGCGACCGTCTGCTCGTGCGGCGATGTCACCGATCCGCCCTCGGCGTGCGCGTGCGTCGGCTCCTCGCCCGCGTGGTATCTCTCGCGCCAGCGCGACACGATGTTGGCGACGTTGAAACGGCACGGCAGGAAGTCGAACTCCACCAGGGTGCCGGCGTCCGATGGCCGGAAGAAAGCCTGGGTCGCGCCGGAGCGAACGACCACCTCCTCTTCCAGGTCGCCGTCGAGGTCCTCGACCTCGACGCGCACCCGCCCGGCGTCGGCCTCCGCCAGGAGAGCATCGGCCCGCAGGAGACTCTCGTACACGCCATGCCGCAGGTGCGGGAAGTACAGGCCTCCGAACAGGCCATGCCAGTAAGCACAATTGCACTGCGCCCGCAGAACGCCCGTGATCGCCTCCTCCCTCCCCGGGGCGTCCGCGGGCAGGGCGCGCGCCCGCCTTGAGGTCCACAGGACGTGCTTGTGCAGATGGTCCGCCTCCGGATAGCGCGCCAGGAACATGTCCCAGAGGCTGCCGCGCACAAAGGCTCGGACGTGCTCGGCCGGCGCCTCCTTCAGGGCGGCGGCGCGCGTCCGGAGATACCCGCCCACCGATGCCGCCGGCAACGCCCACTCCAGCATCTCGGTGTAGGAGGCGTTCGGAACGTAGACCCTGCGCGCCTGCGGTCGTTCGTCCAGGAAGGCCCCCGGAGAGGTCGTGCGCACCGGTCCGTCCGACTCCTCGAGCATCGACAGAAACCCCTCCAGCCATCCCTCCTCGAACACCCAGCGATGCGTGCGCGGCCAGAGCCCGAACTTCTCCGCGTCGTCGCCGTAGGTGAGGACCCAGTCGCTCCCGGGCCCGGCCAGCTCGCGGAAGTGCCGGCGGACGGTGTCCAGCGGCCGGAACGGGATCAGGTATCGGAGCTCGTAATCCGAGGGAAAGAAAGCGACGGCGCGGGAGGCGCGCTCGGTGACGAAGACGCCGCTGAAGCGCTCGTCCAGAAGCCCGGCGAAGCGCAGGTGCTGATCGTCCAGGATCGTGTAGCGCACGCGCGCCTCCGCCAGCACTTCGGCGAGCGCAGGCTCCCAGACGCGCTCCGCGATCCATGCCCCTTGCGGGCGGACGCCGCCCCGTCTCTGCCAGTACGAGGCGAGGCGCTCGATCTGGTCGAGCGCGTCGGCGCGCGGAACGATGGACAGGATCGGCTCGTAGAAGGCGCCGCCCAAAGGCTCGATCTGCCCCGACGCCACGAGACGGATGACGCGGTCGAGGAACGGGCGATCGTGCTCCTCCAGCCACTCCAGGAGGCACCCCGAAAGATGAAAGGCGGCGCGCACACCCGGATGGCGTTCGAAGCGATCGAGAATCGGCGCGTAGCACAGGCGCATGGCGTCACGGAACACGAAGTCGAAATTCCCGACCGGCTGGTGAAAGTGCAGCGCGAGCAGGAGACGCACGCTCATGCCGCGGTGTCCAAAGGGTCCCGCGCGAACGGCGGCACGCGCGTGACGATCTCTTTGAGCGGCGCGTCGCCGGAGGGGGTGCACAGGCGGATCCGGAGACCGACCGTCATGCCCGGCTCGAGACCGAGCGTCTGGCAGGACACCGCCATCTCGAAGACTTTACGCGCCACCGCCCGCACCGGGGCTCCGAGCGAGGCGGAGTGCGGCACCCCCTTCGGCACCTCCAGAACCACGTCCTTCAGGTCGCCCTTGTCATCCAGATCGAGGCGCAGGTGGCGGGCGCTCTCTCCCGCACGGAACGACAGGTCGAGACCCAGGCCCGCGAAGCCGGCGGGCCCGGACCGTGCGTCGGGGTCGATCCGCAGGCAGAACTCGCCATCGCGCGAGACGCCATAGCGCAGCGACTCGAGCGGGCGCTGCGCCGTCTGCATGGTGCCCCGGGAGGCGAGCACGCCCCATTCGAGCCGCAAAGCACCGTGCCATTCGAAGTAATCTCCCTCGAATCCGTCGATGCGCGGTGCGAGCAGCAGGCCGGCCTCCCCGATGGCGCCGCTCTCCTCGCGCCGCCCCGGTGCCGGGATCGGCCAGCCAAGCGATTCGGGCGCCTCGCGACCGAGCGCCTGGCACGCCTGCTTCAGGTGAGAGCGGAACGTCTCGTCGAACTGCGTCCCGTAGGCGGTCGTGAACTGCCCGTCCAGCCACCAGAACCAGTCGCTCCCCTCCGCCGCGCGCAGAGACGACCAGGCGGCGCGCCGCGCGTCCTCGGGGACCCGCGCATCCTCGAGGGTGCTGCCGAGAGAGGAGCGGATCTCCCTGAGAAGGCCCCAGGCGCGATTCTTTTCCGGCCCGCCGATCCAGGTGCTGAAATCGGCCTGGATCCAGCTCCCGGCGCGCAGCCGCCCGATCGTGCCCCGTTCCTGGCAGGTCGCGATCGTCTCGGAGACCGTGCTGCAGGCGAGCGCCGGGTCGCGGGCCAGCGCCCCGTACAGGGCGCGCAGGAACGGTCCGCCGGCCTGGGGATAGTGCTCCCAGGGGTTTTCTCCATCGAGGGCGACCAGGATCAACCGCCCGCTTCCCGAGCTCGACCGCGCCCTCTCCCGCACGGCCGCCACGAAGTCGCCGGCGGCGCGCGCCGGGTCGATCCGCGCGTAGGAGAACCCGATACGGTCCGACAGATCCTGGTCGCGGAAAACCATCACCGGACCACCGGGTGCGCCGGACAGGGTCCAGGGCCGCCCGGGATCGGCGGGGGGATTCGTTTCGGACGCCCCGAGCACGTGCTCGTCGCTGGCGGTCCAATCGATCCCGCACGGACCCAAGAGCTCGACGGCCTCGCGGCTTACCGCTCCCTCCGAAGGCCACAGGCCGCGCGGACGAACACCCAGCTCGCGCTCGACATACATGAGCGCCTCCTCGACCTGCCGGCGCGCGTCCTCCGGGGCCCGGAAACGGGGCGGGAGCGACGCCTGCGGCATCGTCTCGCGCGCCGAGTCGGTATCGATGAGGAGCGGCAGGATCGGGTGGGCGTAGGGGGACGTCGCGATCTCGATCCGGCCCTGAGCGGCCGCCTCGCGGTAGGACGGCAGGATCCGGCGAAGAATCTCGTCCTGGACCGCGTGCACCATCTCCACGTCGTGCCGCGTGAAGTTCCGCCCGCGCTCGCAGAGCGCCCGCACCTCCGGGAAGTCCTCTCGCGCCTTGAAGCCGAACCAGGAGAGATCGAACAGGACCTGAAGGTCGCGATAGTCCGCGGTCGACAATTCCTTCCAGGCGTTCGCCTCCCCGTGTTCGAGACGCGCTCGCTCGCGGCGACCGTGGATCTCGGCGTAGCGTGGCAGGTCGCCCATCATGTGCTCGACCTGGGCTGCAAAGAAGTGCTCGAAGAGGAAGGCGCGCCGTGAGTCGTCCAGGTCGTCCGGCGCAATTCTCGCCGTCTCCCGGAACAGGTCCGTCGCGCCCGCCTCGTACGCCCGGATCTGCCCGATCAGCGTCGCGGTCAGGTTGAAGGTCGGCCTGATCTGGGGGAACTCCTCCAGCACGCGGACCATGTCGTAGTACGAGCGGATGGCGTGCAGGCGCACCCATGGCATGAAGCAGACACGTTCCTCCCTGAGACGATAGAGGGGCTGGTGCAGGTGCCACAGGAAGGCGAGAGCGACCGGTTTCACGACGGAGCGAAGTCCACGTCCGTCGACACGACCGAAATGCCCTCGGGGCAGACGACGATCCCGCGCGCGCGATCGCCCTCGGGATCGTAACCGATGACGGTATTGGCGGGGATTTTCACGCGCTTGTCGACGATGGCGCGCCGGATGCGGCAGTGCCGGCCGACCTCGACTCCCTCGAACAGCACGCTCTCGCTCACCGTGCTGTAGGAGTTGATGCGCACGCGCGGACCCAGGACGCAACGATCGATGTGGCCGCCCGAGATGATGCAGCCGTTGGGCACCAGAGAGTCGGTGGCGATCCCCATGCGATTCGATTCGCGGTCGGCGAATACGAACTTGGCGGGCGGGTAATCGACGCGCGCCGTCAGGATCGGCCAGTCCTCGTTGTACATGTTGAACGCCGGCGTCACGCTGACCAGGTCCATGGACGCCCGCCAGTACGATCCGATGGTTCCCACGTCGCGCCAGTAGCCGACCTCCGAGTCGCGCGTTCCGGGGACCCGGTTGTTCAGGAAGTTGTAGGCGTGGATGTGCAGCTTCTCGTAAAAGCGCGGAAAGACGTCTCCTCCCAGGTCGTGGCGGCTCTTGGGGTCGGCGTGGTCGTCCTCGAGAACCCGGCAGAGCACGTCGTAGTTGAACAGGTAGTTGCCCATGGAGACGAGCGATTTCCCCGGATCGCCGGGGAAGGCGGGCGGCGACGCCGGCTTCTCCAGGAAGCGTCGCACCCGCATGTTCTCGTCCACTTCGACGCAGCCGAGCTGGTGCGCCTCCTCGATCGGCTGGGGCACGACGCTGATGCTGATATCGGCCCTGGACTCGACGTGCTCCACGATCATCTCCTCGATGTCCATGCGGTAGATGTGGTCCGCGCCGAACACGGCGACGATCCGGGGAGCGTCGCGCCCGAGGCGCTCCAGGTTCTGGTACAGCGCGTCGGCCGATCCCTGGTACCAGCCCCGCCCCTCGCCGACGGCGGCCGGGATCACCTCGCAGTACTGGCCGAGGTGGGCCGAGAAGTTCCAGCCGCGCGACAGGTGCCGGATCAGGGAGTACGACTCGTACTGCGTCAGGACGTGGATGCGCAGCAGGTTCGAGTGCACCAGGTTGGTGAGGACGAAGTCGATCAGGCGGTACTGGCCGGCGAACGGCATCGCCGGCTTGGCGCGGCGCCGGGTCAGTGGGAACAGACGCTTCCCCTCGCCCCCCGCCAGCACGATCGCCACGGTGCCGTGCGGGCCCGCGATCACGCGCGCCTCCAGATCTCGTGATCGAGGTCGGGGAACAGGTTGTCCCGGGCCTCCAGGGCGGCGAGATCGGCCTCGTCCACCCGCCCCTCCTCGAGCTGCTTCGCGAGGCGATCGAAGCGCAACAGATGCTCGCGGGCGCGCCTTCTGGCGTAGCCCACGGCTGTCTCGTGCTTCAGGATGAAGGGCCAGTCGGAGGCCTGGGCCAGCAGGAGCTCGCGCCCGAGTTGCGCCAGGGCGCGCCGCTGCAGGGCGCCTCCGCCTGCGGCGCGCGCCGCGAGGTCCGTCATGCGCCGGGCGGCATCGTGAAGCGGGGGCCAGATCCAGTCGTTGGCCTGTCCCAGCCAGACCTCGTAATAGCCGCCGTCTCCCCAGCTGGAAGCGGCCGGCTCGGCCACCTGCTGGACCGGCTGATCGTCGAGGTAGCGGCCCGGAGTCACCACCCGAATCCCGGCCGCGGGCAGCCGGCGCAGCACCGCCTCGAGCCACTCGGTCCCCTCGAACCACCAGTGCCCGAACAATTCGGCGTCGTACATGGCCACCATCAGCGGCCGGCGACCGAGCCGGCTCGTGAGGGAGAGACTCTGCCGGCGGCGGTTGCGCACGAAGTCGTCGGCGTGCGTCTCCAGAGTCAAAAGCGCCCGCTCGCGCTGGTACGGTTCCTTCTGGTCGTGACCGCCGGTGATGCGATGGTACTTCAGCCCGGTGAATCCGCGCGCGCCCGAGGGATCGAGAAACGGCCCGACATAGTCCGCGTCGAGGTCGTAGCCGATGTCCCTGTAGAAGTCGCGGTACGCAGGATCACCCGGGTACCCCCGCTTCGAGCTCCACACCTGCTCCGAGCACTCCTCGTCGCGTCCGAACGCCAGAACACCCGCGGGGCTGACGATCGGGGCGTGCAGGTCCAGGCGGGGGCGGCTGGAGGCGTTGCGGACGCCGCGCGAGTCGACGAAGACATACTCGACGCCCTCCGAGGCCAGAAGCGCGTCGAGCCCCTCGAAGTAGGCGCACTCGGGGAGCCACATGCCCCGGGGAGATCGTCCGACCTGCCGGGCGTGCTCCCGCACTCCCACCGCGATCTGTGCGCGCACGCTCCCGGGCACGGCGGCCAGGTGGGGCAGGAACCCGTGCGTGGCGGCGCACGCCAGGATTTCGATGCGCCCTTCGGATTCCAGTCTGGAGAACCGGCCCACGAGATCGCGCCCGTACTGTTTCGCGAACAGGAAGCGCAGCCTCTCCAGCCTGTCCCGGTAGAACCCGGCGACCGGACCGAAGTCGGGATCCCGGCGGGTCCGCTGCACCTCGAGGCCGGCGAGGATGCACATTCTGTCCAGGTGGCGTTCGTAGCGCGACAGAAGCAGGGGATCCCGCAGCATCGCCATGAGCGTGGGCGTGAGCGACACCGCCACGCGGGCCTCCACGCGGTCCTCCGCCAGGTGGTCGAACATGTCGAGCAGCGGCAGATAGGTCTCGGTGATCGCCTCGAACAGCCAGTTCTCCTCCAGGAAACGCTCCCGCTCGGGGTGGCGGATGAATGGCCCCGGCCGCGCCGGGACCGCCCGCCTCCCGCCGGTCTTTCCAGATTTCAGGCGCGTCGCCCGGCCCTTCGCGCGGGACCCGCAGGATGTTGCTGGTCAGGAACTCGCTGAAGCGCCCGCCCTCGTTCGTGCCCAGACGGACGCGCACCCGGCAGTCGACGGTCGAGTTGGGGACGTACCAGCACGGCGCGCGCGTATCGAACGCCCGCCGGTCGGTCTCGCGGAATGTTCTGCCGTCGGCGGAGACCTCGACCACGAGCGCGGTCGTCAATCCGGGACGACGCAGGCGCTCTTCGATCTCGCCATCGATCACCCAGTAGAGAAACAGCAACCGCGGGTGGACCAGCATCAGGACGGCGCGGGACGGCCCCGACGGCGCCGGCAGCGGTGCCGTGGAGTCCCCGTCGTCGGTCGATTCGCCCGGATGCGCTGCGTCCGGGTCTCCGGTGGGGGAGAGGGTTGGCTGGAGGGGCATGCGGCCTCGGACCTGTCGCGGGAGATCAGTGGCCGGGGCGAACCGACTCCACGGCCAGGAGCGCCTCGCACTGGCCGGCGATGGTCTGCAGCAGACCCTTGGGGCCGCAGACCTCATCGAGAATTTCGCCGGACAGGAAGATGTCTCCCAGGCGGGGCAGGTCCGGCGCCGCCGTCGCGCTGCCGGGGCTGGCCTGCTCCAGGACGCGCCGCAGCGTGCCGCGGGCCAGAATCAGATCCTCTCCGGCCGCGCTGCCCGACAGCCCGGCATCGTCGGCGATCGCCTCGAGGGTCCTGGAGATCTGCGTCACGATGAACTCGACGAACGGAATCGCCACGGCGCCGTCACGCTGTTTCACGGACCAGAGCGGGACCGCGTCGAGCTCGGGAACGTCGATGCCGAGGGCGATCCTGTCGGCGCGCAGCGACCGCGGCAGGGGGTCGGGGTGCAGCGCGTGGTGGTATCCGGTTTCAAGAAGATCCATGAAATAGCGCAAACGGCGGATGTGCAGCTCCAACGCAGAGTGGGCCGACCTGGGGCGATCTTCGAACCGTCCGCCCGGCGGCAGGGAAGGAACCGCTTGGTAATGCCCCTCCGGGTTTCCTGGGAGTGTCGATTTAATCATGGTGCGCCTCCCGCCGGCGGCCCTGGGCTGGGACCCACGCCCGGCCTCCGCAGAAATAGAGCGTGACCGGCGGGCCCGTCAAAATCATCACATTTTGGATGACCTCCACCGTAGCCCCCTTCGGTCTCGCTGTCAAGAGAAAAATTGTTCACTCCTGTCTCGACTCTTCGCTCCTGTCGTCCGGACCCCGCCGGCACTCGACGCGTTATGATGCGGCTTCGAACCACCGAGGTTCACATGCAATCTGCGCGCCGCGGCGCACCCCCGGGGCACGGTCCGGCATCAATTAGGATAGAGAGCGCCGGCCGGCGCTCGGGGAGACGACCGATGAGCTCAATCAACTTCCGGGACGATGCGATGGAATGGCTCGAGGCGGACGGGCTCGGGGGGTTCGCTTCCGGCACGGCCTCCGGGAAACGCACGCGCCGTTACCACGCTCTGCTCCTGGCCGCTGCCACGCCGCCGACGGGCCGGTGCGTGCTGGTGAGCGGACTCGACGCCACGGTGACGACGCCCGCGGGCAGGTTTCCAATCTCGTCGCAGCTGTACGAGCCGGGCGTGGTCCACCCGGATGGGGTGCGCCGCATCGAGTCGTTCGAGCCGGACCCCTGGCCTCGCTGGAGGTTTCGCCTGGAGGACGACACAGTCATCGAGCAGGAGATCTTCGTCCGCCGGGGCGTCCCGGTGACCGTCCTGTCGTGGCGTCTCGCGGCCGGCCCACCGGGCACGACCCTGGAGGTGCGGCCGTTTCTCGCCGGCCGGGACTATCACGCTCTGCACCACGAAAATCCCGCGTTCAACTTCGAGGCGGGGGCCACCGGCGGCCGAATCGTGTGGCGTCCGTACCCAGATGTCCCGGAAATCCACGCCCTGACCAACGGCGCCTACGAGTCGCGACCGGATTGGTATCGTCGTTTTCTCTATGAGGAGGAGCGGGCGCGCGGTCTCGATTGCGTCGAGGACCTGGCGGCCCCCGGTCTGTTCCGGTTTGCCCTCGGAGCGGGATCAAGGGAGGCGGTCCTGATCCTCGCGGCCGGCGTCGATGGGGTCCCGCCGCCGGAAGGTGCGGCGGAGACCGTCCTGAAGCGGCTGCGCTTGGCGGAGCGGCGTCGCCGGCAGGCCTTCCCCTCACGGCTGCACCGCGCCGCCGACGACTACATCGTCCGCCGCGGGCGGGGGCGGACGATCGTCGCCGGCTACCCCTGGTTCACCGACTGGGGGCGCGACACGTTCATCGCCCTGCGCGGCCTGTGTCTTGCAACCGGGCGACTCGACGAGGCGCGCGACATCCTGCTCGAGTGGGCGGGGAGCGTCTCGGAGGGCATGCTGCCGAACCGTTTCCCCGACCATGGCGATGCGCCCGAGTTCAACTCCGTCGACGCTTCGCTGTGGTACGTCGTCGCGGTCGGGGATTTCCTGGACGCCTGCGGGAGGGCCGCGCGCACCGTCCCGCCGGGTGCTATGAAGGCACTCGCCGCGGCGGTCGGTGAGATCCTGTCGGGATACGCGCGCGGCACGCGTCACGGCATAAGGCTCGACGACGACGGCCTGCTGGCCGCTGGCGGGCCGGGCGTCCAGCTCACCTGGATGGACGCCAGGGTGGGGGACCGGGTGGTCACCCCCAGGATCGGCAAGCCGGTCGAAGTGCAGGCGCTGTGGCTGAACGCCTTGTGGATCGCGCGCTCGTTCTCGGACCGCTTCGGGGCCTCATTCGACCTCGGTCGCCGGGCCTTCCTGGAACGCTTCTGGAACCCGGACGGAGGGTACCTGTACGACGTGGTCGACGTGGACCACCGACACGGCACGGTCGACGCCTCCTTTCGCCCCAACCAGATCTTCGCGGTCGGCGGGCTGCCGCTGCCGCTCCTCGAAGGAGATCGCGCCCAAAGCGTCGTCGACACCGTGGAGGCGCGTCTTCTGACGCCTTCCGGACTGAGGTCGCTGGCACCCGGAGAACCCGGTTACACGCCGCGCTACGTCGGCGGGGTGCGCGAGCGCGACGGCGCTTACCACCAGGGGACCGTCTGGCCGTGGCTCCTGGGGCCGTTCGTCGAGGCCTGGGTGCGCGTGCGCGGGGGCACCGCCGCGGCGAAGCGCGCCGCCCGCGAGCGTTTTCATGCCCCGCTCGTGGCACAACTGGAGCGCGCCGGGCTCGGCCACATCTTCGAGATCGCCGACGCCGAGACCCCCTTTACGCCGCGCGGCTGTCCGTTCCAGGCGTGGTCGGTGGGCGAGGCGCTGCGGCTGTCGGACATCGTCCTGAAGGAGGCGAGGGCGCGGCGCCGAACCTCCCGCCGCCGGCAGGCATCCATAACGCCGTGAGCGACGCGCTGAGGCGCCACTGGCCGGAATACCTGATGGAGGGGGCGGAGCTGGGTCTGTTCATGGTCTCCGCGGTGCTCTTCAGCGCCCTGCTCGAACACCCCGCCTCGCCGGTGCGCGCGTCCATCCCGGATCCGTTCCTGCGGCGGGCCTTGATGGGGGTGGTGATGGGCGCGACCGCCGTCGCCATCATCTACTCGCCCTGGGGAAAGCGCTCGGGAGCGCACTTCAACCCGTCGGTCACTCTGACCTTCTTCCGTCTCGGGAAGATCGGACCGGCCGACGCCCTGTTCTACGTGTCGTTCCAGTTCCTCGGCGGCCTCCTGGGCGTCATCGTGTCGGGCGCGCTTCTGGGCACCGTCGCCCGGGACAAGGCGGTGAACTACGCCGCCACGCTGCCGGGGCCCCAAGGTGCGGGCGCCGCGTTCTTCTGGGAGACCCTGATCTCGTTCGTCCTGATGCTCGTCCTACTCGTCGTCTCGAACAGCAGGCGGCTGGCCCGTCTCACGGGGATGTTCGCCGGGGTCCTGGTGGCGACCTACATCACGTTCGAGGCGCCGATTTCCGGCATGAGCATGAACCCGGCGCGCACGTTCGCCTCGGCCGTGCCGGCCCGCGCCTTCGCCGACCTCTGGATCTACTTTACAGCGCCGTCGCTCGGCATGCTTCTGGCGGCCCAGACCTTCGTGGGACTGCGCGGCGCGCGGGCGGTCGCCTGCGCCAAGCTGCACCACCGGAACGCCGCGCGCTGCATCTTCCGCTGCGGTTACTGAGGGGACATCATGGACGCCAGCAGGCACTACGACGTGATCATCATCGGCACCGGCGCGGGGGGCGGGACGCTCGCCCACCGGCTGGCGCCCTCGGGAAAAAAGATCCTCCTCCTGGAGCGCGGCGACTACGTGCCGCGCGAGAAGGACAACTGGGACACCCGGGCCGTCGTGGTCGAGGGAAAGTACCACATCAAGGAGGCCTGGCACGACAGGAACGGCAAGGAGTTCCACGCCGGCACGCACTACTTCGTCGGCGGCAACACGAAATTCTACGGCGCGGCCCTGCTGCGCATGCGCCGGCAGGACTTCGGCGAGGTCCGTCATCACGGGGGTGTTTCACCCGCCTGGCCGATCTCCTACGATGAGATGGAGCCCTACTACACCGAAGCGGAGCGCCTGTACCAGGTGCACGGAACGCGCGGTGAAGACCCGACCGAGCCGAAGGCGAGCGCTCCCTACGCGTACCCGGCCATCAGCCACGAGCCACGCCTGCAGAAACTCAGCGACGATCTGACGAAACTGGGGTACCACCCCTTCCACCTGCCGGTCGCAGTGATGCTGGACGAGAAGAACCCGCGCACGAGCCGTTGCATCCGCTGCGCCACCTGCGACGGTCATCCATGCCTGGTGAACGCCAAGGCGGACTCGCAGGTGATCTGCGTCGATCCCGCGCTCCTGCATCCGAACGTGACCCTCCTGACGAACGCCTTCGTGTCGCGGCTGGAGACCGGCTCGTCCGGCCGCGAGGTGACGCAGGTCCGCGTCGAGCGCAACGGAGCGCAGGAAACCTACTCGGCGGGGATCGTGGCGGTGTCGTGCGGCGCCATCAACTCGGCTGCGCTTCTGCTCCGGTCCGGCAACGAAAGGCACCCGAGGGGTCTGGCGAACGGCTCGGATCAGGTCGGGCGGAACTATATGTGCCACTTGAACTCGATCATGCTCGCCGTGTCGCTCTGCCCGAATCCGACCGTCTTCCAGAAGTCGCTGGCGATCAACGATTTTTACCTCGCGTCGAAGGAGTGGGATTACCCGATGGGGCACATCTCTTTCGTCGGTAAAACGGACGCGAACGTCCTGGCCGCGGGGGCCCCGGGGATCGTACCCGGGTTCACGCTCGATCTCATGGCCCGACACTCGCTCGATTTCTGGCTGACCTCGGAGGATCTCCCCGATAAGGACAACCGGGTCACGCTGAACCGCGACGGAGGGATCGTGCTCAGCTACAGGCCGAACAACGAGGAGGGCCACACGAGACTGCAGGCGAAGCTCAAGGCGATGCTGAAACAAATCCGTTGCCCCGTCCACGGCGAGTGCACGAAAGATCTTCTGAGCATGGCGGCCTACATCGGCAAGAGGATCCCTCTCGCCGGGGTGGCACACCAGAACGGCACCGTGTCCTTCGGAACCGACCCGAGGGCCTCGGTCCTCGACCGCGATTGCAGGGCGCATGAGCTCGACAACCTGTACGTGGTCGACGGCGGCTTCTTCCCGACGAGCAGCGCGGTGAACCCGGCCCTGACCATCATGGCCAACGCGCTGCGGGTCGGTGACCGCATCCTGGAGCGGCTCAACGGATGAGATCTGTCGCGACTTTTTCGCGCGCCGCCGGCACAGCAGGACGGTCCCTCCTCGCGCCGGTGCCGGCGGCTATCCTGGGCCTCGCGGTCGTCGTGTTCGCTCCGGGGATCCCTTTGGCCGGCGGCCGCGAGGCCTCCGTCGCGCGCTCGCCGCAGTCCGTCGTGCAGGCGGTCGAGGCCATCGGCATTACGGTCGCGGATCTGGATCGGTCGGTGGGTTTTTTCTCGCGAGTCCTCGACTTCGAAAAGGTGTCCGACCGTGAGATCGCGGGAGGCGACTACGAGCGCCTGGAGGGCGTGTTCGGTTTGCGGATGCGCGTCGTCCGGATGCGGCTGGGCGACGAGGCGATCGACCTGACCGAGTACCTGGTGCCGAAGGGCCGGCAGGTTCCGGTCGATTCACGCAGCAACGACCGCTGGTTCCAGCACATCGCCATCATCGTGAGCGACATGGACCGGGCGTACGCGCAGCTCCGCCAGTTCGGCGTCGAGCACGCGTCCAGCGGGCCGCAAAGGCTCCCGGACTGGAACCCGAGCGCGGGCGGCATTCGGGCGTTCTACTTCAAGGATCCGGACGGGCATCCCCTGGAGATTCTCGAATTCCCGGAGGGCAAAGGGGACGCGAAATGGCACCGCAAGTCCGACCGCCTGTTCCTCGGAATCGACCACACGGCCATCGTGGTGAAGGACACGGGGTCGAGTCTGCGCCTGTATCGGGACGCCCTCGGGATGCGGGTGTCGGGCGAGAGCGAGAACTACGGGACGGAACAGGAGCACTTGAACAATGTGTTCGGCGCGCGTCTGAGGATCACGAGTCTGCGGGCCGGGTCAGGCCCCGGGATCGAGTTCCTGGAGTATCTCGCACCGACCGATGGGCGGCCCGCGCCGGGCGACGCGCAAGCCAACGATCTGGCGTCCTGGCAGACGCGTCTCGTGGTCAAGGACGTCTCTGTAGAGGAGACGCCGCTGCGCGCGGCCGGGGGACGGCTGGTCTCCCCGGGCCGGATCGGGCTCGAGGGCGGGGAGCTGGGCTTCCGCGCGGGGCTCCAGGCGCGCGACCCGGACGGGCACGCGTTGCTCCTCATCGAACTGCCGGAGCCCCGCAATTGACGCACGTCCTGCGAATCGCCACACACCGACGAGGATCGAAAGGGAGGAGGGACGCTCGATGAAAGCGGTCGCGGTCATACCCCACAAGTCCGGCAGCGTTCATCTGGCGGCGCTCGCGAAGCCGAACGTGGAGGACATCCCGAATGGACGCGGCGTGCTGGTGAAAGTGCTCCGGGTCGGCGTGGACGGCACGGACAAGGAGATCAATGCCGCGGAGTACGGCGAGGCGCCGCCGGGCGAATCGTTCCTGGTCCTGGGGCACGAGAGCTTCGGCCGGGTCGAGGCGGTCGGGCCCGGGGTGACGGAGCTGCGGCCCGGCGACCACGTCGTGGCCACCGTGCGCCGGCCCGGCACCAGCCTCTACGACCGCATCGGTCTGTCCGACATGACCACGGACGACGTCTACTACGAGCGCGGCATCAACCTGCGCCACGGTTTCCTGACCGAGCACTACGTCGATGACGCCGACTTCATCGTGAAGGTGCCGCGAATGCTGAAGGAGGTCGGGGTTCTCCTCGAGCCGCTGACGGTCGTCGAGAAGGGACTGCACCAGGCATTCGAGATCCAGAGGCGGATGCGCATCTGGCGCCCGCGCAAGGCGGCCGTCCTGGGAGCCGGGACGATCGGTCTTCTGGCCACTCTCGCCCTGCGCCTGCGCGGGCTTCAGGTGACGACGTTCGCCAAATACCCGAAGCCGGACCTGAATTCGGACCTGATCGAGTCACTGGGCGCCGGCTACATCGCCACGGAGGTCCGCCCGCTGCTGGAGGCGGCGAAAGGCGACGGTCCGTACGACATCGTGTTCGAGGCGACCGGCTACTCCCCGATCGTCTTCGAGAGCATGCGCATCCTCGGCAAGAACGGAGTTCTGGTCCTGGCCAGCGTCACGGGGGGCGACCGGATGGTGCAGGTGCCCGCCGACAAGATCAATCTCGAGTTCGTCCTGGGAAACAAGGTCATGGTCGGCACGGTCAACGCCAACCGCGGCCATTTCGAGATGGGCGTTGCCGATATGGCGCAGGCGGAGGCGGAGTATCCTGGCTGGCTCAAACGCCTGCTGACGCACCCGGTCCGCGGACTCGAGAACTACGCCGACCTGTTCAGGCACCTGACCTCGGGACAGGGCGTCATCAAAGTGTTCTGCGAGGTCGCGGAACTGTAGAGACCCTCGAGGAGACGGGCACGTGGCATCCAATCGGAGTCGAACAACCCCCAGCAGGCGGCAAGAAGCCGCCGCGCCACAGGCTGCGGAGGCGATCCGGCTCCACGAGGACGACACCCGCGTCAAGAATTGGAAGCGCTGGGGGCCGTACCTGTCGGAGCGCCAGTGGGGCACGGTGCGCGAGGACTACTCCGCCGACGGCAACTGCTGGGACTACTTCCCTCACGACCAGGCCCGCAGCCGCGCCTACCGTTGGGGTGAGGACGGGCTTCTCGGGATCACCGACCGCGAATGCCGACTGTGCTTCGCCCTCGCCCTGTGGAACGGCCGCGATCCCATCCTCAAGGAGCGCCTGTTCGGCCTCACCGGCCCGCAGGGGAACCACGGCGAGGACGTCAAGGAGCAATATTTCTACCTCGACTCGTCCCCGACGCACTCTTACATGAAAGGGCTCTACAAGTATCCCCAGGCGGAGTTCCCGTACATGCTCCTCGTCGAGGAGAACGCGCGTCGCGGTCGCCAGGAGGCGGAGTTCGAGCTGGTCGATACCGGGCTCTTCGACCAGAACCGCTATTTCGATGTGTTCGTGGAGTACGCCAAGGCCTCGCCCAATGACATCCTGATCCGGATCACCGTCAGGAATCATGGACCGGAGACCGCCACACTGCACCTGCTCCCGACGCTGTGGTTCCGGAACACCTGGTCCTGGGGCCGGAGCGGCGAGGGGTACTGGCCGAAGCCGAAGATCGAGGTCGACCGCGACGGGACGCTCCGAGCCGAGCACGCCACCCTGGAGCCCTTCCGGCTCGCGATGGATGCGGCGCCCGACGGCCGGAAGCCGCCGCTCCTGTTCACGGAGAACGAGACGAACACCCTGCGACTGTTCGGCGCCTCCAACGCGAGCCCCCACGTCAAGGACGGTTTCCATGAGGCCGTGGTCGAAGGACGCACCGAGGCCGTGAACTCCCGTCAGACGGGCACCAAGGCCGCGGCGCTCTATCGGCTCGCCGTACCGGCGCTGGGCGAGGCGACGGTGCGGCTGCGCCTTTATGCCGAGGCCGAGGCGCCGGCCCGCCCGTTCGGAGAGGCGTTCGATCGCGTCTTCGACAAGCGCCTCCAGGAAACCGAAGACTACTACGGCGCGCGCGTGCCGGACACGCTCCTGCCGGAGGAGCGCCGCGTGATCCGGCAGGCGGTGGCCGGACTCCTGTGGTCCAAGCAATTCTTCCATTACGTCGTGAGGGACTGGCTCGAGGGGGACCCCGCCCAGCCTCCCGCCCCCGCGAGTCGGATCCACGGCCGCAACGGCGATTGGGGACACCTGTTCAACCGCGATGTGATCTCGATGCCGGACAAGTGGGAGTATCCCTGGTACGCCGCGTGGGACCTGGCGTTCCACATGGTCCCGTTCTCCAAGATCGACGGAACGTTCGCCAAGGAACAGCTCGTCCTGATGCTGCGCGAGTGGTACATGCACCCGAACGGCCAGATCCCGGCATACGAGTTCGCGTTCGGCGACGTCAATCCGCCGGTGCACGCCTGGGCCGCCTGGCGCGTCTACAAGATGACCGCGCCCCGCGACCGCCGCGACCGGTTGTTCCTGTCGCGCTGTTTCCAGAAGCTCCTGATCAACTTCACCTGGTGGGTGAACCGCAAGGATGCCGAGGGGAAGCATCTGTTCTCCGGCGGCTTCCTCGGGCTCGACAACATCGGCGTGTTCGATCGCTCCCGGCCGCTGCCGACCGGCGGGCACCTGGAGCAGGCGGACGGCACCGCCTGGATGGCGTTCTATTCGGCCACCATGATGTCGATCGCCCTGGAGCTGGCGCGGGACAACCCGGCGACCGAAGACACCGCCTCAAAGTTCTTCGAGCATTTCGTCGCCATCGCCGACGCCATGAACAATCTGGGAGGCAGCGGGCTGTGGGACGAGCAGGACGGCTTCTACTATGACCAGCTTCACTTCGACGGGACGGAAGTGCCGCTGCGCGTCCGCTCGCTGGTCGGTCTCATCCCGTTGCTCGCGGTCGAGATCCTGGAGCAGGAGGTCATCGATCGCCTTCCGGGCTTCAACAAGAGGCTGCAGTGGTTCCTGAAGAACCGTCCCGATCTGGCCGGGCAGATCTCGTACATGGAGGCCGAGGACGGCCACTCCGACGGCCACCGGCTGCTGGCCATTCCGTCGCGCGATCGCCTGGTGCGCGTGCTGCGTTACGTCCTGGACGAGAGTGAGTTTCTGTCGCCCTACGGCATCCGCTCGGTGTCGCGGATGCACGCCGAGCATCCCTACGAGTTCCGCGCCGGTGGCCAGGAATACCGGGTCGGCTACGTCCCCGGGGAGTCGGACACGGCGCTGTTCGGCGGCAATTCCAACTGGCGCGGACCGATCTGGTTCCCGATCAACTTCCTGCTTGTGGAGGCGCTGGAGCGCTATCACCACTTCTACGGCGACAGCCTGAAAGTGGAGTGCCCCACCGGATCGGGACGGATGATGAACCTGAGCGAGGTGTCGGGCGAGATCGCCTCCCGGCTGACGCGCATTTTCCTGCCGGACAAGGAGGGGCGCCGTCCCTGCCACGGCCGGGACGGACGCTTCGCCACCGACCCGAACTGGAAGGACCTGCTGCTGTTCCACGAGTACTTTCACGGAGACACGGGCCGCGGCCTCGGGGCGAGCCATCAGACCGGCTGGACGGCGCTGGTGGCGCGTCATCTGTTCGACATAGGGCATGGGAGGAAGAAACGTGCTTAAGATCATCGTGCGGTTCCGATCGATCATCCTGAGAACGACCCGCCGCCTCGGCTGGCTGCCGCCGACGCTGGCGCGGCTCTGCCTCGGCCTGGTGTTCTTCAACTCGGGCTGGGGAAAGCTGCACGGCCTGCCGGAGGTGATCGAATATTTCAGAAGCCTCGGCATTCCCGCGCCCGAGATCCAGGCGCCGCTCGCCGCCGGAACCGAGTTCATCTGCGGCCTCATGCTGCTCCTCGGTTTGTTCACACGCGTCGCGACGGTGCCGCTCATGGTCACCATGATCGTGGCGATCCTGACGGCGAAGAAGGACGAGATCGAAGGGATCTCGTCGCTGTTCACCTTCATCGAGTACCTGTACATCCTGCTCCTTGTCTACTTGGCCGTAGGCGGCCCCGGGCCGCTGGCGTTCGACCGCGTGCTGGTGAAATGGCTGCCCGCTGGCGACGAGGACGGTCCGGAGTCTTCGGTGCGGATGGCGCACCACGTCCGGACGGCCTGAAGACGGCACGACGTATCACGGGTCGAGGGCCGGTCGATCCACAATAGACCATGATTCTCGCGGGGGATATCGGAGGCACCAAGACGCGGCTTGCGCTGTTCGCCCCCGGACCGGGGCGATCCGATCCGGTCTCCGAGCGCACGTACAGCAGTCAGGAATATCCCGGTCTCGAAGTCATCGCCCGGGAGTTCCTCCGGGCCACCGGCGCTGCGATCGAGAGCGCATGCTTCGGCGTGGCCGGCCCCGTGAAGGAGGGCCGCTCCTCCACCACCAATCTTGCCTGGGTCGTGGACGCCCGCGATCTGGCGCGGGATCTGCGTCTGCCACGCGTGGCGCTGCTCAACGACCTGGAGGCGAGTGCTTTCGGTCTTGAGGTGTTGCGCAGCGACGAGTTCGTCGTCCTGCAGGAAGGAATTCCGGGGGCGGCCGGCAACCAGGCGCTCATCGCCGCCGGCACCGGGCTTGGCGAGGCGGCGCTGTACTGGGATGGCCGGAGGCACCGGGTGTTCGCGACCGAAGGGGGCCACGCCGGCTTCGCGCCGGCCGACGAAACCCAGATCGAGCTCCTGCGCTACCTCGTGCGACGCTTCGAGCCGGTGAGCTGGGAACGAGTGCTCTCGGGCCCCGGCCTGGTCAACATCTATTCCTTCCTGCGCGACTCGGGGCGGGGCGAGGAGCCGTCATGGCTGGCGGACGAGATCTCCGCGGGCGAGCCCGCCGCCGTGATTTCGGCCGCGGCCCTCTCCGGACGCTCCGCTCTCTGCTCGGAGGCGCTGGATCTCTTCGTCGCCCTCTACGGCGCCGAGTCCGGCAACCTTGCGCTGAAGGTCATGGCGACCGGGGGAGTGTTCATCGGCGGGGGCATCGCACCCAAGATCCTGGCGCGACTGCGCGGCCCGGGGTTCGTCAGGGCGTTCGTCGCGAAGGGGCGCATGAGACCGCTCCTCGAGGCGATGCCCGCGCGCGTGATCCTCAATGACAGGCTCGCCCTGCTGGGCGCGGCGCGTTACGCCGCGTCCGAGGAACCGATCGGGTAGCACCGACGGTGCGACGCGCCCAATCCTCGGAATCCCTCCGCCGCCCCAGACATCCAATGGGTGAGCCGGGGCGTCGATACAACGTACGAGGAAAGCCGGCCAGAAGGCCGGCCGCACGCTCGGGTTTGTCAGGTGGCCGGGGGTTGTGTATACTCCGGAACCTTCCGTCGGACCGTGGTGGTCGGACGGGTGTGTACGCAGCCAGCAAGGAGGACAGCAGGATGAACGGCAAGAAAGCTCTGGGCTTTGTCGTTGCGGCGGCAGTCGTCGGCATGCTCGCGGGCGGTCACCAGTTCGCCGCGGAGGGCAAGAAGGACGCCGGCAAGACCGTGAAGTGCTCCGGAGTCAACTCGTGCAAGGGCCACGGCGAGTGCGCCTCCGCCGATGGCAGCCATGCCTGTGCCGGCAAGAACGAATGCAAGGGCAAGGGCTGGGTGAAGGTGAAGACCGAGGAGGAGTGCACGAAGAAGGGCGGCACGGTCATGAAGGACGAGAAGGCCGAAGAGAACAAGGGGTAAACCACCTCGGCCTGCTGCGCCGTTCCATCGACTGGCGGTCCAGGGAGGGTCCCGGGCCCGAACACGGCCCGGGGCCCCCGATTCTCCCACCCCGAACATGAGCCCTCGCGACATCGCCGATCCTCAGGCCGCGCGTGAGCGTCCGCCCTTCCTGGGCCACGGGGTCGGTCTGAGGCGCGACCACTTCGACCGCGTTCTGTCCGGCCCCACCGGCGTCGACTGGTTCGAAGTGATCTCCGAGAACTTCATGGTCGAGGGCGGACGTCCGCTCGACGTCCTGACGCGTGTCCGCGAGCGCTATCCAGTCGTCCTGCACGGCGTGTCGTTGTCGATCGGATCGACCGATCCGCTGGACGAGGCGTACCTGGACAGGCTCCATGCCCTGGCGAGACGCTTCGAGCCGGCCTGGGTCTCGGACCACCTCTGCTGGACGGGGGTCGGGGGCCGCAACGCTCACGATCTTCTGCCGCTCCCGTACACGGAGCAGGCGCTCGACCATGTGGTGCGCCGCGTCCTGCGCGTGCAGGAACGGCTCGGCCGTCCCATCGCCCTCGAGAACGTCTCGAGCTACGTGGCCTACAGGCGCTCGGAGATGCCCGAATGGGAATTTCTGGCTGAGGTGGCCCGCCGGTCCGGCTGCGGCATTCTTCTGGACATCAACAACATCTTCGTCAGCTCAAGAAATCACGGTTTCGATCCGCGCACCTATTTGAATCACATCCCGCCCGCCACGGTCTGGCAATTCCATCTGGCCGGCCACTCGAACAAGGGGACCCATCTCCTTGACACGCACGATCACGCGGTCATCGACGAGGTCTGGGGCCTGTACCGCGGCGCGGTGACCAGGTTCGGTGCGGTCTCCTCGCTCATCGAGTGGGACGACCGAATCCCTCCGTTCGAGAGGCTCGAGAACGAGTCGCAGCGCGCCCGGGCGATCCACGATGAGACGCTGGAACGCGGCGCGGGCCGCCTGCCGGCCGGCGTCGCGGGCTCCGCGCGCGCGGCCGGGCCGGAGACGGGACCGTGAAGCCGGGCGGCATGATCGACCTGCGCCAGGCGCAGGAGCTGTTCTGGACCCTGATCACCGCCCCCGAGGGAGTGCGTCCGGCCATCGAGGATCTCGAACGTCGGGGCGTCCTCAAGGGACGGGCCATCGACGAGATGTTCACCGGCGACGAGGCGCTGCCCGCGGTCGAGCGGCTGGACATCTACGCCAACATGTACTTCTATCGGTTGCTCGACTGCCTGGCGGAGGACTACCCCAAGGTCCGGGCCGCCCTCGGTCCGGCGCATTTCCACAACCTCGTCACCGATTACCTGCTGCGGCATCCCTCGGAGCATCCGTCGCTGCGTCACCTCGGGAGGCACCTGCCGCGGTTCGTGGCCTCGCACCCCCTGGCCGCCCGGGTTCCGTGGCTGGCCGATCTGGCGCGCCTGGATTGGGCGCGGGCCGACCTGTTCGATGCTCCCGACGCGCCGCCGCTGTCGCGCGACGCCCTGGCCGCTCTCCCGCAGGAGCGCGCCGGCGAAGCGCGCTTCACGATGGTTCCGGCCTTCGTCCTCCTGCGTTTCGACCACGAGGTCGTGCGCTATTGGCGCGCGCTGGACGAGGCGGAGTCCGGGGGCGACCCCGATGACGCGGCCCACGGCCGGGCGACCGGCAACGCCGCGCGCGAGGGTGCGGAGGTCCCCGACACCCACGACCACGAGGAGGGGGCCGGCCGGGTGGCGACCCCGGCCCGCCGGCGGTCCTGGGCGCGCGTCTGGCGCAAGGATTTCGTGGTCCATCACTGCAGCCTCGACGAAGAGGAGGCGCAAAGCCTGGAGCTCTTGCGCTCAGGGGAGAGCATCGCGCGCGTCTGCCAGCGGCTGGCGGCCGGGCGGGGCGTGCCCAAAGCGACCGAGCGCGCGGGGCGGATGATCCAGAGCTGGCTCGACGACGGAATTCTTGCGGGCGTGACTCTTCCCTGAGAAGCCTGCCCGCGTGACGCCGCCCCACGATCGCCGAGCGAGGTGTCCCGATGAAGGAGGCAGTCCCATGCCGCGTCCCGCGCCTGCGGGCGCTCGTCCTTCTCGTCCTGAGCGCCGTTTCCCTGCCGTCCCCCGCGGCCGGCGCGGTCGAAGCGCCTGACCCTCCCGTGACCCGCGCCGAACAGGTGGTGGACGACGTGCACGGTGTCGAGATCGCCGACCCATACCGCTGGCTGGAGGACGGGTCGAGCGAAGAGGTCAGGCGCTGGGTCGAGTCGCAGAGCGCCTACACCCGCGGGCTCCTGGAGGCGCGGCCGGGCCGCGACGCCGCCCGCAGGCGCCTGGCGAAGCTCCTGTCGATCGGTACCTTGACCGCCCCGACCCCGAAGGGCGGCCGCTACTTCTATACGCGGCGCGAGGGAGAGCAGAACCAGCCGATCCTGTACGTGCGCGACTCCCTGAAGGGGAAGGATCGGGCGCTGGTCGACCCGAACGCGCTCAGCCCGGACGGCACCGCGGCCATCGACTGGTGGTACCCCTCAGAAGATGGCTCGCTCCTGGCCTACGGTGTGTCGATGAGCGGCGACGAGAAGAGCACGCTGCGCGTCCTGGACGTCACGACCGGCAAAGCGCTCGCGGATGTCATCCCCCACACACGCTACTGCACTTTGGGGTGGCTACCGGACAAGAGCGGCTTCTATTACACGCGCTACCCGGCGCCTGGCGAGGTGCCCGCCGGCCAGGAGAACTACAACCGGCACGTCTTCTTTCACCGCCTGGGTAGCGACTGGACCGCCGATCCGAAGATTTACGGCGAGAAGCGCAAGCCGGAGGAGATCATCGAGTTCACCGTGTCGCCCGACGGCCGTTTCATGGTTGTCTGGGTGCTCGAGGGCTGGTCGCGCTCCGATCTGTACGTCAGGGATCTCAAGACCGAAGGGTCCCCCTTCGTGCCCGTGGCCGAGGGCATCGACGCCCTCTTCCACGGAGAGGTCATCGGGGGCACGCTCTACCTCCTGACCAACTGGGAGGCCCCGCGCTACCGGCTGTTTGCCGTCGATCCGAAGAGGCCCGAGCGCCCCGCCTGGAAGGTCCTCATCCCGCAGAGCGACGCGGTGCTGAGCGAGGTCCATTACATCGGCGGGCAGCTCGTGGCGCTGTATCTCAAGGACGCCGCCTCACGCCTGGCCGTCTTCGCCGCCACGGGGAAGAAGCTCCGCGACATTCCGCTGCCGACCCTCGGAACCGTCGACAAGGTGGACGGCCGCCACGACGCCCAGGAGGCGTTCTTCGGATTCTCGTCGTACACCCTGCCGCCGTCGGTCTACCGTTACGATCTGAAGACAGGCGCCACGACACTCTGGGATCGGGTCGAGTCGGACCTCGATCTCAAAGGCATGGAGGTCCACCAGGTCTTCTATCGCTCGAAGGACGGCACGCGCGTCCCGATGTTTCTCGTGCATCGCAAGGGTCTGCGCCTGGACGGCGACAACCCGACGGTCCTGTACGGCTACGGCGGCTTCAACATCAGCCTGACGCCGGCCTTCTCGCGCTCCGTCGTCCTGTGGCTCGAGCGCGGCGGGATCTATGCCGTCGCCAACCTGCGCGGGGGAGGGGAGTACGGCGAGGACTGGCACCGGGCCGGCATGCTCGAGCGCAAGCAGAACGTCTTCGACGACTTCATCGCCGCCGCCGAATGGCTGATCGAAAAGCGGTACACGCGCCCCGGGCGCCTGGCGATCTACGGAGCGAGCAATGGCGGGCTCCTGGTGGGCGCCGCGTTCACCCAGAGGCCCGACCTGTTCCACGCGGTGGTGTGCTCCGTGCCGCTTCTCGACATGGTGCGCTATCACAATTTTCAGATCGCCAGGCTCTGGGTCCCCGAGTACGGCTCGCCCGAGAATCCGGACCAGTTCCGCGTTCTCTACGCCTACTCTCCCTACCATAGGGTGAAGGACAACACACCCTACCCGGCGGTGCTCGTGGAGACGGCCGAGAGCGACAGCCGCGTCGATCCGATGCACGCGCGCAAGATGACGGCCCGCCTTCAGAAGGCGAGCTCGTCGAAGCGGCCCATCCTGCTGCGCACGGAGACCAGGGCCGGCCACGGGATCGGCAAGCCGCTCGCCAAGCTGATCGACGAGGCGACCGATACCTGGACGTTCCTCATGTGGCAGCTCGGACTCGAGCCCGGGCCTTCCGCCGCTCCCGGCCGCTGAGGACGGCGCGCGCCGCCCCGTGCTAAGATCCGCGCCGTGCCTGCGCTTCATTCGGTCTGCCCGCTCGACTGCCCCGACCGCTGCAGCCTCGAGGTGAGGGTTGTGGACGGACGGATTACGTCGATCACCGGCAGCCGCGTCCACCCGCTGACCGATGGGTTCATTTGCGCGAAGGTGCGCGACTTCCCGCAGAGGGTGTACGGACCCGACCGGCTCCTACACCCGATGCGGCGCGCGGGGCCGAAGGGATCCGGGTGCTTCGAGCGCGTCTCCTGGGACGAGGCGGTCGGCGAGATCGCGCGCAAGTTCGCGGTCATCCTCGAGCGCCGGGGCGGCGAGGCGATCCTGCCGTTCTTCTACGGCGGGTCGAACGGCCTCCTGACCCAGGGAACGACGGATGAGCGCCTGTTCCGGTCGATCGGGGCGTCGCGCCTGGCGCGCACCGTCTGCGCCGCGCCGACGGGGGCGGTCACGGACGCGCTGTACGGCAAGATGGCGAGCGTCGATCTCCCCGACTTCGCTCTGGCCAGGTTCATCATCGTCTGGGGCGCCAACCCGAAGCACAGCAATATTCACCTGATGCCCTATCTCAAGGCGGCGCGCGAGGCAGGCGGGCGCGTCGCCCTCATCGACCCGCGACGGACGATGTCGGGGCAGTACGTCGACATGCACCTGCCGGTCTTTCCGGGCACCGACGGCGCGGTGGCACTCGCGATGATCGGCCACCTCGAGCGTGCGGGCGCCGTCGACCGGGCGTTCCTGGAACAGCACACGGTCGGCTGGGAGAAGCTCCTGGAGCGGGCCCGCTCGTGGACGCTGGAGCGTGCCGCCGCACGGGCGCGGGTCGAGGCCAGAGACATCGCGGCGATCGCCGAAGCGTTCGCCGCCGCCGACCCGGCGCTTGTGCGCTGCGGCTGGGGGCTGGAGCGCAACCGCAACGGCGAATCGTCCGTCGCCGCCGTCCTGGCGCTGCCGGCGGTCGCCGGCAAGTTCGGCAAGCCCGGCGGCGGCTACGCCCTCAGCTCCTCCCCGGGCTACGGCGTTGACGAGGAACGTCTGATCGGCGTGCCCGAGGCAAACACCCGCGTCGTCAACATGAACCGGCTCGGACGCGCCCTGCTCGAGGAGACGGACCCGCCGATCGAGGCGCTGTTCGTCTACAACGCCAACCCGGTCGTCACCGTGCCGGACCAGAACCGCATCGTGAGGGGCCTCGAGCGCGAGGACCTGTTCACCGTGGTCTTCGACCAGGTGATGACCGACACGGCGCTGTACGCCGATATCGCCCTGCCCGCCACCACCTTCCTCGAGCACACCGAGCTCTCCATTTCCTACGGCACGTACGCCGTCATGCTGGCCGACCCGGTCATCGAGCCCGCGGGCGAGGCGAAACCGAACGAGGAGGTCTTCGGCCTGATCATGAAGAGGATGGGGATCGAGGACCGGGGGCCGAGAGGCGAGAACCTGCTCAAGGAGGCCCTGGCCGCGATCAGCGGCCCGCTGACGACCGGCGAGGGTGCTTTCGGCCGTGACGGCGGCGCGCGTCTCGAACGCCTGCGCCGCGACCGGCTCCTGACGTTCGACTTCCCCGGGCCGCGGCCGGTCCAGTTCGGGACCGTCTTTCCGAACCTGCCACGCGGCAGGGCGGACCTCTGGCCGGCGGCCCTGGGGCCGGATCCGTACGACATCCTCGACGACCCGGCCAGCGGGCGGCATCCGCTGGCCCTGATTTCGCCGGCGACCGACCGGACGATCTCCTCCACGCTCGGAGAGTTCAACCACGAGGACGTCCGCGTGGAGATGCACCCCGACGACGCGGCGTCGCGCCGCCTGCGGGAGGGTCAGGACGTGCGCGTCCACAACGATCTCGGCGAGGTCCGGGTGCGCCTGCGGATCAACGCCGGTCTGCGCCCCGGCGTGATCTATCTCCCGAAGGGAATCTGGAACCGCCACACGAAGAACGGCCGCGTGGGCACCGCCCTGGTCCCCGACACGATCTCCGCCGTCTCCGGCGGCGCCTGCTTCAACGACGCCCGCGTCGAGGTCGGTCCAGCCTGATCGGTCGCCGCCACGGCTCGAAGCGGAGCGCGGTCGTGCTATGCTCCGCCCCCTGATCGTGCCCTTCACTCAGCAGGAGGAGAGCGGGACATGAGACTGCGTCTTCTGGCAGGGACGATGGCGACGGTTCTTTTGATCGGCTGCTCGGGCGCGCCGAAGGAGGCGCAGAAGACGGCGCCGGCCGCGCCCCAGGGCGAAACCTTCACCTCGGGCGAATACACGACGGTCCTGCCTCTGGGCTTGCAGGCCGGCGCGGCCTACGTTCCCGACAAGAACCCGATATCGCAGGTCAAGATCGATCTCGGGCACAAGCTCTATTTCGATGCGCGCCTCAGCAAGGACGGCACGATCTCCTGCGCCACCTGTCACGCCCCTGAGCAGGGATTCTCCGACGGCCGGCCGACCTCCCTCGGCATCAATCACCAGCCCGGCGCGCGCAACGCCCCCACCGTGATGAACCGCCTGTTCAGCAAGGAGCAGTTCTGGGACGGCCGCGCCGCCGACCTCGAGGACCAGGCGCTCGGCCCGATCCAGAACCCGATCGAAATGGGGCACACGCTGGAGGGGATGATCTCCAACGTCGAGAAGATCCAGGCGTACGCTCCCGAGTTCTCTGCCGCCTTCGGCAGCCCCGGCATCAACGCCGACAGGGTGGCCATGGCGATCGCCTCCTACGAGCGCACCGTCCTGGCCGGCAACTCACTCTACGACCGCTACCAGGCGGGCGATACGACGGCCCTGAGCGGGTCGGCGGTGCGCGGCATGAATCTCTTCAACGACGCCCAGAAGGCCAACTGCGTCACCTGCCACGCCGGCTTCAACTTCACAGACGAGTCGTACCACAACCTCGGCGTCGGCATGGACAAGCCGAACCCCGACTGGGGACGCTTCAGCGTGACCAAGAACGACTTCGACAAGGGGGCCTTCAAGACGCCGACCCTGCGGAACGTGACTCAGTCGGGACCGTACATGCACGACGGCAGCCACACGACGCTCCTGGACGTGGTGAATTTCTACGACCGGGGCGGTCTCAAGAACCAGTGGCTGTCGAAGGAGATCAAACCGCTCCACCTGACCGACCAGGACCGCGCCGATCTCGTCGCCTTCCTCGAATCGCTGACCGGCGAGGTGCGGGGCGCCGAGAGACCGGCCCTTCCGCAATAAGGAACGGCCCCGCCACGCTCACTTCTCCCCGGCCTCGGACGGGGCGGGGGAGTCGTGCAGGTGCACGACCCGCCAGCGGCCGTTCCGCTTGAACAGGACGTCCGTTTCCTGGTGCCAGCTCGCCGAGAGGCTGCCGTCCGGCTGGCGCATCTTCGTGTAGATGCGGTAGGCCGCGACGGCGGCATCGTTCGACGGGGAGACGTGAAAGGCCGGATCGGCCGTCTTTACCTCGAGAAAGTGTCGCGGGTCGCGGGATCGCGAGAGGGTACCATGACCGGCACAGGGGCGCTCTCTGGTAGAATGGCCGGCACGAGGACACTATGCCGGATCGTGAAACCGCCAAACAGTCCGCCGCCGGCACGACCGCCCCGCAAGCCGGAGCCTCTTCTGGCACGCGGGCGACGAAGGGCGCGCCGAGCGCCGCCGAGAAGCATCGCCGCTACCTGTTCCCGTGCGTCACGACGTACTACGAGCAGCCTCTCACCCTGGTGCGCGGCGAGGGCCTGCACGTCTGGGACGACGCGGGGCGCCGTTACCTCGACTGCTTCGGCGGAGTCTTGACGGTGAGCGTCGGGCACTGCCATCCCGAGGTCACCGAGGCGATCGTCCGCCAGGCACAGACGCTGGTGCACACGTCGACGCTCTACGCCAACCCGGCGCTGTCCGACCTCGCCGAGGCGCTGGCGCAGGTGCTGCCCGGTGACCTGCATCGTTTCTTCTTCAGCAACTCGGGAACCGAGGCGGACGAGACGGCGGTGGCGCTGGCGCGCGTGTCGACCGGCGTGCAGGAAGTGGTCGTCCTGCGTTACGGTTACTCGGGCCGTTCGTTGATGGCGGTCGCCGCCTCCGGACAGGCGCCGTGGAAGCAGTTCGGCAACCCGGTCCCGGGCTTCGTGCACGCCATGGCGCCCTACTGCTACCGCTGCCCGCTGAAGCTGACCTACCCGTCGTGCGAGGTCGCCTGTGCCAAAGACGTCGAGGAGGTCATCCAGACGGCGACCTCCGGCCGCGTGGCCGGGATTCTGGCGGAGGTGATCCTCGGGTCAGGTGGCTTCATCGTGCCGCCGAAGGAATATTTCCAGATCGTCGCCTCGATCGTGCGCAAGGCGGGCGGGGTGTTCATCGCCGACGAGGTGCAGACCGGCTGGGCGCGCACCGGGACGATGTTCGGCATCGAGCACTACGGCGTCGTCCCCGACATCATGACCTTCGCCAAGGGGATGGCGAACGGCTCGCCGATCGGCTGCACCGCCACCACCGACGCGATCGCGGCCACGCTCAAGCCGCTGTCGTTCTCGACCTTCGGCGGAAATCCCGTCACCTCGGCCGCCGCGCTCGCGACCCTGCGCGTCATCCAGAAGCAGAGACTGGCCGATAACGCGCGCATCATGGGCGACCGCCTGAGCGCGGCCCTGCGCGACATGCAGCGCCGTTATCCCATCATCGGCGACGTGCGCGGCATGGGCCTTATGCAGGGAATGGAGCTGGTGAAGGAGAACAAGATCCCCGACCCGCAGGCCGCGTCACGCATCCTCGAAGAGACGCGCCGGCGCGGGGTCCTGATCGGCAAGGGCGGTCTGTGGGGCAACGTCCTGCGCATAGCACCGCCTCTCACGGTCACCGAAGCGCAGATCGACGAGCTGACCGCCGCCCTCGACGAGTCGCTCGGCGAGCTGCCGCGCACCTGACCCTCCCACAACCGAGCCGACATGCCCGGCGAAGCCAGCGCCTCCGAATCCGTGTCCGCCCCGACGTTCGTCGCGGAGACTCCGGGCGGCGCGTCCGGCATCGCCCCCCGGAAGACGCCGGTCCTGGGCGGCCCGGGGTCCGCCTTCGCCCTGGCGCTCACCATGTTCGTGGAGGCGGTGGGCTACGGCGTGGTGGCGCCGACGCTGCCGTTCCTGGCGCGAGCCGCGGGGGCCGGGGAGGCGCAGATCGGATTCCTGGTGGGACTGTACGCCGCCGTCGGTCTTCTCGCGGGCATCCCGTTCGGGGCGCTGGTCAACCGCTACGGCCGGCGCACGCTGGTCCTGGTCGGTCTCGGCTGTCTGGCGGTCGCGTCGTTAGGGTTCGTGTTCGCGCCGACCTACCCGTGGCTGGTCGCCGCTCGCTTCGTGCAGGGACTGGGCGCAACTGCCATCTGGGTCGGGAGCCTGACGATGGCCGCCGACCTCAGCTCCGACGCGCACATGGGACGGTCGCTCTCCTGGATCACGGGATCGTGGTCGCTCGGCTTCGTCGTCGGCCCCGCTCTCGGCGGCCTCGGGAGCGTGCGCTTCCCGTTCTTCCTGTACGCCGTCCTGACGCTCGTGGCGTTCGTCGCCGGTTGTGTCGCACTGCCCGAGACCGGGCGCGTCGGCGCGCGCACGACGCTCGCGGCCATCCTCCGCGTGCTCCGCTACCCCGCCGTTCTGGCATCGGCCGCCGCGACTTTCGCCCTG
The DNA here is from genome assembly GCA_003223135.1 of Acidobacteriota bacterium. Classification (GTDB taxonomy): domain Bacteria; phylum Acidobacteriota; class Polarisedimenticolia; order Gp22-AA2; family Gp22-AA2; genus Gp22-AA3. Next base: position 13,528 of record QHXX01000107.1, on the reverse strand, counting down.
TCGTTCTTCTACGGGGCCATCGAGGCGTTCCTGCCGCTCTTCGTCGACGCGATGCACGTCAAGAGGATCGGCATCGGCTTCCTGTTCGCCGTCGCCGGGCTCCCGAGCATCATCCTGCCGCGCGCGACAGGCCAGCTCGCGGATCGCGTGGGGGACGTGCGTCTCATCATCGGGGGGTTGATCTACGCAGCGCTCCTGAACGGCGTCTTCCTGTCGCTCGTGGATGCGGTGCCTCTCTGGGCGGTCTTCTTCCTGGCCGGCCTGGTCGAAGTGATGATCTACGTTCCCGCCGTGGCGCTTCTGAACCGCGGCATGGACCGCGACGAACGGGTGCTCGCCACCGGCTCTCACAGCTATGCTTTCTCCGCGGGATTCTTCCTCGGTCCGCTCGTCGGCGGCCTCCTGATGCCGCTCGGCGGTTACCCGCTCGTGTTCGCGACGCTCACCGCGGTGATGCTGGGTGCTGTCGCCTGCCTCTTCGGATTGCGCCGGCGCATCGAGGGCGCGTGAGCCGGCGCGCCACCCGAACCCGATTGCATCTTGCCAAGCGGGTGTGAAGGCGCTACCTTTCTTGGCGGAAGCGAGAGAGCGTGAAGGACAACAACCAGAAAAACGACGTCGAGAAGGTCGCCGAACCGGCCGCGCCGACCGAAGCGGTCAAGGAAGCCCCGAAAGAGGCGGCGAAGCCCGCCGCCACACGCTTTCTCTTCATCTCGAAGTTCGCCCTCATCCACGATCTCGCCTGGCAGGTGCAGAAGGAAGGGTACGAGGTCAAGTACCACGTGATGTCGAAGGCCGACCGCGAAGTCGGCGAGGGTTTCGTCGAGAAGGTCGAACGCTGGGAGGACTTCAAGGACTGGGCCGACGTCATCGTGTTCGACGACTGCGAGTTCGGCACGCTCGTCGAGAAGCTGCGCAAGGAAGGGAAGGCGGTCATCGGCGGGACAAGCTACACCGACAGGCTCGAGATGGACCGTGACTTCGGGCAGGAGGAGATGAAGGCGGCCGGCATGACCACGCTGCCGCGCTGGGAGTTCACGTCGTTCGACGACGCCGTCACCTTCGTCAAGGCGAACCCCGGCCGCTACGTGGTGAAGCCAAGCGGGCGGGCGCAGAACGAGAAGGTCCTGTCGTTCGTCGGGCAGGAGGAGGACGGCCTCGACGTCATGTCGATGCTCGAGCACTACAAGAAGGGCTGGGCCTCCAAGATCAAGGTGCTGCAGCTGCAGAAATTCGCCAACGGCGTCGAGGTGGCGGTCGGCGCGTTCTTCAACGGCACCGACTTCAGCCTGCCGGTGTTCGTCAACTTCGAACACAAGAGGATGTTCAACGACGAGATCGGCCCGCAGACCGGCGAGATGGGGACCTCCGGCTTCTGGTCCGGCCCGAACCAGCTCTTCCAGAACACGCTGCTCAAGATGAAAGACCGCCTGGTCGCCGCCGGCTACACCGGCTACGTCGACATCAACTGCATCGTCAACTCGCGCGGCATCTACCCGCTCGAGTTCACCTGCCGGTTCGGCTACCCGACGATCAATCTACAGATCGAAGGGGCCCTCTCGAAGTGGGGCGAGTTCCTGCCGGCCCTGGCGCGCGGAGAGTCCTTCAACCTGCGCACCAAGCGCGGCTTCCAGATCTGTGTCGTCATCGCCGTGCCGCCGTTCCCCTTCATCGATCCCGATTCCTTCCGCAAGTTCTCCGAGGACGCGGTCGTCCTGTTCAAGAAACCGATGTCGGAAGGGATCCACCCGGGCGACGTGCGGCTGGTCGAGGGCGACTGGCGGCTGGCGGGGAACTCCGGCTACGCCGTCGTCGTGACCGGCTCGGCCTCGACCATGGATGACGCCCGCCGCGAGGCGTACAACCGGGTCAAGAACATCATGATTCCCAACATGTTCTACCGCACCGACATCGGCGAGCGCTGGCACCGCGAAGGGGACCTCCTGCAGACCTGGGGATACCTGTCGTGAGGTTGGGCCCGGCCGGCTGGCTCCCCTATCATTATTAGTACGCGCCCTTGACTTCCCGCGATCGATCACCATATTGAAATCGCGGCCGGGAAGCGCGCGGCCCCCGAATGAGGCGCGGATGACTCTCCGCAAGAAGCTGTTCTGGATTTCGATCTTCTACTTCACCCAGGGCATGCCGTTCGGCGTCGTGCTCGACGTCCTGCCGGTCTACTTCCGGCAGAACGGCGTCTCCCTCACGGCGATCGGCATGATGGGCGCGCTCACTCTGCCGTGGACGATCAAGGTGCTCTGGTCGCCGATCCTCGATCGCTTCGGCGAGCGGCGCACCTGGGTGACGCTCTGCGGCTTCGTCATGGCGATCGCGATGTTCTGCGTGCCGCTCTTCGACGCGTCACACCCCGGCCTCGTCCTCTGGATGCTCCTGATCGCCTTTACGGTGTCGTCGGCCACCCAGGACATCGCCATCGACGCCTTCAGCGTCGGCATCGCCTCCAAGGGAGAAGAAGGGTCCATCAACAGCATCCGCGCCGGCGTCTACCGCCTCGGGGTCCTCGCCAGCGGCGGCGCGACCATGTATCTGGTCGCGCCCTTCGGCTGGACCTGGGTCTTTCTCGGGCTGTCTCTCGCCTTCGTGGCGATGGCGGTCGCGGCCCTCATGGCGCCGACCGTCAAGGTCGTGCACCAGCCGGCGCGCGAGTGGGCCCAGAGTTTCGTCGCCTTCCTGCGCCGGCCCGGTTCGATCGCGGTCTTCGCCTTCGTCCTGGTCTACCGCATGGATTACGTCGCGATGGGGCCGATGATCAAGCCGTTCTGGCTCGACCGCGGCATGACCCCGGCGGAGATCGGCACCATCTCGACCAACCTCGGAATGGCCCTCGGTATTCTGGGCGCCCTTCTCGGTGGGTTGTTCACCTCCCGGTTCGGGATCTTCAACGGATTGTGGATTCTGGGCATCGCCCAGGCGCTGCCGAACCTCGGCTACGCCGTCGTGGCCCAGCTCAATCTCGGCCGCCCTTACCTCTACGCGGCCTCGATGGCCGAATCGTTCGGGGCCGGGCTCGTCACCGCGGCGTTCCTGTCCTTCCTCATGCGCATCAGCGACAAGCGCCAGGCGGCCACACAGTACGCCCTGCTCACCGCGCTCTACGCCTTGCCGCGCTCTCTCATGGCGCCGATCGGCGGCAGGGTCGCCGATCTCTGGGGCTACCCGAGCTTCTTCTTTCTCACCTTCCTGCTGGCGGTTCCGTCCTACGCACTGTTGCCGTGGGTGTACAGGTGGATCGGGCCGAACGGGCGGCGCGGTGGCGCCGACGTGCCGGCCGGCGAAGGTGCCGGTGCCGACGCAGAAGCCGGCGCTTCCCGCGACTCGGGCGGCAACACCGAGACCGCCGCGCCGGGACGTCGCCCGGCGTCGGCGACTGTGCGGTAGTCCGGTCGGACCGCCGGCCCGCCTCCTTCCAGGTCGAATGTTGGTTTGATTCAGGTCGCCCTCGCGGTATATTCCTGCCTAAATCGCTTGTTCGGTCGCTCGTATCTTCGATCCTGCATGTGGGAAGGGCTGCAGGGGGGAGGAAGCATGAGACCCCATCCTCACCGATACTCACGCATGCTCGTTCTCGCCGCCCTCGCCACGGCTCTGCTCGTGGCCCAGCCCCGAAGTCAGGCCGGCGGCTTTAGGCTGCCGTTCGAGCCGGGGTCTGAGGGGGCCGTCACCGCGGGCCTGTTTCCCAATCTCGAGTTCGAAGTCTTCGCCTCGGGTCCCCCGGCCGTCGCCGACTTCAACAGCGATGGCATCAATGACCTGGCTGTGGCGTCCGGGGCGGACCCGGGAATGGTCGTGGCGCTCGGCAGGCGCGGCGGCACCTTCGATCAGCCGACGGACTTCTACTTTGGCTCGAGGCCATTCACCGGTGATTTCAACGGCGATCACCGCGCCGATGTCGTCAGCCTCGATTATGCACCCGGCCTGTCGCTCCTGCGGCTCCCGGGCCTGGGCGACGGGACTTTCGGCTCTCCCGTCCGGACCTCCATCTCGCAGGATTTTCCGGAGGTATTCACGATCAGAATCTACGGCGTTGCCGATTTCGATCGCGACGGCAGGGACGATGTCCTCGTCGCCGGCTCGACCGGGATGCGCATCTACTGGGGCCTCACGGGCGGCGCCTTCGCGGCCGGCCAGGACCTGGCCCAGGGACGGTCGACGGGCGGCCATGTTTTCGCGGACTTCGACGGAAATGGATTCATGGATGTGGCCTGGCCCAGCTTCGATCCGAAGGGCATCTATGTTCTTCTGAACCGCGGTGACAGGACGTTCGGTCCTGAGGCACTCATCGGGACCGCGGACGTCCCGAGCAACCTGGCGCCGGGGGACTTCAACGGTGACGGCCGGAGCGACATCGTTTTCAACAGCTACGGAGCCGATTCTGTCAGGAGCCTTCTCGTGTTCTTCGGCGCCGGAGACGGGACATTCTCGGGGCCGGAGAGGGTGGAGGCGGACGGCACTCCGCTCGCCGCCGACATCAACGGCGACGGGATCTCGGACGTTCTCCTGGTCGACATCGACGGCACCGGTTCGTACGGTCCGAGGAGAGTGCTTTTGGGAGGGGCCTCGGGGCAGTTCCAGGGGCTGCTGACGATCGGCGCAGGTGGCTTCACGGGCCAGCCCGCCCTGGCCGACATGGACGGAGACGGTCGCGTCGATCTGCTGGTGATCAATGGGGAGGCGAGAAGCGCCACCGTCCTCGCCGGACATGGCGACGGAACCTTCGGCGGCCAGATCGCCTACACGGCCGGGATCAGCCTGATCTCGGTCAGCGTGGCCGACTTCAACCGGGACGGGCACCTGGATCTCATCGCCGCCGACAACGGACCCGTCGCCCCGCCTGGGACCGGGGGAATGATCCCATTCCTGGGCCGTGGTGATGGAACGTTCGACGTCCTGCCGCGGCTGGTCGTCGGGACCTATCCGAATGCCTCGGCCATCGGTGACTTCAATGAGGACAGCAGCCCGGATGTCGTTCTGACCGACCAGGGTGAGGGTGACTGGCTCCTTGTTGGCCGCGGCGACGGATCGTTCGAGCCACCCTTACGTCTTGCGGGCGGGTTCGGACCCTCGGCGGTGGCCGTCGGGGACTTCAACCACGACCGTCACCAGGACATCGCGATCGTCAATCTCTACACTACCGACCTCTGGCTCTTCATCGGCCGAGGCGATGGAAGCTTCGACCCCGCCACACGATTTGCGGCCGGCAGCCGGCCCAGCGGCGTCGCCGCGGGTGATTTCAATGGCGACGGGTCGGAGGACCTCGCCGTGGCCTCCGAGTGGGAGGCATCGGTCCAGATCCTTCTCGGACGCACGGATGGAAAGCTCGTCAAAGGGATCGCGGTACGGGTCGATGAGGCGCCCGCCGCGATCACTGCCGGGGATTTCAACGCCGACGGGGCACTTGACCTCGCGGTCGCGTGCCGCTCGGCGAATACTGTGGTGATTCTGCGCGGCTCCGGGACGGGCTCGTTCGTGAACGTCGGAAGATTCTCTCCCGGCCTTCGGCCGGGCGATGTCGAGGCGGCGGATCTGAACGGGGACGGCAAACTGGACCTGATCGCCGGAAACGAAGGATCGAATGACTGGGCCGTCATGATAGGGCGGGGTGACCTGACCTTTTTGGACCCGACGCGGTACGCCGGGCGCGCCCCGGTGGCCCTCGCCGCCGCGGACTTCAATGAGGACGGCAAAAAGGATGTAGCCGTCGTCCACGGTCCCCGTTATCAGCCGAGTGGTGGTCTGGCGGTCATGCTGAACAACGGCGTTTTCGATGCGGATCACGACGGGGTCGAAGACGCCGCCGATCCCTGCACCGACTCGGACGGTGACGGCTTCGGCGATCCGGGTTTTCCGGCCAACACCTGCGCCGTCGACAATTGCCCCTCTACTCCCAATCCGCCCCAGACCGACGCGGATGGCGACGGCGCCGGCGACGCCTGCGACAACTGCGTCTCCATCCCGAACCACGATCAGCGGGACGGCGACCGCGACGGCCAGGGCGACGCCTGTGATTCCTGTACCGATCGCGACGGGGACGGTTATGGCGACCCGGATGTCGCGTCGAACACCTGCCCGGTGGACAACTGCCCCTCGATTTCGAACTCTCAGACCGACGGGGACGGCGATGGCGTCGGGGACACCTGCGACAACTGTGCCACTGTGGCAAATCCTCTCCAGGAAGACTTCGATTTTGATTCCGTGGGTGACGCCTGCGACCAGTGCAACGACTCGGATCATGACGGATTCGGGGACCCCGGTTTCCCTGGCAACGCCTGTGCGACCGACATCTGCCCCTACGCGTACGACCCGTCGCAGAGGGACAATGATCGTGATGGCGTCGGCGATGCCTGCGACACCTGCACCGACAGCGACGGCGACGGTTACGGCGATACCGACCGGTTCTATCCCAACATCTGCCCGCCGGACAATTGCATGAGCGCCTACAACCCCGACCAGAGGGACGGTGATGGGGACGGGTTCGCTGACGCCTGCGATTATTGCCCGCTCGACCCGTACAACGACCTCGACAGGGACTTTGTCTGCGGCGATGTGGACAACTGTCCCGCCCAGGTCAATACGGATCAGAAAGATTCCGATGGTGACGGCCTGGGAGATGCATGCGACAACTGCCCGACTGCGACGAATCCCGATCAGGCGGACAGGGACGGCGACGGGTCCGGCGACGCCTGCCAGCCGCGCCTCATCCTCTCCGATATCCGGGAAGACGGCGGCGAGATTCTCGAAGTGACCGCGGTCGGGAGCGATCCACAGAATGACAGCCTCGCCGGTCGCATGGAGTTCCTCCCGCCACAGGTGGAAATTGTTTTGCGCGATCCCGGCGACTTCAGTCTGATCGACTGCAACATGGGCTATTCGCCCTCGGGAAAGCCCGGAGAGGGGATCGGCTACCTGAACGCGACCGTGGGGCTACCGGAGCTCTTCGACATATCGTCCAACCTCGGATGTGGCGGCCAGGAATACCGTCTGGCCGCCGGCGCGTGCGGCAGTCCGGGGCAGCACTACGGCTCGATTCTGGATCTATTCCGGCCCCCGGTTCCGGTCACCGTATGTGTGCGGAAGAGCGGCCAGGAGACGGGTGGTTTCGAGCTGAGAATCCTGGAGATCACGCCGTTCGATCTGAGAGCCCTTTTCAGCGGCGTGGAGTCCGGCCAGACCCTGTCGTTCGATGGTGGGCTCCCGACCGCGAGCGATATCTCGCAACTGGCGCCGGATACCCGCTATCGGCTGGCCATCACTGTCACCGACGGCACGAGTCGGCCGGTCACGGCCGAGCGGTCGTTCCTGCACCAGTCCGAAGCGATCATGACCATCACGCCAGGATCCATTCTGGATGCCGACGGCGACGGGATTCCGGATGACCTAGACGAGTGCACGGACAGGGACGGGGACGGCCTGGGTGACCCGGGATTCCCCGCGAACACCTGTTCTGCGGATAACTGCCCGGCAGTCTTCAACCCGTCGCAGGCCGACACGGACAGCGACGGCCTGGGAGACGCCTGCGACAACTGCCCCTCGCAGCCCAACCCTGGACAGGAAAACTCCGACCATGACGGCACGGGAGACGCCTGCGATCCCTGCACCGACCCGGACCACGATGGTTTCGGATCTCCGGGATTCCCCAATGTGTGCGCCGTCGACAATTGTCCCGATCGCTTCAATGTCACCCAGGTCGATAGAGATCATGACGGCCGGGGGGATGCGTGCGATAACTGCCCGGCCGCGTCGAACGCGGGCCAGGAGGACATCGATCGGGACGGGTTGGGGGACGCCTGCGACTCCTGTCCCACCGATCCGCTCAACGACGCCGACGGGGACGGCGTGTGCGGCGCCGTCGACAACTGCCCGGCCGTGTTCAATCCGAACCAGCGGGACAGCGATGGGGACGGCTTGCCCGACACCTGCGACAACTGCCCAAGGGTTCCCAACCCCGGACAGGAAGACGCCTGCCCGACCGGCCCCCTGTTCCCGCACCTGCTCGCGTCGGTGCCTCCCGTTCCGATCGCCGCGGCGCTGGCGGACTTCAACCGAGACGGCAGGCTGGACGCGGCGGTCGTGGGATTCGACGCGATCGGGATCCTGCTCGGCAGAGGGGACGGGTTCTTCGATCAGGCGCCACGCCTGCTCGCCAACCGTCCCGTGTCGGTAGTCGCGGGCGATTTCAACTCGGACGGAATTACGGATCTGGCGACCGGCCGCCCGGACTCCGGCTACTCCTTCATCGGTGTGGCGATCGGTCGTGGGGATGGAAGCTTCGAGGCAGTGAGGTCGTATCAGTTTTTCGTCCGCGCCGTTCAATTGCTCGCGAGCGATCTGAACGCGGACGGCAAATTGGACCTTGTGGCGCCGGACGGAGTCTTGCTCGGGGTCGGCGACGGGACGTTCCGGCCGCCCATCCCGATTCCGGCGGGGTCCGGACCGTGGGGAGTGGTCGTCGCCGATTTGAACGGCGACGGACGTCCGGACGTGGCCGTCGCCAACTTCGATTCCAGCGACGTCACCGTCTCGACGGGTCTTGGAGATGGAACGTTCAGCCGGATGAATTCCTACCCGGCGCCTGCCGGACCGCGTTCCGTGGCGGCCGGCGATATCGACGGCGATGGAAACGTCGATCTCGCCGTTGCAGGCACTCAGGCAAGGGAGCTGCTCGTCCTGCGCGGTCACGGGGACGGGACTTTCGAGCCGGATCGCCGTTACGGCGTCGGTGCCAACCCCCTGTACGTGGCCGTTCGCGACCTGGACGGGGACGACGCGGCCGAGGTCATGGTGGCCAATACGGGGACGTCCGTTTCCGCTGTCGGAGCGAATTATGTCTCCTTCTTCAGAAGCCTCGGCGGGTCCGGCCTCGCTCACGAGGTCCGGATCGAGACCGGCTCGCAGCCCCGCCAGATCGCCCTCGGGGACTTCGACGCGGACGGGCACCTGGACATGTTCGTGACGAACCAGGACAGCCCGCCCTCCGCCTCCTTCGAGGGGGATGGGGACGCCTCCGTCTATCTCGGCGCGGAACACGGCGGCTTCATTGCGCCGATCGTGTATCCATTCGACGGCGGACCGGCCTCGATCGCCGTGGCCGATCTCGACGAGGACGGGGAAAACGATCTGGCCATCATCGGCCGGTGCTCCGATCCTCCCGATTGCAGGACGCGCAAGGCCTCGATCCTCTTCGGTCAGCAGGATGGGTCGCTGGGAGCCGGGACGGACTTCGATCTGGATGTCCCTCCGGGACTGACAGCCACGGGGGACTTCGATCGCGATGGACATGTCGACATTGCCGTCGCCGATCCTGCCGGTGGAGTCATCTCAATCGTGCCAGGACGTGGTGACGGAACTCTCGGCCCGCCGGCGCGCCTCCCCCTGGGTCAGGCCGTTCACGATCTCAAGGCCGTCGACTTCGATGGTGACGACCGTGATGATATTGCCGTCTCTCTTTGCGATACGAACGGCTTATCTTGCGAGATCGCGGTATTCCTCAGTCGCGCCGATGGCTCCTTTGTGCAGTCAGAAAGGTTCCGTCCGGGCACCGGATTCGCGGATATTACGGTCGCCCGGCTCGACGCGGACGCTCACCCGGACATCGCCGTCGCGGTCCACTGCCGGTTGTCCACCTGCGTCGGGGGCGGCGCTGTCGTCCTCGCCACCGGAAGAGGCGACGGCACCTTCTCCGTCGGACCCCCGATCCCGGCAGGGCCCTCCACCATTCAATCGATCGCGTCAGGCGACTTCGATGGCGACGGTTTCCAGGATGTGGCCGTCGCACAGGTCGGCGGCGCCAGCACCCTGGTGCAACTGCTGCTTCTCGACGGCCACGGGGGGCTGAGAAAGAGCGTCCTGCAACAAACCGGAAGGGGCCCGTTCGGAATCGTTGCCGCCGACTTCAACCTGGATGGGCGGGATGATCTCGTCGTGTCCAACTTCCGGAGTCTCAACACCGCTCTGCTACTCGCCCGCGGCTTCGGGGGCCTTTTCGCCCGCCACGACTACAAGGACCCCGGGCTCCTGGTCGCCGACTACAACACGGACGGCTCGCCCGACCTCGCGAGGGTCGGCCAGGACAGCGTGATCATTTCGTTGAACCGTCTGCACGACGTCGATCGTGACGGCATTCCCGACCAGCTTGATCCCTGCATCGACTCCGACCACGACGGATATGGCGACGCAGGCTATCCGTTCAATACGTGCCCCCTTGACGATTGCGTCGATACGCCGGATCCCGATCAATTCGACCAGGACCATGACGGCGTCGGCGATGCGTGCGACAACTGCCCCGGCGTCCCGAATGCCGGACAGGAGGATGCGGACGGAAACGGCCTCGGCGACGCCTGCGAGCCCCCGCACGCCGTCATCGTCGCGCCGGCGTCTTCGGAATGCGATCGACCCGGGGGGGCTTTCGTCGTTCTCGAAGGGTCCGGCTCGACGGGCCACGTGGCGGGCGGCGGTGCGCTCCAGTACGAATGGCTCCTCGATCTCGGCCGTCCCACAGAACGGCCGCTCGGTACGGGAGTCGTGCTCTCCACGCTGCTGCCCCTCGGCGCGAGTCGCGTGGGTCTGAGGGTGTCCGATCCCTCCGGCCGCTCGGACGTTGCCGAGACCGTGGTCGAGGTGGTGGACACGGCGCCGCCGTCGTTCACGATGACGACGGATCAGACCGTCCTCTGGCCCCCCAACCACCGGCTGGTTCCCGTGCACCCGGCGTGGCAGGTGAACGATCGCTGCGACCCGGCGGCCACGGCGCGTCTGGTCTCGGTGACGAGCAGCGAGCCGGACGACGCGCCGGGAGGAGGGGACGGCGAAACCACCGACGACGTCGCCGGCGCCGATGTCGGCTCGCCGGACGCGGAGGTCCTGATGCGCGCGGAACGCTCGGGCAGCGGGCCGGGGAGAATGTACGAACTGACCTACGCGGCCACCGACGCGTCCGGCAACGCGACCTCCGCGCTCGGGGTCGTGACCGTGCCGCACGACCAAGGGGAGGGGCCGGAGCCATTGAGCGTACGGCTCGAGCCGGGCGGGGCGCCGGGGATGGCACGTGTCTACTGGAACGCGGTCGCCGGGGCGCAGGCCTATGATGTGATCTCGGGTGACGTCGCCAATCTGAAAGTGGACGGCAATCGCGTCACGCTGGGCACCGTGCGCGTGCCGGCGCGGCTGATCATGTTGGTCTCGTTCGTGGAGGGGGAAGGCTCGTCCGCCACGGCAGCGGGCCCGCCGGCCGGCCGGGCCTTCTTCTATCTGGTGCAGTACCGCGACGCCCACGGCGGGAGCAGTTACGGCACGGAATCGGTGCCACTGCCGCTCGAGCCTTTGTCGTGCGAAGGTGGGTGTCCCGGCGAGGAAGACGGCCTGATGGGTGGTGGCGGGGGCGGCGAGCACAAGCCGCTCTGACTGCCCGCGAGCAGGCGTGCCTCGCGGGCCGGGCATCGCAAGGTGATCCACTAGCGTGTTGGCGCGAAATTGAGGTTTGAAGTCCCCTGCGCTCGCCGTATATTTCCCGCCAGTCCGACCTGTCTACCTTGCCGAGCCTTCAACCCCGCGCGGAGAGACGCACGCAGGGCGGAGCCGCCGTCATGAAAAGTTTGCGTCCGCGTCAGGCCATCGTCCAGCGAGAACGCCCGGATGCCACCCGCGCGGGCGGCCCGAGGGCTCCACTCGTTTTTGTGATGCTGATCTCGGCGCTCCTCTCAGGCCGACCGGCCGACGCCGTTCCTCTTTTCCCGTACCATTCCTTCGGAGCGATCCCGCAGGCCTTCTCGAGTGTGGAAGGGGACTTCAACAAGGACGGAAAGCTGGATCTGATCGTGTCGGGGTTCGCGTACAACGTGGCGTTGTTGCTCGGCGGGGGTGACGGCACCTTCTCCGCGCCGATCAATATCAGCGGCTATTTCACGAGATCTCCGGTCGCTGCCGATTTCAACCTTGACGGCAATCTAGACGTGGCTCTGGCGGGCGACTCGAGCGGAATGCAGGTTCTGCTGGGAGACGGCAAGGGCGGATTCGGCCGCCCTCTCTCCCCACCCGTTCCATACGGCAGCCGTCCGGCGGTTCTGGCGGTCGGAAATTTCAACTCCGATGCCTGGCCGGACCTGGTCTCGGGCGGGCTCTACAGTGACGATTGGATCTACTTGTACCCGGGACGAGGAGACGGCTCCTTCGGGCAGCCGGCACGCATCTCTCCCGGGGCGCCCGGCTTCCTTGCCGTGGCCGACCTCAATCGCGATGGCAGGTCCGATCTGGTGGCCGGCTCCCAGGTCTTCATCGGGAGAGGGGATGGCACGTTCTTGCCCGCGTTCAGCGTTCCTGTCGCAAGCGGTTTCACGTCGCTGACCGTCGGCGATTTCGACGGAGATGGACGGCCGGACATCGCGTTCGGCCTGTACCCCGGGACCCTTGCCGTCCACCTCGGTGCGGGCGATGGAACATTCGGCGCGGGCATTGAAACGGATGCCGCGGGCGTCCAGCTCCGGGACCTCACCGCAAGAGACCTGAACGGAGATGGAGTGGCGGATCTCCTGGCGCTCGCGGGTCCCCATCAACTTCATGTCTATATCGGCACCGGGGCCGGGACGTTTTCGCCGCCGATTCGCTACACGGCCGGCATCCGACCCGACTCGTTTGTACTGGCCGACTGGGATGGCGATGGCCTGCTCGACGTTGCCACGGCCGATGACGCCTTCTCGATTTCATCCGTGGGGAAAATCAATGTCCTGATCGGGCGGAAAGACGGAACCTTCGCGAACCAATTGCGTCTTCCGACCGGACCGGGCCCGGCGGCGGTCGTCGTGGCGGATTTCAACGACGACGGGAACGAGGACCTTGCAGTGTCGAACACCGGGTCGACTGTGTTTGGTTCGTTTGATGTTTCAGTCCTTCTGGGGATAGGTGATGGGACGTTTGCCGGACAGACCCGATTCCCCGCCGGAAATGTCGCCGGTTCCCTGGTAACCGGGGACTTCAACGGTGACGGCAGGAAGGACATCGTCACCGGCGGAGAGGTCGCGCTCTTGACGGGGAACGGTGACGGCTCATTCGCGGCTCCGATCCGCCTGGCCGTGAGACCGGGCGCCGTGGCCACGGGGGACTTCAATCGCGACGGCAGGGATGATCTCGCGATCACCGACCCTCCCTCCAACAGCGTGACCGTGGTGCTCGGGCTTGGGGGAGGAACCCTTTCCTCGCCCGTGAGCTTTTCCGTGGGAGAGTTGCCCTCGGTCGCGGCGGTGGGAGACCTCAACGCCGATGGCGCGGCCGATCTGATCGTCGCCAACTCCGGGTCGGACGACATTTCCATTCTTCCCGGAAACGGCGACGGGACGTTCGGTGCCGAGTCCCGGTTCGCAGTCGGGGACTCTCCCGTGTCCCTCGGGCTGGGGGATTTCAACGGTGACGGGATGTTGGATGTCGCGGTCGCGAACGCCCTCTCCAATGACGTGAGCATTCTCGTCGGCACCGGCGGGGGCGTGCTCGCGGCATCCGAGAGCCTGCCGACAGGTTCCTT
>QHXX01000093.1 GCA_003223135.1 Acidobacteriota bacterium | reverse complement strand
ATCGGTTTCACGAGGTCTGGCGCTTCGCGCAGATCCTTGCGAAGGACGCAGGGTGAGTTCGACCGGAGACGCGGGCGCGGGCCGGGGGCAGGGAACGGTCGTTCTCGTCGGCGCCGGCCTGGGCGGGTCGCTCATGGCCATCCTCCTGGGAAGGGCCGGCTACACCGTGCGCGGATTCGAGCTGCGGCCCGACCCGCGGGCGGGCCCGCCTGTGGGCGGTCGCTCGATCAACCTGGCTCTGTCCGCCCGCGGCCTCCACGCCCTCGAGCGGGTCGGTCTCGCCCCGGACGTCCTGGCCATGGCGGTCCCGATGCGCGGCCGGATGATCCACGCGCAGGACGGGCGAACCGCGTTCCAGCCGTACGGCACCACGGCGGAGCAGGTCAACAACTCGGTCTCGCGGGGCGATCTGAACGTGATCCTGCTGAACGCCGCCGAGCGGCTGCCCGCCGTCCGCTTCACGTTCGACCACAAATGCCAGGGGGTGGACCTCGACTCGGGCGAGGTGACGGTCCTCGACACCCGGACCGGCGACAGCCGCGGACTCACGGGCGATGTCGTCATCGGCGCCGACGGCGCCTTCTCGGTGGTGCGCCGTCAGCTGTTCAAGCGGGAGCGGTTCGATTATCAACAGTCGTTCCTGTCGCACGGCTACAAGGAGCTGACGATCCCCCCCGCTCCCGGCGGAGGTTTTGCCCTGGAAGCGAACGCCCTCCACATCTGGCCGCGGGGCGGCTTCATGATGATCGCCCTCCCCAACCGCGACGGCTCCTTCACCTGCACCCTGTTTTTGCCGTTCGAGGGGGATCACAGCTTCGCGGCGCTCGCGACCGAGGCGAAGGTCGAGCGCTTCTTCGAACGCGTCTTCCCGGACGCCACCCGCCTCATGCCGGATCTCGCCGCGCAATACGTCACGAACCCGACCGGATCGATGGTGACCATCAGGTGCAGCCCATGGCGCCACCGCGGCAGGATCGGCCTTCTCGGCGACGCGTGCCACGCCGTCGTCCCGTTTCACGGACAGGGCGCCAATGCCGCCTTCGAGGATTGCCTGGTCCTCGACGACTGCATCAGGCGGCACGCGCCCGACTGGGAGACGGTCTTCGCTCTGTTCGAGGGTCTGCGCAAGGAGAACACCGACGCTCTGGCCGATCTGTCGATCGCCAACTTCGAGGAGATGAAGCACCACACCGGCTCGCGCCTGTTCAGAACGAAGAAGGCGCTGGAGAAGTGGCTGCACCGTCTTTTCCCGACCCGGTTCGTGCCCCTCTACATGATGGTCTCCTTCACACTCATTCCGTACGCCGAGGCGCGCCGGCGCGCCCGTCGGCAGGCGCGCGCTCTCCTGTCCGCGGGAGCCCTGGCCGTGATCCTGGCCCTCCTGCTCGTGTTCTGGATTTCCAGGGGGTGATCCGATGGAACTGACCTACGCCCGCTACCTGAAGCTCGACAGGCTCCTCGATCTCCAGCAGCCGCAGTCCAGCCCGCCCGAGCACGACGAGACGCTGTTCATCGTCATCCACCAGGTCTACGAGCTCTGGTTCAAGCTGCTCCTGCACGAGTTCGGGAAGATCGCCCGGGACTTTTCGGCCGGAGATCTGTTCGGCGCCATCGCCACCTTCAAGCGGGTGCGGATGGTCCTCAAGACCCTGGTGGCGCAGATCGACATCCTCGAGACGATGACGCCGATGTCGTTCCTCGCCTTCCGCAGCCGGCTCGAAACCGCCTCCGGATTCCAGTCGGAGCAGTTCCGCGAGCTGGAGTTCCTGCTCGGCACCAAGCGCCCCGAGATGCTGAAGTACCAGCCGCCCGGGAGCCCGCTGCACGCGCGGCTTAAGAAGCGGCTCGCCGAGCGCTCGCTCGTCGATCACTTCTACGATTTCCTCGAGACACGCGGCGTGGCGATCCCCGCGGCGCTGCGGGCGCGCGACCCGATCCTGCCGAACGAGGCCGATACGACGATCCAGGACGCGCTCCTGCTGTTGTACCGGACCCAGCCGGACGTCTCGATCCTCCTGGAGCTGATGACCGACTTCGACGAGGGGCTGCAGGAGTGGCGCTATCGCCACGTCAAGATGGTCGAGCGGACGATCGGCAACCAGCCCGGCACCGGCGGCTCCCCTGGCGCCGAGTACTTGAAGGGCTCGCTGTTCAAGCCGGTGTTCCCCGACCTCTGGGCGATCAGGAGCCGGGTTTGATCGTCGCGATCACCTTCAATTCGATCGCGATGTCCGTCGGCAGGCGGCCGACCTCGACGGTGGTGCGGGCCGGCCGGTTGTCCGCGAAATGCTCGGCGTAGATCCGGTTGTAGGCCGCGAAGTCGTCCATGTCGGTCAAAAAGACGGTCACGTCGACGATCCGATCCCAGGAGGACCCCGCATCCTCCAGCACCGTGCGGACGTTCTCGAAGACGGAACGGCACTGGGCCGCGATGTCGTGGGCCACGACCTTGCCGCTCGCGTCGCGTGTCGTGCCCGGGATCTCCTTCGAGCCGCGGGTGCGCGGGCCGATCCCGGAAAGGAACACGAGATTGCCGGCGCGCCGCGCGTGCGGGTAGGGACCGACCGGCTCGGGGGCCCTCGGACTCATGACCTCCCCGTTCTTCGCTCCCTTCATGAAGGTCAGCCCCCCGTCGCGTCGTGCGGAAACTGGATGCACACGTTCTTCGGCTCGGTGAAGAAGCGCAGCGCCTCCTCGCCCCCTTCGCGCCCGAGACCGCTTCTCTTCATGCCCCCGAACGGGACCCTGAGATCGCGCAGCAGCCAGCAGTTGATCCAGATCGTCCCCGAGGCGATGCGCTCCGCCAGGCGATGGGCGCGCGGCAGGCTCTCCGTCCAGACCATGGCGGCCAGCCCGTAATCGGTGCCGTTCGCCCAGGCGACCACCTGGTCCTCGTCCTTGAACGGTGTGATCGTGACCACCGGCCCGAAGATCTCTTCGCGGTTGACGCGTGATTCGACCCCCAGATCCGTGATCACGGTCGGCTCGACGAAGAACCCGTTCCGGCAGCGCTCGCTCACCGCCTTCGAGGGTGGCCCGCCGCCGCACCTGATCCGCCCCCCCTCCTGCCGCGCCGCCTCGATGTACCCGAGGACCTTGGCGCGGTGCGCGCTCGAGATCAGGGCACCCTGCTCGGTCGAGGGCTCGAGCGGGTCGCCCACCTTGAGGCGGGCCGCCCGCCCGGTGAACTCCTCGACGAACGCCGTGTAGATCTCCTGCTCGACGAAGATGCGCGACCCGCTCAGGCAGATCTCCCCCTGGTTGGTGAACGACGCCTTGAGGCTCGCGGCCACCGCCTCGTCGAGGTCACAATCGGCGAAAACGACGTTCGGGTTCTTCCCTCCCATCTCCAGCGCCACCTTCTTGAACAGCGGAGCGGCGTTCTTCGCGATGTCCGCCCCGGTCGCCGTGCTCCCCGTGAAGGAGAGGGTCGGGATCTCCGGGTGCCGGGCGATCGCCGCCCCGACGGTCGCGCCGCGTCCGTGGACGATGTTGAGCACGCCAGAAGGCAGGCCGGCCTCGCGGCAGATCTCCGCCAGCATGAACGCCGTGACCGGCGTCAGCTCGGAGGGCTTCGCCACGGCGGTGTTCCCGGTCGCGAGGGCGGGTGCGATCTTCCACGTTACGAGGTAGAGCGGCAGATTCCACGGAGAGATCAGCCCCGCGACTCCGCGCGGCCGGCGCAGGGTGTAGTTGATCGCCTTGCGGTCGGTGGCGTGCGATTCCGAATGGAAGTGCAGGTTCGCCGTCGCAAAGAATCGGAAATTGCTCGCCGCGCGCGGGATATCGAGCGAGCGCGCCAGTGCTATAGGCTTGCCGGTGTCGATGCTCTCGGCCCGGGCCAGGTCCTCGTGACGCGCCTCGATCCGATCGGCGATCGCCAGGAGCAGGCGCGCGCGCTCCTCCGCCGGCGTCTGCGACCAGGCGGGGAACGCCCTCTTCGCCGCCGCGACCGCCCGCTCGACGTCGTGCTCGTCCCCGTCCGGTGACGAAGCCAGGACCGCCCCGGTGGCCGGCTCGATGTCGTCGAGATACTTGCCGGAAATCGGCTCGACCAGCTCGCCGTCGATGTAATTCTTGAGCGCGTTCACGGCTACAGGCACGCGATCCGGCCGCCGTCGACCGGCAGGCTGACCCCGGTGATGTAGCCCGCGGCCGGCGTGGCCAGGAACCCCGCCGCGGCGGCGATCTCTTCCGGACCGGCGAAGCGCCCCATCGGGATGTCCCCCTTCATCTGCCGCTCGACCTCGTCCTCGCCGATCCCGGCGGCGCGCGCCTTCGAGCGGATCAAGGACCGCAGCCGCTCGGTCGCGGTGGCGCCGGGAAGGACATTGTTCACGGTGATTCCGAAGGGAGCCAGCTCGCCCGCGAGGGTCTTGGCCCACGAGGCGACCGCTCCGCGAATCGTGTTCGAGACCCCCAGGCCCCTTATCGGCTGTCTCACGGAGGTCGAGACGATATTGATGATCCGGCCGTAGCCCACCTGTTTCATTCCCGGGATGAGCGTCTGCGCCAGGACCTGGTTGCAGATCAGGTGAGCCGAGAAGGCCGAGAGAAAGGCGTCCGGTGAGGCCTCGACGACAGCCCCTGCCGGCGGCCCGCCGGTATTGTTGAGGAGGATGTCGACGGGACCCGTCGTCTCGACATGGCGCGCGACGACGGCCCGCACCGATTCCGGCTCGCCAAAGTCGGCGCGCAAGTAGTCGTGCCCGGCCCGCCCGCCCCCGGCGCCCGGGCCCGCCGCGGCCGTGAGCTCATCCCGCACCCTCCGCAGCGTTTCTTCGTGACGCGCCAGAAGCGTGACCTGCGCGCCAAGACGCGCGAGCTCGAACGCGCAGGCCTTGCCTATCCCCTGCGTCCCGCCGCACGCCAGCGCCCTCTTCCCGCTCAGTGGCCCCATCGACGGTTCCCGGACCGAAGAATAGCGGGTCGGGGCTCAGCGGGGCAAGTCGCGTGCGGCCAAGAGCCCGCGGCTTTCCCGAAGCCGGTCTAAAGAATGTTCCCGCCGGCGTCGGTCATCGCGCCGGCGACGGCTCCCACGGTGTTGTCCCGCAGCATGTTGTTGCGGTAGGCGCTGCCCGTGCCGGACGTGTCGATCCCGAACTGTCCATTCCCCTCGCTGACGTTGGCATCGAAGAGGTTGAAATCTCCCTCCACGCGGATACCGTCGAACGCGTTGTTCTCCACGTGGTTGCGCTCGAGGATGTTGCGGCTGACGGTGCCGCTCGAGCAGATGCCGCACTGGTCGCCGCTGGTGACGTTCCCGACGACCCGGTTCCCGTTCGATGAGATCAGGATCCCGCTGGCTCCGAGTCCCGAGACGCTGTTCTCGTCGACCAGGTTGCTGGGCGTTCCGTCAATGACGATCCCGATGTCGTCATCGCTGCCGCGGATCGTGTTGTGCTCGATCACGTTTCCTCCCTGGTCCGAAGCGACAGGGGATCCGATTTCTATGCCATGTGCGAAGGACGTGGTCTTTCCGAAGCGGGCGATCACGTTGCCGCGGATCAGCCCCGCGCGCAGCCCGTGCAGAGCCAGCGCGGAGGCGCCGCTCTCCTCGATCACGTTGTCGAGGAACTGGCCTGTGTAGGAGGAGTCCCCGAGTCCCCTGACCATGACAGCGTCTCCCGGTCCGGCGCCGGCGATCCGGCACGAGAGGATCGAGACCACGGTGGCTCCGGCGATCGCGATCGCGCTCGAAGACCCCGAGAATTCGACCTTCTCGACGGTCAGACGGAGACCGGCCGCGACCGACCCGTAGCCTATCCCCGTGTCCCCGCCCGAGAGACGGCCGTTCCGGATGGTGATGCGGCTGAAGCCGTCGGCGATCATGATCAAGGCGACCGGATTGGCATCGCGGATGGTTCGGCCGTTCAGATCCAGCGTGACGTCGTTGGCCTGGATCGTGATGACGTTGCCGGACCCGCCCGCAATATCCCGGGTGAGAATGTAATGGCCAGGCTGCGTGATGATGGTGGGCTGGTAGACGGGAATGCGTGCTTCGTCGGCCCGGCACATGGCCACGTGCAGACCGGTGACGACGAGACACGCCAGAACCAGTCTCTTCATGGTGGTTCTCCCTTCAGGTGTCGCTCGGGCATGCCCCGGACGGCAATTTGCGTTTCCTTATTTATACGCTCAAAGACGCCGGCGAGGTATGCGATCTTTAACAGGTGGGCATCGTGCGGCCGTGAGCGGTCGCTCCGCCCTCAGGCCGAGAACACGTTTTTCAGGACGAACAACACGTTGGCGGGACGTTCGGCCAGGCGCCGCATGTACCAGGGGAACCAGGCGTCACCGTAGCTGATCAGGACGCGGAACCGGTAACCCTGCGCCGCGAGGTGCGCCTGCTCCTCGCGTCTTATCCCGTAGAGCATCTGGAACTCCACTTCCTGCGGCTTCAGCCCCAGGAGCCGCGCCGCCTCTTCGATGCGCCGGATGAGCGCGGCATCGTGCGTGCCGAAGATCGCCCGCACGCCCGCCCGGCGCGCCTCGGGACCGAGGAGGCGGCGGGCGAGGTTGAAGTAGTTGGCGTCGACCTCCTGCTTTTTGGGGAACGCCTTGTCGGGTGACTCGAGGTAGGCGCCCTTGACCAGGCGCAGGCCTCCGCCCAGAGGGATGAGGGTCTCGAGATCCCGCTCGGTCCTGCGCAGGTACGCCTGCACGCAGACGCCCACGTTCGGAAAGCGGGTCCGGGCGCGGCGATAGATGTCGAGTGTCGTGTCGGTATAGGCGCTCGACTCCATGTCGATCCAGATCCAGGTCTTGTCGGCCGCCGCGCGCTCGATGAGGGACATCAGGCCGGCCTCGCAGACGGCGCGGCCGAGATCGAGCCCGAGCTGCGTGAGCTTGACCGAGACCTCGGCGTCGAGCGCGGCCTGTTTCGCGCGCGTCAGGACATCGAGATAGTGCCGCGCCACCTGCTCCGCCTCTTCGGGCCTCTGCACGTTTTCGCCGAGGTAGGTGAGGACGGACCCGATGCCGGTCGCACGGAGCGAACGGGCGGCGGCGAGGGCCGCCTCCAGGTCCTCTCCCGGCATGAAGCGCGCCACGGCGCGGTGTACGAATCCGAATTTCACCGCCCGCTCGCGCAGCCAGCGGCTCTGCGAGCCCGCGAGAAAAGCGCTCCTGAGGAGGCCCATGGGTGATGGGGATGATACGCAATCCCGGGAGCCACTGTCCACCGGTCCGCGGAAGACTCGACGCACGTGTCAGAAATCTGTCGGCGACGGCGCGTGACGAAGCCACTCGCGACACCTATATTGCCCCGAGGCCGGCGCGTCTCACGACGAGACGCCCGCGACGTGGGGAGCCCGGACTCGAGGAGAGCATCGATGAACATGAGGTCAGGGGGAATCGGGATCGTTTTGATTGTTTGCGCGGCGGCGATTGGCTGCGTCACCTACCAGTACCCGACGAATTCCAGCCAGCCGCAGGCACCGGTACCCGAGGTCGCCCCCGCGGGGGGCTCGGACCAGCCCTTCTACGACGATCTGGCACCCTATGGCCGGTGGGTCTATGTCTCGGGCCCCGGCTGGGTCTGGTCACCTTATAACGTGCAGGCCGACTGGCGCCCGTACAGGCTCGGTCACTGGGTGTTCACCGATTACGGATGGACCTGGGCCTCGGATGAACAGTGGGGCTGGGCGGTCTATCACTATGGCCGCTGGCACCAGGATCCATCGTACGGCTGGGTCTGGGTGCCCGGCACCGAGTGGGGCCCCGCATGGGTCGCCTGGCATGAAGGAGGCGGTTACGTCGGTTGGGCACCACTCCCCTGGCAGGTGCGCGTCCAGGCCGGTATCGGCATCGACTGGGCCGGCATCAACGTTTCGATCGAGCCGTCGTGGTGGTGCTTCGTCGGTGCGCGCAACCTGGTCGATCCGGGCCTGCGCAGCTACATCGTGCCCACGTCGCGCAACGTCAACCTCATCCAGGTCACCAAGAACGTCACGAACTATACCTACATCGACAACCGCGTCTATAACCAGGGCGTGAAGGTCGAATCGATCGGCAGGATCGTGGGCCACCCGATTCCCCGGTACCGCGTCACGCAGGATGACCTGTCCGGCGTGGCACGCGGTGGCAAGGTGAAGGGACAGGACTTCGTCGTCTTCCGGCACGATCCCCCGCGCGGCCGCAAATCGCAGGGACGAACCGATCCACCGGGCCACGACCAGCGGGACCGCGTGCGCGATCTACAACAGGCGGCGGACGATGCCCGGCAGCAGATCGCCCCGCCACCGGCGGCGCCGCCTCAGAACCCCGAGCAGGCGAACGCCCCGGCCAACGAGCCGCCTTCGAACGGCGGCCGCGACGACAGGGATAAGGATCGCGGCCGCAAGCAGCACGAGGGCCGCGGTCGCAAGCTCCTCGAAGCGTTGACGGGACAGCAACCGCCGCCGCGCCGTTCTCCTCAGGGAAATTCACCGCCGCCCCCGGCGCCGCCGGGCCAGCCTCCGACCACGACGTCCCAGCCCTCCGATGCCACCGCCCCGCCCGCCGAAGCGCGGCCGGGCAACCCGCCGCCGGGCAACCCGCCCTCGGGCGAGAAGCAGGGCACCTCGACGCATCCCGGCAGGCCGGACCCGTCGAAGGGGCAAATCCCGGGTGAAAAGCCAAAGGGCGCCAGGGACGCCGGGCCCAGGGGGAAGAAACCGAAAGCGGACGCTGCGAAGCCCGACGACTCGAAGCCTGACGAGCCGAAGAAGGAGAAGCCGGACTCCGGCAACTAGAGCTCGTCCCGAAATTCAACCCCGCCCGGGATGCCGAGAGACCCCGGGCGGGGTTGCCTTTTTTTGTGGGACGGTTCGCGCGCTAACGCACGCCCCTCAGAGTGAATTGAGGAACGTGATGAGCGCGTTCTTGTCCGCCACGCTGAGAACCCGGTAGTTGAAGATGACGGGCGCGGCCTCGCCCGCGTGCCTCAGGATCGCCTCGTTGCGGCTGAGGCTCAGGCCATCGTGCATCAGCCGAATCCGGGTACGCATGCCCCACAGCGGAGCCGTCCGGACCTTGTTGCGGGTGGACGGCCCGCCGTTCTGGACGATCCCGTCACCGGTGCCGACGTTGTGCAGCAGGAAATCGCCGAACGGGTGGATCGTCTTGCTGCCGAGGGCGGGCGGCACGGTGAAGGCGCCCTGGTTGATCACGGTTCCCGGAGGCGCGGTCGTGATGGTCCTCACGTGGCAGGCGTCGCAGCCGATCAAGGTGAACAGCTGGTCGCCGCGCCGGGCGCTCGGCGTGGCGGCGAGGACTTCGTCCCGGGGCGGAGCCTTTGTGGCCCGCATGAACCGGGCGAAGGCCTCCACGTCCTCCCCATCGTTATCGGGATCGCGCACGTTGTCGAAGGTGTCGACCGGGTTGCCGTTCGACGTGTTCTCGTTCGGCTGCAGCGGGCTCGTGATGCCCATCTCGTTGAGGTAGGCGTCGGCGGCGAAGGACAGCAGGCTGGCGTGCTGGTTCTTCCAGCCGAAGCGCCCTCCGCGCACCCGGTTGCCGGCCTCGAGGACCGGCACCTGGATGAACTGCCCGCGCATCCCGAGCGGCTGGCGGTTCGAGATCGCGACCAGCGTGTTGCTGTCGATGCACTCGACGAAGCCGTCTCCCAGCGTGTTCAGCGACGTGCGGAACGTCCGTACCTCGTTCCCCCCGAGCACCCGCTCCTGGATCGAGGGGTCGATGGCGCGGTCATTGACGAGCGAGCCACCCGGGTGGTTGATGAAAAGTAGACCGTCGAAGTGGCCGGCCCGAAGCTCCGTGACCTGACTGATCGCTCCGGTCACGGGATTCTGGTGGCACTCCGCGCAGGACTGCGCGTTGTAGACAGGTCCGAGACCATCGGCGATCGTTTCGCGCTCCTCGAAGGTCTCCTTGTCGAGGTCGAACTGCGTCTGGTCGACGAACCCGTTGGTCTGATCGTCGAAGCCCGTCGGGGCCTCGGCGGGCCCGGACTGCGTGAAGGCCGCGGTCACCACCAGAATGGCCGCGACGACCGACAGCAGATGGCGGCGTTGCATGTGGTGTCCTCCTCCCTGCACCCCGGCCAGCTGCGATGGAGACAGCGGGCTGCCAGGTGATGCGTTGTCATCGATCGATGTCGGGGTGTGAGGGAAAATATTGGCGCGGGAGGAGGAGTTTCAAGCGCCACAGGCACGGGTAACGAAGATGTCGCGCGAATTCGTGGCGGCGCGCGCGCAACGTCGCCGCAATGCCGCGCGCCACGGCCCTCGCGTCGGGGAACTGAGCAGCATCAGGCGCGGCTATTTATCGGGGACGTTGCGCGATATACGGTGTTCGACTCGTCGCCTATGGGAACGCGGCGGCCAGAAGATCGACGATCAGCCGCACGGCGGTCTGGGCGGTGCGGCCGCTCGGGTCTCTGTAGGGTGTGACCTCCACGACATCCAGGCCGACCAGCCTTCCCTTGGCGGCGACGCCCCTCAGGAGCTCGTCGAGCTCGGCGAAGCTCAGACCGTCCGGCTCGATGGTCCCCGTCCCCGGCGCCACGCTCGGATCCAAGACGTCAATGTCGAGCGAGACGTAGATGTTCTCGCTCGCCGGCACCTGGGTGAGGGCCCAGGCCGCGCCGCGGCGGTGGATCTGCTCCGAGGTGATGATGGTGCTGTGGATTTTGCGCGCGTTCCCGATCGACTCCGGATCGTTGGCCAGCCCGCGCATGCCGATCTGCACGACCTTCCTGACTTGCGGCAGCGCCGCCGTCCGGTTGACCCACGAGGAATGATCGAGATTGCCCTGGGCCGCGCTTTCAGAACCGTGCGGTCGCCGTCGATGTAATAGAAGCCTTCCGTCAGGTCATGATGGTATTCCTGGGAGTTCTCGCGCAGATCGCGCGGCCCGTACCGCGCGCCGGGCTGCCCCCAGGTCCCCTCGTCGAACGGCACCCCCAGCACGGCGAAGTCGGCCTCGAGGGCGTCGAGCCTCGGCACGTACGGCGCGCCCATGAACGTCCGCACGCCGACGAAGGTGGGCACGGCCTGCCCGAACAGAAGCGTCCCGAGCACGCATGGGGCGACGGCGAGCGTGATGACTGCCGGCACGATCCGAAAGGCTCTCTTCATGGTCCTGGTCTCCGGTTGACTGCGTGACTCCTCGCCACGCATCTTACGTCGAACCACGGCATCGGTCGGTCCGCCTATTGACCCGCCCGCGGGCTGCGTCGTATATGGCTTCGGGGAGGAACGACGTCATGACCAGGACCCGACTCGAAGCCTTCAGTGACGGCGTGATCGCGATCCTCATCACCATCATGGTGCTCGAGCTGAAAGTCCCTCACGGAGCGGACTGGCAGGCGCTGCGGCCGTTGATCCCGGTGTTCCTCGCGTACGTCCTAAGCTTCATCTTTCTGGGAATTTACTGGAACAACCATCACCACATGCTGCACGCGACCGAGCGTATCAACGGCGCCATCCTCTGGGCCAACCTGCATCTGCTGTTCTGGCTGTCGCTGGTGCCGTTCGGGACAGGCTGGATAGGAGAGAACCACGTGGCTCCCCTCCCGACCGCGCTCTACGGCGTGGTGCTGCTGATGGCCGCTATCGCGTACACCATTCTGCAGACAACCATCGTGGCCCACCAGGGCCCGAACTCGAAATTGCGGGAAGCGGTGGGCGGCGACCTCAAGGGGAAGATTTCAATCGTGTTGTATGTGGCGGCCATCCCGCTCGCTTACGTCAAGCCCTGGATCGCCATCGGGCTCTACGTCTTCGTCGCGCTCCTCTGGCTCGTGCCGGACCGGCGAATCGAGTCGAGAATCGATCGCTGAGTCGCGATCCTGGCCGCGGTGCCTTCACCTACCGCCGGGGCGGGACGTTCAACTCCTTGAGGACGGCGAGGAGCTGCGCGCTTGTGGGACGGGCCGCGTCGTTCTTGGCGATCGACTTGAAGCGCACCAGGCCGTGGCGATCGATGATCACGACCATCGGCTTGGTGCCCGAGGAGGACTCGGGGCGGGAGAACGTCGTCGCGAACTGGTCATGAAAATCCGGCACGATCGTCAGCTCCAGGCCCAGGTCGGAGCGCATCGCCTTGAGCGCGTCCCGCGGGTCGCTGCTGATGATGAACAGCTCGGCCTTTTGTCTCTGGAACTCCGCCAGGTGCTGCTGGATCTCCTGGAGCTGCCTGCGGCAG
>QHXX01000092.1 GCA_003223135.1 Acidobacteriota bacterium | reverse complement strand
GGACCTGTCGGCTCATGCGGGCAGCGAGGGACTGAGAGCCGCCCAGTCCTACATCCACATCCCGACGCAGGACACCATGAGGTCGAGGCAGGCGTCGTTGATGGACGGCTTCTTCTGGCGGCGGTCGGCGCGGAAGGTCTGACGAGAGAACTCGGCGCGTCTGCCGGCTACCTGCGGCCGACCGCTCCGTCATTACGCGCCTGGCGGAAGGCCTGCCAGCCGGGGATGCCGTTCACGCCGCCGCCGGCGTGCGTGGCGCAGGAGCCGTGGTACAGCCCCCAGATCGGCGTGCGGTAGTCGGCGTAGCCCGGGGCGGGCCGCATGTGGAAGAGCTGGTCGACCGACAGCTCGCCGTGGAAGATGTTGCCGCCGATGAGACCCAGCTCCCGCTCCATGTCGTAGGGGCCGATCACCTGCCGATCGATCACCGAGCGCTTGAAATTGGGAGCCAGCTCCGTGTAAAGGTCGATGATCCGATCGGCGTAGGCCTCGAGCTCCTGGCGGTGCGGCTCCTTGCTCCATTCGTCCGGCACCCACTGCGTGAACATCGAGAAGACGTGGAGGCCCTTCGGCGTCAGCGTCGGGTCGAGCGAGGTCGGGATCGTTCCGTCGACGAAGGGAGCCGTCGCGGCTTTGCGCTCGATGTGGGCGTCCTGGAAGGCGCGCTCGGCGTAACGCGGCGAGAAGCATAGCTCGACGGACCCGGTGTGGTGCTCCTGGAGCTGCGTGCCCGGATCCGCCTTGAAGCTCGGCAGCTCGGAGAGCGCCACGTTGATCTTCACGACGCCCGAGCGGGTCTTCCAGCGCTCGATGTCGGTGACGAAATCGGCGGGAAGATCCTTGCGATCGATCAGCTGCAGAAAGGCGATTTTCGGATGGATCGCCGTCACCACGACCGGAGCGTGGATCTCCTCGCCGCTCTCGAGCGCCACGCCCGTGACCCGGCCCTCTCGCACCAGGATCGCGCCGACGCGGGCGTTGGTCCGCACCTCGCATCCGTGGTGCTCGGCCGAGCGGCGGATCGAATCCGACACCGCGCCCATGCCGCCTTCCTGGAACCCCCACGAGCCGAGGTGGCCGTCGCCGACGTCGCCGATCGAGTGGTGCAGCATGACGTAGGCGGTCCCCGGCTCGTCGGGCCCGGCCCAGGTGCCGATGACGCCGTTGATCGCGAGCATGCCCTTGATCGCGTCCGACTCGAACCAGTCGCTCACGAGGTCCGTGACGCTCATGCTGAACAGACGGGTCACGTCCGCCACACCGCGAATCCCGAGCTTTCGCACCCTCCAGCCGGCCTGCGCCTGGGCCAGCAGATCGCCCGGGGACATCGATCCGAGCTTGGGCGGTACCTGGAGCAGAAGCGGCCCCAGGACGTCGGCGACGCCCTTCAGCCACGCCTCCCACTTCGGCATCGTCTCGGCGTCCTTCTCCGAGAACTGGGCGATCGAAGCGTGGCTGCGCGGCGCGTCGCTGGCGAAGACCTTGATCGAACGGCCGTCGGGATAGGCCTGGTAGTACGGGCCGAACGGCGTCACCTTGTAGCCGAAGTCCTTCAACCGGAGCTCGCGGATGATGGTGGGCGGCATCAAGGACATGACGTAGGAATACGTCGTCACCTTGATCTCGGGGTGGTCGGGGAAGGGGGCGCTGGTGTCGGCGGCTCCGCCGGTCTTGTGGCGCGCCTCGAGAACCACCGTGCGCGCGCCGGCGCGCGCGAAGTACGCGCCGCTGACCAGCCCGTTGTGCCCTCCGCCGATGATGATGGCGTCGTATCCCCCTGTCGGCATTCCTTCCCCTCCTCCCGGCGCCCCCCCGCGCGCTCGATGGTCCCGTGTCACCTGGTGAGACCGCGGGCTTTGATGGACGGCCTGGATTATCGTCCAGCGACGGCTCCACAAGTCAACCCGGCGGCGTGCATCGGGGACTGCGGGCGCGGGCTCGCGCGGAGTCGGACCTCCCGGTCGCCGTCGATGATCCGAAAAAACATGTCACGGAAACGCTCTCACTTCCGTCCATAGAGAGCCGTGTTTTCTGCCCTGCATCTGATCGCTCCGGGCATCGGCCTCGGATCCGTCTGGATACGTGGCCGCGCTCTGCGCTCGCCGGCGTTCGACCAGGGGGCGATTCGGGTCGTGTCATGACGTGGTATCATGCGGCGAACGTGACAACCAGGATCCCAGGGGCTGCGCCGGCGCCGGGCCCGCGCGGCTCCGGTTCGACGCTGATGGCACCTGAACCCCTCGCAGCCGCGCTCGCCCGCATCGCGCAGGCGGTCTCCGGCACGCTCGACCTCCGACAGGTGTTCGCGGGCGTGGCGGACGCCGCGTCCGCCGTTCTGCCGTTCGACATCATGGCCGTCGGCCGCCTCGAGACGCCGGACGTGTTCACGGTGTACGCGATCGCCGGGGACACCGAGGACCTGCCGGCTTCCTTCCGCGTCGAGGACCAGTCTCCCGCGATACGGGTGCGGCCCGGGAACGTCACCCGCATCCAGAACATCGGGCAGGAGCTCGATGCGCGCTACGCCTTCGACCGCATGCTGCGGGAGCGGGGACTCGGCTCGGGTCTGCGCGCCCCTCTGGTGCGCGGCGATCGTCTTGCCGGCGCGGTCTCGTTCTGGTCGAGGCGCCCCGACACGTTCACCGCCGAGCACGAGACCGTGGTCCGCCCGATCGCCCTTTTACTGGGTCTCGCCCTCGAGCACGACCGGCTGTTCAACCTGGACGCCGCGCGCCGGCGCCGTTTCGACGCGATCGACTCGCTCCTCGTGACGATGGCCGGTAGCCTCGACGTGCGTGACATCTTCAACCGCGTCTCGGAAGTCGTGAAGCCGGTCCTGCCCCACGACCGCCTGGTGCTCACCTCGTTGAGCGCCGACCGCCGCGAGGTCACTGTGGACGCCATGTCGGGGGAGCCGCTCCCGGATCTCCCGACCCGGATCAAGGTGGCGGAGAAATGCGCGAGCGACCCGCAGCCGGAGTACGTTCTCATCCCGGACATCGAGGATGAGCCGGAGGACGACTGCGGGCGCAACACCTGGTGCCGCGCGCTGAGCATCCGTTCCGTCCTCAAGATCCCCCTCCGCCTCGACGGCGGCGGGCTCGGCTCGTTGATCTTCGTCTCCGGCACCCCGCGCCAGTACTCGGAGGAGGACGTGGCGGTGGCGCGCCGGGCGGCCGACCATGTCAGCCTGGCGATGTCCCATCAGCGACTGGCCGAGGAGGAGCGCAAGGCCACCGAGGCGCGCGAGCGGGCGGCCCACCTCGAGGAGCGCGTCCAGGCGCTCAGGGACGAGCTCGAGACGACCCGCGGCTATCGCCGCGTGGTCGGGGACTCGAAGAAGTGGAAGGCGGTCCTCACCCAGGCGACCAAGGTGGCGCCGACCGAGACCACCGTCCTGCTCACAGGGGAGTCCGGCACCGGCAAGGAAGTCGTCGCCCGCTTCGTCCATCGCGGCTCGCCACGCGCGCGCGGCCCCTTCGTGGCGCTCAACTGCGCCGCCCTGCCTGAGAACCTCCTGGAATCGGAGTTGTTCGGGCACGAGAAGGGGGCGTTCACCGGGGCCGTGGCGTCCCGGCCCGGCCGGATCGAGCAGGCCGCCGGGGGCGTCCTGTTCCTCGACGAAGTGGGGGAGATGACGCCCGCCGTCCAGGCCAAGCTGCTGCGCGTCCTGCAGGAGCGCGAGTTCCAGCGCCTGGGAGCGACCAGGCCGATGAAGGCCGACGTGCGCATCGTGGCGGCCACCAATCGCGATCTCGAGACGGCCCTCGCGCGCGGCGAGTTCCGCGAAGACCTGTACTACCGGCTGCGCGTCTTCGAGATCCGCCTGCCTCCTCTGCGCGAGCGGCGGGAGGACATCCTGCCGATGGCCGAGGCCTTCCTGGAGGAGATCGGACAGATGGTCGGTCGGCCGGCCGCGGGCATCTCGCGCGACGCCCGCGACGCCCTGCTCTCCTATCCCTGGCCCGGCAACGCGCGCGAGCTTCGCAACGCCCTCGAGCGGGCCACCATCCTGTGCGACGGAGGGCTCATCACCGTCGAGCACCTGCCGATCGGCCTTGGCCAACCGGGCCCGGCCCGCGCGCACGACGGAGCGCCCGAGGACTTCCCGTCCGGCGGCGTGAGTCTTCAAGTGGTGGAGCGCGACCTCATCACGAAGGCGCTCCAGGAGTCGAAGAACAACCGCTCGCGCGCCGCCCGCCTCCTCGGCATCACCCGATCGCAGCTCTATTCGAGAATGCAGAAGCACAGACTGGGAGAGGGGTCCGCGGGACCCCGCGGCTGAGTACGGAGGTGCACACGGCGAGGCCGAAAGAGATCCAGGTCATCGGCGACTGGACCTGCGCGCGGGGCATCAATAACCTCGCTCCGGTACTGCCCGCTTCAGCCGGCCGGGCGTGAAAACACCTGGCGGACCGGTGGTGGGGTTCGCGCCCCATTCCGGCTGGGCCGCCATGGTGGTCGTCGGCGGGGACCTCGCCAATCCGGAAGTCCTCACACGCGGTCGCGTCGAGATGGCCGACGCTCGTCTGGCCGGATCGAAGCAGCCCTATCACGAGGTCGAGGGGCTTCCTCTCAAGGAAGCCGAGCGGCGCCTGGACCGGCTCGGCGACAGCGCCGGAGCCATGGCCTATGAGGCGGTCCGCGCGCTGGTCGAGGAGATCGGGAGGAGAGGGTCCGCGCCCTCGGCCGCGGGAATTCTCGACTCCTCCGGGCGGAAGGGGGACAGTCTCGCCGCCATCTTGTCGTCGCACGCGCTGATTCACACGGCCGACGGAAATCATTTCCGCGAGGCCCTGGCGGAGGCCTGCAGGCGCTGCGGTCTCGAAGTCGTCCGCGTGCGCCAGCGGGATCTGGCCGGCCGCGCCGCAGCGGCTCTCCGCAAGTCACAGGCGCAGCTCGCCACGACGGTTCGGGAGCTGGGGCGGCCGCTCGGAGCTCCCTGGGGAGCGGATCAGAAGTCAGCGACCCTGCTTGCCTGGCTGCTCCTCGCCGAGAAGCGACAGAGATCCCTCAGATCCTCCTCCGCTGACCGAATTCCCGCACCTGTCTGATTCCACACAGATCATTTCGACCGGCATGCACATGGAGCCACGACGCGTAACTGCCGATGCGTGAGGCTGTTGTCCGTCTGGCCCTCGATCGGTGACGCGTTGGCACGCGGCGTGAAATAGGAAGCAGGCGGCAACAGGAGGTACTGAGCCATGGCAAAGAATCGGACCCTTCTCGTCACCGGCGCTTCGGGGCGGCTCGGCCGCAGGGTCGTCGAGCTTCTCGCCGATTCCCGGGCGGATCGTCTCGTAGCGACCACGCGGAACCCCGACAGACTCGCCGACCTCGCGAAGCGGGGCGTTATCGTGCGCCGGGCCGACTTCGACGATCCGAAGTCGCTCCAGGCCGCATTCGCCGGGGCCGATCGGCTTCTGCTCGTGAGCACCGACGCGATTGACGCCCCGGGGCGGCGGATCGAGCAGCACCGCGCCGCCATTGACGCCGCCAGGGCCGTCGGCGCGGGGCACGTGATCTACACGTCCTTCGCGGAACCCGATCCGCGGTTCATGGTGGCCGCCGATCACTGGGCGACCGAGCGGGCGCTGGCCGCGAGCGGACTGGGGTGGACCGCGCTCCGGCACAACCTCTACACCGAGTACCTCGCGCAGGTGCTCCCCGAGGCGATCGCGAGCGGCCGGCTGGTCGCCGCGGCCGGGGAAGGGGGGGCGGCGTTCGTCACCCGCGAGGACTGCGCGCGTGCCGCCGCGGCGGCATTGTCATCCACCGACACCGGCGACCGGGTGCTGGAAATCGCCGGACCTGCGATCGTCACGGTCCGTGACGTCGCGAGGCTCGCGAGCGAGCTCGCCGGTCGCCCCGTGTCGTACGTCCCGGTCGAGCCTGCGGCGCTCAAAGCCGGTTTGGTGGCGGCCGGGCTTCGCGGCCACGTGGCCGACGTCCTCGTGTCCATGCACGTCGCGATGGCGCAGGGAAAGTTCAGGGCGGCGACGTCGGCGGTCGCGGACCTGACGGGACGCGTGCCCATGAGCGTCGCGGCATTTCTTTCTTCCAAGAGCGATCTCCTCCCGGCGGCGGCCGCAGCTCGCTGACGACCGCTGCGCCGGGGCCTGTCGAGGCGAGGCGTGCCATGCAACCGATTCTGGATCGGATCCTGACCTTCAACCTGATTGGCACGACGCTGGTCTTTTACGTCGCGGCGCGGCTCTACCTGCTGCCGCGACTGGGGGAGCTGGCGCCGCGCAATGTCCTGGTTCCCATTCTCCTGCTCCACTCGCTCCGGCACCTCGGACTCATGTTCCTGGCCCCGGGAGCTGTCCATCCCGGCATGCCGCCCCAGTTTGCCTATCCCGCCGCGCTGGGCGATCTGCTGACCGCCCTGCTCGCCTTCATCTCCATTCCGGCCGTGCTCGAGGGCGGCAGGTCCGGGCGGACCCTCGTATGGATCTTCAACGTTTTTGGGACGCTGGATCTGGCGATGGCGATCACGCTGGCGACGATCCATCAGGCGCCCCTTTCGATGGGGGCGGCCTATTGGATATACCGGCGTTCTGGGTGCCAGGCCTTCTGGTGACGCACTACGTGACGTTCATCATCTTGATGAAGCACCGAGTTCTCATTCCCTCGTAGAAGTTCCCGCCACCCACATCGGTTCCCGCCATCAGGGACCCCGGGCCGGGCAACGGCCCGGGGTTTCTAACGTTCGTGGAGGGTCGCGCCCTCGCGGTGCCGACCGTTTTCCCGCACCTGTCTGATTTCGGACAGGTCCGATCCATGCGCGACCG
>QHXX01000091.1 GCA_003223135.1 Acidobacteriota bacterium | reverse complement strand
CACGTTGGTCATCGGGTTGCCCTGCGGCGCCGCCGCATCGCCGAAACCGCCCTTGTGCCCCTGTCCGGTCGTGTGGCACGGCGTGCAGATCGGGTCGCGGCCGCGGCTCGTCTTTAGGATAATTGCGAAGGCCCCGGCATGCGCGGTGCGGCTCCACTGGTCGTACTCTTCCTGGTGGCAATCGCGGCAGGAGTCGGCGCCGACGTAGGCCACACCCGACTTGAACTTGTCCAGGCGCCGCGTGTTGATCGCCTCCAGGCGCCGGCGCTGCGCGTCGCTGTATTTGAACAGTTTGTCCATGTCGGGGTCGTCCCGGTGCGCCACCAGGACCAGGGCCTCATCCGGATCGAAGTTGAGGACGAACTTGCCGGTGTGGCAGGTGATACAGACCTTCTTCATGACGGCCGGGTCGTTGGATGCGGCGGTGGCGCCCGCCGGGTGACCGCCACCCGGTCCGTGGCAGACCTCGCACTGCACGTTGACCCTGTGAGGCGTCTTCTCAGAGTCGGCGAACCCGCCCGGACGGTCCTTGCCGGTGACGTGGCAGCCGACGCACTCGGGGTCGCGCCACTTTTCGCCCTTCTCGAGGCTGTCCCAGGCGATGCTGTGCGGTGTTGTAAGCCAGTCGTCGTACTCGCGCTCGTGACAGGCGCGGCAGGCGGCGTCCCCCGCATACCGGTCCTTCGGCAGAGACGCGGCCAGCGTCCGTGCGTCCTCACCCAGGAGCAGCCGCAGCTGCAACCGGGTGAGCTCCGCCCGATCGGAGCGGTCGCCCTGCTCGCGGAATCGAATGAAGCCGTCCCTGTCGATGAACAGCGTGTCGGGGGTGCGCGTCGAATCGTACTGGTTGAAGATGGACCGCGTCGGATCGATCACCACCGGGTAGTCGATCCCGTGCTCGCGCATGTACTGGCGCATTGTACCGTCGGCGTCGCGCGAGGAGATGCCGATCGCCACGACGCCCCGGGAACGGAATTCCTTCAGGACGGGCACGAGCAGCGGCAGGTCCTTCTGGCAGTGCGGGCATTCCTGATCGAAGAAGTTGAGCACCACCACGCGCCCCTTCAGAGACGCCAGATCCAATGGGCGCCCGTCGATCGCCCTGGCGCTGAAAATCGGCGCCTTGGGGTGGGTGGTGTAATCGAGGTTCAGAGAGCCAACCCTCTCGGCCGTGAACGTAGGAAGCTTGCGCAGGGCGTCCACCGTGGCCTGCAGACGCGCCCGGAACTGGCCGCCCGGGTAACCGTCCATGCGGAAGCGGATGACGCCGTCCACGTCGATCAGGACCACGGTCGGGACGTCGCCGATGTCGTACGAGCGTGCGATCGGGCCGGGGTCGCGCAGGATCGGCAGAGTGAGGCCGTGCACCTTGATGAACTCCTGGATGCGGTCCGTCGACTCGCGGGCGATTCCCAGGAACACGATCGGGCGGTAGGACGGATCGTCCCGGTAATGGCCGAGCTCCCGCGCCAGGTCGGTGGCGAACGCGGCCCCGGGACGGAAAAACAGGAGAGCGACCGGCTTGTCTTTCAGGCTTGTCAGCGGCAGCCAGGGGCCGGCCGGATCCTGCGCCGCGAAGTCGGGCGCCTTCTGACCGACCATCGGATGGGACAGCCCCTGGTTGGGCCCGATGACGGAGGCCGGGCCCTCCGTCCCTCCGCAGCCGGCGAGCAGGAGCGCTCCGCACAGGACGAGAGCCTGCGCCCTCGGAGGCGCTATGCCACGGCGAGGTGGTTGCGTCCCGGTGATGCCTTTCACGGGTCCTGGGAGAATTCGCGGGCCTTCCTGCAAAGGCCGGTCAGTATAAGCGCAGGGCGGGGTCGGGTCAAACGGCCGGGGTCCGCGCGCGCGCCGCGTCGCCGGGAAGGGTGCTAGACTCGCCCGCGCCGGGTCTTCGGACCCGGCGGGAGGAATCTCTGGAGAACATCATGGAGGATCAAGCGCGCCGTCTTCTCAAGATCACGGTGGGCGTCATGGGGTCGGCCGGAGGGCGCCTGAGCGAAGGCGCGGTCGGGATGGCGACCGAGATGGGACGGGTCATCGCTGCGCGCGGCTGCGTGCTGGTCACGGGGGCGTGCCCGGGTCTGCCGCACTATGCCGTGAAGGGGGCGAAGGCGGCCGGAGGGATCGTGGTCGGCATCTCGCCGGCCCTGAACTTCGAGGAGCACTGCATCAAGTACCACTCGCCCTACGAGGGCTACGACATGCTGGTGTACACCGGCAGCGGTCTGATGGGGCGCGAGATCGAGAACATCCGCTCCTGCGACCTCGTCGTTTTCATGGGCGGGCGCTCCGGCACGCTGGGAGAGTTCGCCATCGCCTACGACGAGGGGAAGGTGATCGGCATCCTGCAGGGGACCGGGGGGATCGCCGACCGCATGGAGACCATCGTCAAGCTGGTCGAGAAGGAGACGGGCGCCCACATCATCTACAGCCGCAGCCCGGCGGATCTGCTCGACCGGCTCATCCAGGTCTACAACGAGAAGCTGTTGCCGTACTACAAGACGATCCTGGCCAACAGCCCTCCCGATGGAAGGTTGGAGGAGTGATTCTGATCACGACGCGAGGAGGACCGACATGGCCGAATTCGTGAAAGTGGCCACGCTCCGGGAGCTGCCTCCCGGCTCGGCGAAGGCCGTGGAGATCGGAGGCAAGGCCGTCGCCCTGTACAACGTCGACGGCACCGTGTTCGCCACCGCCAATACCTGCGCGCACCGGGGGGGCCCTTTGGGAGAAGGCGAGCTCGAAGGAGGGGTCATCACCTGCCCCTGGCACGGCTTCCAGTACGAGGTGAAGGGCGGCAGATGCACGACCAACACGGCGCTCAGCGTCCCCTGCCATGCGGTGCGCCTCGAGGGCGACAGCATCCTGGTGGAGGTCTGAAGGACGGCGCCGGGGCGGTGGGCAGCCGGGGCCTCTCCGTGTATGATGAATAACGACGCCGGATGCAGCCGACACGGCACTGCGCGCGGCTGATCCGGCGGGCGCCAAGGCGGGAGGAAGGCGTGAACGGCCGTTCGCGACATTCGAGGCTGAGAGTCGGCGCCTCGGCGATGGGTGTGCTGCTTGCGGGATCCCTCGTGCGCGCCGAGATCCGAATCAATCCGCAGGGATGGAGATTCCCGAACACTTATACGGCGGCCAAGGAGATGATCCGGGTGTCGGACCGGACGCCGCTGATTCCCGGCAAGGAGACGATCCTGAAGGGGTATCGCAGGGCGGACGGGACCCGCTTCATGACCTACGAGATCGAGGGGAGGGTCTTCGGGGTGCAGTTCGACACCGACGGCAAGCCGCCGTTCGAGTACAGCATCATGGATGCGGACGGCGACGGAAAGTTCGAGACCAGGATCGTCCCGGAGAAAGACGGGAGGGACCAGGGGTACGTGCCGCAGTGGGTGATCGACTACTACTACTCGAAACACCCGGAACTCAAGAGCCCGTCCGGTGCGATCAAGCCGGCGCCTCCGTCGCTCGTCGACGCCCCCGAACCCGTGGCCAAGCCGACGCCGCCGCCCAAGCCGGTCGCGCCGCCTCCCGAAGTTCTATCCCAACCCAATCCCTAGGCGGGCGATGGAGCCGACCGCGCCTTGCGCGGCGGCTCATCGCCCTTGAGACGCTCCAGCCTCTCCGAGAAGAGTCAGCGACATGCCGATCCTGGTGGAAAACCGGGAGCTACTGCGCCTCTTTGTCCGGCTCGTGGACGATGTGGTAGCGATCGATCGGCAGATCGGTCAGGACCTGCGTGCGGCCGAGGGGCCAGCGGATTTCGACGCGGTCCACGCGGGTGGAGGAGCCGAGCCCGAAGAGCAGGCGCGGGTCGTTCGAGGAGTTGTGGGACGAGCCGGCGTGGATCTCGCGCGTCTGCCGGAGTAGGCCGGCGCTGACCGTGACGCGGGCGCCGACGGCGTTGCGGTTGCGCCGGGCGCCGAAGAGGCGGAAGCCGATCCAGTGAGCGGCGTTGCCGCCGTCGTTGCGCAGCAGGGCGGGCGGCTCGTCGATGTTGTTGACCACGATGTCGACGTCGCCGTCGTCATCGATGTCTCCGAAGGCCGCGCCACGGGCGCTGTGCAGCTCCTCGAATGCCGGACCCGCCTGTGACGTGACTTCGAGGAAACGCCCCCCTCCCTCGTTGTGGAACAGCTGATTGTGCTGCTTCCAGGTCGTCCCCAGGTGTCGGTCGTCGATGTTCGGGAAGACGTGTCCGTTGGCGATGAAAAGGTCCTGCCGGCCGTCGTTGTCGTAGTCGAGGAAGCCGACGCCCCAGCCGAGAGTGGGCATGGTCGCCAGGCCGATCCCGGAGGGGATCGACACGTCGGTGAACATCATCCCGCCGTCGTTGTGACGCAGCGTCGAGTAGTCGTGGGAAAAATTGGTGACGATGAGATCGGGCCGGCCGTCATTGTCGTAGTCGCCCGCGTCCACGCCCATCCCGGACTGCGCCCGGCCCTCCTCGGTGAACGCGGCACCCGACATCGCGCCGACCTCGGTGAAGCGGCCGTGACCGTCGTTGCGGTACAGCCAGTTGGGGGTCGTGTCATTGGCGACGAACAGGTCGAGGTCCCCGTCGAGATCGAGATCCGACCAGACGACCCCCAGGCCGTAACCGGTCGGCCGGATCACGAGACCGGAGCCCTGAGTCACATCGCGGAACGTTCCGTTCCCTTCATTGTGGAACAGGCGGCCGATCGAGGGCTGGAGTCCTCCAGGTCCGCAGATGACGGGTGCTCCCTTGTAGAAACAGTTCTTCAGCGAACCGGGACCCGGCAAGGGAGGGCTCGACGCGTCGTAATCCACGTAGTGCGACACGTACAGGTCGAGACGGGTCGTAGTCCCCGAACACGCACCCCTGCGCCCAGTAGCCGATCGAGGCGACGCCCGCTCGTTCGGTGATGTCCTCGAAGGCTCCACCCCCCTTGTTGCGGTAGAGGGCGGAACGCGGCGCCTCGCCCGGCGGGTAGGGTCGCCCGCGCGAGCCGTTCGGAATGAAGATGTCGATCGCCCCGTCGTCGTCCACGTCGTAGAGACAGATGCCGTTGCCGACCGTCTCGTCGATGGTCGTCTTCTGGACCTCGCCGCTGACATTCCGGAGCGTCAGGCCGGCGTCGCGGGCGACGTTGACGAAGCGGACGGGGGAGTGCCCGGGTGCCAGCGGCACGGGCTTTTCGGAGGACGCGGCCGCCGCGGCGAGGCCCGCGGCCAGCGCCACGAACACCCCGGGAAACGGCCGGCGATCAGTCCGCCGTGGCGACGCCCTCGTGCCTGATCTCACGCAGCCTCTTGAGAAGGTCGGCATGCATGGCGAGTTCCCGTTCCGCTTCTTCCCTCCGGCCGGTCTTCTGGAGGGCCTGGGCCAGCGCGTAGTGCGCCTTCGGATTGAGCGGATCGAGCTCGAGGGA
The DNA here is from genome assembly GCA_003223135.1 of Acidobacteriota bacterium. Lineage (GTDB taxonomy): Bacteria > Acidobacteriota > Polarisedimenticolia > Gp22-AA2 > Gp22-AA2 > Gp22-AA3. The sequence goes on along the minus strand of QHXX01000091.1, from coordinate 6,241 downwards.
GCGGCGGAACAAGGTGACGGCCTCCCGGAGCTGACCACGGGTCGCGATGATCGATCCGATGTAGTAATAGGCGTACGGATCGGAGGGTGCGAGGCGGCTGGCCTCCCGGAACTCCTTCAGGGCCTCGTCGTACTTCCCCTGCGAGCGATAGGTCTTGCCGAGCTCGAAGTGCGCCTCGCCGTTCCCCGGGACGATCTCGATGGCGCGCTCGAGTGTTGCCATCGCTTCGTCGAACCTCAGCCGTCCTCTGTAATGCTTCCCGAGCTGGATATAGATCCGCTCGTCCTCGAGGCCGCGGTCGAGCGCCGCCTTCAGGACCGCCTCCGCGTCGTGCGGGTCGCCATAGCTCTCCAGCGCGGCGGCGTGGTTCACCACGAGCTGCACGTTCTTCGGGTCGGCGTCGAGGGCACGGGTCTGCAGATCGAGGCCTTCCTGGTACCGTGACTGCTTGATGCGCGCCTCGCCCAGGAACCGCAGCGCCCGCGCCGACCCGGGGGAGAGCGACACGGCTCTCTCGAGCCGCTCGGCCGCCTCCTGGACCTTGCCCGCCTGGAAGAAGAAGACCCCGAGCTCGGTCAGCGTATCGGCGTCCTTCGGGTTCACCGCCAGCTCCTTCTCGAACTGGTTGACCGACTGTTCCGTGCGGCCGGCCTTGGCGTGGATGATCCCCATGCGGCGGTGCACGCCGGCGCGCGAGGGGTTCGCCGTCACCACCTGGCGGAGCTCGGACAGCGCCTCGTCGTCGCGGCCCAGTGTCGCGAGGACGTCGGCGCGGAGCAGGCGCGCGTCGGGCGAGGCGGGGCTGATCTCGATGGCGCTCGCGACCTCGGTGAGGGCGTCCTCCTCCTTACCGGCGGCGTGCCACGCCTGAGCGAGCTCGTAGTGGGCCGTGAAGTCGCGCGGGACCCGCCTGACCAGGTCGGTCAGGAGCGTGGCGGCCTCGGCGGGGCGCCCGGCCTCGCGCAGTCGCCGCGCCTGCGAAATCGTCGAGGCGGGGCTCGAGTCGCCGCAGCGGGCGGCAGCGATGAGCGCCACGCAGACGGCGATGAGAAGACAGGCGTGCCTGCGAGGGGGAGAGAGCGATCGACCGGGCATGGATCCCAAATCGTAGCATGGATCGGAGAGGCCGCCGGGTGGCGCGGGGAACGCCCGACGCCCCGCCCGGGAGAAAAAAACTCGAGGTCCCCGCGCGGAATCGCACGACCTGAGAGTCGGTTCTGAGAGGTCCGGTAGGCTAGACTTTGGAGACGTTGGCCGCCTGGAGACCCTTGGGTCCCTGGGTGACCTCGAATTCGACCGCCTGACCCTCCTCAAGGGTCTTGTATCCGTCACCCTGGATCGCAGAGAAATGGACGAAGATATCCGTTCCATCCTCCTGCTGGATGAAGCCGTAACCCTTGCTGTTGTTGAACCACTTCACCTTGCCCTTGGCCACTGGGGACCCTCCTCAACCAGTCGCGGTGCCGTCGATCGGCGCCACCGCACGCGCCTTCGTCCCGTACGTCAGGACAAAAAAAATCCACAAAAGCGACGGCTCTTGTGGTCAATTCACCCATCCGATAGCGAATCCCAGAAGTCCGAGCCCGCACAGCGGCTCTACTAGTACCCCCAGCGGGCCGTCCTTGTCAACTGTCTTTTCGCTCCGGAGGCACGCCGGGAGCGGCCTCCATGAGGTTGCGCTTGCGCTCGCGCAGCGACTGCAGCTCGCCGGCCACCTGCCGCAGGAGGACCAGAGCCCCCTCGCGGTTGCCCGACTCGAACTCGCGCGCGATCAGACGTACCTGGCCCTCGATCCCCTGCAGTCCCCGGAGATCCTGATCGAGCTCGTCGCGCAGCGCCCGAGTGGCGGCATTGAACGCCTCTTCCATCTCCTTGAAGTTGTCGTGCCGGCGCAGCGTCACGCGCGTTCCCCAACAGCCGCCCTGGAGCTCGCGCAGTCCGCGGGTCACCTTGTACACGACACCGGCGGTCTTGTGCGTCTCGAGGATTTCGATGGCGAACACCACCGCGACGAAGAACAGACCCACGGCCACGAGGTAGAGCACGGACCGCAGCTCACCGCTGCCGGCGGCGCCCGTGAGGTTGGGCGCGCGCCGCGCCACGAGACGCGCGTTTTCAATGGACAGAAGATGGAACAGGGCGCCGGCGAAGACGAGGAGAAACGCCATCCCCAGGACGGCGATGATGGCCGAGCGGACCTGGTAGGAGGGGTCGACGACGTAATTGCGCCGGCGGCCCAGGAAGCGCTCCGTCAGCCGGGAGAACCGGCTGCGGGTGGCTTCGCCGGCGGGAGCTCCGCCGTCCATGAGCGTGTGCTGGCCGCCTGGGTTCCGGCCGCCGGGGTAGAACTCCATCGCCTCTCCCGGAATCCGGCAGGGGTGCCAGATCCCTCGGGGCCTCCGCCTGGACGGACGGGCCCCGGGCCGGAAATATAGGTTCCGCGGCCCCCCGAGTCAAAAATCGGTACCCGCGGATGCCCCGGGTTTTTTAGAGTCCGGGGCTCACGGCGTGTATCCTGTCACCGGGTGAACGGGGTGGGTATGAGAGCGAGCGCGGCTCGTCTTTGGATCCTCTGCGGGATGGTCGTGAGCGCGGCGCTCCTCGGCGCCGCGGGCCCGGGCGGGAAGGACGCCAACGACATCCGCGCCCGCCTCAAGGCCTACGCCCCCGTGAAGCTCCAAGTCGATCTGTCGCAGCTCGGCGTCCGCGATCGCGAGGCGCTCGGCAAGATCGTGGCGGCGGTGGATGCCGTGGACGAGATCTACTGGAAGCAGATGGGCCGCCAGGCCCTGGAGGCGCGCCAGGCGTTTGCCGGCGCCACCGACCCGGTGGATCGCCTGTACCGCGACTTCATCCTGATCAACTACGGGCCGTTCGACATCAGGAACAACAACGAGCGGTTCATCGCCTTCGGTTCCTCGTCCGGCCCCCGCCTCCCGGGCGCGGGTTTCTATCCCGATGACATGAAGAAAGAGGACTTCGAGGGGCGGCTTCAAGCATTTCCCGAGCTGCGGGAGGAGTTCGAGAAGATGAACACGCTCATTCGGCGCGTGGACGGGACGCTCGTGGCCATTCCGTACGAGACGGTCTACCTCGACCAGCTCGCGGCCGCCTCCCGCACCCTGGCGGAGGCGGCCGCGCTCGTCAGCAGCCCCAGCCTCAGGCGCTACCTGTCGCTGCGCTCGGAGGCCCTGTTGCGCGGCGACTATTACGCCTCGGACCTGGCGTGGCTCGACGTGAAGGACAACCCGATCGACGTCGTGATCGGTCCCATCGAGACCTATGACGACGCGCTTCTGGGCCTGAAGGCGTCGTACGAGGGGGCGGCCCTCGTCAAGGACGCGAAGGAGAGCCGGGCCCTCCAGGTGTACGAGGAAAATCTCGAGGGAATGGCGAAGGCGCTTCCGGTCGAGGAGCGCTTCAAGCAGTCGAACACCGGCGGCAACGTCCTCGAGGTGCTCAACGTCGTGCGCTTTTCCGGCGACTTCAATGCCGGGATCAAGACGGTCGCCGCCTCGCTCCCCAACGATGAGCGGGTCATCCAGGACAAGGGGGCCAGGAAGCAGATCTACAAGAACGTGCTGGAGGCCAAGTTCGACACCATCCTGCAGCCCATCGCCAGACTGTTCCTGCCGAAGAAGGACTGGGAGCTCGTGACGAAAGAATCCTTCGTGACCAACGTCCTGCTGCACGAGCTGTCGCACACGCTGGGTGTTGACTACGTGGCCGGAAAGAAGGACCTGACGGTACGCAAGGCGCTTCTTGAGAACTACTCGGCCATCGAGGAGGCGAAGGCCGACGTCGTCGGGATCTTCAACATGCAGTACCTGGTGGCGCAGGAGATCTTCAGCGAGGAGGAGGCGGAGCAGAACCGCGCCACCTACCTCGCCGGGATCTTTCGCTCGGTGCGCTTCGGCACCGAGGACGCCCACGGCCGGGCCAACGCGCTGCAGCTCAACTACCTCCTGAGCGCCGGCGGCATCGAGTTCGACAGGAAGAAGGGGGAGTTCTCCGTGCACCCCAAGAAGTTCGACCCGGCGATCACGAGCCTGGCGAAGGAGCTGCTCGAGATCGAGGGGACCGGGGACTACGCCCGGGCCGGCGAGCTGCTCAAGACGCACGGCGAGCTCGACCCGGCCGTCCGCGACGCCCTCGCGAAGACCCGGGAGGTCCCCGTCGACGTGACGTTCACCTATCCTCTCTGAGAGCGTTTCCGGTGCAGGTCAGAAGCGCGGGCCGCGATGAGATCGAGCGCGTCCTGCGCGCCGCCCACGCCGTCCGGGGCGGCGGGCTGGCCTTGGAGGACTACGTCGCCTTTCACGAGACTCTCATGGACTCGGCGTGGGGACGCGAGCACGAGCGCCTTGTCGTCGGTTGCGACGATCGGCGGCGCCTCCTGGCCGCCGTGAAGACGTCCTCGCTGGCGGGGTCGCTGGACGGGCGAGCGATCCGGATAGTCCACGTGAGAACGATGTTCACGTCCGGCGACTCGGGGGATCAGCACCATGCGGCGGAGCTTCAGGAGGAAGTCCTCGAGGAAGCCCGGCTGCAGGGTCATGCGCTGGCGATCCGGGTGTCGCCTGCCGGCGGGGCGGAACACTTCGACCGGGGATTTCATGCTCTCCCGTGCAGCGAGGCGGCCTGCCGGACTTTCCTGCCGGCTCCCTGGCCGAAGGAGCCGGCCTGGCTGCGCGCGGGAGAGGAGGCGCTCGGGCGGGTGCCGGGTCTGCGCCCCGGCCGGCCCGAGGACATCGATGCGATCGCCTCCATCCACGCGGAGGAGATCGCCGGTCAGCGCCTGCGGATCGATCGCGATCGGGGTCTGTGGGATCAGATCTTTCTCGCGCGCGAGACCTTGCGCCGGATGAGCGGCGCTGCCGACCCGTTCTGGGTGATCGAGAGAGGCGGCCGTGTTGTGGCGTACGTGCTTTTGCGGGCCGGGCCGCCGACGCTGCGCTGGCGCGAGCACGGGGCGCGGCGGGAGGCACGGGCCCCTCTGGCCGATCTCTTCTGGAGCGCTCTGTGCTGGGCGCGCGGGAAGCGCCTGCAGCGGATCGAAGGGTGGTGCATGCCCGAGGTCCTGACCGTCGAGCCCCTCTACCCGACTTCGGACAGACGCAGGAGAAATAACCTCGTCACGCTCAGGCCGCTCGATCAGGTTTCGCAGGCGCCGGTGTTCGCAGGAGAGGACGAGTGCCGCCTATGGGAGCTGGACGCATTCCAGGAAGACGCTCCCGGGTTCGTTGCCGCGCCCTAGTGGAGTTTCTTGCGCGCTTCCTCCAGCTCCTTCTCGAGCCGCGTCTTCTTCTCCATCAGGGCCGAGACGTCGTGGGTCGTGTCCCCGCCGGTCAAGCTGGCGCTATGTTCCGCCTGCGCCATCTGCGCGTTGACGTCCGCGATCTGCTTCTCGAGGTCCCTGACGTGCTGCTCCTCGCCGCTCAGGGCGGTCGGCAGGAAGGAGAACTGTCCGGTCCTGACGTAGTTCACGCCGAGCCAGATGCCCACGAGCACCACGATCAGAAGGACGAGTTTCTTCATGGAACCTCCCTCAGAATGTGTGGATCCGGAGGAATTGGCGGAAGCGTGTGGGAATCGAACCCACCGGAGCCGGGTTCCCCCGGCTCCCAACGGATTTGAAGTCCGCGCAGGACACCAGCCCCGATGCGCTTCCGCAGGCGCCGCTAGTGTAGCAGATCGGTGCCGGGCCGCGGCAGGATGGCGCGCGGCCCATAGTATGATGACGCCGTAAGGCGGGAGAGGGCATGGAATCGGACACGCGCGAGACACTCGACGTGGACGTTCTGTTCGTCGGCGGAGGGCCGGCGGGGCTGGCCGGAGCGATCCGCCTGCGGCAGCTCGTCAAAGCGCACAACGAGAAAGTGAAGCGGGAGGGGACAGGCGCGCCGCTCGAGGTCACGGTGGCGCTTCTGGAGAAGGGGAGAGAGATCGGATCACACGCCATTTCGGGCGCCGTCCTCGATCCGAAGGCGCTGCGCGAGCTGTATCCGGACTTCGAGAAACGCGGCTGTCCTCTGGAGAGTCCGGTCACGGACGACGGCGTCTGGCTCCTCACGAAGCAGCGTAAATTCCCCCTGCCGATCGTTCCGCCGCCTCTGCGCAATCACGGCAATTACGTGGCCTCTCTGGGCAAGGTCGTCCGCTGGCTGGCGCAGCAGGCCGAGGCGGAAGGGGTGGACCTGTTCCCGGGGTTCGCGGCGGCGCAGCCGCTCCTCGACGGCGA
>QHXX01000106.1 GCA_003223135.1 Acidobacteriota bacterium | reverse complement strand
GAGGGATCGGAAGCCGCCCATCGCAGCGCGGTCGAGCGGATGGAACGCCGGGGAAAGCCGGTCTACAAACCGCGGAACCTCGTCCGATACCTCGATGCCGGCGGCCGGGTCACGACCTAGGAGTGTGTCCGTTTCCTCCTCGCGCCTCGCCTAAGACTCGCAAGCCCCATGTGCGCGGCCCATCCTATTACTCGGACACACTCCTAGCCGCCCGGTTCGAATGGCCCGGCGTACTTCGCTAGACGCCCAGCGCCTTCGCCGCCTTGTCGTAGTTTTCCGGCCGGACCCAGACGATCATGCCGAAACCACCGCGGGCACCACAGGCCGCGTTGGCGGCGTGGACGTTGACGCCGGCGTCGGCGAACCGCTTGAAGATCTCGGCGGCGGCGCCGGGGCGATCGTCGCCCTGGATGAAGAACGCGCGCTTCTTGTCGCTCAGCTTCAAGGCGAGGCCCTTGGCAGCCTTGGTCAGACCGTCCAGGTTCTCGGTGACGAAGTCGATCTGGGTCGTCCCCTTGCCGTCGGGGAAGGCGGTAAGGGAGAGGAGATTGACTCCGGCGTCCTTCAAGGCGCCGAGGATGCGCGCGCCCTCGCCGGGCTTGTCGGGGACGTGGACGTAGTGGTAGTCGACGCGGCGAATCTTGTCGGCCATGGCGATCCTCCCTCTATTGACATGAGAACGTGGAGAGGATGCTAACATAAGGCCCTCAGGGAGGACAGTGGGACGATGGCGAAGCAGAATCCGAACAATCCGGGAGGGCGCGGCCCGGTCATCGAGCGCCCGGCGCTGGTGCCGGCGGCGACGTTCCGCGTTGCGACCCTGGTCGGGGTGGCGGTGCTCATCGCCATCACCGGCATGAACCTGTACGAGACGAGACAGCAGCAGACCGCCCTGAACGAGAGGCTGAACCAGCTTGATGCGCGCGTCAACGCGCTCGGGACGAAGATCGATGCGGGCGCCAGGCCGGCCCAGCAGCGGCCACAGGGGCCGGACCCGGACAAGGTCTATGCCGTGAAGACCGAGGGGGCGCCGTTCGTGGGTCGGAAGACCGCTCCGGTCACGATCGTCGAGTTCTCGGACTTCCAGTGACCCTTCTGCGCGAGGGTCGGTCCGACCCTCGATCAGATTCACAAGGCGTACGGCGACAAGGTCCGCATCGTCTGGAAGAACAACCCGCTGCCGTTCCACCCGTTCGCGATGCCGGCGGCGCTGGCCTCGATGGCGGCGCACGAGCAGGGACGGTTCTGGGAGTACCACGACAAGCTGTTCGACAACCAGCAGAAGCTCACGCACGACGACCTGCTGCGCTACGCGCGGGAGGTCGGGCTCGACCTCGGGCGGTTCGAGGCGGCCCTCAACTCGGCGCGCCCCAAGCCGCTGATCGACGCCGACGTGGCCGAGGCGAAGTCGCTCGGAGCGTCCGGGACCCCGGCCTTCTTCATCAACGGGCGCTTCCTGTCCGGGGCGAAGCCGTTCAACGAGTTCGCCGAGGTGATCAACGGCGAGCTGACACGTCTCAAGATCCCGATACCTCCGGCGGCAGCGGCGGAGCCGGCGGCGCCCGCCGCGCAGGGCGGCAGATAGACGGCCGGGGAGGCAGCTGCGGGGTAGGCCTGAACCGCCGGAGGCGCGTGCAGCGCCCGGAACGCACGTGAGCCAGCCACGCAAAGTGGAGATCCGGAGCGACGGCGGCCTGTCGATTCTGTGGGACGACGGCCATCAGGCGGCCTACACGCCGGCTCACCTGCGCCTCGCCTGCAAATGCGCCCTGTGCGAGGACGAGTGGTCGGGCGAGAGGCGTCTTGACGCCAGCTCGATCGCGTCCGACATCCGCGCCCTCAGCGTGAAGCCCGTCGGCCGATACGGGATCCAGGTCAACTGGAGCGACGGCCACTCCACCGGCATCTACACCTTCGACAGGTTGCGCGCGCTCTGCGAGTGCGAGACCTGCCTCAAGACCGCGCGCGAGTGAGCGATCGGGGCGCGCCCGCCGCCTCCCGCCGGGGCCCGGACGGCCGGGCCGCCGCCCCCGGCGGACAGCGCATCGAGCCGCTCCGCCACCTTGGACGTTTTCGGCTGGTGGCAATCGGGATCAATTCCGTCATTGGCGGCGGCATCTTCATCCTTCCGGCGGAGGTGGCGGGGCTGATCGGCCCCACCAGCATCGTCGCGTACGTGGTCGCCGGTGTTGTGGTCATCGGCGTCGGTCTCGCGCTGGCGTCGCTGGCGTCGCGCTACGAGACGTCGGGCGGCCCCTACCTCTATGTCCGCGGCGCTTTCGGGGAGTTCGCCGGCTTCCAGACCGGGTGGCTGTTCTGCCTCGCCCGCCTGACGGCGATGGCGGGCCTGGTCAACGGGTTCGCGCGCTACCTCGGCGCGCTCCTGCCGTGGGCGGCCGATCCGATCGGCCGGGCGGCGGCGATCATCGCCTGCTCGGCGGTGATCATCTCGATCAACATGATCGGCATCCGCCAGACCTCGGGGGCGTCCAACCTGTTCGCCGTCGCCAAGGTCCTGCCTCTCATCATCCTGGCGATCGGCGGCCTGTTCTTCCTGCACGCCGAGAACTTCACGCCCCAATCTTTCGAGGGGATGAGCTTCCTGCGCGCCGTGCTGCTGCTGATCTTCGCGTTCTCGGGTTTCGAGATCCTGACCGTGCCGGCCGAGGAATCGCACCGGCCCCGGCGCGACATTCCGTTCGCAGTCATCGCCACCATCCTGACCGTGTGCGCCATCTATCTGCCCGTGCACCTGGTGGCGACCGGGATGCTGCACGACCTGGCGTCGGAGCAGGCGCCGCTGGCCGCTGCCGCGCTCATCCTGGCGGGCCCGATCGGACGCTACGCCATGACGTTCATCGCGGCGACGTCGATGGCCGGGTGCGCTTTGATCAGCCTGGTCGGGGGCACGCGCTTGATGTATTCCATGTCGTCGGCGCGCCAGATCCCGCGCTTTATGGGTTCGCTCCATGCCGGCTGGCGGACGCCGGTGCGGGCGACCCTGCTGATGGGGGTGATCGGGACGGCGCTCGCCATCACCAGCGTCTACAGCACCCTGGCGGCAATCAGCGCCGGCACGCGTCTCCTGGTCTACCTGGCGTGCTGTCTCGCCTGCCTCCGCGGTCCCCGGTCCGCCAGCGGGGTTGCGCCATCGGCCGGGCGGGCGGTCGAACCCTCGGGCGCGCGCCGGCGTATGATCCCCGCGCTCACGGCGATCGCAATCATGGCGCTTCTGTGCGCCCTCAAGGGGGAGGAGATCGCCGGGGGGCTCGCTGGCATCGCGATCGGAACCGTGCTTTACTTTGGCATGATGCTGTCACCGGGCGCGCGCCGCGGGCGCGCCGCCGAGGCAGTAGGAGGAACGACCCCATGAGCAAGGGCGGAATGCGTGCGCTTCTGATCGTCGGATTCCTCGTCGCCGGGCTGGTTCTTGTCGCCTTCATGCTGAGGATGTCCTCGCAGCCGTCGAAGGGGAGCGTTCTCGAGCTGGTCCTCGACGGCGACATCCCGGACCACGAGCCCGTCGACGGCCTGGCGCAGCTGTTCGGCGGCAGGAAGCTGACGATGCGCGACTACATCGAGGCGCTGCGCCTGGCGCGCGACGATCGGCGGATCAACGGGCTTCTGGTCGCCATCGACGGCCCGGAAGTGGGGACCGCCAAGCTCCAGGAGCTGCGCGACGCCATCCTCGATTTTCAGAGAAAAGACAAGTGGGCCGCGGCCTACCTCGAGACCGCCGGTGAGTTTTCGCCGGGGAACCGGGATTACTACCTGGCGACCGCCTGCGGCTCGATCTGGCTGGCCCCGCCGGGTGACATCAATCTCGTCGGGATCCACGCCGAGGTGGCGTTCGTCCGCGGCACCCTCGACCTGCTCGGGGTCGTTCCGGACATGGACCATATCGGCAAGTACAAGTCGGCGATGAACACCCTCACCGACAAGGCGATGAACGAGGCCTTCCGCGAATCGATGGAGGCGCTGATCGGAAGTGTCTTCGGCCAGCTCAAACGGGGGATCGCGAAGGGGCGCAAGATGACGGACGGGCAGGTCGCCTCGCTCATCGACAACGGACCCTACATCGGTCCGAGGGCGCTCGAGGCGAAGCTGGTCGACCGGCTCGGCTACCGCGACGAGCTGGAGGAGCACCTCAAGGAGAAGAACGGTGGCGCGCTGCCGCTCGTCAAGGTCGGCCGCTACCTCAAGTCGGGCCGATACTACACGCGCGGGCCGAAGATCGCCCTCATCTATGGCCTCGGGGGCGTCGCGCGCGGCGAGAACGACGCCAGCCCGATCACGGGCGAGATGACCATGGGGTCCGACACGACCGCGGCGGCGATCAAGAAGGCGAGCGACGACCCGTCGATCAAGGCGATCGTGTTTCGCGTCGACAGTCCCGGGGGCTCCTACGTCGCTTCGGATGTCATCTACCACGAGGTGATGATGGCGAAGAACAAGAAGCCCGTGGTCGTCTCGATGGGCGACGTCGCCGGGTCGGGCGGATATTTCGTCGCCATGGGGGCCAACAAGATCGTCGCCGAGCCGGCCACCATCACCGCATCCATCGGTGTCTTGGCCGGCAAGCTGGTGACCACCGGCTTCTGGAACAAGGTCGGCATCACGTTCGACGCCGTGCAGCGCGGCCGCCACGCGACGTTTTTCTCCACGGGTGTTCCCTACACGCCGGAGGAGCGCCAGATCTTCGAAGGGTGGCTGCAGCGCGTCTACAAGGATTTCGTGGAGAAGGCGGCGAAGGGCCGCGGCAGGACCTACGACCAGATCCACGCCGTGGCCCAGGGCCGGGTCTGGACCGGAGAGGACGCGCTGAGGCTGGGCCTGGTGGACGAGCTCGGCGGCCTCACCACGGCGATAAGGCGGGCGCTCGAGCTGGCCCACCTCGACCCCGAGTCGCGCGTGCAGCTCGTCGTCCTGCCGGAGCCGAAGAGCTTTCTCGACCGGCTCTGGAACGGCATGGAGGACACGCGAACACCGTTCGCCTCCCTGCAGCGCCACTTCCGGAAGCTGGTCGAGGAGGGGCCGTCCGCGGGGCCCGACGGGGTCCTGTCGATGCCGTTCGTGCCGGTCCTGCGCTGAGGGGCGGCATGGAACCCTGGCGCGGTCCGGGACGTATATTGGTGGAGCTCAAGGAGAGGTGAAGGTGGGGCTGATGTCGATCGCGGGGCTCGTGATCCTGTTCGGCTGCCTCATCGGCCTGCTGGCCCTGATCGCGGCGCCTATCGTGCTGGCTCTGCTCATCGTGGGCTCGGTGCTCAGGCTCGTCCTGTTCGTCCTCGTCCTGCCCTTCCGGCTCCTCGGGGCGATGATCGGCCTGGGTTTATCGTCGGTGGGGTGGCTCCTCAAGGGTCCGGTCTTCTTCGCCGGGCTCGCCCTCCTGTTCCTGCTGGTGGCCCTCCCGCTTCTTCCTCTGCTGCTCGTGGCGGGGGCCGTCTACATGATCTTCCGGGCCATGCGACCGCGCTCGGCCCCAGTCGGGCGCGCCTGAGACGCCGCTCGGCCCCGGAATTCAGTTCGTTCCCAGGATGTTGAAATCCAGGTCGCTCCTGCCCTGGTCCTTGACCTCAACCGTGTGGAAGTTCGGCTCGGAGCGCACGGGTCGGGAGCGCTCGCCCAGAGGTACTATCCGGTAGGTCCCGGGCGTCGGCAGGGGAAGCCACCAGCTGCCGTCGGCGCCCGGCGAGACGCGCGCCTGCTCGCGGACGATGCTCCCCGGGCCGTACACCACGATCGACCGAACCACATCGAGTCGCCCCGACAGCCTGCCGGCCAGGACAGCGACGGCGGGCAGGGGGGGATACGGCGTCGCCATCGGCGGCGGCGCCGGCGCAGCGAGAGTCGGTGTAGCCTCGGGTTCCGGGAGAGGGGTTGGGCTTGGGGCTGGAGGAGCCGGCGGAGCATGTTCAGCCGCCTCGGCCCCTGAGCTCGGATCGAGGGGCCGCACCGGCGGACGGATGGACCGTACTTGCTTGTCGGGAAAGGTCGCGAAGGCCAGATTCCCGCTCCCCGCACCGAAGTACAGCGGCCGCACCTCCTGGTCCGGGTCGAGGGCCTCGTCATCCGCCGCGGCGAAGACCCTGGAAGTCTCGGCGTCGATGAAGACGAGGCGGTTCCCGGGGCCGAGAGCGGCAACCAGAAGCCCATCCTGCGAGAACAGCAGAGTGTCCGCGGTGAATGGCAAGGACACCAGGGCGGTCGCGTCGTCCTCCCGCTCCTGGCGCTGCTCCGGCTTCAAGGCCGCGATGATCCCCGGGTCGAACAGGGCCACCTGCTCCATGCGGACCGCGTGAAGGATCGCGCTCTGCGGCCGGAAGTAGAGACCGCGGTTCGCGCCGGGGGAGCGGTAGTGCCAGGATCGCGCCAGGGGGCGAGTGGTGTAGGACACGATTCGGCCGGCATACGCCAGGTAGAGCCGGGTCGCGGAGGGGTCGAGGGCGATGGCGCCCGGCGGTCTGTCGAGCTGGGCGGACGACTCGACCCGGCCCGCGTCCGTGTCGAGCGCGTGCAGCCAGCTGCGCGGCGGCTCGCGGGAACCTTCCGGGGCGGGGCGGATGGCCAGGACGTAGGCCCGGCGACCGTCCCTGGAGACGGCCACCCGGCGCCCATCGCCGTCGAAGGGAATCTCGCTCAGGATCGCGGGCTCTGCCGGCGCGGGCGGCAGGGAGACGACCACGGCTAACCCCTCATGCCGCCTGTGCCGGGCCGCGTCCCCGGGGGCGGGCGCGAGGAGGACGACCATCCTCTCGCCGTTGTCCGATATTTCCAGATCGTTCACCGGGCGGGTGCCGAGGTGAGCCAGGGTGGAGGGCACGGGCCCGAGAGCGCTCTCCCCCGCGCGCCAGCAATACGCCACTCCGTCCGGCCCCAGGACGAATGTCGAGAAGCCGGTCTCGGCCGGCTTCGCCGGCGCCGAAGACACTGCCGTCAGGGTCGCGGCCACGACGAGCAGGGCGCCGGCCCCGGCCGGGATCCCGGCCGGCCTCACCGCCGGCCTCTGCGCAAACGCCGCAGACCTGACGGTCTTTCCGGTTGCGCGAACGCGGGCATCACGCTAGAATCTAAGGACTTTTCCACAGGAGACGGTCTCAATGGCGCAGAGTTTGTTCGATCCGATCGAGGATATCCAGCTCCCCCCGGAGAAGCCCAAGCGAAATTACAAGCCGCTTCTCACGATCGTGGCGATTATTATCGTGGCGATTGGCCTCGGTATCGGGGGCTACTTCGGCTACAACGCCGTGTTTCCGAAAAAACTCACGGAGCGGCCTGTGCCGATGAACCAGGAGAAGGTCCTGGTCGAGCTGAAGCAGGCCCGCGACGAGATCGACAGCGAGACTCGCGACATCTACGGCCGCATCCAGCAGTTCAACGACAAGATGACCCGAATCGGGCGCAAGCCCATCTCCTTCTCGCAGGTCTTCCTGCAGGGACTGAGCGCCGAAGAGCAGCAGGCCCTCGACGATCTCGTCCGCCAGGAGAAGGACCCGTCGTACCGGGGCATTCTAGGCCAGGTCGTGGAGGACATGAAGAAGATCCGCGACCTGCAGAACAAGGTCTCGCAGCTCGAGGGTCTGCTCCCGGGAGAAGGTGTGGGAGTGAAGGCGGGCGACACGCACATGAAGCTGGCGATGCAGTACCTGGAGAAGGAGAAGGGAGTTCCCGAGTCGCGCGCCCGGGAGCTGATCGCCCGGCTGAACATCATGGAGACCAACCTCGAGAAGGGGATGAAGGTGTATTTCTACTACGACCCGGCCAAAGACTTCTTCGGCACCTGGGTGGCGCAGGGAGACGCCAAGCGCAGCCCCCTGGCCCTGGTGCGAGCCAAGGAGATGCGGCTCATCCAGGAGAAGGAAGCGGCGGTCGCCAAGGCCAACACTCTGGCCGACGAGAAGGCTCAGCTCGAGGAGATCCGCGACAATCTGCAGAAGGAGATCGCCGACCTCGAGGTCCGTAAAGCGGCGCTCGAGTCGACGGTGTCGCAGCTCGAGCTCGACAAGGTCAGCGCCGAGGAGCAGGCGCGCATGACGGGCGAGAAGCTCGCCGAACACCAGAACTCCGTCTGGTACGACGCCGATCTGGCCGCGCGCCTGAAGGCCCGCGGTGTCCTCAAGACCGTCAACAAAGTCGAGAACATCGGTGCGGTCAAGTTCGCCAACAACATCGACCTCAGCAAGACGAAGTCGATCACCCTGAAGCCGAGCCAGTTCGGCATCGACCATATCCGCGACGTGCGGATCGTCCCAACCTACCTGAAGGAAGGGCGCGACATCGGCGTGCGCTTCGTCGGCGACGGGACGGTGGAGGTGACCGTTCTGAACGAGGCCGCCCTGCGCGGCCAGAAGGTCCTCTTCGTCGTAGAGCAATAGCGCCCGGCGACCTACCGATCGACAATCGTTTCCCAGGCCCGGCCCGCCAGAGCGACGTAGCGCTGTGCCAGGAGCCGCGCCCGCGGCTTATTCCCGCCTTCCGCATCGAGCTGGCCGAGATACCCGATGGCCCAGGGATGGTCAGGGTGGGAGTCGAGGGTGTCTTCGAGCAGTGCTATGGCGCGCGGGCGATCGCGCAGACGGGCGAACGAGCGCGCCAGGAGGAAGGTCACCGCGTCGTTGTCGGGATCGTATTCGTGGGCCGCCACGAGCAGAGCGTGGGCCCGATCGCGCGGGCCCGATTCCCACGCGGCCTCGGCCCGCGCCAGCCGCTCGGCGGCCTGCTGGGGGGCGTCGGCGCTGAGCCGGCGCCTTTCGGCCAGGGCCTCGCCCGCCCGGCCGGCGCGTTCGAGGGCGTCCGCGAGCAGGGCGCGCGCTTCGTGATCGGCGGGGTGATCGCGCAGGAAGCGCCGGAGCGGCTCGATGGCGGTGGTGTTGTCACCCGCGGCTGCGCGGAGCGAGCCGAGGAGGTACCCGAGGTCGGGGAACTCGTCGTACGCCAGGGGGCCGCGGTCGGCTGCGGCGCCGCGTCCGCGGGCGCTGTCTCCCGCGACGGCGACCAGGGACGTCAGGGCCGCGTTGGCCGCGCCGGGCTCGCCGAGACGGAACAGACTCTCTCCCGCCCAGTAGAGGGCCTGCCGATCACCGGGCTCGAGCTTTTCGAGGGCGCGCGCATGACGTCTCACGGAGGGCCAGTCAAGGTCGGCGCGCTCGAGAGCCACGAGCGACCGAAGGAGCGCGGCGTTGTGCGGGAATTCGCGCGCGGCCGCCTCGAGCCAGGGACGCGCCGCGGCGGGCTGCCCTCCCCGCGCCAGGCTCTCGCCGTAGATGCGCGCCGCTTCCGGGTTCCGTTCCATTTGAAGCGAGTGCCCTGCGTAGACCACGGCGAGATCGGGAAAGCCGCCCGCCAGGGTGGAGCCGGACATTTGCGCCCAGAATCGCGAAAGCGCGGGCCGGCCGGCGCCCGGCGGCGTCAGGTGTGGAAGGATCCCGCTGGTCTGCCCGGCGAACATTCCGGCCAGCTCCGTGGCCTGCGCCACCTGGTCCCCGGGGCGGCGCGCCAGCATCCGCAGTGGCGTCGTGAACTCGATGAGCATGTTGTCGTCGGTGTTGAGCGGGCCGGGGCTCAGGGCGGCGCGCAGCTCGGCACCGCCAATCCAGTGGTGCGCCAGCAGGTCCCGGGGGCCGCGGATGCCGACGCGGTCCAGATCCGCCGCGGCCCGGCCGGAGACGCCCGCCAGGAAAGGATCGAGCCCGACGGGCGCGCCGCCGTTGGATGCGACCAGGATGGCGTCGGACGCTGCACGGAACACCTGGACCTCGGGGAAGACGGCGGTGAAACTGCGCAGGATCGCCCTGAAGTCGTCCGCCGTCATCTCGTAGAGCTGCAGCCATTGGCAGAACAGGCCCCCTCGGGCCAGGCGTGAGCGCGCCAGCTCGAAGAAGTCCTTGGTGAACAGGCCGGCGGCGCCGGCGACCCAGGGGTTCGACGGCTCGGAGATGATGACGTCGTAGGGCTCGCCGGTGACCAGCAGGTGATTGCGCGCATCGTTCACCAAAAGCCGCGCCCGCGGGTCGCGCAGAGGCGCGCCGCTCTGGTCGTCGAAGAAGCGGCTGGCCTTGACGACCGCGTCCTCCAGCTCGACGCACTCGACCCTTTGGACCGGGTGCGTGAGGGCCGACCCGAGCGTGACGCCGCTGCCGAGGCCGATCACCAGGAGGCGGTCCGTCCGGGGAGCCAGCAGGAGGGGTATATGGGCCAGGAGCACCTGCGTCGGAAGATCGCCGATGCGCGCGGGCGCGCGGCGCACGAAAGGCTCCACGAGGCCGGGCGGGGCCGAGGCGTCCGGCTTGCCGTTGACGAGAAGCGTCCGCGCGGTCGTGGTGCGGAAGACCGTGACGGTGCAGGTCAGCCCTTCCTTGAACATCAGGATCTCGCCGTGGCTCGCCCGCGCCAGCTCGGAGAAGGTCCGGCGATCGAGGCCGCTATAGCGATCGGCATAGCGGAACACGCCGCTCGACAGCACCTCCGGCGGCAGGGCGGGCGCGGCGACGATCAGGTTGATCAGGAAGGCGACGACCGACACGGCGAGAAGAAGACGCAGCCGCCGGCGCGGCACGGACCGCGCCAGCGCGAATCCGGCCAGGCCGAGCAGGGCGCTCGCGGCCACACCCAGGAGGAGCGCCTCACGGCTGCCCCAGCGCGGCACAAGCACGAAGCCGGCCACGACCGATCCGAGAATGGCGCCGAGCGTGTTCCAGGCGTACGCCCAGCCGACCACCCGCGGCGCGCGGGCTCCGGCCGGCCGGAGCCCGCCGATGGTGATCGGGAACATCGCCCCGAGGCCGAGCGTCGGCAGGATCATCAGTCCGCAGGCGAGCGCGAGCTGCACGCCGAGGAGACCCCGCGGCGACGGCCGCAGGCGATCGTACGCCACGACGTAGAGAAACGGCAGCTCCCTCAGAAAGAACAGGCCGGCGTACGTCGTCAGCGCCACGTGCACCTGGCAGAGAGCCGCCACCGGCAGAGGGTCGGCCTGGTCCTTCACGAGGCGCGCGCCCAGCCAGGCGCCGATCGCCAGCCCCGCCAGAAAGGTCATTAACATGATGGTGTAGGAGTACGTCGACGATCCGAGCACCAGGACCAGGAGGCGGCTCCAGGCGACCTCGTACACCATGGCCACGGCACCCGAGACCGCATAGAGCGTGAGCAGAACGGAGGCGGTGCGCCCGACCACGCCAGGCTCCGCGGCCGCCCGCAGCTCGCGCTCCACGTGTCCAGGGAAGGGTCGGGTCCCGGTCCGTCGCGCCAGGAGGAGGGCCCACGCCGCCGCCAGAAGGTTCAACCCGACCGCCGCCCACTCCGTGCGCCGCAGGCCGATGGCGGGAAGAAGCGCCAGGCCCGCGGCCGCGCAGCCGACGAGAGCACCCAGAGTGTTGCAGGCGTAGAGGAGCCCGACGCGCCGGCCCGCCCCGGTCGCCCAGGGGATTCCCGCGCCGCCATCCGACCCGGGGTCTCCCGCCGCCAGGCGGCTGGCGACCGGAAGCGTCGCTCCCATGAGCGCCGTCGGGACCAGCAGGACCGCGCCGCACAGCACCAATCGCCACAGGCCGAAGACCGCGAACGAGGAATGGAAATGAATCCAGATCGATTGGTACAGCGGGACCAGCGCGTGGAGTGCCATGGGCACGAGCAGGCCGGCCACGCCGATGAGGCACTCGATGACGGCGTAAATCCGCAGGGGATGGAAACGCTCGAGCCGGTCGGCCGCCATTCCCATCAGCCAGGAGCCGAGAGCCAGACCGCCCATGAAGGCGGCCAGGACCGTCGCCACCGCGAACGAGGTGGCGCCGAACACCAGCTCGAGGGAGCGGACCCAGGCGATTTCGTAGATCAGTCCGCTGCCGCCCGAGACGAACAGGCAGACGAGGAGTCCGCGGAACATTCGATCTCGGAGGGAGGCTTGAAGGGGCAGGGTCATGGGCTGGCGGCTCCGCACCCTACAATTTAATTCCCGGGGGCGCCGTGTCGAGCCGGAGCGGCCCGGAACTACTCCCGAAGATCGGTCCCGTCCGGTCGCGCGGAGATCGGGGCCGGGCCCTCCCCGGGAATCGTTCCCGGGGCGGTGAAGCGCTCGGGGCCGGGCTCCAGGGTGGGGCCTGCCTGCCCGGGCGAGCCGGCGGCGCGCGCTTCCGCTTCGAGCCGATTCAGGAAGCGCTGCATCCAGGTGAAGAAGACGGTCGAGGAGACTCCGCTCGCGACAATGAGCCCGGCCAGAAGGCCGTAGAGCGCCGGCCGGCCGAGGGCGTGGGCCGCCCGCATGCCGGCGAAGGCGCAGGGGATCGTCAGGACGACGTAGCGCAGCACCGCCATCAGCAGACCCGGCCGACCGCGCTGCAGCCCCTCGAAGGCGGGGCGGCAGAGCGCGAACGGGATGATCGCCAGGCAGGCGAGGGGACAGAACGCCAGAGCGACGCTCGCCAGCTCCGCCGTCCGCGGCGACTCGGCGAGTGCCCTGGCCAGCCGCGGGCCGCCCAGGATCATCATGGGGGTGACGAGGCCGACGCAGTACACCACCGCCGCCAGGGTGATCTGGCGCATGCCATGACGGATCGCTTCGATGTTCCCCTCACCGAAGCGGCGCGCGACATAGGGCAGGACGGCGACCGCTGCGGCGATGATCGGCATGATCGCGAACTGCAGGACGCGCGAGTAGATGCCGTAGGCGGCGATCGACTCCGTGGCGTCCGGCTGCCGGGCCAGCAGCCAGTTGACCAGCCCCGTCTCGACCGCCATCAGCCCGTAGGTCATGCTCGAGGGGACGGCAAGCGACAACAACGAGCGCATCGGATGCGGGTCGAGCGTCTCATCGGTGTCGAGACCGCTCGCCTTGCGCGCCGCCTCGTGCTGCGCCGCCTTGCGCAGCGCGTAGACCAGACCGCCGAACCGCCCCAGGACCGTCGAACATCGTCGACCGGGTGTCGTGATGCGCCTTGACGATGGAATCGGGAATGATCGACCAGAAGGCGGTGAAGGCCGAGCCGCCGATGAGCACGCTGCCGTAGATCGAGAACTGGCGCGCGAGCCGGGGGTCGAGGCCCAAGTGGTACGCGCCGAAGTAAATGTACACCGCGATCGCCGAGAACAGCGGCACGAGCAGTAGCACGATCGTGCGCGAAGCCGACAGGATCTGCTCGATGCGCACCCCCTGGCGCTTGCCCATGGCCTGGGACAGGTTCGAGGTCAGCCCGGTCGACACCCCCACCCAGCAGGCGATCATCAGGATCTCGTAGGGAAACGACAGCCCGCCGACCGCGGCGATGGCCGCGTCCCCCAGTGTCGAGGCGAAGGCGATGTCCACGAAGGTGAACAGCGAGCGCATCCCGAACGACAGGACCAGGGGAGCCGAAAGCCTCAAAATAGAAGGGCCGGGATGGGAGGGAGCGGCGGGGCGGATTGGTCCGGCAGGATGCGACGTCATCGAAGCCGATTATTCTAGCAGAGCCTCCGGCCGCGGTGGAGAGCGGCGCGCCGGCATACGAGGCATTAGAATGGTTCAGGGAGACCGGAGGATGGGACCGAGCTGGGTCAGGCAGTTCGCCGACTGGCGGCCGTTCGCATCGCTCCGGGCGCGCCCCCCGGGTGAGAAGCGATTCCTGCTCCTCGTCCCTCTCACGGGGGTCGCGACCGGGTTCGCGTCGGTGGCGCTGATCAGGCTCCTCGGTCTCGTGCAGCAGGTCTTCTGGGGATCGCGGCACGAGCTGCTGCAGCACGCTCTCCTGCTGCCGGCCTGGCAACGATTCGCCATCCCGACGGTCGGCGGTGCACTCGTCGGTCTCATCATCCTGGTCGCGCGCCAGCCTGTCGGCGGGCACGGCACCGCGGGCATCATCGAAGCGGTGGCGCAGCGCGGCGGCTTCCTCCCGTTCGGCCGCAGCTTGATCAAAGCCGCCGCCACCATCGTCACGGTCGGCAGCGGCGGGTCGCTCGGCCGCGAAGGTTCGCTTGTCCGCGTCGGGGCCGCCCTCGGTTCGCTGCTCGGCCGGCGCTTCCACCTGGGCGGCAACCGGCTGAACATCCTCGTGGGGTGCGGCGCCGCCGCCGGCATCGCGGCCGCCTACAACGCGCCGATCGGAGGCGCCCTGTTCGCCCTCGAGGTCATCCTGGGGAACTTCGCCCTGGAGTCCTTCGGCCCGATCGTCGTCGCCTCCGCGATCGGCACGGTCATCTCGCGGCGCCTGATCAGCGCCTACCCGGCCTACACGCCGCCGCCCCACACCACGCTGGTCACCGGCTGGGAGCTGTGGCACTACTTCGCGATGGGGATCGGAATCGGCATCGTCTCGGCCATCTTCATCGTGACGCTGCGGGGGGCGGAGAAGGGATTCAAGCGCATCCCCATCCCCGACTGGACCAAGCCGGTCGTCGGCTTCGCCCTGGTCGGAGCCATCGGCGTCTTCTACCCGCACGTGTTCGGCAACGGCTACGACACGACCAACGAGCTTTTGCGCGAGAGGCTGCCGTTGGAGCTCATCCTCCTCCTGCCGATCCTGAAGCTGGCGGCCACCGCCTTGACCGCCGGTTCCGGGGGGGCGGGGGGGCTGTTCACGCCGACGCTGTTCGTGGGATCGGCGCTCGGCTACACCTACGGCTCCTGGTGCCACGAGACCTTCCCGCTGATCACCTCGACCCCGGGCGCCTACGCCCTCGTGGGCATGGGCGCGATGATCGCCGGCACGACGCAGGTGCCGCTCACCGCCATCATGATCATCTTCGAGCTGACGGGGGACTACCAGATCATCCTGCCGCTCATGGTCGCGTGCACCGCGGCGGTCGTCGTCTCACGCCTGCTGCACCGCGAGTCGATCTACACCGAGCCACTGGTCGAGCGTGGCGTCCGCCTGGGCGGCCGGATGGAAGAGCTGGTGATGGACACGATCCAGGTGCGCGACCTGATGCGGGCGAGCGCCGCCCCGGTCAACGAGCTGGAGTCCGTCGGGGTGGTCATGAAGAGGATGCTCGAGGAGGGGCGCAAGGAGCTGTTCGTCATCGGCGAGAACGGCGGCCTGCTCGGCGCCATCACTCTCGGCGACCTGGCCGCGCCGCTGCGCAACCCCGACTCCGCCCAGGCGCTGCGCGCCAAGGACGTCATGTACGCGGACGTGCCGATCCTGACTGAAAACGATCGACTGAGCGAGGCGATCGGCCGCTGGTCGCAGGTCAGCCGCGACCGGCTGCCGGTCGTGGACTCGCTCGAGACCCGCCGGCTCGTCGGCGAGCTCTCGGCGGGGGACATCATGGCGCTCTACAGCCAGGAGGTGCTGCACAAGGAGGCGCGCCTGGCCCGCTTCGACAGACCGCGGGCCGGTCACCGCCCGGAAACGACCTACGTCGAGCTCCCGGGCGAGTACGTCGTCGCCATGGTGACGCTGCCCCAGTCGTTTCCCGGCATGACCCTGCGGGAGCTCGGGTGTCGCCAGCGCTTCGGCGTCAACGTCATCGAGCTGAAGCGCCGGATGCCCGGCGGTCAGGAGCGCCGCATCATCCCCGATCCCTCCACGGATCTGAAAGCCGGCGACGGCCTCATCGTGGTGGGGCGACCGGCCGAAATTGCCCGCCTCGGCGATCCGGTACGGCTCGCGGAGATCGCCTCGGCGCGGGCGGGCGACGACGGCGCCGCGAAGGAACACTCGACCTAACGACGTCGGGGTTTCGGGCGGGAAGTCACCTCGGGCTTCGGTCCCTCGAGATACGTCTCGTCTCCCGGCCGGTTGAGGGTCCAGTAGGCGAGGCGCTGTGTCCACTTCAGCCGGTAGGCGGTGCCGTCCGGGCGCTCCCAGGCAACGAGAACGTGGGGATCGTCGCGCGACGTCCAGTAGACGTCGGGGCGCCCGTTTCCGGGCGTCAGCTCCCAGCGAAGAGCGCGGAAGGCTCCCGCCGGCACCACGACCCGCTCTTCCCGAACCGCCTGCAGCGTCGCCGGCACGATGTCCGGCCTGGATCCCCTGCTTTCGATCTGGGTCGGCAGCAGGCGCAGCGAGCGCGCCGTACCCGGCGTCTGCGGCAGGGACCGGATCCACAGCGGCAGCTGGTCGTAGAACACGACATCCGGCCCGACCGGAACATCGTAGGTCGCCTCCGACTGATTGTCCCAGTAAGTGTGCGCGTGCAGCGCGCCTTTGCCGTCGCGCCGGGTGTATTCCTTGTAGGTGTTCCCGCACCACTCGTTGGAAGTCAGCGAGAACTTCACCAGGTCCATCGAGGCCCGATCGAAGAAGGCCGAAGCCAGCTGGTGGTAGGAATAGATCCCGGTCTGGTAGTTGATGGCGTGGTTCAGCTTCAGGACGGTGAACAGATCATCCAGGTCGTGGCCGGGGTCGGCCTTGACCAGCTGCGTCTTCGAAAAGTCCTCCTTGACCACGATGAGATAGGCGGTGAACGCCCGCGGGACACCGTAGCGGAGGACCGCGGCCTCGTAGGCGTCGATCTCGGCGCGGCCGTCGTCCCAGAGAGCGCTGGCGGCGAAGGGATTCGGACCGGCCGCCGGCGCCGCGGCGCGGCCGGCAGCCGGGCCGGGCCGGCAGCCCGGGACCGCCATAAGGGCCAGGAGTCCGAAAGCGACGCGGAGGACGCGCCCAACCATGTCGAGTGTCAAGCGGCTTCTCCTCCGCGCGATACTTTACACCGGCGGGGCCGGTCGGCCTTAGAATGCTCGCACCGCGAGTCCTGTGGTACACCGACACGCTGGAGGACAGAGTCATGAAGATGAAGACCCGGGAGGCAGGCGACGTGCGTATTCTCGAGCCGAGCGGCAGGCTGGTCCTCGGCGAGCCGGTAGACACGCTCGGCAAGGCGGTGAAGGCGATCATCGATGAGGGCCGCACCAAGCTGATCATCAACCTGAAGAGCGTCGATTACGTGGACAGCGCCGGTATCGGCGAGCTGGTCGCGGCCAAGAAGCGCGCCGTCGAGAAGAAGGGTGACGTGAAGCTCCTGATGCCGAACCAGACGGTCTACAACGTCCTCTCGATGCTCTCCCTGCATCTCATCTTCGACATCCATCAGGACGAGGCGAAGGCCCTCCGCGCCTTCGCGGCCTGAACGGCGCGGGTGCCGTCGATCCTGAACACCCTCATCATCGAGGTCCTGCCCGGCGATTCGGGCCGCGCGCTGCCGGCCGTCCTGCACGATCGAGGCGGGTTTTCCCACAGGGAGGCGAAGGGGCTCATCGACGCCGGGGCGGTCCGGGGGCCCCTGCGCGGCCGCGCCGGCGAACCGCCCGTGGTCCGGCCAGGGGAGTACGCCCACCGCGTGGCGGTCGGCGAGCGCTACGAGGTGCGGGTCGAGCCCGGCCGCCGCTACCGTCCGAAGCCGCCGCCGCGGCCCGGCGCCGGATACAAGGTCGTGCACGAGGATCGCGATCTGCTGGTCGTCGAGAAGGCGCCGCGTCTCTTGAGCGTCCCGACGCCCCTGCGCGAGAAAGAGGACAGCCTGGTGGAGCGGCTCCTCGAATCCGAGCGCGAGCGCGGCGTCCGCCGCCCGGCGCTCTACGCCCTGCACCGGCTCGACTGGGACACGAGCGGCCTTCTGCTCTTCGCCCGTTCGCGGCGCGCCTTCGAGGCGCTCGAGGCCCAGTTCAAGACCCGCACCATCGAGCGCCTGTACGTCGCGGTCGCCACAGGCACGGTCGGGCCGGACCAGGGCCGCCTGGAGAGCCGTCTCGTCGAGGACCGGAGGACTCTCAAGATGCGCTCGACCCGCCGCCCGGGGGAGGGGAAGGAGGCGATCACCGAGTACACGGTGACCGAGCGCCTCCCCGGTGCCACGGTGCTGTCCGTCCGCCTGCGCACCGGCCGCAGGAATCAGATCCGCGTCCACCTCGCCGAGGCGGGCCACCCCCTCATCGGTGACCGCAGCTACGGCAGACGCACGTCCCTCATCGGCCGGACCGCCCTGCACGCCCGCGCCCTGCGCTTCATCCACCCGGTCACGCGCCGGGAGGTCGCGTTCGAGTCGCCCTTGCCGCGCGACATGCGACACCTGATCAAAACGCTGCGCAGGGGCGTGGCGGCTCCCGCGAGCTGAGCGACGGCGCGTGTTGATCTCCGTCGCCCCGGGCGCTATCTTGAAGTATCCTAATGCGGTCGCCCACGAAACGGAGGCCGCCCGCATGCCTCGTTCGGCCGAGACGGAAAATACAAAAGCGAAAAACACAGCCTCAAGCCAGGTCGCGACCAATGACCGGCCGCACGGCAGACATTCCCTCAGCGTCACCGATAACCGTACGGGGAAGTCATACGAGATTCCGATCGAGAACGGGACGGTCCGGGCGATCGCCCTGCGCGACATCAAGACCGGGCCCGACGACTTCGGCCTGATGACCTATGACCCTGCGTTCACGAACACGGCCCACTGCAAGAGCCAGATCACGATGATCGACGGGGACAGAGGGATTCTCAACTACCGCGGCTATCCGATCGAACAGCTCGCCGAGCACAGCACCTATCTCGAAACCGCCTATCTCATCCTGAACGGCGATCTGCCGACGCGGCAGCAGCACGAGGAGTGGGCCTTTGAGATCACCCACCACACTTTCCTCCACGAGAACATGAAACGCCTGATCGAGGCGTTCCGCTACGACGCCCACCCGATGGGGATCCTTGTCAGCACCGTGGGGGCGCTGTCCACCTTCTACAGCGAGGCGAAAAGCATCTTCGACCCGGTGGCGCGGCGCCAGCAGGTTGTCAGACTCATCGCCAAGATGCCGACGCTCGCCGCGTTCGCGTACCGCGCCAGCGTGGGGCTGCCGCTCGTGTACCCCGACAACGACCTGTCGTACACCGGCAACTTCCTCAACATGCTGTTCCGGATGGCCGAGCCGAAATACCGTCCGAACCCGGTGCTGGAGCGCGCCCTCGACGTGCTGTTTATCCTGCACGCGGACCACGAGCAGAACTGCTCGACGCTGGCCATGCGCGCCGTCGGCTCGTCGCACCCCGACCCGTATTCGGCGGTCGCGGCCGCCGTCGCGGCGCTGTACGGGCCGCTGCACGGCGGCGCCAACGAGATGGTCCTGCGCATGCTCAAGGAGGTCGGTTCGGTGCGCAACGTCTCCGAGTACATCAAGCGCGTCAAGCAGGGCCAGGTGCGCCTGATGGGCTTCGGCCACCGCGTGTACAAGAACTACGATCCGCGCGCCCGCATCATCAAGCAGATCGCCGACCAGGTGTTCGAGGTCACCGGTCGCAATCCGCTCCTCGACATCGCCCTGGAGCTGGAGCGCATCGCTCTGCAGGACGACTACTTCATCAGCCGCAAGCTGTACCCCAACGTCGACTTCTACTCGGGCCTCATCTACCAGAGCATGAAGTTCCCGGTCGAGACCTTCCCGGTCCTGTTCGCCATCCCGCGCACCGCCGGCTGGCTGGCGCAGTGGGAGGAGATGCTGCTCGACCAGGAGCAGAAGATCGCCCGCCCGCGCCAGATCTATACCGGCCCGCCCCGCCGCGACTACCGTCCGATGGACGAGAGGATGTGAGCCGCGTCCTTCTCCTGCTCCCGACAACGACCTACCGCGCCCACGATTTCATCCAGGCCGCCACGCGCCTCGGCGCCGAGACCGTCGTCGGGTCGGACCAAAAACAGGCGCTCCAGGACCTCCAGCCGACACGCGGCGTGACGCTCGATCTGCGCGACCAGGAGAAGGCCGCCGGGCAGATCGCGGCCTTCGCGGCCGGGCACCCCCTCAACGCCGTGATCCCGACCGACGACGACACCGCTGTCGTGGCCGCCGCCGCGTCCGCCCGCCTCGGCCTGCCGCACAATCCGCCCGCGGCGGCGCGTGCGGCACAGCGCAAGGACGAGCTGCGCCGCCTGCTCCATGCCGCGGGTGTCCCAACACCGCGCCATACGGTCCTCAGCGTGGATGACGAACCTGCCGCGGCGGCGCGCCAACAGGACTACCCTGTCGTCCTCAAGCCGACGTTCCTCGCCGCCAGCCGCGGCGTCATTCGCGCCGACGACCCCGCCGGGTTCGTGGCCGCCTTCCGGCGCATCGAGGCGATTCTGCGGCAGGCCGACGTGCAGGAGAGGGGACGGGACGCCGCGCGCCTCATCCTCGTCGAGGAGTTCGTGCCCGGGGTCGAGGTCGCCCTCGAGGGCCTCCTTTTGGCCGGACGTCTGAAGGTCCTGGCCCTGTTCGACAAGCCCGACCCGCTCGACGGACCGTTCTTCGAGGAGACGATCTACGTCACGCCGTCCCGCCTCGACGTCCCGGTCCAGGACGCCATCGCCGCGATCACCGCCGACGCCGCCCGCGCCCTCGGTCTGCGCGAAGGCCCGGTCCACGCCGAGCTGCGCGTCAACGATCGCGGAGCCTGGCTGATCGAGTTGGCGGCCCGCTCGATCGGCGGCCTCTGCTCCCGCGTCCTGCGATTCGGCACGGGCCTGTCGCTCGAGGAGGTGATCCTGATGCACGCCCTCGGACGCGACGTGAAGGATCTGCGGCGCGAGCCTCGCCCGGCCGGCGTCATGATGATCCCGATCCCCCGAGGCGGCATCCTGCGGGGCGTGACCGGCCTCGCGGCCGCCCGCCGGGTCGAAGGCGTCGACGACATCACCGTCAGCGCAACCATCGGCAAGCCCCTCGTCCCCCTGCCGGAGGGGTCGTCCTACCTCGGCTTCATCTTCGCGCGCGGCGACAGCACGGACCTGGTGGAAGCGGCTCTGCGCGAGGCGCACCGGCGCGTACGGTTCGACATCGAGCCCGCGGGCTGACTCTGCCGCGATCCGGAAGGGAACGTCCTGGCGCTGATGAGCGAGGTGCGCAAGGCCGCCTGACCCTCGGCGACCGACTAGTTCCAGCGGAAGATCTTCAGCGCCACCGCGAACGACACGAGTCCCCACGCCAGCATGAGGAGAATGCGCCCCGACTGCGAGGGGAGTGTCGCGCCTTCCAGGATCGTGGCGCGCAGGGCGTCGTTGAGGGCGGTCAAGGGCAGCGCCTTGACCAGCGGCTGGACGGCGGCCGGGAAGCGGTCGGGGGAAAAGAAGATCCCCGAGCAGACGAACATCGGGAGCATCACCAGGTTCATCAGGCCGGAGGCGGTCTCGATCTTGGCGGTGCGGCAGGCGACGAGGAGGCCCAGTCCGGAGAATACGAAGGCGCCCAGGACGGCGAGCAGGGTGATGGTCCAGAGCGACCCCTGGATGACGAGGTGAAACACGAGCCAGCCGAAGAAGAGCAGAAGTGCCATCTCGGCGAAGACGAGGATCATGCGGCTGGTCATGATGGCGCCCAGGAAGTCGGCGCGTCGCATGGGCGTGGCGACGAGACGCTTCAGGAGCCTGCGCGAGCGCATGTCGACCAGGAGGAAGCCGACGCCCCACATGCCGCCGCTCATGATGTTCATGCCCAGAAGGCCCGGGATGAGAAAGTCGATGTAGCGCGCCCCGGGCTCCGTGACGAGGGTCTCGTGGACCTCGACGGGGTCGGCGCGGCCGGCGGCGCGCTCGAGGGCGTCATGTACCTTAAGCCGCGCCAGCACGCTGTCCGGTCGGGTCGGGTCGTAGCGGTACTCGTACGAAGGGCCCGGCACCACGACGAGGGCGACCTTGCCGAGACGCAGGCGGTCCGCGGCCTCGTCGGCGGAGATGGTCACGACGCGGAAGCCGCCCGCCGGGGGGAGGGCCGAGACCACGCGGTCGGAGCCGGCGGCAGCGACCACGCCGACGGCGATCTCGTCGGGCGGCTTGTTGCGGAAGGCGACACCCAGACCCACCGCCAGGAGGATCGGAAAGACGAACACCCAGAAGACGACCTCCGGCTCGCGCATCAGCTCGCGCATCCGGGCGAGGACCAGGAGAAGGAACGGGTGCCGTCTACTCATCGCGCAGGCGTCTTCCGGTGAGCGCCACGAAGACGTCCTCGAGGCTGGCGTGGCGCGTCGCGAGGCGTGACAGACCGTGCCCCTCGCGCCCGAGCCGCTCGAGCAGGGCCGGGATGGCGACGTGCGGCTCGTCGACGGTCATCAGGAGGCCGCCCGGCTCGCTGCGCACGGATCGGACGGAGGGGAGCGCCAGGAGGCTCTGCGGGTCGAGAGGGCGCGGCTCGACGTTCCCGTTCACCGCGAACTCGACGACGTGCTCGCCCTTGAGCGAGGCGATCAGCTCGGAGGGGGTGCCGAGGGCGATCACGCGCCCGTGGTCCACGACCGCCACGCGGTCGCACAGCCGCTCCGCCTCGTCCATGTAGTGCGTCGTGAGCAGGATCGTCCGGCCGCGGCGCCGCAGATCGCGGACGATGTCCCAGATCTGCCGCCGCGACTGCGGGTCGAGGCCGGTGGTCGGCTCGTCGAGGAAGAGCAGGTCGGGGTTGCCGATGAGCGCGCAGGCGACGGCGAGCCGCTGCCGCTGCCCGCCGGAAAGCTTGACGACCCAGGCGCTCCGCTTCTCCGTCAGGCCCACCTCGGCCATGACCTCCAAGGCGCTGCGACCCTTCTCATAGAACGAGCCGAACAGATCCAGAGTCTCCTCGACGGTGAGCTTGTCGGCGAGCCTGGTCTCCTGCAGCGACACGCCGATTCTTTCCCGCAGCGCCCGGTCGCTCCGTCCCCAGCGCAATCCAAGGACCTCGACTTCGCCGCCCGAGGCCTGGAGGATGCCCTCGAGGATCTCGACCGTGGTCGTCTTGCCCGCCCCATTCGGGCCGAGGATGCCGAAGCATTCGCCGGCCCGCACCTCCAGGTCGAGGCCCCGCAGGGCCTCCACCGGCGGTTTCCCCTCGTACACCTTGCGCAGATCGCGACAGCGGATGGCGATGTCCATGAGGGAAGGGATGATAGCGCGTGAAGGGACACGACTCAAGGCGACGGCACCGCGCACGGGCGACATGTCCGCGCACTTGACGCTCCGCGCATCCGCCGGTAGTCTCGAGGCCATGCCTCCCGAGATGCCGATGATCGGACTCGGCGACATCCTCGCCGCGCGCGAAGTGATCGCGGGGCGGGTGCATCGCACCCCCACCGCGAAGACGGGATACCTCGGGGATCGCGCGGGCGTCAGGCTCCTGCTCAAGCTGGAGTTGTTCCAGAGGACCGGGTCGTTCAAGCCCCGCGGCGTCCTGAATCGGCTTCATCACCTCAAGCCGGACGAGAGGCGCAAGGGGGTGATCACGCTCTCGGCGGGCAACCACGCGCAGGCGCTGGCCTGGGGGGCGTCGCAGGCGGGCATCTCTTCCACGGTGGTCATGCCCGCGAAGGCGCCGCGCGCCAAGATCGACGCGGCGCGGGGCTACGGCGCCCAGGTCGTGCTGACGGACGGCGACCTCTTGGCAACCTGCCAGGCCATCCAGAAGGAACGCGACCTGGTCCTGGTGCACCCCTTCGACGATCCCTGGATCATCGCGGGGCAGGGCACGGTCGGCATGGAAATCATCGAAGAGGCCCCCAATCCTGACGCGGTCATTATCGGTGTCGGAGGCGGCGGCCTCATTTCGGGCATCGCCGTCGCCGTGAAGGGGGTCCGGCCGCTGGCGAGCGTGTTCGGAGTCGAGCCGGAGGGCGCCTGCGCCATGACCAGGAGTCTCGAGCGTGGTGAGCCGGTCCGCCTGGACCGGGTCGAGACGATCGCCGACGGTCTGGCGGCGCCATTCGCGGGCCGGCTGACGCTGGCGCACGTCCGGGCGTTCGTCGACGGGATGGTCACGGTGACCGACCGGCAGATCGTCGAGGCCATGGGGCTCATTCTCGAGCGCTGCAAGGTCGTGGCCGAGCCGGCCGCCGCGGCGACCGTGGCGGCGCTCCTTTCCGGGAAGCTCGACAGGCTCCGTGGCGCGACGGTGGTCTGCGTCCTCAGCGGTGGGAACGTGGACCGGGAGCGCTTGAGGACCCTGCTCTGACACAAATCCTTGACTCGCGTCCCCGCCGCGTCTAATCTGTGCTCTCGAATGACGGTCCGTTCCCCTGCGTCCCCCCCGCGAGCCGGCCGGGACCCGGTGACCCCATGAAGGCGCTTCTGGTCGAAGACAATGCCGCGGATGTCACCCTGTTCCGGATGGCACTGCAGGGCGTTCCGACCTCGATCGATCTCTCCGTGGCCGGCGACGGGCAGAAGGCCCTGGAGTTCCTGCGCGGCGCGGGCGAGAACGCCGGCGCCGACCGTCCCGATTTCATCCTGCTCGACCTGAACCTGCCACGCAAGGGCGGCCTCGAGCTCCTCGGGGAGCTCAAGAGCGACCCGGATTTGCGACGGATCCCGGTCATCGTGCTGACCAGCTCCCGCAGTCCGGGGGAGATCGCCCGGGCCTACGACCTGCAGGCCGCGGCCTACTTCGTGAAGCCGCTGTCACAGTTCGACCAGGTCGTGCACGCGATCGTGGGATTCATGAGCGCGGCGCTGCTGCCCGAGAACGGCCGGCCCGGGCCGTTGACCGGCGCGACGTCCGCCGACCCGCTCGAACAGAAGCTGGCCGCGATGGTCGAGCCGTCGTCCGATTCTGCGATCGTCATCGACGCCTCGGGCGCCATCGTGACGGTGAACCGGGAGACCGTGCGTCCTTCCGGCAGGAAGCGTGTCGATCCCTCAGACGCGCGGACGACCGAGCTCGCGGCCGTGAGCGCAGGCGCCGCTCTCGATGAGGCCCTGGCCATCCTGCGTCCGATCGTCCAGGAATCGCAGGCCGTGATCCTGCGCGGGGACATGCCTACGGTCATGGCGGACCACGACCTGATGGTCCAGCTCTTCGAGAATCTCATCGGCAACGCGCTCAAGTTCTGCGCCGGAGGCGGGACCTGGATCGAGATCGCCGCGCGACGGTCCGGAACCGACTGGGTCTTTTCCGTCGCGGACAACGGCATCGGCATCGATCGCAAGTACTTCGATCGGGTCTTCCACCTCTTCCAGCGCCTGCAGCTGTGCGACGCCCACCCCGGGGCCGGCAGCGGCCTGGTCATCTGCGAGCGCATCGTCGAGCGCCTGGGCGGGCGGATCTGGGTCGAGTCCGCTCCGGGCGCCGGCGCCGCCTTTTTCTTCAGCGTGCCGGATCGTCTCGGCGCGTCCCCGGACCTTCTCCCGCCGTCTGCCGGCGCGGCGTGACGCGTTTCCGATCTCCGACGTTCCTGCTCGTGCCGGCTGTCGCGGCCGGGGTCTTTCTCGCCTGCGGTCTCCGCTGGTACGCCCTGTCCGCCACCGAGGCCGCCTACCTGGACCTGCGCCAGCTCAAGGATCAGATCGACGTGACGCGGGCCAGGGGAGCGCAGGCCACGCCGGGCGGCGTCGCGCTGTCCGATCTGCTCGTGCGGTACCGCGCGGCGAGGGACAGGCTCGAGACGGGGCTGAGGTCCGAGACGGGCGCGGGACTCGGTAGCGAGGACCGGCGGGCGCTCGACGTCATGAGACGAACTCTGTCGAAGGACCTGGGGGACGAGAGAGACGCGCCCGCGGCGGCTTCGTCGGAAACGCCGGAACGCGTGGACTGCGAGTACGACGCCGCGACACTCGCGCAGGGCCAGGACGGGATGCGGGTCCTCAGCGACCGGATGTACGCCTGCTTCGGACAGGCGGCGCACCACGTGCCGTTCGAGGGGAAAAAGCTCGATCGGCTCACGGTCTTCAGCCTGCTGCCGGTCACGGAGGACCCGACGCGGCGCAGGCGTCTCTTCCTCGCCCTGGAGCCGGTCTGGAGATCCATCAACCGCGACGACGGCCCCGGCAGTCCGTATCGCCGGCTGGTCCGCCTCAGCGCCGCGAAGCTCGCGGCCGACAAGACCTCGGTCGAGGCCGGCGCGCAGAATCTCGGGATCGAGCCGCGTCTCGTCGAGGAGTGGCTCACGTCCGTTCTCGAGACCTGGCGCCGCATCGCCGCCGATCGGCAAATCGAGCCGTGGGACTTCGCGTACGAGGCGGGGAAGGCGAGCCGCGCCCTGGCCCACGTCATCACGCTCGAGGTCCTCCGGCCGGTCAATGACCGTTTCTACCAGGACCTGGGCGCGGACCCGGGTGGGCTCGAGATCCGGTACGACCTGGGTCCGCGTGAAGGGAAGGACCCGGTCGCGTTCACCACGTTCGGGGGGCGCCAGCGCCTGAGGGGAGGCGACTGGGCCGGTGGCGAGCCGTGGGTGTTCGCCTCCTACACGGTCGGGAGCGTCGACAACCTGAACGAGCTTCTGCACGAATCCGGGCACGCGGTGCACATCGCCGCCATCCGCACGCGCCCGGCCTTCCTGGACTGGCCGGACAGCGACCTGTTCACCGAGGCGATCGCCGACATTGCGGCCCTGGAGATGTTCGAGCCGGCATGGCAGCGGAAATATCTCGGGACCTCGGTGCCGCTGACCGATGCGATCCGGGCCAAATACGCGGGCATCGTCATGGACACGGCCTGGGCGCTGTTCGAGATCCGCTTGCACCGCGACCCGGGCGCCGACCCGAACCAGGTGTGGACCGAGATCACCCGGCGCTACTTCCGGATCCGCCCGCACCCGGAGCTGTCCTGGTGGGCGGTGCGCGGCCAGCTCGTCAATCTGCCCGGCTACATGCTGAACTACGCGGTGGGCGCGATCCTGGTCGCCGACCTGCGTGGGCGCGCGAAGGAGCTGCACGGACCCTGCACAGAGGGCGACCGGACGTGGTACCCGTGGGTCTCGGAACGCCTGTACAGATTCGGTCTGGAGCGCCCGTCCCGTCGGGTCATCGAGGATTTCCTCGGCCGATCGATCTCGCCGAAGGCGCTGCTCGACGACATGGCCCGGGCGCGAGGCGGACCCTGAGCGGGCGCTGCCTACTTCTTGACGATGTCGAGGAGCTCCACCTCGAAGACGAGCGTCGAGCCGGGCTTGATCTGCGGCGGCGCGCCGCGGTCGCCGTAGGCCAGCTCGGGGGGGCAGACGAGGCGGGCCTTGCCCCCCGCCTTCATCATCTGCACGCCCTGCGACCAGCACGGGATCACCTGGGCCAGCGAGAACACCACCGGCTCGCCGCGGGCGATCGAGGAGTCGAACACCGTGCCGTCCACGAGCGACCCCTTGTAGTGCACCTTCACCGTGTCGCTCTGCGTGGGGGTTGCTCCCTTGCCGGGGGTGATCTCCTGGTAGACGAAGCCGGTCGCCGTCTTGACCGCCCCCTTCTCGAGCGCCGCCTTCGACAGAAACTCGGAGCCCGACGCCTTCTCGACCGCGGCGCCGGCCGAGGCGCGCGCCTGCGCCAGTTCCCGCAGCTTCGGGCCGTACACCGCCATGTCCACCTGCCGGGTGTGCTTCAGCGCACCGTCGGTGAGACCGGCCTTGACGTAGTCCAGTTCGGGCTCGCTGAGGTTGAACGTCGCCAGGTTGTCGCTCATGACCAGGCCGAGCGCGTACAAGGTCTTCTGATCGTCCGTCTTCAGATCGACGGTCGCGGTCGCCGTCTTCTTGCTGCACGCGGCGCCCGCGAGGGACAGGACGACCGCCATGACGAGGGCCTTCTGCATGAGTGCCACTCCACCTTTGAGGTTCACTGCAGTTTCCCGAGGATCCGCGGGCCTGGAGCCTTCGAGGCGGCCGTAGTGTATCGCGAATCCGGCTCCTCATATCCCGTCGTCCCATCGTATTCTTGGCATATCCTTGCCGGGTCATATCCTTGCCGGCTGCGTGGCGACAGGGTATAAGTGGGCGGAGTCGCCCGTCACGGCAGGAGGAGGACCGATGTCCCCGATCCCGGTCGCCAGCCCCGACCCGACCGTGGAGGCCTACCTGAGGCTCTCTACCTGCAACATCTCCGACGCGCTCGATCGTCTGCATCTCCAGGGGGCGCCCGCCGGTATCCTGCCGCTCTGGCCGGGCTGCCGCAAGATCGCGGGGAGAGCGATGACCATGCGCCTCGTCCCTCAAGGGCCCGTGTCCGCGGTGCACGGGACGCTGCGGGCGATCACGGAGGCGCGTCCGGGGGACATCATGGTGATCGACCACGAGGGGCGCATGGACGTCAACTCGTGGGGCGGGATCGCGGCGTTCACTTCGGCGCAGCGCGGACTGGGCGGGGTGGTCATCGACGGCGTGACGCGTGACGTCGACGAGATGAAATCGCTCGGATTCTCCGCTTACGGCAGGGGGATCATCCAGCAGTCGATTCGAGGCAGAAGCGCTTTCGGCGGCCACGGCATCGAGGTGCGGCTCGGCGGGGTGCGGGTGCGCTCGGGGGACCTGGTGATCGCGGACGACAACGGGGTGGTCATCGTGCCGCAGGAGCGCCTGGACGACGTCCTTCGGACGGCGCAGGAGTGCCTGGCCGACGAGGAGCGGATCCGTGACTGGATCGCCTCGGGGGTCGACCCGGTCGAGGCGCACGAGCGCGTGCACTACGATCGCGCGGCCGATGCCGGGCCGGCGCCGGGACGCTGAGGCGCGCGGCGGCGCATGACGGCCTCCTACCCCGAGTGGTAGCCCGGGCCGGGACTTACGCGGGCCTGCTTCTGGTCACGCTCGCCACGCTGATGGACGAGATCCTGCTGACACGGATCTTCAGCGTGGTAACCTGGTACCACTTCGCGTTCATCGCGATCTCCGTCGCGATGCTCGGGATGACGCTCGGGGCGGTCCTGGTCTACGCCGGCCGGGGCTTCTTCTCCGAGGCGCGCACGCGGCTCCATCTGGCCCAGGCCGCGCTCCTCTTCGCCCTGTCGCTCGCCGCCTGCTTCCTGATTCAGGTGCGCATCCCGTTCTCGACCGACCTCACACCGGGCGCCATCCTCGGCGACCTGGCGATTTTCCTCCTGAGCGCCGTGCCCTTCGTCTTCAGCGGCGTGTGCGTCTGTCTGGCCCTGACCCGCTTTCCGGGTCAGGTCGGACGGCTGTACGCCGTGGATCTGGCGGGGGCGTCGGTGGCCTGCGTGGCGGTGATCGTTCTCCTCAAGGTGGCCGACGGGCCGACCGCGATCATCGCGGTGTCCGCCGTGGCCGCGGCCGGCGCCTTCTGCTTCGCGCTCGACGCGGGGCGGCCGGGGAGGTGGACGGCGTGGGCGGCGGTCGGGGCCGCCCTGGCCCTCGCCGGTCTCGCGCTCCTCAACGCATTCCTTCAGAAGACCCAGGCGCCTCTCGTCCGCCTGATCTCGGTGAAGGGTGCTCTGGAGGGACGGCCCCTTTACGAGAAGTGGAACTCCTTCTCGCGCATCCGCGTCCGGCCGTCGCCGACCGCGAACCCGCTCGGGTGGGGGCTCAGCCCGGCGTTCCGGCCGGCGCGGCCGGTGCGCCAGCTCATCCTGGATATCGACGCCGGCGCCTCGACGGTTCTGACCGAGTTCCACGGGAACCTGGAGGAGGTCCAGCACCTGCGCTACGACGTTACCAGCCTGGCGCATTACCTGAGGCGGGGCGCCCGTGTCCTGGTGATCGGCGCCGGGGGCGGGCGCGACGTCCTGGCGGCGCTCGTGTTCGACCAGACATCGGTCGTCGGCGTCGAGATCAACGAGGAGATCCTGCGCGCCGTGACGGAGACGTTCGGGGATTTCACGGGGCACCTGGAGCGGGATCCCCGGGTCCACTTCGTCAATGACGAGGCGCGCTCCTACATCGCGCGGCAACGCGATCGCTACGACATCATCCAGGCGTCCCTCATCGACACCTCCGCGGCGACCGCGGCCGGCGCCTTCGTGTTCACGGAGAACTCCATCTACACCATCGAGGCGTGGAGGACGTTTCTCGATCACCTGGCGCCGAAGGGCCTTCTGACCTTTTCATGGTTCTACTATTCCGACCTGCCCGCGGAGATGGTCCGGCTGACGGCCCTGGCGCGCGCTGCCCTGCGCGAGCGCGGGATCGCGGACGTGCGCGCCCACGTCCTCCTGGTGCGGCACAGGGTCGCCGCCAAGAGCGTCGGCACCATCCTGGTGAGCGCCGAGCCGTTCTCCGCGGAGGATCTGGCCGCGGTCGAGAGGGTGGTCGGGGCGATGGGATTCGACCTGGTCCTCGCGCCGGGAACGGCCGGCGACCCTGTCTTCACCGCGGTCGCGGCGGGTGCTTCGCCCTGGACGGGCGGCGACGGTCCGGCGTTGCGCGTCGACGCCCCGACCGACGACGCCCCCTTCTTTTTTAACATGCTCCGCCTTTCCGACGCGCTCCGCCCCCGCTTTGCCCTGCAGGGGAGCGTCGGAGGCAACCAGAGGGCGGTCGTGATGCTTGCCGGGCTCCTGGTCGGCGTCGTGCTCCTGACCCTGGCGTGTTTCGGGGCGCCCCTCGGCCTTTTGCCGCGCGACCCCACCCTGCGGGGCGCCGCGCCCCATGTCGTTTTCTTCACGTGCATCGGACTGGGGTTCATGCTGGTCGAGATCTCCCAGATGCAGCGGCTGATCATCTTTCTCGGACATCCGACCTACGGGCTGTCGGTCGTCCTGTTTTCGCTTCTTCTGGCCGGAGGGGCGGGAAGCTTCTCGACGCGGTCGCTCGGCGCGGGCGGGGCGGAGGGCGCCGTCGGAACGGGGCGCGCCCGCCGCGGAGGGACGCGGCGTCTGGCCGCGCTGGTCGTCGCCTTGTCCGTTTTCGGCGGGTTGGCGCCGCTTTTCGTCCGTCGCTTCGCCGCCGCGCAGACCCCGGCTCGCATCCTGGTGGCGGTGGTGCTCCTCCTGCCGATCGGTTTCCTGATGGGCACGGCCTTCCCGATCGGGATGAGAGCGGCCTCCGAGCGCTACGCCAGGCTGGCCCCCTGGCTCTGGGGCGTCAACGGCGCGGCGTCGGTCTGCGCCTCGGTGCTGGCGACGGCGATCGCGCTGTCGTGGGGAATCTCGGCGTCCTTCTGGACCGGGTTCGCCTTCTACGTCCTGGCGCTCGGGGCGTTCTTTCGGGCGACCCGCGGGTCGTGAAAATGGGGGGTCCTGAATATCAACCGTCCTGAAAATCAAAGGGCCGGCGGACGATCCGCCGGCCCCACCCCCTGCCGGGGTACCTAAAGCTCTTCGGCAAACGCTACTTCGACGGCGCACTCTCGCTGTTGGCGTGCTCGAGCATGTGCATGCCGATCATCT
Source organism: Acidobacteriota bacterium (assembly GCA_003223135.1). GTDB lineage: Bacteria > Acidobacteriota > Polarisedimenticolia > Gp22-AA2 > Gp22-AA2 > Gp22-AA3. The sequence goes on along the minus strand of QHXX01000106.1, from coordinate 2,626 downwards.
TCGCCAGCGCGTCGGCCGGCCAGGATCCCAGGGTCAGGGTCACCTGCCGCTCGTTGCCGTTCCGCTTGATCGTGTAGGTGACGGTCTGCCCGGGCTTCCATTCCTTGCGGGCCTTCATCAGGGCGTCGTCGTTATCCTTGTTGAGGGACACCCCGTTCAGAGCCACCAGGACGTCGCCGGCCAGGATTCCCGCGGACTCGGCCGGGCTGCCGGGGACGACCTTGGTGACTTCGTAACCATCGGAATTGTCGGTTTCGAGCTCGACCCCGACCCAGCCGCTGTTCTTCAGCTTGTTCGCCATGTGATCGAGACATTCCTGAGTGCTGTACGTGCACTTGCCGTGGTCACCGTGGTCGCCGTGGGCGAAGACGGGCATGACCGCCAGGATTGCGAGCGCGGCGAGAATCAGCCAGATGTGACGATGCATGGTGCGGGTCTCCTTGAGAAAGGGGGGAACTTACCCGGGCCGACGGGTCCGGGGCATGGCCCGGCCGAAGACGCGAAACCGGACTGCGCGGCCGTCGATGGTCGCCGAGTGCCGCTCTGGGTGGGGTTCAACATCATCCACCGCCCGCCGTCACAGTCCATGTTTCACGTCTCCAATCAGAATCTGCAAGAGTCTACGGGGTGCGCCTGTAAATGTCGCGCTCCGGGGGGTAAAAGATTGTCTAGGATGTCAACAATTGTAAACGCGCGGCCGCGGAGGGTCCGCGCGCCGGCGTGAGGGGTATATTGGAGGCTCCCGGACAGGCGGCGATGGGATCGATCACGATCTTCCTCAAGAAGCATACCCTCTGGGTCGGTTTTCTGGCCGTCCTGGCGCCGCTTCTGGTGATGCTCGGCCTGCAGTTCGCCTGGCTGGCGAGGCTGAAGCAGGTGTCGGCCCTGGCCCAGAAGGCGGCTCACAACAACTACCTCGAGGCGATCGGCACGGAGGCCCAGTTCTACTACCGTTCCACCGCGGAGCGCGCCCTCAACATCCCGGCGTCGCTGTTCCGCCAGAACCGGTTGGGCGAGGTGGCGGTCCTCTGGAAGAAGAAGCCGGTGGAGGGCGTGCGGCGTCTGTTCCTGGTCGACTTCTCCCGGGACCGGTTCGGCAACTATTTCCTGTTCGACCCCGAGCGCGGCGATCTCGACCCGTACCCGGCCTCGGACGAGGCGCTGGCGATCATCGTCGCCTGCACGCCCCTTCAAGTTTTGAGCTACCGCGGCGGCGTCGCGCAGTCGACGACCCTGCGGGTGGACGAGCGCGACCCGGAGTACCGGATCATCCTCAATCCGATCACGGACGACGCGTCCCGGGTGGTCGGCATCGCCGGCATGATCCTGGATGACGACTTCTTCAGGAAGGAGCTGCTCCCGTCGATCGTCAAGAAGGCGTTGCCCGCGTTCTTCCCGGGGATCGGCGCGGGGGACCTGGCGGTGAGCGTGCGCGACGCCTCGGGGCAGGTGGTTCTGGCGACGGGCCGGGAGGGCGGGGACCCGCACGACGGGGACGAGAGGGTGTCCGCCACCAGCCGCTTCCCGTTCGTGTTCGCCGACTGGACCATGAGCCTGCACAGCCCGGGCACCACACCCGAGCAGTGGGCGAGCGCCAACTTCGCTTTCAACGTGACGCTGTCGTTGCTCCTTGCGGTCGTCCTGGTGGGCGGCATCGCTTTGGCGCTCCGGGCCGCGGACCGGGCGGTGCGCCTGTCCGGGATGAAGTCGGACTTCGTGTCGAACGTGTCGCACGAACTGCGGACCCCCCTGGCGTCGATCCGGGTGTTCGCGGAGCTGCTGCGGCTGGGGCGCGTGCACGCGCCCGAGAAGGTGCAGGAATACGGGGAGTACATCGAGGCGGAGAGCCGCCGATTGTCGCGGCTCATCGACAACATCCTGGATTTCTCGCGCATCGAGTCGGGGCGGAAGGAATACCGGTTCGAGAAAACGGACCTGGGTGAGGTCGTCGCCGCGACGCTGCGCACGTTCGAGGCGCACCTGAGGCACGGCGGGTTCCGGGTCTCGGCCGAGGGGATGGACGAGCCGCTGCCGCCGGTGTCGATCGATCCGGACGCCATCGCGCAGGCGCTGCACAACCTGCTCGACAACGCGGTCAAGTACTCCGGTGAGTCGAAGGAGATCGCGGTGCGTCTGGCGCGCGACGGCGACACGGCGGTTGTCTCGGTCCGCGATCGCGGCATCGGCATCCCGCGGAGCGAGCAGGAGAAGATCTTCGACCGCTTCCACCGCGTCGGCACGGCGCTGGTGCACGAGGTCAAGGGGAGCGGTCTGGGGCTGTCGATCGTGCAGCACATCGTGCAGGTGCATGGCGGTGGGGTGACGGTCGAGAGCGAGCCGGGCAAGGGGAGCACGTTCTCCATCCGCCTGCCGCTGCGGCGCGAGCGCGCCGGGGACGCGGTGGAACGGGTCGCGGGGAAGGTGCCGGAAGGCTCGACGGAAGCCGGCGTGTGAGATGCCGAAGGTCCTGATCGTCGAAGACGACGACTCGATGGTCGCGGCGCTGCGCGACGGGTTCGAGTACGAGGGGTACACGGTCTCGCTGGCGCGCGACGGGGCCGCCGGGCTGCGCCTGGCGACGGCGGAGGCGCCCGAGCTCATCCTGCTGGACGTGATGCTGCCGAAG
>QHXX01000105.1 GCA_003223135.1 Acidobacteriota bacterium | reverse complement strand
CCCACCGGCGGCCTGGTCGAGCTCCTGCTTCTGGCGCGCGAGTCAGAGGACGCGGAACGGCGTACCTGGTGCTGCCTGGCCTCGACCTCGCGCGGTCTGCGCCCGGGAACGCGTCTTCTGGTCGCGGAGGGCTTCGAGGCGGAGTTCCTTGGGGAGGCCGCGGACGGCCGGGTACGCGTGCGGCTCGCGGCCCGGGACGGCGACGTGGAGGGCGCCGTAAGGCGGCACGGATCGGTGCCGCTCCCGCCTTACATCAAGCGCGGCGACGCCGACCCGCGGGCGGTCCTGGATCGCGAGCGCTACCAGACGGTCTACGCGCGCGAGGAGGGCGCCGTCGCCGCGCCCACGGCGGGGCTGCATTTCACCGAGGAGCTCCTCGAGGCGCTCAAGGCCCGCGGCGTGCCCACGGCGATGCTGACCCTGCACGTCGGGCCCGGCACCTTCCAGCCGGTGCGGGCGACCCACGTCGAGGAGCACCGCCTCGAGCCGGAGGTCTTCCGGCTGCCGGAAGCGACGGCGGAGGCCGTTGCCGCCTGCCGGGTGCGCGGGGGACGCGTGGTGGCGGTCGGGACGACGGTCGTGCGGGTCCTGGAGGATCGGGCGCGCGACGATGGGCGGGTCGAACCGGGAGGGGGATGGTGCGGCACGTACCTCACCCCGGGACACCGCTTCCGCGCCGTGGACGCGATGCTCACCAATTTCCACCTGCCGCGCACGTCGCTCCTGATCCTGGCGTGCGCCTTCGCCGGGCGCCAGCGGGTCCTGTCCGCCTACGACAGGGCGGCCGAGGGCGGCTTCCGCTTCTACTCGTACGGCGACGCCATGCTGATCCTGTGAGCGGCCGCTTCGCGTTCCAGGTGCTCAAGCGCGATCCGGGGACCGGCGCGCGGCGGGGCCGGATGACAACACAGCACGGCGAGGTCGAAACACCCGCGTTCATGCCCGTCGGCACCGCGGGCACGGTCAAGGCGATGACGCCGCAGGACCTCGCCACCCTCGGTTTCGAGCTGATTCTCGGCAATGCCTACCATCTGGCGCTGCGCCCGGGGGAGGACCTCGTCCGCCGCCTCGGCGGCCTGCACCGCTTCATGGGATGGGAGGGTTCGATCCTCACCGACAGCGGGGGATTCCAGGTGCTGAGTCTTGCCGATCGGTGTGCAATCTCGGACGACGGCGTCGCGTTCCGCTCCCACCTCGACGGGTCGCTTCTGACGATGACTCCGGAGCGCAGCCTGTCGATCCAGGACGCGCTTGGAAGCGACATCGTCATGGCGTTCGACGACTGCCCGCCGCTTCCTTCGGGCCTGGAGCGCCTCCTCGAGGCCGTGCGCCGGACGACCCTGTGGGCCAGGCGCAGCCGCGACGCGTTTCGGGGGGACGGGCGGGCGCTGTTCGGCATCGTGCAGGGTGGCGATGATGGCGAGCTGCGGGAGCGCAGCGTCGAGGAGATCACCGCCCTGGGCTTCGAGGGGTACGCCATCGGCGGTGTCTCGGTGGGAGAGTCGGCGGAGCGGAGCCGCTCGATTGTGGCGCTGACGGCGCCGCGGCTCCCCGAGGATCAACCGCGCTACCTGATGGGAATGGGGACACCCTCCGACCTCGTCGAGATGGTGGCGCTCGGGTGCGACCTGTTCGACTGCGTCCTTCCGACGAGGAACGCCAGGAACGGGACTCTGTTCACCACGACCGGGCGCCTGCAGATCAAGAGGCGCGAGTTCGCCGACGACCCCCGCCCGGTGGACGAGGCCTGCGGATGTCCGGTCTGCCGCGGCTTCTCGCGCGCCTATCTCCGGCATCTCTACGCCGCCGGCGAGATCCTCTCGATGCGTCTCAACACGCTGCACAACCTGCACCATTACGCCGACCTCATGCGCCGTGCGCGCGCCGCGATCGAGGCGGGCCGCTACGCCGAATTCCTGACGAACTTCCGGGCGCGCGCCGCCGAGGCCGAAGCTTCCGCGGCGGACGGGGACAAGGCTCACGGGCGGGATGTTCCGGCGCGGCCCGGCGCCCATCGTGGAGCGCGCGGGACGCGGGGTCGGTCCGGTTCGATTGCGGGTGAGAAGATCGAATGATATCATCACGCGCCATGTCCGGCCCCCGCCCGAGACGCTCGACCTCGTGTCCCCGCATGCTGCCGCGCGCCCTGCAGGCCGTCGGCCTGATCATCCTGTGCGCCGGCTGCTCCGCGGAGAGCCGGGCGCGCCGCACGCTTCAAGAGGGGACGGCGCTCTACAACCAGGGCAAGTACAAAGAGGCGCTGCCTCTTTTCCAAAAGGCCCGCGAGGCCGGGCTCAAGGACGGTCTCCTCCTCTACCAGATGGGCTACTGTCGTGAGGCGGTCGAGGGCAGGCCCGACGGGCGCCGCGAGACCTGGAACGAGGCCCAGCCGGTCCTGGTCGAAGAAGTCAGCCGGCCGGGCGGCGCCAGCCTCGAGAGGCTGTACGACTTGGCCGTCATTCATTCCGATCAGCATGAATGGGACAAGATGAATCAATACGCCCGCCAGGCCATCGAACAGTTCGAGAAGGGGCCGAACCCTAACGCCCTGAGCGGCGAGGACTGGTTCCGCCTCGGCCGGCTGCACGACCTCGTGGTCGAGCCCTCCGAGGCCGAGGCCGCCTACCGCCGATCGGTATCGGTCTTCGCCAGGACGCAAGACGGCAGCCTCATCTACCGCTCGCTGGTGCTGGCCAAGGTGGCCGAGCTCGACTTCCACCTGGAGCGCTACGCCCAGGCCGCCAAAGGGTTCGACGAGGCCCTGAGGCTTTTCCCCGCCAACAACCAGGTCCGGCCGTTCCTGCACGGCCTGGCGCTCCTCGCGGCGCACCGGTTCGAGGAGGCGAGGACGCGTTTCGGCGCGGACACTTCGGACACGAACACCGAGTCGCAGTACGGCGTCGATCTGGCGCGCAAGGGGAATGACGTGGCGCCTCTGGGCGACAAGGACACGGACGGCGTGCCGCTGGTTTCCATTCCCGATGAGGGTCTTCAGGCGCGGATCCGGGAGGCCGCCAGGGCGTTCCGGTCGGCGCGCGTGAAGAACTCGTACCGGCCGGGGGACACTCTGCCGGCCGAGGTGGCCCTGCATCAAAAGCGCTTCGTCGCGCTCCTCGTCGAGTACTTCGCGCGGACCCGGGCGATCCAGGAGTTCTGCCTGCGCGAAGGCATCGCCGACCTGGTGCGCCGGTGACGGCCGGCGCCGAGGTGCATGCCGATTCCTGACGGGGCGGTCGCGCTCCTGGGCGACGCCCACCTGCGCGAGAGCGACGGCGAGGTCCCCGCCTTCGTCCGGTTCCTCGACACCCTGCCGCGCGACGTCCGCACGCTGGCCATCCTGGGCGATCTGTTTGCGGTCTGGATCGGATCGCCGGGTCTCGTCCGCCGGCACCATCACGAGGTGGTGACCGCGCTCAAGAGCCTGCGCGCCCGCGGCTGCTCCCTCCTGTACGTGGAGGGAAACCACGATTTCTTCCTCCGCCGCCTCTACGGACCGGACCTGTTCGATCATCTCGCCACCGACGCCCTCGACCTTGACCTGGCCGGGCGCCGGGCGCACATGGCGCACGGTGACCTGGTGAACCGGCGCGACCGCCAGTACCTGGCGTGGCGGGCCCTCTCCAAGAACCGGCTGTTCTTCTTCGCCTTCAGCCTGCTCCCCGCCCGGACCCGCCTCGGCATCGCCCATCGTCTGGAGGACCGCCTCGCCCGAACCAATCAGAACTTCCGGCGCGGCTTCCCGCTTGCGGAGTGCGAGGCGTACGCCCGCCGGCGGATCAGAGGCGGCGCAGACATCGTCGTGCTCGGGCACTTCCACGAAGAGCGGCGCCTCGTCTTCAAGGAAGGCGAGAGGCAAGGGGCCGTGTTCGTGCTTCCCGCCTGGCGCGCCGGCCATCGCTATTTGAGGGTCGAACCGGGGGCGGATCCCGTGTTCGTTTCCACCTGAACGCGCGCCTCGAACAGCGCCATCAGTCGGCGCGTGATCGGACCCGGCCGGCCGTGTCGGATCGGCCAACCGTCGCAGCGGCGGATCGGGAGGATGCCCTTCAGAGTCGCGGTCAGGAAGGCCTCGTCGGCCGACCTCAGGCTGTCCGCCTCGAGCGACTCCTCGGACGCGTCGAGGCCGTCCGCGCGCGCCAGCTCGAGAACGAGGCCGCGCGTGATCCCTTCCAGGATCCCGTCCGCAGGGGGCGGCGTGAGCAGGCGCGCCGCTCGCACCACGAACAGGTTGCTCGACGCCCCCTCTGTCAGGCGCTCGGAGGCGTTCAGCAGGATGGGCTCGTAGGCCCCGAGCCGTTGAGCCGCGCGCCAGGCCAGGAAGTTGTTCAGCAGGTTGCTGGACTTGATCGCCGGATCGAGGGAGGTCCGGGGGTTGCGCGTCACGTCGACGACGGCGACGTCGACGCCCTCGCGCACAAAGCTGGCGGGGATTTCGGGGCAGGGGCGGGCGTGGATCACGACCGTCGGCGGCCCGCACGGCTCCGGGTCGTATCCGAGCGGGCCCTGGCCGCGCGTCAGCACGACACGGATCGCCTTTTCGGACGGGCCGGCATCGGCGATCGTGCGGTGGATCTCCGGCTCGATGTCCACTGGAGCCCGATCGTAGGGAATTTCCAGGAGCTCCGCCGAGCGGCGCAGGCGCTGGAGGTGTTCCCGCAGGAGGAAGGGACGGCCGCCGTAGGTGCGGATCGTCTCGTACACGCTGTCGCCGAACAGAAACCCGCGATCGAGCGGCGAAACACAGGCGGTTTCCGGCGGTCCAAGGACCCCGTTGACGTTGATCCTCTCGGACACGGTGATATCATAACGCCACCCACGAAGGTGCCGGGCGTTCCATGAGCCACGAATCCAGGACCCCTGAGGCGCGCCGCCTCCAGACGCGCCAGCTCGTGCGCGTCATCGCTCTCTCGGCGGCCACGCTTGTGGTCGAGGTGGCTGGAGGACTGCTCTCCGGCAGCCTGGCCCTCCTGTCGGACGCCGGCCACGTCCTGACCGATCTGCTGGCTCTGGTCCTGAGCCTGATGGCGGTGCGTTTCGCCTCCCTGCCGGCGACCCCGGCCAAGAGCTACGGGTATCACAGGCTGGAGATCCTGACCGCCCTGCTCAACGGCGCGCTCCTGATCGCCATCTCCGGGGGAATCCTGTACAAGGCGGTGCGGCGCTTCTTCGATCCGGTGCCGATCGAAAGCTCCCTGATGCTGGGCGTGGCCTTTGTCGGTCTTCTGGCGAACCTGGTCGGGATCGCGCTGCTCTCCCGGGCCCCGCAGAACATCAATCTGCGCTGCGCCCGCATGCACGTCGTCGGGGACGCGCTGTCCTCCGTCGGAGTTCTCGTCACGGGCGGAATCATCGCGCTGACCGGCTGGGAGCGTCTCGACCCGCTCATGGGCGGTGTCATCGCCCTGGTGATCGCGGTGGGGTCGCTGAGGCTCGTGCGCGAGGCGGTGGACGTCCTTCTCGAAGCCACCCCTTCCGGGATCGATCTCGACGGAGTCAGCCGCGCGATCGCCACGGTCCCGGGTGTGGTCGAGGTTCACGACTTGCACATCTGGAGCATCACGACCGGTCTGCCGGCCCTCAGCGGGCACGTGCGCCTGGACGGCTCGCACCCGCAGACGAGCGACGAGATGCTGAACCAGATCAAACAGACCGTGCGCGACCGGTTCGGCATCGTCCACACGACCATCCAGATCGAATCATGCGCCTATCAGGAGATGGGGGACGTGCACTGAGGAGCGGGCTCGGCGCGGCGGAACTCTAGGGATGCCGGCTCGCGGGGCCGAACATGCAATCGAAGCCGCTCCCGCAGGGAACGCCGGTCCGAAGCCCGAAGCCGTTGCCGGCATTGAGTCCGAGTCCACCGAACCAGGATGGCGACGACGTGTCGTGGCCGTACCCGAGGAAGTGCAGGTGGTCGGGGTAGCGGAATCCACCTGCCAGGCCACCGATGGCGATGATCGGGTAGGCGACGGGAGCGGGGACGACCACGGTCTCCCTCTCGGGCGCGGCGGGTGTATTGATGTTGATGATCACTGTGGTGGCGCCCGACCCGTCGGCCGTCACCTCGACGTCCCGCGCGTCGACTTCGGCCGCGCCCTCGCTCCGATTCACGACGACCTTGACGGATCCGGCCGGTGGGCTCGGGGGCGCGCCCGAGGCGCGCTCTCCGACTGTCGGCCCGATCTTCCCGGAGGTCGGCTGTTCGGCGCCGAACGGAGTCGTCTCCCGCTCCGACCCTGCCGCATCTCCGCCGGGAGAGGGAAGGCGGGTTCCTTCTTCGTCGAGGTTGGTCAGAACCACGACCGGCGTGCCGCTACGGGAGACCCCGCGGTAGATCATGACCCCGCTCGACTGGTCGATGATCACGTCCGACGCCGGAGCGGCCGGCACCGGGTGTCCCGCCATGAACGCGACCGCCAGGAACAGCGCGAAGCGCACGGCGGGGAGCTTCTTTGTGAGAGTCTGTCCGCGAGTCCGCACAGCCTGATCTCCTCATAGCATTCTAGCACCATCCCGGAGGCGGAGGCGGTGTGCTATTCTGCACGCCCGCTGCGGAGCGGAGGTTCTGCGAGGTGAGACAACCGCCCGACGCGACAGGCGGGCGATGATGGGGGCGGAGGTCCGGCCGGTCCCGGCATCGCTCCTCGACCCGGACTACGTGGCCGTGAAGGCGCCGCAGTTCTCGTTCTCGCGCATCAAGGAGGGGACCCGGCGCTGCGTGTGGAGATGGCGCCCACAATAGAGATCGCCTGGCTGGGAGAGGATCTGCCGGAGACATTTCTGAAGGCGATCCTGGCCGCCTGCTTCAGGCTGCCGGAACGCAGGCAGGTCCTCCTCACGATCGGATCGCTGCGCGACAAGACCCGCTTACTACCCTCGGCGCGCCTGCTGCGCGACCTGAGGTTCACGCTCTACGCCACGCGACACACTTCGCGCTTCCTCGAGGATCACGGCGTCGCGAACATCCGTCTGTACAAGATCCACGAGCGGCGGAAGCCGTCGCTCCTCGAGTACATAACTCGGGACCGGCTCGATCTGATCATCAACGTGCCCGCGGGCTTCAATCGCAAGGAGCTGACCGACGGCTACATCATCCGCAGGCGGGCCACCGACGTCGGAATTCCGCTGATCACCAACCTGCAACTCGCCGAGCTGTTTGTGAAATCGATCGCCGCGAAACCACCGGAGGATCTGCATCTGCGGGCGTACGACGAGTACGTGCGAGCGAACGGGCACGGCGCAGGGGAACGGACGGTCCGGACGACGAGGCCTGAGGACGGCGCGACGAGTCTGCGGCCCTCGCGCACGATCCGCAGCGTCCACCCCACGGTCGTCCGCGACAGCACGCGCAACGGTCGGCTCGCCGGCGAATGCGTTCCATGAACCGGGAGGATTCTGGCGTCGGGGAAGGTTCGCTTCCGGACGCCATGCACTGGTTGTTGCTGGTGATCATCCTCGCGACCGGTCTGACACTACGTTTCTGGCACATCGGGGAATGCGGGCTTTCGATGTGGGACGAGTACTCCTACGTCAGGAGCGCTCGTTGGCTCTCGACGCTCGGCCGGGAAGGGCGTCCGCATGCCCCCGATGTCGCTCCGCCCCTCTACCCGATCTGGGTGGCCGTCTGCTTTCTCCTCGCCGGTTACCACGACTGGGTGGCCATCTGCGCGAGCGCCGTCGCCAGCTTCCTGACCCTGCCGGCCGTCTACATCCTGGGCGCTCGTAGTTACGGGACGTCGGCGGCCCTCGTCGCCACGGCATTCTTGGCGGCGAACCCCTACAACATCATCTTCGCGCGACAAGCCATCACGGACGCCACGTTCCAGCTCCTCCTGGTGGTTGCGATGCTGGCGCTGCTCGCGTTGATTCGTACCGGAGAGCACCGGTGGCTCTGGTGCGGCGGCATCGCTTTAGGGTTATGCGAGGCCACCAAATACCACGGGTTCTTTGCGTGGTGTGCCGTTGTTCCAGAGGCCCTGGGAGCCCTCGGAAGAGGCGTGGTCGGAGCGCGGGCGCTGGCGGAGCGGCTCCTCCTGCCGGCGGCCGTGGGGTTTGCGGTTTTCCTGCCATGGATCGTAGTGGTCGCTCACGAATGGGGGATCGGCAGACTGCTGCAGCATTACGTCGGCTACTCTTCCCTCATGGGAGACGCCAACGGCGGTCCGCTCCGTCTCTGGGCGTATCTCAGTCTCTGGTGCGGCCCGTGGTTGCTCGTTGCGGCTGGTGTCGGCCTGTTGGGGGCTGTCCGACAACTGCGTGAGGGTGATGGCCTCCTGCTCGCCTGGCTCATTCTGTTCGCAGTAGGATCCTTTTTTTACGTCGCCTATCCGCGTCTGATTCTTCCCCTGACCAGCTGTCTCGCGCTGGCCGCGGGTCGGACTGTGCTGCTGGCCGTCAAGGGGAGGGCTCGCGGTTGGATCGTGACAGCGTTGTGCGCCGTGGCGCTCGGCACCGGGTTGAGGGGGTCCGTGCGGCACCTCGGACCCTATGGGTCCGGCTACCGCGCCGCAGGAGCCTACCTGGCTTCTCAGCTGGAATCCGGTGCCATGGTCGCGACGCTCACCCAGCCCGTCCTCTGGCACTATGTCGGACATCAAGTTCCGGACCTGATGGAGCCCGAGATCGAGCACCGGCTGCGGGCCGGAGAGCGTCTGATTTTCGCCGTCGATCTGGCCGCATTTCGTCAGGCCAATCTCCTCCTTCTCCGGCGGAACGCGGATGCGTTCGAACTCCTTAGGACGTTCAGGAACCCGGTGAGCGAGACCGACATCCTCACGACGCTCGGATTGAACGACTTCCGGGAATACAAGAGGAATCCACGGGACCCCCGCTGGGATCTCGTGGGCACGATTCAGGTGTTTCAAGTCACACGGCCTTGGGAGATCGCAGAGGGCGAGGGAGCATGCCCGGCTTCAAACACTCGGGGATTCCGCCCGCAGTCCTGATCGCCTGCGTCTTCGCGTTCAGTCTGATGACGGTGGCCCTCCAGGTACGGGCCCTCGGAATCCCGTACGTCGACTCCGGCCCGCAGCTGGCACGACACCGGGCGGTGCTCGAAGGAACAGCCAGCGATCCGTGGCAATACCGGGTCCTGTCCGACCTGGCGGTGGAAGAGGTCCTCAGGCTGGTCGAGGCCATGGGTGCGCCGCATCCGGTGGCCACAGCATTCATCCTGTTTCGACTCCTGCAAAATGCGCTCATCTTCGTATTGGCCGCCGCGTATTTCAGAAGCTTCGAGCTGGGTGAACCGCTGGTGTTGCTCGGACTTTCGTGTCTCGCCTGGGGAATGACGCACGCCGTCTACAATAGCGACCTGCAGTTCAATACTTACTCGGACATCATCTTCTATCTCGCGGCCGCCCTGCTTCTGATCAGGGGCAGGAGCCTTTGGATTCCGGCCATCTCCGTCCTGGCGGCCTTGAACAGGGAGACCAGCCTCCTGATTCCCCTCCTTGTCCTCGGCGAGGAGAACCCGGGCGGGCGCAGGCAGCGCGCGCTGGAGAGGCCGATTGTGCTGGCGGGAATCGGGCTCCTCGCTGGCGTCGCCGTGGTCTGGGGTCTGCGATTCGCCTACGGTCCAAGGCTGTCTGGCCTGTCGACGCCCCCCCTGGGCCTCGACATGCTTCGCTACAATCTATTTCGAAATCATTCGTGGGTGTTTCTGTTCGCCACGCTCGGCCCGCTGCCCATCATGGCGTTCCTCGGACGAGCCGGATGGCCGCGCCGGCTCCGGATCTGGTTCTGGGTCCTGGTGCCGATCTGGTTTCTGGTGCATTTCTTCGTGGCGATCGTGGCGGAGGCACGCCTGTTCCTCGTGCCGCAGGTGCTGATCTTCATCCCAGGAGCGTTGCTGACCGTCAAGGGGACAGCCGACGGCGGGGTCGGGGGACCGAAAAACCAGGGTGGGACGGCTCGCCAGGCGCCGCCGGAGGCTGCCGCTGCGTCAACAGCGGGATAGCGACCTATCAAGCATTTCTGGACTGTACGTCGACGAGATCGATGATGCCGCGCTCGCGCAACTTCTTGAAGGCGCGCAAAGCGTCGACCTCGCGCAGCGGCGAGATGCTGATGATCGAGCGCAGGTCCCACGACCCGTTGACCCGGCTGACGAGGAACCCTTCTTCCGGGCTCAGGTCCTGGCTCATCAGCGACTCGAGGGGCTTCTTCAGGACGGGGATCTTCTTCGGCGGCAGGTAGTGGCGGTAGGCCTTGTCGATGAAGTGCTCCTCCGCCACCTGGATCAGAGCGTTCATCTCGGGATTCTTGCCGGCGGTGCGGCGGGCCTTCTCCAGGACCACCAGCGCCCCTTCCGAGTCGCCGCTCTTGATCAGCTCCTTGGCCGCCTCCATGAGCGCCTGCGGGGTGTCGGCCGGGGTCCGCACCGCCACCGGGGCCGCTCCCTTGCCGACCTCGACGTATCCCTTCTGCACCATGACGTACAGCACCTGGCAGACGATGTACTCGGAGGCGTGGGCCTCCAGGATGATGTCCGCCAGCGTGCGCCGGCTGTCCACCATGTCGTAGATTCTCTTGGGGAATGTCTTTGAGGCGATTTCTGGAGGCAGGGGTTTGGCGCTCCTCTTCAGCACGACGCCGTTGTGCGGCAGGGACTGGCGGATCGTCTTGGATGTGTCGTAACGCCTGAGCCCCTCCATCAGGACGTCTTCGACCCTGATCGAGATCAGCACCTGGTCTCCGGGCGGTAGCTCGTTTTCCAAGAATTGGAAATCGGAGTCGGTCCAGAGGAACAGCGAGTAAATCGTCTCTTCCGCCTTCAGCCGGAGGATCTCCCCGACCTTCCCCTCCGAGACCAGCCCCTTCTTCACCAGGATGCGGCCCAGCATCACCTTGGTCTGTGCCTGCAGGTCGAAGGCGTCCTTGAGCTGCTGCTCGGTAATGATTCCCTCGCTCAGCATGAACTGGCCCAGATACTCGCGCGCGTCGTTGCTGGACGAGCCGATGATGGCGCCGTCCTGGAAATAGATCTTCTTGTGCAGGGGGCCGTTCTTGAGAGAGAGGGTCCCGGTCTTCCGTCCCGACGCGGCCCATTGCAGCAGGTCGGGGAGGGACATGGTCTTCAGACTTCCGGTTAGCCCTGTCGTAGCCATCGATTTTCGAACGTGCCTTGCGCTCTGCGTTGCGGTACGTTCAGCTCAAGGCCACTCGGCCGTCGGGATATTGACACCCCAGCAGCGGCATGGCGGCCGGCCCGCTCCAAATATAGATGCCTCCTCGGCGCGCAAGCAACCGGCCACAGGCGCGCGGATGATGCGTTAGAATGGCCTAATCGACCTACCGTCAGGCGCCTGAGGGCGATCCACGAACACCCATCAAGCACGATTTCCCGGGTGTCGTGAGACCCGCAGTCGGCTTGGCGGCCGCTGGAACGGAGGGTACTCGTCATGGAGGGAACGAGCGATGAGGCGGAACGCTTCGCGTTCGGGGAGAACTGGCGGCGGTTCCTGCCCCTCGTCGACGAACGGCGGGTCGAGGAAGCCATCGTGTCCCTGCGCACCATGCTCGAGCTTGAGGCCCTACAGGGAAAGACCTTCCTCGACATCGGCTCGGGCAGCGGGCTGTTCTCCCTGGCGGCGCGGCGAATGGGGGCCGCGGTTCGCTCCTTCGACTTGGACCCCGCATCGGTGTGGAGCACGCGACAGCTCCGACATCGTTTCTTCCCAGAGGATTCGGAATGGACCATCGAGCAAGGCTCCATTCTGGATCGAGATTTCGTGCGGGCGCTCGGCCAGTTCGACGTCGTCTACAGCTGGGGGGTGCTGCACCACACGGGAGCCATGTGGACGGCGCTCGAGCTCGCGGGTTCGCTGGTCCGGCCGGGAGGGACGCTGTTCATCGCCGTCTACAACGATCAGGGACGCTGGAGCCGGTACTGGGCCGCCATCAAGAGAACCTACTGTCGCCTGCCGCGCCCGCTGAGGCCGCTGATCCTGGTGCCCGCCGTTGCGTATTTCTGGGGCCCCAGTCTCTTTCGCGACCTGCTGCTGCTGCGGCCCTTCGACAGTTGGCGGAGCTACCGTCGCGACCGGGGAATGTCGCCGTGGCGGGACGTCATCGACTGGGTCGGAGGATGCCCGTTCGAGGTGGCCGGACCGGGCGCCATCTTCAAATTCTTCCGCCAGCGAGGATTCCGTCTGCGCGGGCTGAAGACGGTCGGTGGGGACATCGGGAACAATGAGTTTGTGTTCGATCGGGACGGGACAGGGTGACTATCCACCGGATCGCCACCATGCGCCTAGTCATTGTCTGACGGCACTTTCGCGAGAGAAAGGCGTTGCAAAATCAGGTCGCTTGACGTAAGTTGCGGCAACCCATGTGCGGGATCGCCGGCCGTTTTCATCCCACCCAGCTCCCTCCAGACCCGGGGTGGCGCCAGCGCGCCGACGGCCTCCTGGCACACCGGGGGCCGGACGGGACCGGGCATTTCCTGGATGCGAACTGCGAGCTGGTGCACCGGCGCCTGGCGATCATCGACCTGACGCCGACGGGCGATCAGCCGATGCCGAACGAGGATGGCAGCGTGCAGGTGGTGTTCAACGGCGAGATCTACAATCACGTCGAGCTGCGGAAAGATCTGGAGGCGCAGGGTCACCGGTTCCGCGGGACGTCGGACACCGAGGTCCTGGCGCATCTCTACGAAGAAGAGGGACCGGCCATGGCGGGACGGTTGCGGGGCATGTTCGCCTTCGCGATCTACGACCGGCGGCGTCGGTCACTCCTGCTGGCGCGCGACCGGCACGGGATCAAGCCGCTGTACTACGCCGCCCGCGAGGGTGGTGTGCTCTTCGCCAGCGAAATCAAGGCGATCCTCGCGGCCGACGGAGCGAGCCCGGAGATCGATCGCCAGGCCTGCTACGACTTCATCGGGCTGGGATACGTGCCCGAGCCGGCGAGCGGATTCGTCGGGCTGCGCATGCTCCCCGGGGGAACAACGTTGCTCGTCGACGCCCGCGGCGAGCACGCAGGAACGATTGATCCCTTGCGCGCGGAGCCGGAAGAGCATCTGGACCTGGACGAGGCGGTCGAAGCCGTAGAAAAGGCGCTCCTGCGGGCCGTGAGCGAGCAGTCGCGCGCCGACGTGCCCGTGGCGGCCCTGCTGAGCGGCGGCATCGACTCTTCGCTCGTCGTTGCCGCGCTGTGCCGCGCGACGTCCGCGACCCCGTCCACCTTCAACGTCCGCTTCCCCGAGTCGGGGTTCGACGAGACGCAGATGGCGCAGTCCGTGGCGCAACGGTACGGCACTCGCCATAAGACGATCGATGTCGATGAGACCGTGCTGGCCCCGGACTCCGTGGCGGCGCTCCTGCGACACTTCGACCAGCCGTTTGCAGACTCGAGTCTGATCCCCACCTACGCCGTATGCCGAGCCATCCGGGACAGCGGAATCGTCTGCACGATGTCGGGTGACGGGGGCGACGAGGCCTTCGGCGGATACGCGTCGTTCTGGAGGCTGAACGTCCTGCACTGTCTCATGAGGCTTCCGGGCCACGCCCGGTCCCTGCTGGAACGGGCCGGGCGAATGCTCGAGCCAGTCACGAGCGACCTCGGACGCCAGCTCGCCAAGCTCGTGCGACTCGCAGGAGTGGCGACGGGGGACACGGCGCGGCTGTTCGCCGGCTTCTACAACTACCTGAGCGAGCCGCAGAAGGAGGAGCTGGTCCTCAAAGAGGCGCGCTCCGGGCTGCTGCCGGCGGATCGAATTTTCGGCGCCTTCAGGCCGGCGGGAGTCAAGGACCTGGAGACGCTCTCGGTCCGGCTGACGAAGGCCATCTTCGCGGACAGCCTTCCCGGGGACATGCTCCGCAAAGTGGACATGATGAGCATGCGCGCGAGCATCGAGGTGCGCGTGCCGATGCTCGACGAGGAGATCGTCCGGTGCGGCCTCCGACTCCCGCACCGACTGAAGACAGACGGCCGCAAGGGCAAACTGGTCCTTCGGGCGCTCGCCAGGCGCTGGCTGCCCTCTCGGGTCGCGGCGCACAGAAAGCAGGGCTTCTCGATTCCTCTGGATCGGATGGTCGGGCCGGCGTTCCACGACATGCTCGCCGAATTCCTGCTTTCGGGCGGCGCGCGCATCGGCACGTTTCTCGATACGCGTGTCGTGGAGCTCTGGGTGAAGTGGTTCCGCGACGCCCGTGAAGGTCGGCGCGTCGGCGCGCTCAGCCGGGGCGGGCTGTATCAAAGAGTGTTCATCCTGCTGGCGCTCGAGATCTGGCTTCGTGAGCAGAGGCTCACGTGGTAGGCTCTCTCGTCTATTCCTCCGAGAATCGAGTGAACTAATGTGCGGAATCGCCGGCATCCTGGGGCATCCCGATCGGGATGCTGTAGAGCGCATGATGGAGGCCATGCTCTCCCGTGGGCCCGACGATGGCGGGATCTACCAGGACGATGCCGTGGCCCTGGGCCTGCGCCGGTTGAGCATCCTGGACCTTTCCAGCGCCGGTCGACAGCCGATGTCCCGGGCCAACGATCGACTCTGGATCGTGTATAACGGAGAAATCTACAATTTTCGGGAGTTGCGCCGGGAGCTCGAGGGCCGGGGCCACCAGTTCGAATCGCGGACCGATACCGAGGTCATCCTGGCTCTCTACGAAGACATGGGCGCCGAGTGCGTGTCGCGTCTCCGCGGCATGTTCGCCTTCGCGATCTGGGATCGAAGGGGGCCGGACCCGTTCCTGTTCCTGGCGCGCGATCACTTCGGGATCAAGCCGCTGGTCTACAGATCCACACCGGGGTGCTTTCTGTTCGCTTCGGACCTGCCCGGGCTTCTCGCGAGCGGGCGGATTGCAACGGACGTTGACGAGCTCGCCCTCGTCCAATACCTGCAGCACGGACACGTCATACAACCGTGGACCATCCTCCAGGGCGTCCGGATGCTGCCGCCGGCGCATGCCATGATCGTCAGGCCGGGTGAGGCCCCGCACCTGTGGCGTTACTGGGATCTGGATCAGGAGCGTTGTGCGTCGCTCAGCCGAGGAATGGACCTGCGGGAGCAGGTCATCGCCCTGCGATCCCTGCTGTTGGAAACGGCGCGCCGGCAGATGGTGAGCGACGTTCCCCTGGGAGCGTTTTTGAGCGGCGGGTGCGACTCCTCGTCCCTGGTCGCGCTGATGATGAAGAGCTCCGGACGCCCGGTGCACACCTTCGCCATCGGCTACGCCGGGGTCGCCCCCGAGCTTGACGAGACGGCGGATGCGGCGCGGGCCGCCCATTTCCTGGGATCGATCCATCGCAACGTCGAGGTGACCGGGCAGGAGGTGCTCGACGTCCTGCCGGAGTTCGCGACGCAGCTCGGACAGCCAACGATGGACGGTCTCAACATGTACTTCGCGTCGCGCGCTGCACGCAGCGAGGTGACCGTGGCCCTGGCCGGCACGGGAGCGGACGAGATCTTCGCCGGATATCACTGGTTCAACGATCTCGAGCGCGTCTGGGGCGCCGGTGGCTCGCGCCCAGGCTCGCTCGTATCGGCGCTGTGCTGGACGCGCCTGTGGACCATGCTTCCGCGTTCGGAGCAGCGGGAGACCTGGGAGCTGCGGGCCCTGAGGCGGGACCTCGCGTCGAATTACGCCATGCATCACATGATCCGCCCGCCATCGGAAGCGCTCCGGCTCGCCGGCTCCCCGAAGATCGATCGAGACGACCTGCTCGCCTACTGTCGCGAGGATGATCCGGCAGTGAAAGACCTCATCGCCCGTGTCAGCCGTCTGGACATCAGGACGTATCTGTGCTCGCAGCTCCTGCGGGACGCCGACGCCGCCAGCATGGCATGCTCCCTTGAAATGCGCGTGCCGTTTCTGGAGGTCGAGCTGGTGGAATTCGCCTACGGTCTCCCCGGGGCCTCCAAGTTCGGGGTGCTCGAAAACGGGGGGCCGCCCTGTGGAAAGTGGGTGTTCCTGCAGGCCATGAAGGATCTGATCCCGGAGGCCTCCTACCGCAAGCCGAAACGGGGTTTCTCGATGCCTTACGGACAGTGGTTGGAGGGTCCGCTCCGGCCACTCGTCGACGATGTGCTGACGGACGGAGCCTTCCGGTCGATCGGTCTCCTGGAGCCGCGCGAAATGGACCGGCTCCGGGAGCGATTCCTCGCCGGGCACGAAGCGCGCTGGGCGCGGGTGTGGACCGTGCTCATGCTGGGGCTCTGGTGGCGCGGATTGAAGTCGCGCAGCCGGACCAGCGCGCAGTCCGTGAAGTCGACGCCCGTCTTATCGGTCGGCGGCAGCCCCTTGGGGCGCGGGTGAAGCAGAGGCGCCGATAACCATGCGGATCCTGGTCACCGGAGGAAGAGGGACGCTCGGGCAGGGGATCGTGCAGGAGTTCAGGAATCGCGGACACGACGTTTTCTCCGTGGACATCGCGCACGGCTCCGATGAGGTGGGGTTCTCGCTGAGAACGGACGAAACGAAGCCTTACTATGCCCGCTGTGATGTAGGAGAATACCGCCAGCTGGAGCGCGTCTTCGAATCGTTCGGGCCGGTCGACTACGTGTATCACACGGCCGCGGAATTCGGGCGCTGGAACGGCGAGGATTTCTACGAGCAGCTGTGGAAGACCAATGTCGTCGGCACCAAGAACATCATCCGGCTGCAGGAGAGACTGAGATTCCGGCTCGTCCACTTTTCCTCCTCGGAAGTCTACGGCGACTGGCCGGACCTCATGGTGGAGACGGTCATGGACGAACACGAGATCAAGCAGATGAACGACTACGCCATGACCAAGTGGGTGAACGAGATGCAAGTCAGGAATTCGGCCGTCCAGCACGGCACCGAGACGGTGGTCGTGCGCATCTTCAACACCTACGGCCCGGGCGAGCACTACAGTCCCTATCGCTCGGTCAACTGCCGCTTCATGTATTGCGCGCTCAAAGGGATCCCCTGGGTGGTGTTTCGCGGCTATGGCCGCACCTCGACCTACCTGGCGGACTCCGTCCGCACCCTCGCCAACATCGCGGACAGCTTCAAGCCCGGCGAGACTTACAATATCGGCGGCGACGAATACCACAGCATCGAGTCCCTCTCCGATCTCACTCTGAAGGTGACGGGCGCCGATGCGCGCCTGGTCGAATATCGGGATTCCGAGATCCTGACGACGCGCGACAAGCGCGTGGACGTTTCCAAGGCCGTACGGGATCTGGGCCACCGCACCACCGTCTCTCTGGAGGAAGGCATGCGCCGGACGGTCGCGTGGATGCGGGAGTTCTATCGCCTCTAGGGCCTTGAGTCGCGACGCGATTAGGTCGGATTCTCTGAAGCGCCGCATCCTGTTCGTTCACCACGCCGCGGACCTCGGCGGTGCTTCGCTGAGCCTCCTGTCCCTGATCGAACGGCTGGATCGGCGGCGCTATTCGCCGGCCGTCCTGTTCAACTGCCATCCCGGGTCCGTGGCGGCGCCCTTCCAGGAGCGCGGGATTCCCATCGATATCGATCCGGGCATCTCGACATACCCTCACGCCCAAGGCGCCTGGCTGGGCCTGCGCAGCCTGCGCCCCTGGGAGATGCTCACCCGCGCGTTCCAGGTCAGGCCTTCGGCGCGACGCTTCAGAGAGTTCCTGCGTACGCACCCCTGTGATCTCGTCCACCTCAATTCCAGCGTGCAGATCCCGGCCGCCATCGGTGCTCGAGACGCCGGCCTGCCGGTGGTGTGGCACATCCGGGAGGAGCTGCACCCGGGATACACGGGCCTGCGACGGACCTGGGTTCGGCGCTGCATCGAGCGATACGCCTCCCACGTCATTGTCATCTCGGAACAAAACGCCGCCCAGCTGCCGCCGGGGCCTCGGACGACGGTCGTGTACAATTTCGTGGACTTCCAGCGCTTCGACAGGAGCGTTTCGGGACGCGAGTTCCGGGAAAGTCTCGACCTGCCGGCTAACGCGCCGCTGGTCGGCATGCTGGGAGGCGTCCTCGACAGCAAAGGCGGGGACGTCCTCACCGAGGCCGCGCTCCTGGTACGGCGCAGGCGGCCGGAGGTTGTCTTTCTGATCGCGGGTGTTCCGCCCGGCGGCGAGTCACCATCCGCCGTGAAGCGCACACTACGCCGTCTCGTCGAGCGGCTCGGAATCGTGCCCAGCGCCGAGCGTCGGGCTCTCGAGTTGATTGGCCGCCACGGGCTGGAGCGGACCATTCGTTTTTTGGGTCTGCGGCGCGACATTCCGGAAATGCTTGCCGCCTGCGAACTCCTGGTCTGGCCGGCCTCGGTGTCCCACTTTTCGCGCCCGATCATCGAGGCGGGGGCCATGGCGCGACCGGTCGTCGCCTCCGATTTCCCGAGCTCCCGCGAGCTGGTCATCGATGGGACGACCGGACTGCTGACGCCCCCCGGTGACCCGCATCGGCTTGCGGAAGCCATCGTGAGGCTGCTCGAACGTCCGGACGAGGCGCGACGGATGGGCGATGCGGGTCATGCCTTAGCCCGCGAGCGCTACGATCCCGAGCGCAACGCGGAAGCCATCTTCGCGATCTATGACTCCATCCTGGCGCCGGTGGGAGGACGCGCGTGAGCCCTGCTGTCGTGGCTCCGCGTCCCTTTCTCGTTGTGTCCGAGGGGCTTCCGATCTACTCGTCCGGCACCAGCATCATTCTGCGGCGGCTTCTCGAGAACTTCGCGCCCGAAGAGGTGGTGGTCATCGGAAGGAATCCGGCTCCCCGCCTCCGGCTGGACTCCCGTCGGCCGCGTTACCCGATGATCAGGATCCCATCCGTGCCTGCGGGAATTCGTGGAGAGCGCTACTGGCGTCTGGTCTCGGCGTTCTCCGGGGTGATGACCGGCTTGCGCGCCATCCGCCGCCATCGACCAACGGCGATCATGGCGATGTTCCCCTATGAAAGCTCGCTCCTGACCGGCTATTGGCTGCACCTCTTGACCGGCCTTCCACTGTTCTCGTATTTCTGCGACCTGTATCAGGAGGATACCCGGACCTGGTGGGAAGCTCGGCTGGCGGCCTGGCTGCAGCCGCGGGTCTTCAGAGCATCCGAGCGCCTGATGGTGGTCAGTGAGGGGATGGCCGAATACTACCGCGAGCGTTACGGTCTCGAGGCGCTCTCTGTTCCGGCCTGCATCAACGATCCCGTGCCGGAGCCGGGGCCGATCCCTTCGCCCTCGCGCTCTTTCATCGTCGGTTACAGCGGCAACATCAACAACGCGCGCCTCTCGTCCCTGCGGGCCCTCGTCGAGGCCATCGGAGGTGACCCGGCCTACGAGATCCGGTACTTCACTCCCCAGACGCCAGAGTTCCTCCGCGCCCAGGGGTTATGGGCGGACAACGCGAGCGCTGCGTTCGTCTCGGACGAGGCGGATCTCCTCCGACGGCTCTCGGCGTGCGACGCACTCTTCCTGCCCCTGACCTTCGAGGTGGGCGACTATTCGCGTGATCAGCTGGCCACGTGCTTCGGGACGAAATCGTGCGAGTACTTCATCAGCCGGAAGCCCATTCTGCTGCACTGCCCGGGGGACTACTTCATCGCGCGGTTCTACAGGACATGGGACTGCGGTCTCGTCGTGGACGGCCCGGAAGCCTCGGGCTTGCGGTCAGGGCTGGAACGGCTTCGTTCGGAGGGCGACCTGCGGGCGCGCCTGGTCCGCAACGCGCTGCGCGCCGCCAGCCAGTTCCAGGGATCTCGTGTGGCCTCGATCGTGCGCTCCATGCTGGGGGGCGCCACTTCCGGGGTCGGGGCGCCGGTCACCTGACCTGGACACGAGCCCCGAATCGCGGGAACTCACCCCGGTCGCCGCAGGACGACGGTGCCCTTCTCGCCAGGAAGGCGCTCGGCCTCGAACCCGGGGAACTCCTTCAGCCAGGTCTCGACGACGCGACGCTCGTCCTCCCGGTTGCAATCGTCCAGCAGGATGGCCGCGCGCGGGCTCAGCTTGCCGAGCAGGACCGGCAAAGCCGGGTAGCGCAGGAGCCTTTCCGGCTGCTGCTCCTGGAGCGGCCCGTCAACTACGACCAGGTCGATGCCGTGAAGGGGCTCGATCGGTGTGGGGTCGTACCAGGACCAGGTGCGTCCGTCAAGGGTGAGCGGCCGGAGCGGCGCGTGCAGCACGGTCGCTCGATCCTCGAGACCGCGCCGCGCCAGGTCTGCCCGCGATAGGCGCGCGTATCCTTCGTCCTGCTCGAGGGACATGAGCCGCCCCTGTCCGGACTGTTTCAGACAGTAGGCGGTGATGATCGTCGAGACACCCGACCCGAGCTCGAGGACGATCTGGGGACGCAGCTCACGTATGAGCGACACCAGGGTGTTCGCGAAATCCGGGGAGATGGCCGACGCGCGCATCGGGGGCAGGGGCTGGTCGATCGGCAGCGAGGCGAAGAGCGAGAACAAGGCTTCCACCTGGCGATAGTTGGGCGTCGGCTCCGCGTGATGCTGCCGGAGAGCGTCCTGGAGGCGCCGGTACAGCTCGAACTGCGTCATCAGCACGATCACGAGGGCCAGTCCGAGGGCCACTATCCATGCATCATTCCCGAGGTAGCGGCGCCCGATCGTCGCGAGGCCGGACCAGACCAGGATCGAGAGGAGGACGGAAAGCTTGTCTCGGAATGTCAGGTGCATTCGGATCCCTCGAAGCGCTCGTTTCGCTATGGACGGATACAGGCACCGTGCCAGACCGCCACCATCATCAATTCCCTGATCAGGGCTTCGTGGGAGTTGTCTCCCTTGAGAAAGGAGCAGGGCCTTGCCAGGGCCGCCGCTGAGGAGGGCCGGTGACGACAGCGCCGCAAGTCCCTCCACGAGGCGGACGTCGAGAAACGGGACCCGGCATTCGATGGATGCGCCCATGGTCATGCGATCGTTCCGATCGAGCACCGAGCAGAGGAAGGTATGCTGATCGCAGTACATCGCCTGGCGAAGGGGTTCGAACGGGTAGAGCTGCGCCGCCTCCTCGAGAATCGACCTGCGATACTGCGGCTCGTTCCCGGATTCCATGCCAAGGCGCCTGAGATCATTCGGCAGGACGTCGCA
Source organism: Acidobacteriota bacterium (assembly GCA_003223135.1). Lineage (GTDB taxonomy): Bacteria > Acidobacteriota > Polarisedimenticolia > Gp22-AA2 > Gp22-AA2 > Gp22-AA3. The sequence continues at coordinate 3,678 of QHXX01000105.1, read as the reverse complement.
GGAGTTGTACATCACGAACCGGTCGACCGACTCCAACTCCAGGAAGCGCGCCAGCTTCCCGAGGCGTCCGCGGAGCCGGACCCGGGAGTGGATCCATGGAAGGATGCGACGCGCGAGCGCGAGGAGCCGGGTGCTGGACAGTGGACGGTAGCGAACGTATCCGCCCAGGGTTTCGTCCCCGCCTTCGCCGGAGAGCAGCACGGTGACCCGAGGCTTGGCGTATTCCGAGATCGCCAGTATGTGGAGATCGTTCCCGTGCGCGAGCGGCTCGTCGTTGAGGAACGAGGCTCGCCGAAGACGTTCCAGCAGATTGTCCGGCCCCACAGTGATTTCGTGGTACTCCAGGCCGAATCGCCGGGCGACCTGCCGCGCCAGCGGTCCCTCGTCGAAGGCCCGCTCCCGGAACCGCACGGTGAAGCTGGCGACACCCCGGCCGGCCTGCAGGGCCAGCGACGCGGCGACACTCGACGAATCGAGACCGCCGCTCAGCAGGACGCCCACGGGCACGTCGCTGATGCGCCGAAGGTCAACCGAGCTGTCGAATGTCTCACGGAACCAGCGTACCGGATCCCCGGGGCCCTCCTTGTCCCGCAGCTCCCTGACGCGCCCGGCAAGGCTCCACCAGCGCCTGATGGTCGTGGTTCCGTCCTTCCATATCAGATAGTGGCCGGGAAGCAGGCGATGGATGCCTTCGTACACGGTACGTTCGCCGCCGACGTACCGGAAGCACAGCAGCTCCTCCCAGGTGGACGCGTCGAACCGGGCGGGCACGCCCGCTGCGAACAGCGCCTTCTGCTCCGAAGCGAAGAAGAGTCTTCCGTCGCGCGCCGCGTAGTAGAGAGGCTTGACGCCCAGACGATCGCGCGCCAGGAACAGGGAACGTTCCCCGGCGTCCCAGATGGCGAGAGCGAACATGCCGTTCAGCCGGTCCAGCATCGCCGGCCCCAGGTCGGCGAACAGGCGGAGAATCACCTCCGTGTCGGTGTTCGACAGGAAAGAGTGGCCGCGCGCCGTGAGACCGGCACGGAGCTCGCGGAAGTTGTAGACCTCGCCGTTGTAAGTCGTCCAATAGCGACCGTCGGGCGTGCTCATCGGCATGCGGCCTCGCGACGACAGATCGAGGATTGCGAGCCGCCTCGACCCGAGCGCCACACCCGGTGCCGTCCACTGCCAGGCGTCGTCGGGGCCTCGGTGCTTGAGGCTGTCGCGCATGGCGAGGACCACATGCTCATCCGGGGGTGACATGCTGGCCGCGTAGGCGATCCCGCTAATGCCGCACATGGATGGCCTCGTGTTGGCCCCGCTCCGAGGCCGAGAGCAGCTCGGCAAAGAGCTCCTCCCATCGCGGGCGGACCCGTTCCCAGTCGGAGCGCTCCGCCAGCTGCCGGCCGTTTGCCGACAGGCGTGCCGACAGATCAGGATCGCCGAGCAGGCGACGGACTGCTCCTGCCATCGCCTCCACATCGTCGTCGGGCGTCAGGAGCGCCGTCCCTCCGTCCGTCAGGAGATCGGCGATCCCACCGACCATCGTGCTGACGACCGGCAATCCGAGCGCGCCCGCCTCGATCACGGCCACGGGCATGTTGTCGACATGACTGGTATTGATGAAAATGTCGGCCGCCTCTCCCTCGCGCACCTTGGCCTCCATGTCCAGGAAACCCGGGAAACGCACTCGGTCGGACAACCCGAGTCTCGCGGCCAGGCTTCGAGCCTCGGCCTGCATCCCCTTGTCTTGTCCGCCCATCACCAGCGTTGCCTCGGGGTGCGACACGCGCAGACGTTCGAGCAGTCGAATCGCCATGAGCGGATTGTAGACAGGATGGAAGGAGCGCATCCAGAGAAGCCGCGGGCCCAGGGCGCGGCGCTGTCTGTAGCGATACAGCTTCAGATCGATCACGTTCGGGATGATGCGGCAGGAAAAGTCCCGGGACTCGATGACACGCGCGAGATAGGGGGAGGGGGCGACGAGGGCGTCCGCACGGTTCAGGACACGGCGGCACCAGCGGGGATGCCGCAGCAGGAACTCGGGCATCGCCCCGCCGTGCAGCAGCATGACGATCCTGTGGCCGGCGCGCCGGCCGAGAAGGCTCGCCACGTCCTCCACGATGAAGCTCGCCCCGCCATAAACGTGCACGACGAGAATATCGATGCGTCCCGCGCGGCGGAGGACGGTCCAAGCGATGTCGAGCAGTCGCACGAAGCGGTTGGGAGACTTCGAGACCGCGATGACCGGGTAGCCGGCATCGCGGAAATGCCCCGAGAGCCGAACTCCCTGGGTCACCACATATCCCGGCTTCGCGCCCGTCAGGGGACCCACGAAACAGAGCCTGGGCCGGCGCGACGCGAAGTCCCGGGGCCCCCCCGGATCGGCCTGCGTCCTTGATGCCATGGTCACCAGGGGGAGAGGAGCGGCACGGATTCTGCGATCCTCCGGACGACGGCGCGCGCCTCGTCGATGCCCAGAAGGTGCAGAAACGTCACGTACGAGAATCCTCCGAGCAGGAGTCCGGTCCCGACCTCCACGAAGCGCACGGTCTCCCGGGACACATCGAGATTCCGCTCATACACCCAGGTCCAGAGGAAGACCACGCCGCCCATGAGGGCGGCGCTCGCGACCACCTTGAAGACGAACCGTCTGTCCTCCGGTGTGTGCAGCACCAGCACCTCCCTGCGGACCAGCGGGGCCAGGAGGAGCGCGTGAAGAAGGGCGACGCAGGTCGTCGCGAGCGCGATGCCGTTGACCCCGAACCGCCACATGAGCAGGTAATCCAGGACGGCATTGGCCAGAATGGCGGCCGCCGACGTCCAGGTCACGAGGGCGAATCTCTTGCGCGCGAACAGGACCCGCGAGAAGAGCACGAGGTATCCCATGAAAAAGATTTCGAGGCTGTAGCAGGCCAGGAGCCTTGTCACACCGACCGTGGACGCGGCGTCGAACTCGCCGCGCTGGAACAGGAGACGGACGAGCGGCAGCCCGAATGCGAGGGCGCCTGCGGCGAGGGGAGCCGTCATCAGGACCATGTAGCGCAGACTCCAGCGGAAGGTCGCCAACAGATCCTCGGGGCCGCGCAGGGCCGCAGACGCAAGCCGAGGGAAGGCGACCTCGGCCAGCGACAGCGTGGTCAGGAGCTCGGTGTTCGAGATGATGACGAACGCGAAGCCGAGCAGCGTGATGGCCCCCGTGGGAAGGTAGGAAGCGAAGGCGTTGTCGATCATGAGATTGATCTGGCCGAAGTTGGCGCCGATGCTCATCGGCAATAGCGCCAGCCAGAACCGGCGCCGGCGGGCCGCCCGCTCCTCGGGAGGTTCCGGATCGGGCGCGAATCCGGGGGGGTCCTTCAGCGTCCCCGGAATCAGGACAAACAGGAGGGCGAGCGCCAGCACGCTCCCCAGGAGCGGGCCGAGCGCGAGGGCAAAAATTCCGGCGCGGCCGACCAGCGCTACGAGCGTGACGAGGGACGTGAGAGGTATTGCCAGGAAGACGAAGTTCGGCACGGCGAAGTGCGATCGGGTCTGGAACAGGCATCTGACGATCAGGAAGCCGAGCGCCGCCAGGGCGGTGAGGGCGGTGATCGGGAGGAGACGGGAACTCAGTTCGAGCCGTTCCGTGTCGAACCCGGGCGCCACCACCTCGATCAGAAGTCGTGGCAAAAGGATCGCCGGCAGCAGGAAGGGCAT
>QHXX01000090.1 GCA_003223135.1 Acidobacteriota bacterium | reverse complement strand
TTCGGCGTGAAGGAGGGGACGCTGTTCCAGGGGATCATCACCGTGGTGAAGATCGCATCCTTCGCCGGCTTCATGATCCTGGGTGTCGCCATCGGCAAGGGGAGCTGGTCGCACTTCGTGCCACTGTTCGGATCCGGTGGCGCCTCGGACACCATGGTCGGTGCCGTGCCGGGCGCGTTCATCCTGTCGATGGTGGCGATGCTATGGGCCTACGAGGGATGGAACAACATCACCTTCACGGCGGGCGAAATCAAGAACCCGCAGCGGAACCTTCCGCTCTCATTGATCCTCGGGATGACCGCCATCACGCTGATCTACGTCGGGATGAACCTCGTCTATCTCTACGCCATGCCGGTCGGCGACATGGTCTCGACGGAGACCATCGGCGAGGCGGCCGCCGCGCGGCTGTTCGGGCCTCTGGGCTCGAGACTGATGTCGCTGTCGGTTCTCGTTTCGGTGTTCGGGTGCATCTCGGCGACCGTCATCTCCGGACCGCGCGTCTTTTACGCCATGGCCCGCGACGGGTTGTTCTTCCGGCAGATCGGAGAGGTGCACCCGCGCCACCGGACGCCGGTCAAGGCCATCCTCTGGCAGTGCGTGTGGGCGAGCGCCCTGTGTCTGTCCGGGACCTATGACCAGCTCTACACCTTCGTCATCTTTGCCGCCGTCCTGTTCTACGCGCTGGCGGGCGCCTCGGTCATCGTGCTTCGGCGCCGCCACCCGGAGTGGCCGCGGCCGTATCGCACCTGGGGCTACCCGCTCACGCCGCTCTTCTACGTTGGCGTCTGCGCCATCGTCCTCGTGAACACGCTCGTCAGGCAGCCGGTCGAGTCGGGCTGGGGCCTGGGGATCCTCGCGTGCGGACTGCCAGCCTACGTGTACTGGAAGCGGGCATGAGAGGAAACGTCGTGCCGTCCGGCCCGAGACGACCGGCGTGTCTCGTCGTCCTCGCCCTCGCCGCGCTCGCGGCGCTGGCGCTCGGCGCCGCGGGCGCTCCCGGCCTCTCCGGATCGGCCGCCGGGATCTACGGCTTTTACCGCGACTCCCTGTCCCGCCAGCGGGAGATCGAGGCGCTCATCCTCGCCCTGCCGGACGCGGCGCGCGTCGAGGGGCACGCGCGCGTCTTGACCTCTGAGCCGCACGTGGCCGGGACGCCCGAAAACGAGAAGGTCGCGCGCTACATCTTCGATCGCTTCAAGGAGGCGGGACTCGAGACCGCGATGAAGACGTACCGGGTCTACCTCGGGTACGTCAAGAGCGCTCTCCTGGAGCAGGTCGAGCCCGAGCCGAAGCGGCTGACGAATCCCGAGGAAGGGGGGTCCGAGGACAAGGACGCCGCCGACCCCCGTGCCGCGCTCACCTGGAACGCCTACTCGCCGTCGTGCGACCTGACGCGCGAGGTCGTGTACGTGAACTACGCCCGGCCGGAAGACTTCGAGGCGCTCGACAGGCTCGGCGTCCAGGTGAAAAACCGGCTGGTCCTGGCGCGGTACTTCAACGGCTATCGCGGCGGCAAGGCGCAGGAGGCGGAAAAGCGGGGAGCCGCCGGCATCATCTTTTATGGCGACCCGATGGAAGACGGATACTTCCGCGGCGACGTCTACCCGCACGGTCCATGGGGACCGGACAGCCACGTGCAGCGGGGTGCGGTGGTGTACGACTACATCGTTCCCGGAGACCCGCTCACGCCCCCCATCACCGACGTGATCGGCGTCCTGCGCGGCAGCGAACAACCGGACGAGATGATCCTCCTCGGCAACCACCACGACGCATGGGTCTACGGCGCCGTCGATCCGTCGAGCGGCACGGCGACGATGCTCGAGCTGGCGCGCGTCGCCGGTGAGCTGAAGAGACGCGGCTTCCCGCCCCGCCGCACGCTGGTCTTCGGCAACTGGGACGCCGAGGAGTGGACGCTGACCGGCTCGACCGAGTGGGGCGAGGAGCGCCGCGACGACCTGGCGCGTCACGGTGTCGTCTGCCTGAACGTCGACTCGTCCTGCGCCGGGCCGAACTTCCAGGCCTCGGCCGTGCCGACGCTGCGGCGCCTGATCTCCGAAACGCTGCGCGACGTGCCCGACCCTCGAAGTGGCGCCGACCTGTACAGCGCCACCCTCGCGGCGGCCGAGAAGGACGGCTTCAAGTCGACCTACAACGCCCCCTCGGTCGAGAAGCACGCGCGCGCGGTGACCTACGACATCCTCGGGAGCGGGTCCGACTACACCGTCTTCTTCAACCACATCGGCATCCCGTCGCTCGACGCCGGCTTCGACGGCCCGTACGGCGTGTACCACTCCGCACTGGACAATTACTTCTGGATGAGCCGCTTCGGTGACCCGGGGTTCAAGTACCACACGGCGATGGTGCGGGTCTGGGGACTCCTGGCCTACCGCGCCGCCAACGCCGACATCCTGCCGTTCGAGGAGTCGCCCTATCCGGCCGATGTGAAGAAATATCTGGATGACCTCGAGACGGGCGTCCGCAACGGGCCGCCCTCTGCCCGGGACGCCGGCGGCTCCGGGGCGCTGCCCGACCCGTCGGACCTGCGCGCCGCGCTCCAGGAGTGGGAGAAAGCGGCGGCCGATCTCGACGCGAAGGTTGCGGCGGCGCTGGCCGGCGCGCGCGGCACGCCCGAGACTCTCGCCCAGGTGAACGCCATGCTGATGAAGACGGAGAGGGCTCTCTTGAGCCCGGCCGGAATCCCGAAGCGCCCGTGGTTCAGGCACTTGATCTACGCGCCGTTGCCGAGCTACGCGGCCGAGACCCTGCCGGGACTCCGCGAAGCGGTGCAGGAGAACGATCGGCCGCGCGCCCGCTCCCAGGCGAAAGCGCTCGCCGCGGCCCTCCGCGCCAGGGCGGCTACCGTCCGGCGGGCGGCGGCGGCCTTGACGCCCTGACCTCCGGCGGATTCGCGCTACGAGTTTCCCGCCTGAAGCGTTACGGCCCGGGATTCTTCCTCGAGAAGCGTCGCGAGAGATTGCTTCAGGGAGGAGTACTCGGCTGCGGGAATCTCGCGTCTGGAGAAGGTGATCGTGCGCTTCACCACGAGAAGGTCGCGCCCCCTCTCTCGCCTTACTTCGTAGCCGGTCGTTGCTGAAAACCCCGGCCCCTCAATCGTGCGCCCCTCTGGGAGTTTCTTGATGTGTCTGCCGGGTGGAAGGTACAGCCGCACCTCGGAGATCTCACGGGAGAGATTCTCGAAGAAGATCGCGTACTGGCGGCTGGACGAGGCCGCCATGCGCGCCACCTTCGGAAAGCGGACGAGATGCAGCGAAAGGACGTCGACATTGCCTGCACGGACGAGATAACTCGGGACCTTGAAGCGAATCACGAGTTTCAGTGAATCCTGTGGATCTCTGGGAGGGACCACGTCCTGCGCCAGCAAGACCGCGCCGGGGGAGATGCGCGCCATCAAACGGGCCAGAGCGTCCTCCCTTTCCGTCGGCTTCGTCTCGGCAACGAATCCGGCAAAATCGGTCCGGTAGTATCCGAAGACTTCGATGGTGTAGCTGCCCTCGAGATCTCCCTCTGTTCCCAGAGACGCCGTCACCAACCACTGGATCCGGTTCCGGTCCGGTGGGAAAAGCGGTGTCTGGACCATGTCTCCCGAGCCATCGTCCTTCACCACCAAGGCGTTTGCGCCCTGGTCCGTCCAGGGAAGGTCGCCAAAGGGCACCTGCTCCCAGGTGGGATCCATGAACAGGTAGCCGCCGGCCTCCGGGAGAGCCGCGATCATGTGGTTGAAATCGGAGGAAGGGTGATCGCGGTCGGTGAGGCCCGAGTCGCGCGTCCGGATCAAGACGGGGTAGGCGCGGACGCCGACGGCCCGCAGCATTGCGATCAGCAGCGTCGCCTTGTCCTTGCAGTCCCCGTATCGATTCTTGAAGACCGAACCATTGTCGTGGGGCTGCAGGCCACCGATGCCCAGCTCGATCGCGACATAATTGATATTCTTCTGGACAAACTCGTAAACGAGTTGCGCCTTCGCCCGCGGGTCGGTCAAATTCGCGGTCAGGTCCCGTGCCTTTGCGGCGACTTCGTCGGTCGGCGCCTCCTTCTCGCGTGCCAGATTCCGCGTCCAGCGGGCGATACCGTTCCAATCCGTCGCATCGACCCTGTCGGCACCGTAGACGAAGGACCGAAGATAAACCTGCACATGCGGGACCACGTCCTTCTCCGGAGGCATCATCGATTCACTCTTGATGGCCGGGACGTCCCGCACGCTCCATGAGTGTGTCACCACGCCGTCCTTTTCCTCTCGTGCGTATTCCGGCGAGCCCTGCACGGCAAAGCGCAGAGGGAAAGAGGCGGAAGCGCGAACCGAGAAAGCCTTCGATCGCACCGGAATTTTCTCCTGGAAGTCGAACTCGGCCGCCAGGTAGAAAAGATTGCGCACCTCCTCCTCATACTGGTACTCGAGTGTGGCCCCGGGTACGACACCGGGGAACGAGACGGACCGGTGTTTCATGTCGGAGTACAGCTCGAAGGACTCGAAGGCGGAGCCGTCGAAGAACCGCTGTTTCTTCACCTCGGTGCGCTTCCCTTGGGGCGAAATGACAGTGGCGCGGAAGTCGCGGATCGAGATGGACGGGTTGTAGTAGATCGACGCCACATCGTTGTCGTCGACACCCTTGGCGGTAAGGACCTTCGTGCGATTGAAGTAATGGACACGCGCCAGGGTCTCGGAGACGATTTCGATGTCGAGCCTTTCCTCCAGGAGGATGGCGTCCTCTCCCTCCTCCAGCTCGGCGGCGCGAGGTCGAGAGTCAAGCGCCGGGAGAGCGAGCAACGTGCAGACGAGCCAGGCGCCGGCCGCGACCCGTCGCGCCGAGTTCCCCCTCCAGCAGACTCCAAGTTCGGACGGCGTCATGAATGGGATTGACACTGTCTATGCTGCGCGTAGAATAACAGCAAATCTCTGTCCTGAATAGTCTCTCAAAATGAGAGGAAGGTGCCGTGATCGACTGCCCTCGGGAACACCGCCGCGCGACGACTTTTCTCTACCTCGTCCTGACCATGGCTCTTGTGCCGACGAGCGCGAGCCCGCTCCGAGCCGCGGCACCAGACGCCGAGCAATCCGCGGAGACCTGGTCGAACATCACCCCGGAGGAGCGCGCCCTCAAACGCGTTGAGCAGGATCCGGAGGCCGATGCGGTCGTCCTCCTGAACGAGCGCAACGGCAAAATTCTCAGGAAGGCCGACGACTTTGTGAACGTGCTGGACTATCACTTCCGCTACAAAATACTGACCGAGCGCGGTAAGCGCTATGGGGACGTGGAGATCGGAGCGGGAAAATACTCGCGCGTCAGCAACATCAGGGCACGCACCGTAAAGCCTGACGGAACGGTGGTTCCTGTCCCTGCAGATCAGATCTTCGAAAAAGTCACCTTCCAGGTCGGTGATTATAGAGAGACCGCCTGGGTGTTCCACTTCCCAGCCGTCGAGCCGGGCGCGATCCTGGAGTTTCGATATGATCGCCATGACAACAGTCTCCTTTTCCTCGACCCGTTCTACTTCGCGGAGCCCGAGTTCACGCTCCGGGCGCGCATGACCCAGGCCATCCCGGAGGACATGGGCTACACGGTCCTGTGCGATCTCTGCCCGGCCAATCTGACGCCGACCGTGTCTTCCTGGCGCGAGGGCAAGGCGAAGGGGCAGATGTACACGATGGAGCTCCACGATCTCCCCGGGTACAAGGAGGAAGAGCTGATGCCCCCGCCGAGGGACGCCAACCCGAGGCTGGAAATGGTCCTGGAGCACTGGAGGAATCGCGCGATCTGGGGCCTGATGCGCCAGAATCGCTTCTTCATCGACTGGGCCTCGGTGGCGCTCTACGCCTGGTCGTATTACCAGGACGCCATGAAGACCGGCCTGTCCGACATCAAGCCGGTCGTGGAGGGCTGGGTCCAGGGAATCACCGACCCGCAGGAAAAGATCAAGGTCGTCTTTCGCCACGTGCAGCGGGATTTCCGTTACCGGCCCTATGTGAATGTGTACGGCTCTTCACGTTCGATCAAGACCATGCTGAAGGACAAGTTCGCCGATAACGAAGACAAGGCGGTGCTCCTGATGACCGCCCTGAAGGCGATCGGGATCGAGTCGTACACCGCCCTCGTGTCCGGCAAGAACGGGGGGTCTTTGAATCCGAAATTCTTCAGTTTCTCGCAGTTCACGCACACCGTGGTCGCCGTGCCGCAGGCGGGAGGCTCGTACCAGTGGCTCGATCCCACCGTCAGCTACGCGCCGTTCGGTTTTGTGAACTGGAAGGACTCGGGGGCCGAGGCGCTCCTGATCAAGGAGGGGAAGGGCGAGATGGTCACGCTCCCCGCGAAGAACGAGCTCAGCGCCACCCGCTACAAGGTCGTCGTCAAGCCGCGCAAGGACGCCAGCGCTGCGGTCGACGTCGAAGCCGAGTTCATCGGGGAGGACGCGATCGACCTGCGCGAGGACCTCATGCCGGCCGCCGAGACGGCAAGGAAGGAATACCTGGAAAAGTGGCTGGCCAAGAAGCGCAACGGCGCGCATTTGAACAGCTACGCCCTCCAGGACCTCGAGGACCAGGACAAGTCGTTGCGTCTGAAATTGAGCTTCGATGCCCCCTCCCTCGTGACCAATGCCGACGAAATCGTGCTCGTTCGCGGATGCGTCCTCACCTGCGAGGAAAGCAACCGGATCTCCAGGGGCGCGCGCCAGTATCCTTTCTATGTCGATCGCGGCTGGAACGAGGACGAATCGGTCGTGATCCAGGCGCCGGAGGGGATGAAGGCTTCAGAGGCGCCGCCGTCGTTCAACACCAAGTCCGTCGTTGCCACCCTCACCTTCAGCTGCATGTCCCAGGGGGAACAGTCGATGAGATGCTCGCGCACCTTTGTCGCGCGGCGCAACCGGTGGCCGGCGAGCGAGCAGGCCAATGTGCGCGCCATGTTTGACAAGATCGTCGAGGCGGACCGGACGAAGGTGGCGTTCAGCAGGGCCGAAGAGACAACCGTCGGTGGACGCTGAGGCAGGCGGGCGCTGAAGCGGGGGCCCGGCCCCCGACCGGCACGCTGGATTCCACGAGCTTTTCGGCGGCGCGCCGGTCAGCGCAGTGACTTCTCGAGGCGGGCGAGGGCGCGGGTCAGGCGGGCGACGAGATCGTCCATTTCGGCGCGCGTGATGGTGAAGGGGGGCGCGACGATGAAGTGGTCGCCGTCCTGACCCTCGCGCGTGCCGGAGCCGGGGTAGATCAGGAGGCCCTCGTCCAGGCAGAGATCGTACAGGCGGCGCGAGACTTTGAGCGCCGGAGGGAACGGCTCGCGGCTCTTGCGGTCTTTCACCAGCTCGATCCCCCACATCATCCCCAGGCCGCGTACGTCGCCGACGATCCGGTGGCGGCGCAGGCCTTCCAGGAGCCCGCCCAGGACTTTCCCCATGCGCGCGGCGCGGGCGATGAGGCGGTTTCTCTGCACGTAGTCCAGCACGGCGCTGCCGACGGCGGCGGACAGAGGGTTGGCGCTGTAGGTGAAGCCGTGCTCGAAGTAGCCGCGCCCGTTCTCGAGCGCCTCGGGGATGAAGCCGCGCGCGATGACCGCGCCCAGGGGCGCGTAGCCGCCCGACAGCCCCTTGCCGGCGACGATCATGTCGGGGACGACGCCCCAGTGATCGACCGCGAAATTCTTACCGGTGCGCCCGACGCCCGTCATCACCTCGTCCGCGATCAGAAGGACGCCGTGGCGGGTGCAGATATCGCGCGCCCGCTGCCAGTAGCCGTCCACGGCCGGAACGGCGCCGAGCGTCGCGCCCACGATCGGCTCGGCGATGAACGCGGCGACGCTCTCGGGGCCCTCCTGGTGGATCGCCGTCTCGAGCTCGTCGATGCAGGCGATGTCGCAGGACGGGTAGGTGAGCCCGTAGGGGCAGCGGTAGCAGTAGCAGGGCGGGATGTGCGGCATCGGCGCGAACATCGGCGCGTACAGCTCGCGCCGCGCAACGTTGCCCGTGACCGAGAGCGCCCCCATGGTGCTGCCATGGTACGACTGCCAGCGGGCGATGGTCTTCGACTTGCCGGGATGGCCGGTCTCGACGTGGTACTGGCGGGCCAGCTTGAGGGCGGTCTCGATCGCCTCGGAGCCGCCCGAGACCAGGTACACGCGGCCCGTCTTCTTCATGTCCCCGGGCGCCAGGGCGGCGATGCGGTCCGCCAGGCCCATCGTCTCCTCGGTGATGAACTGGGATGAGTGCGCGAAGGCGAGGCGCTTCGCCTGGCGCGTCATCACCTCGGCGATCTCGGGGACCCCGTGGCCGATGGAGCAGACGACCGCGCCACCGCAGCCGTCGAGGTATTTGCGACCGCCACTGTCGTGGATCCAGATCCCCTCGGCGCGCACCGCGACGGGATATCGGAGTTTGAGGTTCCGCGGGAAGAGGTGCGTGACGTCAAAACCCGCGCCCTCGGTGGCCTCGTCCGCCCCGGAAGGCACGGCCGGCGACGGAGAGGCCTCGGAAGCGGTGGCGTCGGCCCCGGGCGCCGGCGTCCCGGGAACGGGCCCGGCCGCTGGCTTCCTGACGATCGCCGGCGAGGGGCGTGAGCGGGGACGGGACGCCGCCT
>QHXX01000104.1 GCA_003223135.1 Acidobacteriota bacterium | reverse complement strand
TCCTGGCGCTGGCCACCGTGATCACGGTCTTCGTGATCTCATACGCCTACAGCCGGGTCATCGAGCAGTTTCCGCACGGCGGTGGCGGATACGTGGTGGCCACCAAGCTGCTCGGACCGCGAGCCGGCGTGGTCTCCGGCTGCGCGCTTCTGGTCGACTACATCCTGACGATCACCGTGTCGGTCGCCGCCGGAGGGGACGCGATCTTCGACCTCCTGCCGCGCGTGCTGCGCGGCAACTTCGACCTCAAGATCGCGTGCGAGGTGGCGGTACTGGCGGCGCTTCTGATCATGAACCTGCGCGGTGTGAAGGAATCGGTCGAGTTCGTCATGCCGGTGTTCCTGGTGTTCGTGGTGACTCACCTCATCTTGATCGTGGTCGGGATCGGCAGCCACGCAAGCCGGGTCCCGGAGGTCTTCGGACAGGTGTCGGGCGGATTGCGGGAAGGCCTGGGCGCCTTCGGGGCCTGGGGTCTCCTGGCGATTTTCGTCCGGGCCTTCGCCCTGGGCGGCGGCACCTTCACCGGGATCGAGGCGGTCTCGAACGGGATCGCCATCATGCGCGAGCCGAAGGTCCAGACCGGCCGGCGGACGATGATCTACATGGCGACCTCGCTCGCCTTCACCGCCGGCGGCATCCTCGTCTGCTACCTGCTGTTCGACGTGCAGAGCTTCTTCGATCTTCCGGCCAGGGAGCAGATCGGCAGGACGCTCAACGGGGTCCTCGCGGAGCGCTTCGCCTCGGGCTGGAGCCTCGCCGGCTTCCCCATCGGCCCGGTCTTCGTCAAGCTGACCATCGCCTCGGAGGCTGCCCGTGTTCGCCACCTTCTGCCTGACCGAGATGGGCATGTGCCGCTTCTGGTTCTCCACCCGCCGCCAGCACGAAGGCTGGGTCCGCCACATCTCGGTCCACGTCCTCGGTCTGGTGCTGTGTCTGACGATCCTCGTCGTCATGGTCGTGGAGAAATTCGGGCAGGGAGCCTGGAAGACGCTCGTGATCACCTGTCTTCTGGTCGCCGCGTGCGGCTGGGTGCGCGGCCATTACCGCTCGGTCCAGGCCGAGCTGCGCCGTCTCGACCGCGAACTCCTCGATCTCCCTCCGGCGCCGCGCCCCGGGGGCGAGCCCGATGTCCGCCAGCCGACCGCCGTCCTCCTGGTGCGCGAGTTCGGCGGCATGGGCATCCACCTGCTCCTGTCGCTGCAGAAGACGTTCCCGGGTTTCTTCAAGAACGTGATCTTCGTCTCCGTCGCCGTGATCGACTCGGGCCACTTCAAGGGCAAGGAGGAGATCAGCGCCCTCCGCAGGGAGGTGCAGGAGTCGCTCGACAAATACGTCGAGCTGGCGCGCCGCATCGGCTGGAACGCCGCCTCCGCCACCACCGTGACGACCGACCCGGTCGAGGGGATCTACCGCGTCTGCGTCGATCTCGCAAAGCGCTACCCGCGCATCGTCTTCTTCGGCGGTAAACTCATCTGGAAGCGGGAGAGCTGGTGGCAGCGTATCCTGCACAACGAGACGGCCTACCAGGTCCAGAGGCGCCTGCAGTGGAAGGGCCTGACGATGACGGTCCTGCCCCTGCGCACCGGCGCGGACGCGCCGCGGACGGCGGCTCCCGCGTGAGGGGCGCGGCGTCCGGCGCCGGGAACTTCAGCGGCCGCCGATGACTCCGGAAATCGATTTGGCGGGGAGCATCAGGCAGTCCTCGGTGAGGGTGATGCCGATCCGCCCGACGTCGATGAGCGCGCAGAGCGGCGCCTGATCGCCGAGCGACCAGTCGCCGTACCCCGGGGCGTACCGTTTCGTCGCGGCGAGGCCTTCGTCTGCCAGAACGCGCGCGGCGATCGTCTCGACTTCGAGACCCAGCGCGATGGCGGCAGAGCTGGCGAAGGCGTCGGCCAGGAGACCGCGGGTCATCTGGCCGTCCTGCATCAGCTCGTGGCACCAGGTCTCGACCTCGGGCCCTATGGTCGCCGCGAACAGGATGGCGCGCCGGCACCCCTGGAGGCGCTCGTAGAGCGATTGGCTCGAGGCGCGCAACATACCGCTGATGACGCTCACGCCCGGCTCCGGAGTCGATGCGTCGAACGTGCCGTAGATGGCCCGGGGCCTGAGAAGGGAGCGCCCCTTGTCCATGATGTCGCCGATGAGGCGCGCGGTCTTCTCCGGCACCTGCGCGGGGCGACGGTACCCGAGGCGCAGAAGGACCATCGGACGCGTGACCTCGATCGGCAGGGGATCGGCGATGCGCACCTGGGACATGGCAGAGATTCAGTGACGCGGGTGCCAAGGTCGGCCCGGGGCGGGATCCGGCCGGGCGCCTAGCCGGCGATCGCCGGCAGCGCCTCCATGCCGAATTCCCTGGCCTCGCGCAGGACGACCTTGTCGAGCTCGCGCACCTTGTCTTCGGACAGGCGGAACGGCTCCTTCGCGAGCAGATCCTTCACCACTCCCCGCGCGCGCTCGTAGTCGGACGGTCCGCCGCCGCCCTGCGGCGCCGAGGCGCGGTCGACCACCTTGCCCGGCATGTAGCACTCCTCGCGGAACAGCTTCAGCGTCGTCGGGTGGCCGAGGAAGTGACCCTGCTTCACGGCCTCCGGCAGGAAATCGATCGCCATCTTCTCGTGGCGGTGCTTGATCCCGTCAATCAGGCGATAGGCCATGCCGCACAGCTCGTTGTCGATCACGAGCTTCTCCAGGCTCTGGCAGGTGATGAAGTCGAGGATGCCGACCCCCGAGACGACGTTCACGCCGGCGAGCGCCGCCATGATCACGCCCGTGCCGGTCTCGTACCCCGCCTGCGCGTCCACCCGTTTCGAATCGCTCAGACCCATGTAGGAGTGGATCGGAAAACCGAATCGCTTGCCGATCTGAGCATAGGCGCAGTCGATCATGTAGGTCTCGAGCGAGCCGAACGGCGTCTGGCCGGCTCGCATGTCCATGAGACACGGGGCCCCGCCGTAGACCACCGGCGAGCCCGGCCGAACCGCTTGCGCCAGCGCGATGCCCGCCAGGTTCTCGGCGGTGTGCACGACCAGCGTCCCCGACATCGTGACCGGACCGGTCGCGCCGGTCAGCGGCACGGAAATGATTTCCGAGGGCAGATTGTGCCGGGCGCACTGCATGATGCTCTCGGAGGTCAGAACGCTCCAGCGCAGCGGCGACGACGGGCAGGCATCGAAGATCGCCAACGGCTTCTCCGTCGCCTCTTTCTCCGAGCCGCGCACGATCGTCATGATCTCGAACATGGCCCCGAACGACTCCTCGCGGAACAGGCCGGTGACGATCGGCTTGTTGCAGTTTTGGACCGCCAGGTAGAGCCGGAAGAAATCGGACACCTCGTTCGGCACGTCGTGGGGCACCAGCGAAGTCGAGGCGGCGCGAATGTTGCCGAGCTGGTGCACCAGACGTGCCAGGCGGACATAGTCGGAGGAGGTGGAGGCGTGCGTTGTTCCATCCACCTCCAGCATCTTGATCGCCGCCGAACCGGGGTCATAGGTGACGTTGTCGCCGCCGATCTCGATCGACGCGTCCCCGGTGACGTTCCAGATCTTGAAGCTCTTCGGCGCCGACTCGATCGCCTTCTCGACGAAGTCCCGGTCCAGGTAAGCCCGCTCGCCGGTCCTGTCGATGCGCTGTCCGTGCTCCCCCAAAAGGCTCAGCGCCTTCGGGTGCTCGAACTGCAGACCGATGGTGCTCAGCACGTCGAACGCCTCGTCGATGATCCGGTCGATCAGCTCCTCCGAGAGCATCTGGATGCGGGGCCGGAAGGTGGGCAACAGACTCACGGGGAGTCCTCCTGGAGAGCGCCCTGCGTGGTGCGCGGTTCGACCGCCCGGCGCAGGCCGGTGATGAACTCAGGCGTGGTGCCGCAGCAGCCGCCGAAGACGTTGACCCCCAGCCCGGCGATGGTCCGGGCGTCCGCCACGAATTCCTCGACGGTCTGCTTGTAGACCATGCTCTCGCGTTCGAGAATGGGCTTGCCGCGGTTCGGCTGCACGATGACCGGCAGATCGGTGTGGTCACGGAGGATGCGCGCCAGCTCGATGAACACCGGGCTGCCGTGCGAACAGTTGCTGCCGACGATGTCGGCGCCGTGGTCCTTCAAGGCCGCAAGACAGCGTGGCACGGTCTCGCCCATCAGCGTGAAGAAGCCCCGAGGATTCCTGTCGAAGGTCATGCAGACCGACACCGGCACGCTGCTCACGCGCCTGGCGGCGCGCAGCGCGCACAGCGCTTCCTCGAGCGAATACATCGTCTCGATGGAGATCAGATCCACGCCGCCGTCCAGAAGCCCTTGGATCTGCGCCTCGAACGTGGCGTCGAACTCCTCGCGCGTGTACTCCCCCATCGGCTTCATGAACTTGCCCGTCGGCCCGACATCGCCGGCCGCGTAGCGATCCTCCGGACAGACGGCCCGAAGCGCCTTCGCCGCCAGGTGGTTGGCCTCGTACGCGCGGTCCTGCAGGTCGCGCTCCGACAGCTTGATCGGCGTGCCCCCGAACGTGTTGGTCTGCACCACGTCCGACCCCGCCTCGTAATAGGCCTTGTACACCGCGTCCACCGTCTCGGGCTTTTCCAAGTTCCAGACCTCGGGCGACTCGCCGTCCAGGAGGCCCGCGGCGAACAGCATCGTCCCCATGCCGCCGTCGTAGATGACCAGGCGCTGGCGCGCGAGCTCGCGGATGTCCGGCTTCATCGTCTCCATTCCGACATGTGAAACAGGATGAGCGGCGAGCGGATATTGTATCCCACCCGGCGACGCGCCGAGAAGCGCGGGTGCTGCCGCCGCCGCCGTCGCCGCCGCCGCCGCCGTCGTCATCATAACGCCCCGGCGCCTCACGAGTCCCCCGCCGTCTCCGCCTGCGTCGGGAGGCGTGCGTCCGCAGGTCCGACCCGTTCGTCCATCTCCGAAGTCGAGGCCAGGACGAACGCTGCGCCGATGATGAGCGCCGCGCCGGCCCACTGCACCCCGTCCAGCTTTTCGCCGAGAAAGATCGCCGCGAGCAGGAGGGTGCCGAGCGGCTCGAAGGTGCTGAGGACGGACGCCGTCTGCGGACCCACTCTCTTGAGCCCCGCCACGAACAGCACCAGGCCGAACACGGTCGCCGAGAGAACGATCCCGAGGACGCTGCCCCATTCCCTGACGCCGCGCGGAACGAGAAACCCGCCGCCGTGAACCAGGCTGGCGGTGGAGAAGGCCAGCGCGGCCCCCGTGATGATGTAGGCCCCTGAGACGGCTCCGGGGATCCCGGGCGTCAGGCGGTGCATCCAGATCAGGAAAGCCGCGTACCAGAAGCCGGAGAGCGTCGCCAGCGCGGCTCCATGCGTGTCGACCACGCCGTCGATCGGACCGGCGCACAGCCAGGTGCCGAGAAGCGCCAGGGCGATCGCCAGAAGGCGCGACCCTTTCGGTCGGCGGCGCGTGATTCCCCACAGCATCAGGGCGAGGAAGGCCGGGCAGGTATAGAGAAGCACCTCGGTGAGGCTCGCCGGGATGCGCTCGAGCGCCAGGAAGAACAGCACCGACTGGCCCGAGAAGCCGACCACGCCCCACGCGAGCAGACCGAGCACGCGCGTGCGGTGGACTCGCCCGACGGCCCGGCGGGACTCCGCCGCCATGAGCACCCAGGCCCACAGGATGACGGCGCCCAGGGCAAAGCGCGTGGCAAGGAGCGGCAGAAGCGGCAGCCGTAGGGCGAGGGCGAACTTGCCGAAGATGGAGAGCATGGAGTAGCAGAACGCCGAGGCGATGACGAGACCCAGGCCGAGCAGGCCCCGCGGCCGCGGCCGGCTTGCAGCGACAGTTGTCACATCGTCTCTCCCGGCACGGCGCCCACGCCGTTGTCGACACAGACTCCGCGGCATTATAGGAAAATGGCCGACCGTCGTGTCGCGGCCGGGACGAACCTTTTCATGATGTAATGGGTCGGAATGGCTACGCATGCCGGCGTCGGGCTTTCCACCGAGACGGAGGCGGCTTCGGCGGCGCGCTCGGCGGCCCGGCGTGCGCTCGAGCACGCGGGCGCACCGGCCGCCGACTGGGGGGTGGTCTTTATCACGGCGCCGCACCGGCCGCATTACGCCGCGATGCTGGCCGCGATCCAGAAAACGCTCGGCACCGATTTCATCGCCGGCTGCAGCGCCTCGGGGGTTCTGACCGGGACGGAGGAGGTCGAGGGACGGCCGGCGGTCGCCGTCCTGGCAGTGCGCTCCGATCGGGTGCGCGGCTCGACCTTTTTCGCCTCCCTGGGCGACGGCGAGCCTGGCGGTGCGGCGCGGGAGGTGGCCCGGCAGATCCTGGACGAGGGCGCCGGTTTGATGGTCCTTCTGCCCGATCCGTTCGCCGCCAGGCCCGATCACCTGGTGTACGAGATCGGCCTCTCGGCTCCTGAGCGCGAGGCGGTTGGAGCCGCGGCCTCGGGTGACCCGGAGCAGCCCGGCACGTTCCAGTTCTACGGCCGCAACGTTGCGAGCCGGGCACTCGCCGGCCTGCAGCTGTCGGGAGACCTGCGGCACGCCATCGGGATCACGCAGGGATGCCAGCCGCTCGGCCCGCAGGTGCGTATTACGGCCGGTGACGGCAACGTCATCCTCGAGGTGGACGGTCGGCCGGCCCTCGAGGTGCTGCGCTCCCGCCTGCCGGGGCCCCTGGCCGATTCGCTGGGGAGGCTGGCCGGACACCTGTTCGTCGGGCTGCCGCCCGATCCGCGCCAGGACGGCATCCACACCGGCGAATACCTGGTGCGGCCCCTCGTCGCCATCGACGAGGGGCGTGGCGCCCTGGTGGTCGGGGCCACCGTGCGCCAGGACGAGCCGCTCTTGTTCGTCTTGCGAGAGGGACACTCGGCGCGGGAGGACCTGAAGGAGATGCTGCAGCGCGTCGGCCGGGCCGCCGGCGCCTCGGCGCGTTTCGGCTTCTACTTCAATTGCGCCGCGCGCGGCTCGTCGCTCTACGGCATGCCCGGCATCGATACCGCCTACATCTCGTCGGCCTTCGGCGACCTGCCGATCATCGGTTTTTTCGGAAATGCCGAGATCGCACCCCTGAGGGGCCAGAACCGCTTGTTCACGCACACCGGTGTGCTGGCCCTGATCTGTGAGTAGGAGCCGGTCGCGATCGGTCGCCGGGGGCGTATAATCCAAGCGCCCGCCCCGGAAGAGACGCCGCCCGACGACATGATCAAGATCCCCGCCATCCAGACCGACATCGTGACGCACCTCAGGAGCGCCGGTCGCCCCGAGACCAGCCGCGCCCTCGCGGCCCGGTTCCTGCGCATCCAGCACGGGGACGAAGAGACCTGCCGCCGACTGCTGGCGCCGTTTCTCGCGGCCGTGCCCGGCATCGTCCACCGCGCGGAGGAAGGCTGGTCGCTGGCGAAGACGGCGCCTGGCGCCTCAGACACAACCGCTCGCGAAATCGATACCGCCCCGGAAGGATTCGAGAATGGACGCGGGATTTCGCAGAGCCTGCGCGACTTCGTGGCCCTCGCCTCCGAGGGGACGGGGCCGGGCGGGAGCGGTGTCCCCGCCGCGGTCAGCCTTCTTCCGGTTGTCGCCGGCGAAGAATGTCAGGAGGAGCACTTCCCCGACCGGGATCTTGATGATGAAGACGCCCGTCCGCCGGATGCCGGGTCGGGGAGCGGCCTGAGTCCTTCCGCCCTGCAGGAGCTGGTTCAGACCGTCGGCGACCTTCCGGTTGTTTGCCACCGGGTGGCGCGTGAGGTGGAGCCGCTGCGCCGCCTGTGCGCGCAGGCGGGAATCCCTTTCCAGGCTCCGGTGATCTCCGTCGCCAAGCTTGGACACCTGCTTCTGGGGCTCAAATCGAATCACGCCGCCGCGGACCTCGCGCAGGCCCTCGGAATGGACTCGCGCGGTCCCGACGATTGTCGTGGCCGCGCGCGCATCGTCGCCGAATCGTTCCTGCGGCTGGTTCCGCAGCTACAAGAGCGCGGCATCGACACGCTCGACGCCCTTCTCGAGTACCAGGACATGCCGGCGCTGCCTCTCGATCTCTCCGCGTACGACTTCACGGCCGAAGATCTGAAGACGCTCCCGGCGGGCCCCGGAGTCTATCGATTCATCGACCGGGACGGGCAGGTCATCTATGTCGGCAAGGCAAAAAACCTGCGCGCGCGGGTCGGCTCCTACTTCATCCCCTCGGCGGGAGGGTCCGCCAAGGGTCGCGCCATCCTGGACCAGACCCGGCGCTTCCTGGTGACCCGCGTCGCCTCGGAGCTGGAGGCGAACCTGCTGGAGGCGGCACTGATCGCCGAGCACCATCCCCGGCTCAATCGGCAGTTCGACGTGCACGAGCGCCCGGCGCCCTATGGACCGCGGCTCAACCTCGTCGTCGTTCTGAGGGACGCCGGCCTCCCCGCGCCGGGTGTGACGACCTGCACTCTTCACCTACTCAGGGGCGGCCGCTACCTCAGGCGCCTCGGCGGTCTGGCCTCCGATGCCGAGGCCCCGGGTGGAGCGTGGGAGACGGTGCGGTCCCTGATCGCGCGGCTGTACTTCCCGTCATCCACGGAAGACGGCCGGGCGGCCGGCGGCGGGGAGCCTGTCACCGCGGGCAGGCCGGATGAGGGAGTGGATATCGACTGGCAGCTCGTCTCTTCGTTCGTCCGGAAGTACCGCGACGAAATCAACGTCCTCGACGTGGACGAATGCGCCTCGCCGGCAGAGGCGGAGCAGCGGCTGCGCGTACTGGCACGGGCGGTCGAGGCAGGTCCCGGCCGCATCGTGGCGCGCTGACCCGCGTCCCGGTGTCCGCCTGCGGATCGCGGCTCAGGTGGTGGGATCGCCCCGGCGTGCGGCGGGCCCCACCGCCTCCTCGCGCCTAATTGACGCGATAGACGGGACTCTCCAGCGGGGTACCCTGAGCCTGGATCTCCACGATCCGCGCTCCCGGGTTGAAGCGTCGCAGAATCTCGATGATGCGATCGTCCTTTTCGATGAACGCGACCAGGGTGGGCCGGCCACTCAGGACGAGGCGGTCGGCGTCGTGCGGTCCGAGGATCGTGGGCGGTCGATCGCGCATCTCGAAGAGATAGACCTCCGCCTCGACGGGGTGGCCGTACGCCGGGAGGCCGCTCCCGTTGGCGACGAGCAGGAGTTCGGTCCCCGCCGCCGCGCTCAGCAAGACGTGCGCCGCCTGACGGTAGGCGGCGTCGTGGTCATGGGCGACCTGCGGGTCCTGCGCCCAGACGACAAAGTAGCGATAGCCGTTCAAGCATCCGACCAGGATAAGGGCGGTGACGGTGGCCGCGGCGGCCAGACGCACGCCGGCGACCCGTCCCAGGAACAGGTACGCGGCTTCGAAGCCGATCCCACCCAGAAGCGCCACAGCCGGCAGGACCCCGCAGGTCCTCAGTCCGTGCGGCACCCCTTCGACCGACAGGATGTTCGGCAGGAGCATGGCGATCAGCCACCCGAGGAGGAGCGCCGCGAGGGGCGCGTCGCGGCCCTCATCACCGCCCGGGCGGGGCGTAGGGCGCGGCGCTCCCCGGTCCGCGAGCTCCGCCACCGCCGTCCCGGCCGGCCGTGGCCTTACGACGAAGAAAATGCCGGCGAGGAACAGGAGACCCGTCAGAGGATCGAGCATGGGCGCGCCGCTCAGGTTGTGGCGGCGGTTGCCGTCTCCCCGCACGTGGAACATCAGGAGGGTCGCTTCCAGGTTTCGCACGAGATAGGCCGGCACGTCGCGTCTTTCGACCTTAGGGCTGAAGATGGAGAGGACCCGCCGCGGGAAGGTGAAGTGCTCCGGGTGGTGCAGGTAGTGCAGGAGCATCGGCATCGCCACGACGAACGCCGCCGCGGCGAACACGCCGAACCTTCGGAACGGTACCCGCCAGCCCTGGCCCGATGACCGCGCCTCGGTGATGAAGTAGGCGGGCAGGAGAAGGGGCGCGAAGCGGACCGCGGGATAGACGTGCACGCCGAGACCGAAGAGCCCCCCGCCGAGCAGCAATCGCCATGTTCCCCTGCCGCGCAGTCCCTCGACCAGAAAGATCGTCGCGTGGACCAGAAGGCAGGGCAGCAGGATCGCGCGGAAGCCGCTCCGGCTCAGGAGGACGTGCCAGAACGACACGGCAAGGAGGCCGGCCCCGAGAAGGCCGGCGCGCTCCCGGCCGAAAGAGCGACCGAGCCCGAAGACGCCCCAGCAGGTCAGCACACCGAACAGCGCTCCGGGCGCCCGCAGCGTCCAGTCGGACGCTCCCAAAAGCGCGAACACCAGACCGATCAGGTCGGCATACAATCCCTCGTCGTAGGTGAAATGAAGGCGGGGATGCCCGGCTGCGGCACGCAGGGCATCCGTGCCCGTGAGCGCCACGTCCCGGTAATTCGCCGGCGGGAGATTAGAGAGAGCATAGAAACGCAGGAACGCCGCGGCGGCGAGCACCAGAAGGAGGGCGGCGTGGCGCCTGAGCAGGGCCATCCGTCTGATTATAGCGTCCGGAGCGCCAACACCTTGACGCCGCCTGACGTCCCCGGACCCGGGGCCGCGGTGCAGCGCGGCCGCACACGGGTGACGGGGACCGGCCTTGCGTTCCGTCTTCGCCTTCCTATATTTGGCTCAGTCGGCCCGTTGGGGCCCTGGAGCGCCATGCCACCGACCGCCAAGATTCTTCTCGTGGACGACGACGCCACCGTGCTCGACCTGGTCCGGGAGACCCTGGAGGGGTGCGGCTACACCATCGACACCGTCACGAACAGCCAGGACGCCATCGCCCGGGTCAAGGACGGCGGGTACTCGATGATCATTCTCGACCTGCTGCTTCCCGATATGAACGGTTTCATCCTGGCCCAGGAGATCAAGCGGATCGACCCGAACCTGTCCGATCGGATCCTGTTCATCTCCGGCATCCTGTTCGGTCAGAGCACCGTCGACCACCTGGGCTCGGTGGGCGCCGGCTTCCTGAGCAAGCCCTTCCAGCTCGAATCACTGATCGAAGCGGTTGACAAGATCGCCAAGCGACGCGTCGCCTGAAAAAGGGCGACGCCACGGGCGGTGTCGCGTCCACCCGTGGCGTGCAAGGCGCCTCCGAACGGTCGGGCGCTGTCCTGCAGATCCTCGATCAGCCCCAGATGACCACGGCCCTCACCTCTGGTCGATCGTGACGCTGTCGCGGCGCGCGCGGAAGACGAGATCGTCCATGTCGCAATCCAGAAGTGCGATCCGCTTCTCGAGCTCCAGGACGAGAGAAGCCACCCGGATGCGGTACCCGAGCCTGGGTGCGAACGAGCGCGTATCCCCGGCGAACGCGGACTCCGAGAAGACCACGCGTTGCCGCTCGAGATCGAGCTCGCAGGCGAACGAATCGCGCGTTGACCTCATGTCGTCGTACGACTTCTGGTACGGGGAAATCTCGGCCGGCGCGGCCGGAATGTAGGGCGGGAGCGTTGCCGCCGGCGCCTTCTGAATCGCGAGCGGTGGCAGCCGTTTGAGATCTTCGTAGGTATACGCCCCCGGAACGTCGAACTTGGCGAGATCCGCGTTCGTGTAAAGCTGCTGGCCGAACGCGAGTGCGGGCCACACGAGACCCGCCAGCACAACAGACACTTTCATCCCTTCCTCCCGATGCGCCCGGCCGGGACGACGGGGCGTGGGTCGCTCCGTTGGCTCTTCCCGGCCGGCCGGGCCCAACCCGAATGGGTCCGGCTTTGAGCTGCGGCGCTGAGTGCGGGTCATATACGGCGAGACCGGGGGGCCGGCAACGAGATTCTTCCGCAGGCGATCTGCACGAACACCGCGCCCGGCGCTGACTCCCGGGTATGTCAAAGAACCGTCATCGACGCCCACGGCCTCGACCCGGTGACGGCGGGAGACGCGGCGCGTGCCGTCCGCATTGAAAGCGGAGCGACCGGCCGCTATAATGCCGCCTTCTTCGGAGCCGCCCACCGCATGTCGGATCGCTCGCAACGCCCGCTTGCCGCCGCCCTGGTCGCCATCGTCGCGTCCCTTGTGTCGGCGGGATACGCCCTTGCCGTCCCGGGCGTTCCCGAGACGAAGACCCTCGCGAACGGACTACCTGTCGTCGTCCTCGAGGACCACACGCTGCCCCTGGTCGCGGTCAGTCTGTGGGTGCACGCGGGAAGCAAGGATGAGATCGATACGTCCGCCGGGTACGCGCACTTCCTGGAGCACATGATCCAGCACGGCACCGACACCTCGGGCCCGTTCGAGTACCAGAGGCTGGCGCATCGCTGGGGTGGAACGCTGACCGTGCGCGCCAACTATGACCGCACCTACATCACCGTCACAGGCGTTTCCTCGGCCCTGGACTCGATCGTCAACGCCGTCGCCGGCATGGCGCTCAGGGCGAAGCTCGAGGACAAGGAGATCGACCTGGAGCTGGGGACACTCTCGCAGGAGGTGCACACCTATTACGACGAGGCCTCCTCGGTCGCCTTCCTGGAGAGCATGCGGGCCGCATTTCCCAAGCACCCGTACCGCTTCCCGCCGCTGGGGAACATGAGGACGATCGGAACACTGAAGCACGATCCGCTCGCGGCCTTCTACAAGAACCTTTACGCGCCCAATAATATGGCGCTGGTCCTCGCCGGAGACCTGGATCCGAGACGCGCCCGCGACCTGGCCGAGCGCGCCTTCGCCAAGACGCCGGCGAGCGCCACGCTGCCCCCCAAGCCGCCGCCATTGGCGGGATTCGCCGGGCATGACGACAAGGAGAAGCCGCTGGACCTGAAGGAACCGTGGACGACGCTCACTTTCGTCGGCCCCGGGTACAGACACCCGGACCGGCCGGCCTTCGAGATCCTGGCACGGGCGCTGGGCGAGGCGGGCGGTTCTCCCATCTCCGGGGCCCTGCTCCGCGAGAATGCCGGTTCGACCGCCCAGGTGTTCTACTACCGTCTGGAGGATGCCGGCCTTCTGTACGTCGGCATCGTCCCATCCACCCCCGTCATGTCCTACGCGGCCGCCGCGACCGCCCTAGGGGAGATCGCCGCCTTCAAGAAGCGCGGCCTGCAGGACGACGTGGTGAGGCTGCACGCTCAAAGACTCCTGAAGGAAATGCGGCTGGAGGCGGAGCGGCTGGACAGTCTCTCGGAGGGCCTGGGAGAGGCGGCCCTGTTCGGCGGAGTGGGCTACTACTGGAACCTGCCCGACGCGTATGGACGTCTCACGGCGGCGGACGTGAACCGGGTCGCGGCCAAGTACCTGGTCGGCGAGAACCTGCGTCTGGTCGTGATTGTCCCCAAGACGTCCGGCTCGTTCGCGGAGGACCAGAAGAACCGTTTCCATCAGGCGCTCGATGACCTCGGCGGTGTGGCCAAGGACGCGCCTCCGCCCGGCTTCGAGAGGTCCCTGTATGCCGCTGACGAGGCGGCACGCGTCCGCCCCGACGCCTGGGGCGATCCGCGCGACTCCGGTGTCCGGAGACCCGTCGTTCGCTCGTCCCTCGAGAACGGACTCACCCTGCTCGTTCAGGAGGACCATCGCCGCGCGTTGGCGGCCGGCTCCCTGCAGCTTCCGTTCGGCTCGGCCGACGACCCGCCTGGGAAGGAAGGGCTGGCCTATGTGGCCGGGCATTTCGTGTCATCGGCTCCGACGCGTCCCGGGCAGGGCGATGTTTTCCGCGTCGGAGACAAGACGGTCCTCCTGCCGCAGATTCAGGTGTCGCGCGATCTCACGGAGGCACGATTCCTCGCCAGCCCTGCCGACCTGCGCGCCGCGCTCTCCGTCCTGGCCGCATCGGTGCAGCAGCCGGCCGTCTCCGACGCCGCGTTCGAGGCGGTGCGCACGGGGACGCGCGATGCGCTCGAGCGGGCCGGGAGCGATCCTTCGTTCGTGACGCTGGAGCTGTTCCGCGAGAAGGTCTACGCGGGCCACGCCTACGCGCACGCAGCGGTCGGCACGCCCCCCGGCCTGGCGTCACTGACGCGCCCGGATGTCGAAGAATTCATGAAGAACTCCTTCCGCCCCCAAGGCGCGGTCCTGGCGATTGCCGGAGACGTGAACCCGGCGGAGATCCGGAAGGCCGTCCAGGATCTCTTCGGCGCCTGGAAGGGTCACCCCGCGAAGACATCGGACAAGCCCGCCGGAGAGAAGCGGACGCGCCCTAAGGCCGCTGCACCGACGCCGGCGCCAGCCGATCCGCGCGCCCCGGACGCGTCCGCCGTCGCGGGCGGCGGGACGACGGCGGAGGAATCGCCGGCGCCACTTTCGAGGAATCCTGCCAACCTGAGGGCCGCGCCGGGCGAGTTCACGCGCCTCCTGAGCATTCCCACGAGCAGCGTGCTGGTCGGCGTTCCGGGGGCGGCGATCACCGACCCCGATTTCGACGACCTGCGGGTCCTCGGGGCGGGTCTGACCGTCCTGGCGTTCGAGGACCTGGTGTTCACGCGACGCGCCGCCTTCTCGGCGACCGTGGTTCCGGAGGCTCTTCGCGACGGAGGATCGTTCGCGGTCGTCGTGATCGCACAGCACCCGCGGCGCGACGAGGCCGTGTTCGACGTGCAGCGCCTGATGCGTCGCCTGGCGCTGGAAGGCCTGGAGCAGAAGGACCTGGATGATTTCATGCGGGTCGAGGCCGGGCGCGAGGCGGCGGGCCTGCAGGGGGTGCTGCCGACGGCGAGCGTCCTCGCCTACCGCGCGGCCGCGGGGCTGGACGGCCCCTTGACCCAGAAAAATCCAGCGCCCCCGAAACCCTCACCCGAGCGCCTGAAGGATCTCGCGACGCGCTATCTTGCCCCGGGGTCCTGGATCGTGGTCAAGGTCGGCCCGCCCTCGTCTTAGGAGCCCGGCCGGACGTACGTCCCGCTCCTTCCCCCGCTCTTGCGCACGAGGCGGATCGAGCCGAGGGTCATGCCCCGGTCGATTGCTTTGGCCATGTCGTAGAGGGTCAGGAGTGCTGTGGCCACGGCCACCATCGCCTCCATCTCCACGCCAGTGCTCCAGCGCGCCAGGGCGGTCGCGGACACCTTGATCGTGTGCCCGTCGGCCCCGAGCCGCACGTCGACGCCCACGTGTTCGAGGGGAACGGCGTGGCACAACGGGATCAGCTCGGACGTCTTCTTGGCAGCGGCAATCCCGGCGACACGCGCCAGCGCCACGGCATCGCCCTTCGCCACGTTGCGGCTCCTGATTGCCCGAAAGGCCTCCCGACTCATTCGGAGCGATCCCTCCGCCGCCGCCTGCCGCACGGTGGGCGGTTTGGAGCTGACGTCTACCATGCGTGCCCGCCCCCTCTGGTCGAGGTGGCTCAGTCGCGCCGCCGGTCGCCGGCCGGAACGCTTCATGCCTTCCTCGCCGCCAGGAATCGCTCGGCTTGAGCAAGGTCGTCCGGCGTGTTGACGTTGAGGAAGACGTCCTCCCCTCCGAAGGGCAGGAGTTCGTCTCCTTCGACGAGCCGTACCGCCACCTCTCCAAGGAAGCCGTGCACCGAAAGGCGCCCCGAGGCCAGGCGGCGCTCGATCACCTCCAGGCATGCCGAGCTGTAGGCCGCGGCCAGGACCTGGAGCTCGCCGCGGGCACGGGGCACGACCGCCGCGTGATTCTCCCCCTCGGCCGCCAGGTAACGCAGGAGGCCGGGTGGAACGAGCGGCAGATCGCACGCCAGGGCCACGACCACCCGCGTGGCGCACGCGCGTAGTCCGTGCTGCAGAGCGAGGAGCGGTCCCTGCCGTTCGCTTCCGTCCGCCGCCTCGTCCAGGAAACGCACCCCGGCCATCCCGGGCGTTTCGCGGGGCGGCCCGAGAACCAGAGGCTCACCGCCGGCCTCCCGGAGTATCGCCACGGCACGATCGAGGAGCGTGCGCCCTGCGAGCGGCACGAGCGCCTTGTCCCGCCCCATGCGCTCGCTCCCGCCGCCCGCGAACACCAGTCCGGTCCACATGCCCGGCAGAATAGCACGAGCGCCGCGAACGACTCCTTACGCCGCGGCGATCCGGGAGTAGAATACGATTCCGTTCGACGTCCTCAGTGGTTCCCTGAATCCGATTCCTGGAGAACGTCCCTTGCCCACACCTCAGACGCAGCCGCGGAACGATTCCGCGCCGCGCGGCGGTCGGGCCTTCATGCGCGTCATCCGGCGCCTGGTGCGCCTGGGGGCGCTCGAAGATGTGCGGCGCCTGCTCGACCGGGTGCACCCGGCGGACGTGGTCCAGATCCTCCGCATGCTGGCGCCGACGGAGCGCAAGGCGTTCACCGACGTTCTGCTGTCGCACGGACGCGCCGGCGAGGTTCTCGCCGACTTGCCGCAAGCTCAGGTCGAAGAGATCCTGGTCCAGGTCAGCAATGAGCGCATCGCCTCCCTGGTGTCACGCCTGGCCCCCGACAAGGCGGCCGACCTGCTCCGCCTGCTCTTCGAGGACCGCGTGGTCGCCATCCTCAAGCTTCTGGACGAAAAGACCGCCGCCACGCTCGACCGGCTGATGACCTACGGCCCGGAGACCGCCGGCGGCATGATGACCACGCGCTTCCTGGCGCTGGACCGGCACACGCGGGTCGGCGAGGCGATCGACCGCCTGCGCTCCGAGCCGGAGGCGGAGATGGTGTTCTACCTGTACGTCGTGGATGACGCGATGCGACTCGAAGGCGTCGTTTCCCTGCGCCAGCTCGTCCTGGCGCGGCACGACCAGGAGCTGCGGGAGATCATGAATCCCAAGGTCATCCGGGTGCGCCTCGACACGTCGCGAGGTGAGGTGGCCGACGTCATCTCGCGGTACAACCTTCTGGCGGTCCCGGTCGTCGACGCCGGCAACGTCCTGTGCGGCATCGTCACGGTGGATGACGCCATTGACGCCATCACGGACGAGACGACCCGCGAGATGTACAGGCTGGCGGGGCTCAACACCGAGGACCGCATCGGTACTCCGCCGCGCGAGTCGGTGCGGCGCCGTCTGCCGTGGATGGTGATCAATCTGGGCACCGCCATCCTGGCCTCGTGGGTGGTGTCGTTCTTCGAAGCGTCGATAGCGCAGGTGGTGGCGCTCGCCACATTCATGCCGATCGTCGCGGGGATGGGTGGCAACGGCGCGACCCAGGCCCTGACCGTCATCATCCGCGGCATCGCCCTGGGGGAGATCGACTTCTCCTCGGCGCGTCGGGCCATCCTGAAGGAGATCACCGTGGGTGTGGCGATAGGCGTCGCCACCGGCGGTCTCATGGCCGGAATCGCCATGCTGTGGAAGGGCAACGCCATGCTCGGCCTGGTCATCTGCATGGCGATGATCATCAATCTGTTCGTGGCGGGTCTGACCGGCGCCGCCGTACCTCTGGTGCTGAAGTGGCTGAAGCTCGACCCGGCCCTGGGCTCCGGCGTCATCGTCACGACCTTCACGGATTGCTGCGGCTTCCTGTCGTTCCTGGGACTCGGAACACTGCTCCTGAGTTTCCTGAAGTAATCCCGGCCGACCCTCCCGACGCCCGGCCCGTATAATAATGAAGATGGCCATGAAGGACGTGTCCCGCGAGCCGACCCCCGATCTGAGGTCAGACCCGGATGTTCCCGGCGACATCCGCTACGACCCCGACCTGGCGGTCCACGAACCGGCGGAGATCCCTGGCGAGCCATCGGTGCCGTCCCGGCGCCGTTCGCCGCTTCTCCTCTTCCCCCTCGGACTTCTGCTGCTGGCGATCGCGGTCTACGTCCTGTTCGGTCTGATCGCCAACGAGGGACGGACGCCCTCCGACTACCTGGACGAGATCCGCATGCGCCGTGTGGACGCCTGGGAGCCCGCCTTCCAGCTTTCGCGCCTCCTCGCCGAGCAGGACGCCAAGGGCCTCGACCCCCGCTTCGTGCCGGACCTCATCACGACGTTCGAGTCGTCGCGCGACGAGGACCCGCGACTGCGGCGCTACCTCGCCCTGTCGCTCGGCGAGGTCCGCGATCCCCGCGCGGTCGGGGCCCTCCTGGAGGCCCTGCACGACACCGACGCGCAGACCGCGATTTACGCCGCCTGGGCCCTCGGAGCCCTCGGCGACCCGCGCGCCGCGCCCGGTCTCATCCCGCTCCTCGATCACGAGGACCCCGGTTTGCGCAAGATCGCGGCCTACGCCCTCGGCGCGCTCGACGTCCCCGAGTCTCTCCCGCCCCTGCGGGCGCTGCTGCACGACCCGGTGGAGGACGTCGCCTGGAACGCCGCGCTGTCGCTCGCCCGCCGCGGCGATCGCTCGGGGTTGCCCCTCCTTCACCGCATGCTCGACCGCGCCTACCTGGACGGCGTGCAGCGTGCCGACGAGTCGGGCCGGCCCCGCGCGCTGACCGAAGAGCAGAAGGAGGACGCGATCAAGAACGCCCTGCGCTCCCTCGTCCTGCTGGGCGACACGGGGGCGCTCGACGATATCCGCAGGCTGCGGGACGGCGACCCGAACCTGCGCGTCCGGCAGGAGGCCTTCGGATCGCTCGAGGCGCTCCCGAAGGCCGGCCAACGCTGAATCACGGGGCCGCGGGATCGAGGGAATCGGTATTGACAGCCCGGGCGATTCGGTCGAAGATAACTCCTTTTTCGGGACGCCCCGCAGTGATCGACCGGCCGTTCGACGATTCGCATGGCGCGTCCCTGGTTGTGATTTTTTTCACGAGCAGGGTCGAGCCTTGACCGACGAGACCAGGAACACGACACCGGGACCGCCGGCGCCGCAGGGCGCCGGCAGGCCTGCAACCGCTCCGACGCCCACGACGACGGGCCCCGCAGGGCCGACGCCTCAGGCGGCACCCGCAGCGGCCGCGACCAGGCCGGCTCCACCCGTGGCCGCGGCCCCGGGGAAGCCGGCGTCCGCGCAGGCCGCGACACCGTCCGTCATGACGCGCCGCGGGTTCCTGTCCACCCTCGGGGTCGCCTGGACGGCTTTCGCCGCCGCCTGCGCGGCCGGTGCGGTCGCGACCACCCGCTTCATGTTCCCGAACGTGTTGTTCGAGCCCCCGCAGCAGTTCAAGGCCGGTCTCCCGGCCGACTTCCAGACGGGCACCGTCGACCAGCGCTACAAGGAGAGCTTCGGAGTGTTCATCGTGCGCGACGAGCAAGGCATCTACGTCCTGCGGGCCGTCTGCACGCACCTCGGCTGCACGCCCAACTGGCTCGAGGCCGAGAACAAGTTCAAGTGCCCGTGCCACGGCAGCGGCTTCTACCGCTCGGGGATCAACTACGAGGGGCCGGCGCCGCGGCCGCTGGAGCGGTACCGGATCGTCCTGGCGGACGACGGGCAGATTCTGATCGACAAGACGAAGATTTTTGCCCAGGAAAAGGGCGAGTGGAGCAGTCCGGATTCGTTCCTGAAGGTGTGAGGGTCGGCAGGCGCCCGCGGGAGAGCCGCGGCGCCTCGGGGGGCACAGCCGATGGCGGTCCTGAAGAAGCTCTGGGATTACACGCGCAACACCCAGCTCTGGAACTCGATCTTCCGTCACGGGCCTCCCGACACCGCCCGCAACCGCGGGCTGGTCGTTCTCACCAACGTGTTCCTGCACCTGCACCCTGTGAAAGTCCGCAGGAGCGGCATCCGCCTGCGCTTCACCTGGTGCATGGGCGGCATCACCTTCTTCCTGTTCCTGGTGGAAGTGGCGACCGGCCTGTTGCTGATGTTCTATTACCACCCTACGGTCGAGTACGCCTACGTCGACATCGTGGATCTGCGCGAACAGGTGCCGCTCGGGGTCATGCGCGAGCTGCACAGGTGGGGCGCGCACGCCATGGTCATCACGGTCTGGCTGCACATGCTGCGCGTTTTCATGACCGGCTCGTACAAGCCGCCCCGGGAGTTCAACTGGAACGTCGGCGTGCTCCTCCTGGTCCTGACGCTTCTTCTGTCGTTCACCGGCTACCTCTTGCCCTGGGACCAGCTCGCCATGTGGGCCGTGACGGTGGGTTCCAACATGGCGCGCGCCACGCCGCTCCTCGGGCACGAAGGCCCGGGCTCGAGCCTGCTCAAGATCGGCGACATCAGCCTGATCAATGCCGGCAACGACGCGCGCTTCGCGCTCCTGGGCGGCCGGTTCGTCGGCGCCGGGGCGCTCCTCCGCTTCTACGTCCTGCACTGCGTCGGGATCCCTGTCGTCGCGATCATCCTGATGGCGGTGCACTTCTGGCGCGTCCGCAAGGACGGCGGCATTTCCGGACCTGTCTGAGGACACGAGGACGTCGAGGCGATGATCGAAGCCCTCAAGCACTCGGTCAACTGGCTCTCCGCGCCGCCGCGTTTCTTCACGATCACCCTGGCGGCGTTCTTCGTCCTCCTCTTCCCCGGCGAGCTGGGTCCGGCCTGGCTGCGGCGCCTCACCCGGCCGCTCCAGACAGTCTACCGGCCGAAGGTGGGCGGGATCGTGTTCGCCGTCCTGGGCGTCCTGTTCCTGGCCTCCTGCTTCGACCCCAACTTCGCCCTCATCGTCCTCAAACCGGACAACGTCCCGATCGCCGCCATGATTTTCCTGGTGGCGTTCTTCGTCTGGTTCGGGCTGAAGGAGGGACGCAGGAACGACGCCCTCCGGGCGGCGGAGCAGCCGATCATCGAGAAGCGGGAGAGCGGCGACGGGAAGGTCATGGTGTGGCCCGACCTCGTCTACACCGAGTTCCTGTGCATGATCCTCTGGACCATCTTCCTGATCGTCTGGTCGATCTGCCTCAAGGCGCCGATCGAGGAGCCGGCCAATCCGGCGAAGACGCCGAATCCCAGCAAGGCGCCCTGGTACTTTCTCGGTCTTCAGGAGATGCTGGTCTACTACGATCCCTGGATCGCGGGCGTCCTCCTGCCGGGGCTCATCATCGTCGGGCTGTGCGCCATCCCGTACATCGACAAGAACCCCAAGGGGAACGGTTACTTCACGTTCAAGGAGAGGAAACCGGAGATCGCCATCTTCCTGTTCGGGTTCGTGGTCCTGTGGGTCTGGCTGATCATCATCGGGACGTTCCTGCGCGGCCCCAACCAGAACTTTTTCGGGCCGTTCGAATACTGGGACGCGCACAAGCTGGTGCCGCTCATCAACGTCGACCTGTCACAGATCATCTGGGTCAAGTGGATGCACACGGCGCTACCCAGGAACCCGATCCTGCGTGAGATCTTCGGCCTGACGCTGGTCGCGGCTTATTTCCTGGCGCTGCCGCCCCTCCTCGCGAAGCGCTGGCTCAAGGGTTACTACGAGAAGCTCGGGCCGACCCGTTTCCACATCATGATGTTCCTGGGGCTGACGATGCTCAGCCTGCCGATCAAGATGATGCTGCGCTGGACGCTCAACATGCACTACGTCGTCACCGTCCCGGAGATCTTTTTCAACATCTGATGGCGGAGGGTGGCGCCCTCCGCCGCTGAGGCGTCCGTGCCGAAGCTGATCGACGAGACCCTGAGAAAAATCCCGGCCCTGAACTTCCTGTTCGCGGCGAGCAGCATCGGGCTGCTCCTCACCATGGGGTGGATGGTCTACGACGACTACAGCCGCGGCTGGAAGGGGTACCAGAAAAAGTTTCAACGCCTCGAGGCGGAGAAGACCCGGGCACAGATCGAGGCGGCCCGGCAGGCCCTCGACAAGGAGACCCTGGCGTCGCTGCAGAAGCAGCGCGACGAGGCCCGGGCCGCCGCCGAGCAGCACGCCAAAGATCTCAAAGAGGCCCTGAGGAAGCTGCAGGACGTGGAGACGAGAGCCTACAGGGACGACCTCGCCTACCGGACGATCAAGAAGATCGACGACCTCGAGGCGGGCCTCGGCCGCCTGCAGAAGAAACTCGAGCAGGTGGCGCCGTCCGGCTTCATGAAGGTGGCGATCGACGTCTTGAACGCCCCGCTCCTCGATTTCGTCGCGCCCTCCCTCAAGATCCAGCAGGTGGTCCTCGACAAGGTGCCCCTCGACATCAACTTCGCCAGGGTGCCCCGGGCCGATCGCTGCCAGACCTGCCACCTGTCCTCTGATCGGGCCGGGTTCGAAGACGCCGAGCAGCCGTACCGCACGCACACGAAGCTGAACCTCTTCCTCGGTGGCGCCTCGCCGCACCCCGTGGACAAGTTCGGCTGCACCCCGTGCCACCGCGGCCGGGACCGCGCTGTCGATTTCCTGTACGCCGTGCACCAACCCGACTCGGAGGATCAGAAGAAGGAGTGGGAGGCGATGTACGGATGGAAGCACGACCATTACTGGGAGCACCCGATGCTGGCGCGCCGCCGCACCGAGGCGTCATGCCTGAAGTGCCACCAGGGGGTGGTCAGCGTGCCCGAGGCAGAGCACCTCAACCGGGCGATCGAGCTCGTCAACCGCTACGGCTGCTACGCCTGTCATAAGATGCGCGGCTTCGAAAACCGGCCGAAGGTCGCGCCGCCGCTCACCCATCCGACCGCCAAGCTGACGCCGGAGTGGATGGCGCG
Source organism: Acidobacteriota bacterium (assembly GCA_003223135.1). Taxonomy (GTDB): domain Bacteria; phylum Acidobacteriota; class Polarisedimenticolia; order Gp22-AA2; family Gp22-AA2; genus Gp22-AA3. The sequence continues at coordinate 2,660 of QHXX01000104.1, read as the reverse complement.
CTGGATCAAGGACCCGAAGGCGTTCCGTCCCTCGACCCGCATGCCACGCTTCTTCGGGCTAAAGAACAATCAGGGGCCCGGCGACGCCGAGCGCGAGGACGCCGAGGTCGTCGGCATCGTGGCCTACCTGACCGAGAAGGCGGAGAAGCGCTCCTACCCGTCCCTTCCCGGGCGCGGCGAACCCGAGCGCGGCAGGAAGCTCGTGAAGTCGATCGGTTGCATGGGCTGCCACGCCATCGAGCGCGACGAGGTCCAGGCGGAGGTCCTGCAGGCCCGCAACAGCGGCCAGAAAGCCGATCCGATCGCCTGGGAGCGCCGCTTCGGTCCCGATCTGTCGCGCATCGGCAGCAAGGCCAGGCCGGAGTGGATCTACCAGTGGATCCTGAATCCGCGCCAGTACAACCCCGAGACCCGCATGCCCAGCCTGCGCCTGGCGCCGCAGGAGGCGCTGGACATCACCGCCTACCTGACGACGCTCACGGACGACACCCCCGACGCTCAGCGCGTAGGTGACGTGCGGCCGCAGCCCGCGGCCCGGGATACGACCCTGCTCGCCTACCTGTCGCAGCGCATGCTGCCGCGGGACGCCCAAGCGAAGCTCGAGGCGATGAGCGAGCGCGACAAGGACGTGCTGCTCGGGGAGCGCACCATCTCGCGTTACGGCTGCTTCGGCTGCCACCTGATCCCCGGTTTCGAGAAGACGCCGCCGATCGGCACCGACCTGTCCGAGGAAGGGAGCAAGCCGGCCGACCTTCTGCTGTTCGGCTTCGTGCCGATCGAGCACTCCTCGCCGGCCTGGTTCTTCCAGAAACTGAAAGACCCGCGATCGTTCGACCAGGGTCACGTGGCCGAGTTCTACGACCGCCTGCGCATGCCGCATTTCGGCTTCACGGACGAGCAGGCGGACGCCGTGACGCTCCTCCTTCAGGGTCTCACCAAGGAGAAGATGCCGCTCGAGATCATGCGCCGCCTGTCGGCGCGCGACGAGGCGGTGGAGGCCGGCCGGAGGCTGGTTCGGGACTACAACTGCCAGGGCTGTCACATCCTGGAAGGCAAGGGGGGCGCCATCCGCGAGCCGATCGCCACGAATCTCCAGGCCCGGGGGATGTCGGAGGAGGAGGCGACCGCGGCCGCGGTCAGCTTCGCCCCGCCGATCATCGATGGCGAGGGAGACAAAGTGCAGCCGGACTGGCTGTTCGCATTCCTCAAGGGGCCGACGCCCATCCGGCCCTGGCTCGAAGTGCGGATGCCGACCTTCCAGCTGACCGACACCGAGGCCGACACCCTGGTGCACCATTTCGCCGCCCGGGACCAGCGGCTCTTCCCGTTCCAGACCCTGCCGTTCGAGGCGCCGAAGGGACCCGAGATGCAGGCCGCGGTCAAGATGTTCGGACCCGACTACTTCAACTGCTGGAACTGCCACCAGCAGGGGGCCAAGAAGCCGCCAGGCCCACCGGAAGGGTGGGCCCCCGACCTGACGCTCGCCTCGCGACGGCTGAACGCCGACTGGATCGGGCGCTGGCTCTCCAATCCCCAGAAGCTGATGCCCGGGACCAAAATGCCGACCTTCTACGACCCGGAGGACCCCAAGGGGTCGGCGCCCCCGGATGTCCTGGGTGGCGATCCCGAGCGGCAGATCAAGGTCCTGAGCGAGTATGTCTTCACGCTGGGTCTCAGGCGCAACGGCGCCTCCGCGGGTGCCACGCCCTGAGCCCGGCGTCGCTGTTCCCGGCGCGACTTACGCGTTAAAATCGAACCTCCTGTCCGAGGAAGGAGCCCAAGACGATGATCACGATCCGCACGACGGCACTGGTTTTTCCCCTCATGGCCGCGCTGGCTTTCGGCCCCGCTTCCGCCGGGGACATCGTCGGCAAGGTGAAATACGCCGGCACGGCGCCCGCGCCCGCGAAGATCCAGGTCACCAAGGACCAGGCCGTGTGCGGCAAGGTGGAGCACAGCGATGAATCCTTCCTCGTCGGCCCCGACAAGGGCGTGAAGAACGTGGTGGTGAACATCGCCGACCCGAAGGACGACAAGAAATACAGCACCGGGCAGAAGCCTTCGCTCGACCAGAACGGCTGTAAGTTCGTGCCGCATATCGATATCGTCCCCGCGGGACAGGAGGTCGACATCATCAACAGCGACGGGATCCTGCACAACATCCACACCTTCCCCAAGAACAATCCTCCTTTCAACAAGGCGCAGCCGAAGTTCAAGAAGACGATGCCGGCCGTTTTCGAAAAGCCGGACATCGTCCAGATCAAGTGCGACGTGCACTCCTGGATGAGCGGCTGGATCGTCGTGGCGGGTCACGCCTACTACACACTGACCGACGCCGCGGGCAACTTCAAGATCGCGGGCGTCCCGGCCGGCGCGTACACCCTCGAGTACTGGCACGAGAAACTGGGGAAGCAATCGAAGCAGGTCACGGTGCCGGCGACCGGCTCGGTCACGGCCGACCTGGAGTACCCGGCGAAATAGTCGCCCCCGGAGTCCTAGCGCCCGGCCCGCTCCGTCCGCGGAGCCTGTTCCAATGACTGGATGAAGGACACGAGCGCCCGGCGGCTCGACGCGCCGGGCAAGGCGTCGGCGTAGGAGGGCATCGCCTCCCCCACACCAAAGACGACGGCTCGCTCGATCGCCTGCTGTGAGGCGCCGGC
>QHXX01000123.1 GCA_003223135.1 Acidobacteriota bacterium | reverse complement strand
TCACGCCCTGGTCGACGCTCGACGACTACGTCGACCTCCTCGACTTCATCGAACGCGAAAGCCTCATCGATCACCTCGATCCCGTCCAGCTCGCGATCCGGCTTCTGATCCCCCCGGGGTCGCTCCTGGCCGGGCGAGCCGAAACGAAGCCGTTCCTCGGTCCGCTCGACCCCGAGCGCTTCACCTTCACGTGGGATCATCCGGATGCGCGCGTCGATCGGCTGTACCGGGACGTCGGTGCGATCGTGGAGCGTGCCGCCCACGACGGGGAGGACCCCCTGGTGACGTTTCACCGCATCCGGGCGCGCGCGGGGAGCGCGACGTCGGGGTCCGCTTCCAGCCCTGCCCTCGCGCTCCCCGCGGCGCGCCGCGACAAGGGCCGCCCGCCGCGCCTGACCGAGCCCTGGTTCTGCTGAGCCGAGCCGACCGAGGGTCAGTTGGACCCTCTCCTTCCCCCTGAGGCCCGCTTCTAAGGTTTCTCGGCGGCCCGCCCCGGCAGCCAGGCGAACGCCGTCTGTCGCGAGTAGTACGCGAGCGTCGGTGCGCCGGCGACGCTCGCGATCTCGAACACCCCCGGCCACCCGCTCTCGAAGATGTCCACCCGCGCGCGCTCAAGGGACCACGGAGGGTGGTCGATCTCTCCCCTGTCGATCCGTCCGTCCAGCCCGACCGTGTAGTAGCAGAAGCGTTCCGACAGCCAGTGCTCCAGCGAGCCGGGCGCGGGACCGAAGGCGGCCCCTTCCGGCCGGTAGCGCGCCGCGAACGAAAGCGACTTCACAGCGGCTCCGGCATGCCGTCCGGCACGCGGATGGCAGCTGAACAACCAGCTCTCCCCTTCGTGCCGAAGCGCCAGGCGGGCCCGCTCGTACGGCATGTGAAAAAGTCGTCGGGCCAGCGTCACGGCGATGCGGCTTCCCGCCGCGACGCGCAAGAGGAAAACGCCCGGCCGGCCATCAAGCGTCACGTATGTCCTGACGTTCAGCTGCGGAAACGACGACAGCCACGGCAGCGCCGGCAGGCCGCGCAGCCGCAGCCGGCGCATCGCGAATGGCAGCGCGGTGATCCAGGCGGACCCGTCGCTCGTCTCGATATCAAGAACCTCCGGGACGAGCGGGCGCAGCGCCTCGGCATCAACCGGCCAGTGCAGGAAAAGGACGTGGTGCCATTCCTGCGCCAGGGCCCACGGCCTGTCCGGGCGCGGCCAGGGGCGGCGATCATCGTGCGGCAAGGGCGTCGGCTGATGAGTAGGTTTGAGGTCGGCCATTCATGATCCGCTCGTCGAGCTCCAGAATAGGCCTCGCTCACGCCAGAGAGCAAGGCGGGACGGTGTAGCATGACCGGGTGAGCTCAATAGACAAGGAGAAACAGAGTGGCTTACTGGATCCGTTTCACGGGCTGTCTGCTTGTTGCCGCATGCGCGGCTCGGGGACGCATCGCGATCGATTTCGCCCTGACGCAGCCGGAGAAGGTTCCCACGCTCGTAATCGTCGGCTCCCTGGACAACCCGGACATCCACCGGATCGTGGACCGGCTGGTCCGGGATGTCCCCGGCGCCCGGAGGATCCTCATCGAGGGCGCCGGTCACATGGTCAACATGGAGGAGCCCGCGCGCTTCAGCGAGATTGTGCTCGGATTCTTCCCGGGGCTCGACGGGAAATCGGGCGTCTCTTCCCCGAAGTCGTCTCCCGCCGGCTCGGAGCCGAGCGACGTGAGGGCCGCCGTGGAGGCGTTGCGCGACGCCGGGCTGCGCCGCGACGTCGAGGCCCTGGAGCGCCTCTACGCGCACGATTACTTCCACACCAACCCGGATGGTTCCACGATGGGACGGGAGCAGGTGCTCGATTCGTACCGCACCAAGCCCGAGATGACTATCACCTCTGTCGAGGCCGACGAGTGGAAGGCAATCCTCCGCGGGCCCTTCGCCGTGGCCAGTGAGCGAGTCACCTTCCATGGGAGGAGCGCCGATGGGCATCCTTTCGTCTCGCGCTACAGGGTCACCTACGTCCTGGAGCGCCGCGACCGGTCCTGGTGCTTCGTCAACTCCCACTCGTCGCTCCTCGGCATCGACAGGGACACGTCGACACCTTGAGTCTCGCGAAAGTGAGTCCCGCTTTGATCGGTGGGTTGAGCGTTCTGTTGCTGGCCAGCGTGCTTCAGCCGCGGCCGGAAATCTTCGCGCCGGGGGAGCTTTCCACGGATCTGGACGAGGCTTCTATCACCTTCACCCCCGATCAGAAGACCGCATTTTTCGTCCTTCGAGCCTTTTTCACCACGAGCCCGCCGGCCTCTGTGATTTGTGATTCTCACCTGAAAGCGGGTCACTGGACCCCTCCCAAGGTGGTCCCCTTCTCCGGAATCGAGTTAGATGGTTCTCCCTCCGTTTCTCCAGACGGCAAGACCTTGTATTTTGCGTCTCGACGAAGGCTTTCCGGCCACCGTTCCAATGACTGGAACCTCTTCGTGGTGGCGCTGAATGGCGAAAGCTCTTTCGGCGAGCCGGAACCGCTTGGGGAACGAATTAACACGGAGGCCAACGAAATAAACCCTTCAGCAAGCGATGATGGGTCGCTCTATTTCGCGTCGGATCGGGGATCAGGAGATGGATTTTCGATATACCGAGCTGCCCCAGGTCAGCCGCCGGTGAAATTACCGGCTGAGGTCAATGCAGGGACAAGTACTGCGCAGCCTTTCATCGCACGCGATCAATCCCTCATCCTCTTCGCATCGTATGGTCGCCCTGACGCCTTGATTGCGGGCGGCCATCCATACGATCGTCCCGATCTTTACCTTTCGGAGTTTCGCGACCGGCGTTGGCGACCGGCCAGGCATCTGGTCCACGGCATCAATACCTATGCCGCGGAGAGCTTTCCTTCGGTTTCTCCCGATGGCAAATGGCTCTTCTTCTCGAGTGAGAGAGCAGGGCTCGACCTTCCGCTGGAGAGGCCGCTCGACACAGCTCAATGGCTCCAGAAATGCAGGTCGATCCTCAATGGCCACTCTAATTTCTATCGCATCCCGATCTCGGCGCTGGAGTTGTCCCAGTGAAGCGTTTGGCGAGCCTGCTCGCACTGATGGGAGCGCTTGTCTCTCTCCCGGGGTCGGTCCAGCAGCCCATGTTGGAAATGGTGGGTCCTGGCCGGATTTCCACCCCCCTCGACGAGTTCGGAGGATCCTTCTCACCCGACGGCAAGAGGATCTATTTCACGCGATCCATGCCGACGAACTACATCTATGGAGTTTTTGAGAGCAGGCTGGGGCCCCATCGCTGGTCCGATCCGAAGCTTATGCCTTTTTCCGGGTTTGCCCGGGACTCCGACCCGGTTTTATCCCCGGACGGAAACACCCTCCTTTTTGTATCCGATCGACCTGTGAATGGGCGGGACGAGCACCGTTTCAGGATCTATGCCTGCAGGCTGGAGAGCAGCGGCGAGTTTTCCGCCCCCAAATTGTTCAACGGATCAATGAATCAAGGCCCTTCCATTTACTTTGCCTCCATGGCGAGCAACAACAATCTCTACTTCACTCAGGCAAACGCGGAAAACAAGTCCCAAATCGATGTTCTCGTAAGCAGATTTCAGGCAGGGGGCTACGTTCCTCCCGAAGCGATCGCGGTGATCAATGGAAAGGATATAGTCAACATCGAGGCTTTCATCTCTCCCGACGAGAAGATGTTGCTGATCGGGTCATTCAATCGGCCCGACTCGCTCGGAAGCGCGGACATTTATGCGAGCTTTCACGAAAAGGGAGCATGGGCGACCCCGATTCACCTCGGTGCGCCCGTCAATTCGCCCGCTCGGGATTACAGTCCGCGAATTTCTCCCGATGGCAGGTACCTGATCGTCTCGAGCGAGCGAGGGCTTGACGATGCGCAGGGTCGGCGTTGGACCGCAGAAAACTTCGCCGCGAAGCTTCACAGCAACTACAACGGACTCGGCAACATTTATCGCATACCGATTCGTTCCATTCCAGCTTTGACAAGTGGTCCTTCCGGGAGCCCGCCGGGGTGCCCATGAGACGCGGCCGGCCCATGATCAGATCGAACGGGCTCACGGTGAGCGGCGCGAACGAGGCACTGAGGACCATCATGGTTCCATCGATGGCCAGGCCGGGGAATGTCGCCGCCATCGTTTCAGCGTCAGGCGCTATGGCGAACACAAGGTCGACGCCGCCTCCCCATTCCTTCAGCGCCTCCGCCGGCTTCGACTTCCTGACGTTGATGAATCGTTCGGCGCCGAGCCGCTGCGCCTCCGGCTCCTTGTCGGCGCTCGTCGAGAGCACGGCGACCCGCCCTCCCATGGCCCTGGCGAAGAGCACGGCGTTCGCGCTCTTCGATCTCGACGCCGCCGCCAGCCTTCCTGATGACTGCTGCTTTCATGGCTGCCTCCCGATGCATTCGTCTGCCCGACGTTTTCTCGACCTCGATCCGGCATCCGTCAGTTTAATCGACTAAAGCATGCCGCTCGGCCCATGCGCATCCCGATTATTGTGTGAAGTCGGATCAGCTTCAAATATTTCTGAAAAAGTTCTTGACTCAGCACTCTCGTTCTCGTAAATTACACCTTGCCGACTGAGGCCGCCCGATCGCAAATTCCCGCCCCCGCGATTGAGCGTTGGTTCCCCAGGTGCGAAGCTCATGGTGCTGCGCTTGAGCGCAGTGGAGCCGTGACGTGACCGAGCGTGCGTCTGTCCTCGCGGATGCCGTGCCTGTGGCGCGCCACCGGGCGTCCCTCTCGCCACGGAAGAGGCAGGACCAGATCTCCGCGTCGAGGGATTTCATCTGCAGGGAAGAGGCGGAAGCGTCCTATCTGGCGTCTCGGCCCCGGCCGGTGTTGCCCGTCGCGAGCAAACGTCGCGCGGGTTCGAGACTTGTTCCTCGCTCTGGAACCCTTGAAGGGGGGCGCGCGTCTTCACCTGTCGATTCGCGCCCGACGTACTCTGTCGAGCGATCGCTCCTGCAGGCCGACGGACTCGCGCTGTCGCTGCGAAGCGCACTCGACCGGTTGGCGCCTTTACTGGCCCGCGCCGCCGCGGCGTTTGTCCGGAGCGAGGCGTGGTCGGTGTTCGGATTCGCGCGCCTGAGCGACCACGCGCGTGAGCGCTTCGGCCGGTCGGCGCGCTGGGTCAGGGACCTGGCCACCCTGGGCGACGCGCTGTTCTCGCTGCCCGGCCTGGCCACGGCGCTCGCAGGTGGGGACGGCGCGGCACCGCTCGGTCGCGTGGCGGCTCTTCTGGTCGGGCGCGCGGCCACTGCCGCTTCGCTCGCCGCCTGGATCGCGCTCGCGCGCTCGGTCTCGGTCCGCGAGCTGCGCGACGCGGTGAGGCGGGCGCGCGCCGCCGGCTCGGCCTGGCCGCCCGGCGCCGATCCTGATGCCGGCGGAGTCGATGAATCGCCGACCCCGGCGGCGGATTCCGCGGTCGCCGGCATCCCACGCGTCTGGCCGGTTGAGCCTGACGCCTTCACAGCGACGCCCGCCGAGACCGACACTCAAGCGCGCGGGCACCTTGATTCCGACGACCCCGGTGACGACCCGGCCGATCGCTCGCTCGTTCGCATCCCGGTGCCCGCGCCCCTCGTCGCCGCCTTCGACGAGGCCACCGACCTTTACCGCGCCGTGGAGGGGGCACAGGCGAGCGTGACCTCTTTCGTCGAGGCGCTCGTCGCCGAGGCGCTCGCGGGTGGACCACTCTCCCCCGAGGCGCTCGCTGCGGCACCGCTTCCGGAGCCGCCGGAATCGCTCGCCGTCGGATCGCTCCCGGAGTCGCCCGACGATTCCGCATCCGACCCGGCCCCGCCTGACGGCATCCCCTCCAGCTCTTTCTTCGGCGACCTCGACCGCGTATCGCTCAGGCGCGGGCCAGACGTCGCCCGGGTCGAGGCGGCCCTCGCCCGCGCCACCGAAAACTGGATTCATCTGCCCCGGTCGTCCCCCGCCTCCTGGGCCCTGCACCTCGCGGGAGCGGGCCTCGCGCGTCTTCACGATCTGTCGCGCTCAGCCGGCAGCGGCGGCCCCGCCGATCTGGACGCGCAGATCCGCGAGCTCCTCACCCTGGAGGACGATCTCGAGCGCCGCCTCGGCCGCCTGCTGGCGGAGATGGCCGAGCGGGGCGCCTGGCCGCGCCTGCGGTTCGGCGGCGCCGGCCATTACGCCGAGGAGCGGCTCGGCCTGTCGCGCACGTTCGCGGAGGACCGCGCCCGCGTGGCCCGCTCCCTGCGCCGCTTCCCGCTGCTGCGCGCCGCCTATGAAGAAGGACGCGTCGGCCTCGAGGCGACCCTGACCGTCCTGCGCATCCTCGGCGACGGCCCCGTCCATCGTGCGACTGAATCCGCCTGGCTCAAGCGCGCCGAGGAGGCGACCGTCAAGCGCCTGCGCGACGAGGCCCGCGCGCTCGGGCCGCGCGGGCTTCTCGATCGACCCGCTCCCCCGCACGCACCGCAGTCCGCCTCCCCGCCCGTACCGCCGCCCGACCAAGCGCGCACGCCGCAGCCAGACGCCTTGGCCGCTCTCCAGCCCCGACCCCTCGACGACGCCGAGTGGCACTCCTCCCTTCGGCGCGAGCCGGGGACGGCGCGCGAGCGCATCCTCCGCTTCGGCACCCTGACGCTCGTCTGGCCGGACCGCGCGGCGGAACCCGTGGAGGCCGCCGGAGGACCGCTCCCCAGCCCGGACGTTTTCCTCCAACTACGCCTTCCGGACGATCTCACCGACGACCTGCTCTCCGTCATGGAATCGACGCGCCGCCGCCTGTCGGACGAGGTCGAGCGTGTCCCGTGGCACGAGCCATGGCCGGACCTTCATGCGCGCCCCTCCACCCTCGCGGCCCGGAGGTTTTCCACGCGCGGCCTCCGCGTCCCCGTCTGGGTCGGCCTGCTGGCCCTCCTGGAGGACTTCGTCTTCACCTGGGACGGCCAGGCCAGCGCGCCCGCCAGGCAGCGGGCCGCCCGCGTCGAGCCTCCCTCCTCCGCAAGGACGCCCGCCGCCGCTCCGTCGGCCGCCGCGACCCCGCGCCGCCACGGCGACGCAATCTACATCCGCGACGGCTGGCGTTGCTCCGCTCCCGCCTGCACCTCGCGGCGCAATCTCGAGGACCATCACCTCGTTTACCGCTCGCATCAGGGTCCCGACGATCTCTCGAACCGGGTCTGCCTCTGCCGCTT
>QHXX01000122.1 GCA_003223135.1 Acidobacteriota bacterium | reverse complement strand
CGATCGAAGCGCAACATTTCCCCGGGATCCGGCTGGACGACCTCGAGCCGCTCGTGGAGCGCGGCTCGATGACCGACGAGGAGATGGTCGCCTACCTCGTCCATTGCCTGATGGAGCCGACTTCGCCCCGCCCCTCGATCGAGACTCTCCTGCACGGCTTCGTGCCGCACGCACACATCGACCACACACACGCCGACGCCATCCTGGCTCTGACCAACACCGTGGACGGCCGACGGCACGTCGAGGCGGTCTACGGACACGAGGCGATCTGGATCCCGTACCGCCGCCCCGGGTTCACCCTGTCGCGCGAGGTGGCGGAGGCGATCAAGAACAGCCCGAAGGCGCGCTGCGTCGTTTTGGAGAAGCACGGCCTCATCACCTGGGGTCAGACGGCCAAGGAGTCGTACGCTGCCACGATCGAAATGAACACCCGCGCCGAGGAGTACGCCCGCGACCGCGGGAAGGGGAAGGCGGTCTTCGGTTCGCGGGCGCGGGCGGCGCTGTCCAGGGACGCGCGCCGCGCGGTCGTGGCCGGGATCGCGCCGTACCTGCGCGGGCTCCTGAGCGGGCGGTCGCCCGACGGCGGAGGCGGGCCCGCCGACCGGGACGGCCGGGCGCGCGTAATCCTGCGGCACGACGACGGGGACGACGTCCTCGAGTTCACCTGCTCGGAGGCCGCTCCGCAGCTCTGTCTGGCCGGCCCCGCGACTCCGGACCACCTGCTGTATACGAAGCCCAGGCCGCTCTTCGTGGACCCTCATCTCCCCGAAGATCTGGAAGGGCCCGACGGTCTTGCCGCCCTCAAGAAGGCAATCGCGGAGGGGCTTCTGAACTACGCGGCCTGGTACGACCTCTACTTCAAGAAGCACGCGACCGGCAAGGAGCCGAGGCTCGATCCGTTCCCGCGCGTCGTCCTGATCCCCGGGGTCGGGATGCTCACCGCCTGGAGGGACGCGAGGCACGCACGCATCGTGGCCGACATCTACCACCACACGATCAACGTGACGCGCGGGGCGCAGGGGATCAGCGAATACCGCTCGCTGAACCTCCAGGACACCTTCGACGTGGAGTACTGGCCGATGGAGCTGTACAAGCTGACCCTCGCCCCGCCGGAGAAAGAGCTGGCGCGCCGCGTGGCCCTGGTCACCGGCGGCGCCCACGGGATCGGCCGCGCCGTCGCCCGAAGGCTCGCGGCGGAGGGGTGCCACGTCGTCGTCACCGATCTCGACGGTGAGGAAGCCTCGGCCGTGGCGCGCGAGATCTGCGGGACGCGCGGTTTCGAACGCGCTCTCGGTCTGCGCCTGGACGTCACCGACGAATCGAGTGTCGGGGCCGCCTTCAAAGACGCGGTCATCGCGTACGGCGGTCTGGACGTCGTCGTCTCCAACGCCGGGATGGCCCACTCGTCGCCCCTCGACCTCATGGAGCTTCAGGATTGGAGGCGCTCGCTGGACGTCAACGCCACCGGTCACTTCCTGGTGTCCCGCGCGGCGCTCCGTGTCTTGAAGGAGCAGGGGATCGGCGGCAGCCTGGTCTTCATCGCCTCGAAGAACGTCCTCGCGCCCGGCAAGGATTTCGGCGCCTACAGCGCCGCCAAGGCCGCGGAGACGCAGCTGGCGCGCGTCCTGGCGATCGAGGCGGGCGAGCACGGCGTCCGGGTGAACATCATCAACCCAGACGCCGTCTTCCAGGACTCGCGCCTTTGGTCGGAGACCGTGCGCGAGGAGCGCGCCCGGGCGCACGGTGTCGCGCCGGACCGGCTCGAGGACTTCTACCGCCAGCGCAATCTTCTCAAGACGCGCGTTCTGGCCGAGGATGTCGCCGAGGCGGCGCTCTGGCTGGCGTCCGATCGCTCGTCCACGACGACCGGCTGCATCGTCACCGTGGACGGAGGCGTGCGCGAGGCCTTCCCGCGCTGAGTGCGGCGTCCTCCCTCCCGAAAGCTGGAATGTCTCAGGGCTGGGTTTTCTTGCGGGCCTTGGCGGGATACATCGACTGGACGGGGAGGACGACGGAGCCGCCCTTGTCGAGGTAGGACTTCACGAGAATCACCGCCAGGTGCCGGTTCGTAGCCACTTGAGGGTTGACGCGCACGTCGAGGAGCGTCGGATCGAGCTCGATGGCCCGCTGATAGAAGTTGATGGCGTTGTCGTAGTCGCCGCGCTGGTCGAAGTTCGCGCCGAGGTTGTAGTAGGCCAGGGCGTAGGCGGGATTCACCTTGATCGCCCTCCTATAGGCCCGCTCTCCTTCCATGAACTTGCCGCTGGCGGTATAAACCACGCCGAGATTGTTCCAGACGATGGCGAGACTCGGCTGGATCTTGAGCGCTTTCTCGTACTGGACGATGGCCGACCGCAGACGGCCGTACTGCACCAGGAGGTTCCCCAGCTCGTTCAGGAGGGCAGGGTTGTTCGGGTCGTCCTCGAGCCTGTCGAGGATCGAGCGGTAGTCCATCGGATACGCCTGACTGATCGACGCGAGTCCGGCCTCCGACGGGGACTTGGTGGTCCTGGAGCGCCCCGGGGCAGGGGCGGGGGTTGGCGTGGGCGTCGGCGTCGGAGCGGGTCCGGGCGGGATCGGAGGTGGCGGGGTCGGCGTCGGGCTGGGCGCGGGGCTCGGCGATGGCTCGGGGGGCGGCGCCATCACGGCGGCCGCCGCCTGTGAGAAAAGGCCGCCCGCAAGGGTCGGTCCGGCGACGATCAGCGCGAGAAGAAGAGCCGCCGAACGGACCCGCATTCCGGCCTCCTATTTCAAGGGCTTGGCCTTGATGCTCACCTTGTTGTCTTTGGAGTGTATCCTAAAGTCGATCGTGTCACAAGCCACTTGGCCCCTGATGGCCGCGGTGTGCCGGGCGATCTCACGCGCGAAGGCATCGAACGACGGCTTCTTCTGGTCCCCCACCCGATCCTTGGCCGCGATGAAATTCTCGTAGAGCTTCTTCAGGGCCGCCTCGTCGCGGCGATTCGTGGGGATGCGCCACGAGTCGCTCATCGGGGGATCCCCGGGTCTTTGAGCCCCACGGCGCCGGGCGGCGTTGTGCGCGGCCGGGGAGCCCGATCCATTCGACCCGCCGGAAGCGCCTGCCGATGAAGCCGTCTGGTGCGCCTGGCGCCGGGCGAGCGGATGCAGGTGCGCCCCTTCTTCCTTGACCCTGAGCTGCTTCATCCACAGCTCGGAGTAGGCGTTGAACTTGTTGAGGACGGAGTTGTAGAGGAAGCGATCGCCGGACGACTTCAGATTGAATTGCAGCTTCTTGAGGTGCTTGTCGAGGGCGTCACGCTGGTACGTCGGGGGCTTCGGGACCGATCCGACGAAGTAGAGGTCGAACTGGATCTTCAGCTTCGTGATATCGGTGTCGATCCGGCGAATCTCTTCTTCGACGGTCAAGGTCGGCTGTCTCCGTTCGCGGCCGCCCGCCCGAGGGCGGCTTCGCGTGTGCGTACCCGTGTGAATATAGAGCCCGACCACGGTCGAATTCAAAAGCCGGATCTTTGACAGCCCCTTCGGACGTGTGGTGAAATGCCCGTCCCTGCGCGATTGCAACTTTGTGCTCGAGCCCTCTCAGGGCCGATGGGAACCACGATGCCCGCTGCCAGGAGCGCCCCCGCACGCCCTTCAGGCCGTTCACCCGCGCGAAACACGGTCCGGGCGGCCTGGAGAGCCCTGCCCCAGGTCAACGCCGTCATGGAGCGTGAGGAGACGCGGGCGGCGGCATCCCGACACGGCCGCCTCCTGGTGACCGCACTGGTACGCGAGCGCCTGAGCGCCCTGAGGCGGCAGATACGATCCGGAAAGCTGGACGCGGAGACCGCCCAGGCCGAGGTGGCGGGGCTTTTGGCCTGGGTCGAGAGCGAGGTCCGGGCCAGGACGGATTCGACGATCCGGCCGGTCATCAACGCCACGGGCGTCGTCCTGCACACGAACCTCGGGCGGGCGATCCTCCCCGAGACCGCAACCCGCCGGATGGCGGAGGTGGCGCGGGCCTACACCACGCTCGAGTACGATCTCGCGCGGGGCGCGCGCGGATCGCGCTCATCCCACCTGGACCGCTGCTTCGGCCTGCTGTTTCCGGGTCAAGGGTTCCACATCGTCAACAATAACGCCGCCGCGGTTCTTCTCGCCCTCAATACGCTCGCCGAAAGGAAGGAAGTCATCGTGTCGCGCGGCGAGCTGGTGGAGATCGGCGGATCGTTCCGGATCCCGGACGTCATGCGGAAGAGCGGGGCCATCCTGCGCGAGGTCGGCACGACCAACAAGACGCGTCTTCAGGACTACGAGCGGGCCATCGGCCCGAAGACCGGCCTCATCCTCAAGGTCCACCCGAGCAACTACCGGATCGTCGGGTTCACCGCGCAGGCGACGCTCGAGGAGGTGGCCTCGCTCGGCCGGCGGCGCAAGATACCCGTCCTTCTGGATCAGGGGAGCGGCAACCTCATCGATCTGACGCGCCACGGCATCAGGAATGAGCCGTCGGTCTTCGACGCCCTGGCCGGCGGCGCCGACGTCGTCTGCTTCAGCGGCGACAAGATGCTGGGCGGGCCGCAGGCCGGCCTCATCGTCGGCCGCCCGGATCTGGTCAAGGCGATGAAGGAGAACTCGCTGACGCGGGCGCTGCGCGTCGACAAGGTCACGTATGCGGCCCTCGAAGCGATCCTTTTGGAGTACGCGCGCGGCACGGCCGAAGCCACCCTGCCGGCCCTGCGCATGGTGACGGCATCGCGGGAGGAGATCGAGGCGCGCGCGCGCCGACTGATGGAGTCGGTTCTGGCGCGCGCCGGCGATTCGCTGGCGATGTCGGTCGTCCCCGGGGAGTCGTTGTCCGGAGGCGGTTCGGCGCCCGAGGAGGGTCTGCCGACGAGCCTCCTGATCGTGAGCGCGCGCGGCAAGTCGGCCCGGGCCCTCGAATCGGCCCTGCGCGGCCATGCCACCCCCGTGATCGCGCGCATCGGGGAAGGGAAGGTCCTCCTCGACCTGCGCACGGTCTCGACGGAGCAGGAACCGGTTCTTGAAGACGCGCTGGTGGCGGCGGCCGGTCTCACACGTTAAAGCGGAAGTTGATGACGTCGCCGTCCTTCACGACGTAAGTCTTCCCCTCGGAGCGGAGCCTCGCCTTCTCGCGCGCCGCCGCGATGCTGCCCGCGGCGACGAGGTCGTCGTAGGTGACGACCTCGGCGCGAATGAACCCCTTCTCGAAGTCGGAGTGGATGGTCCCGGCGGCGCGCGGGGCGACAGCGCCGGCCCTGATCGGCCAGGCCCGGCACTCGTCCTCTCCGACCGTGAAGAACTGCACCAGGCCGAGGAGGCCGAAAGCGGCGCGGATCAGCCGGTCCTTGGCCGGCTCCTTGAGGCCGAGGTCGTCGAGGAACGCCCGGGCGTCCGAGGGCTCGAGCGAGGCGATCTCCTCCTCCACCCTGGCGGAAATCGCGCACAGTCCCAGGCGGCGCCGGGAGGCGTACGACTCGAGGCCGAACTTTTCGACGAAGTCGGACATCTTCGGCACGTCCGATTCGTCCAGGTTGGCGATCACCAGCAGCGGCTTGGCGGTGAGGAAGGCGAATCCGCGGATCTTCTTGACGTCCTCCTCGGTCAGATCGAGCTCGCGGATGGGGGTCTCGCGCTCGAGGGCCTCGAGGCAGCGCTTCACGACCGGCAGCTCCAGCTCGTCCTCCTTGTTTTTCGCCTTCTTGATGTTGAGCTCCAGCCGCTCCAGGCGGCGCTGCGCGACCTCGAGGTCGGCCAGGATCAGCTCGGTCTCCATGTTGGAGACGTCGCGCCGCGGGTCGAGCGGTCCCTGGCCGTGCGGGATCGAGTCGTCCCGGAAGGCGCGCACCACGTGGGCGATGGCGTCGACATTGCGCATCTCCTTCAGGTCGAGTGTCTTCGCCTCCCCCTTCTCGAGCCCCTGGATGTCGAGGAAGTCGACGTGGGCGTAGGTGGTCTTCTTCGGCTTGAACATCGCCGCAAGGCGGTCGAGCCGCGGCTCCGGGACCTTCGCCACCCCGACGTTCGGCTCGGCCCTGCCGGCGGCGTACTTGTCCACGGTGACGTGGGCGCCGGTGAGAATGTTGAACAAGGTCGTCTTGCCGACCTTGGAGAAGCCGAGCAGGCCGATCTTCACGGCGTGTCTCCCCTGGAGGGGCGAGATTCTATCAGGAGACGTCCCCGCCCGGCGCGCGATGGGATCGGCCTTGCACGGCGGGGCGAACCGCTGCATGATTCAACGCGCCGCCGCCTGTCGGGGGGCGAACGGGGGTCTCTTGCGGCACGGTCTCATCCGCGTCCTGGCATTGTTCATCCTCCTCCTGTCGACTGGCTCCCCGTCGCGGGCGGCCACGGCCGCCGCGAAGCCGGCGCGGCCCCTCGGCCCCTATACGTCGGCCAGGAGCTGTGGGACGTGCCACGATGCCATTCACAAGTCCTGGGCCGACTCGCCGCACGCCCGCGCCGCCACGAACCCCGCGTACCTCGAAGCGCTGCGGCGTATCGTCGAGTCGACGGCCGAAGGCAAGGCGGCCCGGGAGGCATGCGTCTGGTGCCATTCCCCCTCGACGATCCTCACCGGCGATCTCGAAATGCAGCAGGCGATCTCGCGGGAAGGAATCACCTGCGACTTCTGTCACACCGTCGCCGAGGTGGATCTGCAGAAGGTGCCTCCGTTCGATTTGAAGCCGGGCCAGGTGAAGCGCGGGCCGTTCGAATACGCCGGCAGGATCCAGGGGCATGCGACCGCCTACTCGCCCCTGCACAAGTCCAGCCCGCTTCTGTGCGCCTCGTGCCACGAGTACAAGAATGCCAACGGTGTCCTGGTCCTCTCGAATTACAGCGAGTGGAAGGAGGGCCCCTATCCGGCGCGCGGCGTGTCCTGCCAGGACTGCCACATGTCCCTGGTCCCCGGAACCGCGGCACGCAACTCGCCTTCGAAGGCTGGGCTGCGGGTCATAAACCTGCACCGTCTCGTCGGCGGCAGCGCCATCAGCCAGTTGGCGCGCGGTCTCGATCTCAAGATCGAGTCGGCGGTGAGCGAAGGTGGATCGGCCGAAGTCATCGTCGTCGTGACGAACGCCGCGGCGGGGCACTTCGTCCCCGGCGGCCTCGCCACCAAGAGCCTGGTCCTGGCGGTCGGGGCCGAGACGGCCGACGGGAAGCTGGAGTACCGGCAGGAACGGGTCTATCGCCGGGAATTGAAAGACGAGAAGGGCGTGGTCCTCGAGAGCGTGGCCGACCAGTTCCTGAAGGCCGCATCGATCGGGAGCGACTCGAGGATCGGGCCGATGGAATCGCGCCGCGAGCGCTTCACGGTGCCGGTCCCCACCGGGGCGCGCGCCATCGTCGCGCGCCTGGAGTACCGCGACGGCTCCGATATCCGGAACGCCGCGCCCACGACCTCGCTGATCACGGAAACCAGGCACCCGCTCGCGGCGCGCTGATCGGAAGATCCGCTCGCAGGCCCCTGTGACCGGGGGTTCTGGCGGATTGACGTCGAGGGGTGTATCATAGGACTCGCCATGAAACGGATACCGCTCGTGCCGACCCTGGCCCTTCCTCTCGTTCTGGCCGTCCTGGCGACCGTGGCCTTCCTGCCCTCCAAGGCGGTCGCCTCCCCCACGAAATCGGTCACCGTGGATTACGTCATCGCGCTGCTCGACACGGGGGTCACCCAGACCGACATCGTGGCCCGTATCAAGGAGAAAAACCTGGCCTTCCGCCTCGCGCCCGGAGACGTCGATCGTCTGCGCGCCGCCGGAGCGGGCCAGGTGCTGATCGACGCCATCACCAATCGAGCCGCGGTTCTGGAGAACCAGGAGAGCGCGTCGCCCGGCGAGCCGACCCGGCGACAGGAACGGGGAGGTGCGGACACGAACGGGTGGGGACGCCCGAGCCGGCTGGGCAATGTCTCACAGCCCGGTGAGGGCGCGGCGACGGCCGCTCCGTCCGCAACCGAAGGCGAGGTCGACGAGAACAGCGAGGGGATCGAGGAGATCCCTGACGACGGATACTACGCCGATTCGTACTACTCGTCGCCCGGGTACTACGGGTTCAGCTACTACTACGGCTACCCGTATCCTTATTACTACTATCCGTCCTTCTATTACCCGTATGGCTTCTACGGCTATTACTCATCGCCCTATTACTACCACCCGCACCACTTCTCCCGGCCCATCCCTAGAGGCGGCGGATCGTTCCACGGAGCGCCGCGCGGCGGCGGTGGCGTCCGATCCGCACCCCACGGTGGAGGCGGCGGCCGACCCGCGCCACGCGGCTCACACCATCACTGATCCGATCCCCCATCCGGCTGGTATACAATGACCCGTCACGGGGCGTAGCGCAGCCTGGTAGCGCATCTGCTTTGGGAGCAGAGGGTCGGTGGTTCGAATCCACTCGCCCCGACCATCGCCCGGTTCGAGAGCGAGTGCTGTCGCCCCCGGACGAGGCAAGAGCAACGCGCCTGTAGCTCAGTGGATCAGAGCACCAGCCTCCGGAGCTGGGAGTCGGAGGTTCGAATCCTCTCAGGCGCGCCATCCATCCCGCGAGGCCCCGGTGCCCGGGAGAGGGCGCCGGGGTCATCGCTTCCCCTCGAGACACGGCTGCGGGAGCAGCAGGGATGCACGATGTAACGGCAGGTCCGGGGCGCGCGCCCTCGGCCGGTCTGCGGATCCAGGTCCTGGCACTTCTCCTCGCGGCGTTCGTTCCGGTGGCGTGGCTGATCGGACGGCGGACGCTGCCCCCCTCGGCGCCCGTGCCGCTGGTCCTCGACCCGGCGGCCCCGATCATCGCGCTGCAGCCGAGCGCCCTCGGGCTGCGGGCCGGACCGTCGCCGACGCGGCTGCCTCAGCCAGCGGCCGCGGGTGCGGTGTTCCGTCTCGAATTCCCGCCGGGCGGCGGCGACCCGGCGGCGCGTCCTCCTTACCGCTTGAGACTCGAGGGGCCCGGAGGGCGGGAGTTGTGGCAGGGATCGTGGGCGGGGCCGGCGAACGGAAAAATCCAGGTGGTCCTGCCGCAGGAGGGATTGAATCCGGGTCCGCACGCGCTGGTCACGGTGGACTCCGCAGGCCGGCTGAGAAGCTTCCCGTTTCAGGTCCCGTAGAGACCGGCACCCCCCGGTCGGCGCTCCCGGTCGCTATGGTAAGATGTGCCGCTCCGTGGGGTTTCGAGGTGGCGGCTGCCGGGCGCGGCGGATTGCGGATCGACGCGCCTGTAGCTCAGGGGACAGAGCAACGGCCTTCTAAGCCGTGGGTCAGGGGTTCGAATCCCCTCAGGCGCGCCACCCGTCCCCCTCGCGACGTCCCCGTGACGCGCGGTCACGACAAGATGCGGTGAGTGTAGCTCAGGTGGTAGAGCCCCGGGTTGTGGCCCCGGTTGTCGTGGGTTCGAGTCCCATCACTCACCCCAATTCGTTCGAAGCGACGTGGGCCGTTAGCTCAGTCGGTAGAGCAGCTGACTCTTAATCAGCGGGTCGGAGGTTCGAGTCCTCCACGGCTCACCACGTCGCTTCTTTACGCTCGCAGGAGGGCCCCGCAATGCCCAAGACCGTGCGTATCTTCGGCAAGGACACCTGACCCTACACCACCGCGGCCCGTGAGGCCTACGTCAAGGACGGGTACGAGGTCGAGTACCTCAACGTCCTGAAGGACCGGTCGCTCCTCACCGAAATGCTGAAGGCATCGAAGGGCGATCGGTCGGTCCCGGTGATCGTCGACGGATCCAAGGTCCAGATAGGCTACGGGGGCGCCTGAAGCGTCTGAGACTCCGGCCGGCGGCCGGAGGTCAATCCTCTTCCCTCCATCACGGCGGCGGGCTTGGTGTGCCCGTGCGCGCCCGTGCGAGATCGGATAACCTTGCGCCTTCACACGGAGACCCACGACGTGGCGGGTTCCAGGGATCACGACCGCTTCCAGAACGAGCTCGGAGGGCAGCTCGAGCGGATCGACGATGCGACCAAAATCTACAGGTTCGCGCTCGGGCAGATCGCGCGTCACCTCGGGGCGGAAGGCGGAGCGGTGATCCTGCGCAAGCCGGTGTCAGGCGAATTGCAGACGCTGGGTTGGGGAGAGGCGGAACAAGGCTGGGACGACGCGATCGTGTCCGCGTTTCTCGATCTGCGGCGTCCCGAGCTGCCCCGCAACGAGATCATGGCGCCGATCCTCGTCGGCGGAAGGGCCTCGGGCCTGATGGCCTTGCGCCGCCGCGGCGGGACGTTCGAGCCGGGCGAGGGGCGCTTCCTCGCGCGGCTGTGCCGCAAGGTGGCGCACGAAGCGACCCTGCGGGAAGAGCGCCGCGTCAACCGCGTGGTCGATCAGATCAAGGACACGACGGTGCGCGAGCTGCGCCCCAAAGACCTGTTCTACCAGATCCTGCACGGCCTTCGCGCGTTGACGCGCTACGACCACAGCAGCGCCATTCTCATCGCCGAGGAGGACGCCGCCCGCCTCGTCCTGCACGCCGAGCAGATCGCCTGGGCCAAAAGGAAAAGCGATCGGATCGGCCGGAAGATCAAAGTACCGCGCGAGCTGCGCACCGGTCTTCGCCGCGCCACGGCGATCCGTTGGGCGTCGTTCGGCCGCGCGAAGAAGGGCGCGCCCCAGGAGCCCCCGGCCGGCGCGCGCGACGACGCCTCGCACGACCACGAGGCGGTGGCGCGTCTTTTGCGCTGGGGCGGGAAGCGCGACGAGGCGGCGGAAGGGGCGATCCTCTGGGCCCCGCTGCAGCACGACGGCGAGCTGCTCGGACTCCTCAAGATCGCCGCGCGAAGCACAGGTGCGCTCGGCGCGCCCGAGGCCGCCGGGGTCGAACGCGTGGTCCGCCACCTCGCCTCGGTCATCCACAATGCGCGGCGCGCCCTGTCGATGGAGGAGCGGATCCTCGAGGCGGAGAAGAAGCACGCCATGGCCGACCTGGCGCGCGCCATCTCGCACGACGTCAAGAACGCCATCGGCGCCATCCTGCCGCTCGCTCAGCAGGCGCGCGAGGAGATCGAGACCGGCACGGCGAAGACGGAGGTGCTGGCCCAGGACCTCGCGCAGATCGAACAGTCGGCCCAGATCTGCCAGAGGATCTTCGACGGCATGCTGCAGCTGGCCCGGTCCGAGTCGCGCCCGTCCGGAACCGCCTCTCTGACGAGGGCGCTGGACGGAACCCTGTCCATCCTCGGGGCTCGCATCAAGCGGGCGGGCGTCACGCTGGAGATGAAGGTCCCCGACGGTCTGCCGGAGGTCGGGACGAGCCTCGGGGGGCTCGAGCAGGTCTTCCTGAACCTGTTCACCAACGCCCTCGACGCCATGCCGGCCGGCGGGCGCCTCAAGGTGCAGGCGCGCCAGGCCGGCCCGCGCGTGGAGGTGCGGATCGCCGACAGCGGCGCCGGCATGACGCCCGACGAGCTGAAACGGATCCATGAACCGTTCTACACGACCAAGCAGGAAGGGTTCGGGCTCTGAAGACACGCGCGGCGCGCGTCCTGGTGGTGGACGACGATCCCGCGATGCTGCGGACGGTCGAGCGCATCCTGTCGCCCCGTCACGAGGTGCGCGGCTGCTCCACAGGCGAAGAGGCGATCGCGGCGATCAGGAGCGATCCGTACGACGTCGCCATCGTGGACGTGCGCATGCCCGGGATCGACGGGTTCGAGGTGACACGCGCCGTCAAGGCGATAAGGCCGCGCACGGAAGTCGTCCTGGTCACGGGATCGGTGACCGATCTGGACGACAAGCTGGTGCGGGCGATCGAGGAGCGCGCCTTCTACTTCATCACCAAGCCGTTCTCGAAGGCGGTCCTCACCTCGCTCATCTCCTGGTGTCTCGACATGCAGCGTCTGGCGGAGGAGCGCGACGATCTCATCAGGCGGCTCACCGAGGACCTGGAGCGGGCGCGCCGCTTCCAGCGGGCCCTCCTGCCGCAGGGACTGCCGAAGAGCTTCGGGACGGTCCGCGCCGCCTCGGCCTGGGTGTCGTGCGAGACGGTGGGGGGCGACATGTACGACATTATCCCGCTGCCTCGCGAACGACTCTTCCTGATGGTGGCCGACGTCGCCGGCCACGGGGTGCCGGCGGCGCTCCTGGTCGGCATGATCAAGACGGCCATCGGACGCAGCCTGCACGACGTCGCGGAGCAGGAGCGGATCGAGCTGACTCCCGTCGCGAGCGCCGTGCTCGACACGCTCGCGCCCCTCAACAAGAATCGCCTCGTGACCGTCTTCTTCGGGATCCTGGACGTGCCCGGGCGCGCGCTGCACTACCTCAACGCGGGCCATCCCCCGGCCGCGCTCTGGAAACCGGGAGCGGAGCCGCGCCTCCTGGCCGCGACGACGCCCCTGCTGTCGTACGGGATCGGTCTGGGGCCGCAGCCGACCGCGACGGCGCCGTTCGAGCCGGGCGACCGGCTGGCGATGTACTCCGACGGCGTGTACGAAGTGCGCGATCCCTCCGGGAACGAGTTCGGGCGGGATCGCCTGAACCGGACCCTCGTCGAGGGGCGCGGTTCGATCGAGGAGGTCGTCGACACCGTGATGCAGCAAACCGATCGTCACGCCAGCGGGCGGCCTCCCGAGGACGACCTGACGCTCCTGGTCGTCGAGGCCGGGCCCGCCGGAAGCGGCCCGGTGGCCCGGAGGGCACAGGCCGCCGTCACTCGCCCTGGAGCGTGATCTCCTCGAGGGTGCCGGTCCTGGGGTCGCCGCGCAGGATGCGGTGGTTGTTGGTATCGGCGATAAAGACCGCCTCGCCGACCACGGCCAGCCCGCCCGGCTCGTAGAGGTTCTTCCGGTCGCCATCGCCGAACACCGTGCGGGTCTCCATCGAGCCGAAGGCGATCGCCTTGATCTTGTTGTTGTAGGTGTCGGCGACGTAGATGGCCCCAGAGCCGACGGCGACGTCGAGCGGATGCTGCAGCAGCACGCTGTCGGGCGGGCCCTCCTCGTCCCCGAAATCGAACAGACCGCGCCCCACGATCGTCTTCACGGTCGAGTCCTCCAGATCGATGACGCGGATGCTGCTGATCTCGCTGTCGGCGATCAGGATGTAGCGGCCCGCCTGCGCCAGCCCGCTCGGCTGCGCCAGCGCCGCCTCGGCCACGGGGCCGTCGACATGGTCCTCCCGCCCGCTGCCGGCCCACGGACCGATGAGGTGCTTGTCGACGTCGTACACCCAGATCTGGTGGCTGCCCGCCATGGCGATCAGGAGCTGTCGTCCGATCCGCAGGAGTCCCCACGGCGATCGCAGTGAGACGTTCCTCGGAGCGGTCGGATCGAACGGACCGGGCGCCTCGCCCTTGACGCCCGTTCCCGCGAGAGTGGTCACTTCGAGGGTCGAAAGATCGACGCCGCGCAGGAGGTGGTTGCCGGTGTCGGCGACGTACAGGCTCTGATCGTCCGCGGTCATCCCCTGCGGGTTGTGGAACGACGCCTCGGGGGCGGGCCCGTCGTGCGCCCCCGCGCCGCCCTCGCCGACGACGGCCTGGACCCGTCCGTCGAGATCGGCGACGATGAGACGGTGATGGCCGGCATCGGCGATGAACAGGCGATCCTTCGCGACGTGGACCTTGCCGGGGAAACGCAGGAACGTCCGGTCGGCGTCCGGATCCGGCGAGACATCCAGAGGGCTGGCGGCGAGGATCCCCTTGTCGCGCCCCTCGGCCAGGAGCGCGTCGATCTTCCCGGCGAGAGTCGTCTCGTCGATCTCTCCGGAGATGGTGTCGCGCACGTACCCGCCGGCGTCGACCAGCACGAGCGTCGGCCAGGAGCGCACCGCGAAGCGCTCCCAGATATCGTGCTCCGAGTCGACCACGACGGGATGGGTGACTCCGTTGCGCTCGACCGCGCGCCTCACGTTCTGCGGGTCTTTCTCCGAGATGAACTTGGCCGAGTGGACGCCGATGACGACGACCGGGTCCTTCGCGAAGCGCTCTTCGACGCGGCGCAGGACCGGCAGGACGTGCATGCAGTTGATGCAGCAGTAGGTCCAGAAGTCGAGGACCGCCACCCGCCCGCGCAGATCCCCGGCCACGCTCAGCGGCCGGCGCGCGTTGATCCAGGTGAACCCGGGCAGAAATTCGGGGCAGCGCACGCGGGATGTCGGCATCCAGGAAATCTATACCCGGGTCGGAGGAAAGGAAAGGGAATTTGCGGCCCCGGTCGGGGCTAAACGGGCCGCCCCGCCTTTAGCGCAGGGACTTCTTGATTTCCGCGGCCAGCCACTCGGCCTCGCGCTTGTCACGCAGCGTGGACGATATCGTGATAGGTCGTCCGGTCGCTCGCGCGATCTTCAAATCGTAATAAGGAATCATCCCGACCTGCATCCCGACCTTCAGAGTGATGTCGCCGATCTCTGCGGAGGGCGCCCGGACGGACCACGACAGGCCGAGAAGGTGAAACGTGATCGCGAGCCCCGCGGGGCCCGCGACAACACTCGTGCGCAGAAAGCCGATGTAGAGCGTGATCAGCACCAGGAGGAACGTGAACGGCACGAGGACGACTCCGATCACGCCGGTGACGAGAAGCCCGAACAGGTTCGCGTGCAACCCGCTCCGGACCAGGTAGAAGAACAGGCCTCCTCCGCCGCAGAAGGTGCAGGCGAAGAGCGCCATGACCAGCGTGGCCCGGATGTTCCGCCCGGCGGGCAGGACGAAGCGCGTGCCACCCTCGGGGCACGGCTCGACGACGATGCGCGACGTCTCGGGCCGCGATGGCGCGGTGGCCGCGGCCGGAGATGCTGCAGGCGCCGTGCCGGGAGGCGCGGGCGAGACGGGGACCTCGAACTGCTCGTCGTAATTTACGCCGGCGAGATGGGCGCGTGCTTCCAGGCGCCACACGATGCGATCGTTCGGATTGTCGGTTCGGGTCGGCGGCGCGTCGAGCGGCAGCCGGAACGACACCGGGACGACCTCACCCTCGGGTCCCGGCTCCAGACCCTCGCGCGCGACCGTCTGCTCCTCCTGCCACACGACCTTCTCCCAGGTCGAGCGGTCCCGCCCGGAGCCGGTGACGACCCGGTTGACGCAGGTGAGGGTGAGAAGGACGGTGCTATCCGCCGGCAGGCGGGGTGCCGCGATCCTGGCTCGCAGCGGACCGCCCAGCGTGGCGGTGCCGGTTTCCAGCTCGATCCAGGACACACCGAAGCGCCATAAGCGCAGCGTGAGGTGGGTGGCCCAGATGAGAAGACCGGCGCCGACGAAGGGGAAGATCAGGGCGACCCAGGCGGTCGCGTGGCCCTTCTGGATCTCCGGCACGGCACCGAGAAAGGTCGCGGGCGCGGACATCAGGTTCCAGAAGATGGCGAAAGCCCACGCGACGCGCAGCTTCGACTGCGACCGGATGCGCATCGACTCGAAGGTAGGTCGCGGCAACGCGGACAGCAAGCGAGGCGAGCCCCCCCATCAGCCCGCCGCGACGCGCTGCCGCGAAGGGTCGATGCGGGGGCCCGCCCATGAGGAGATCACTCCGCTCCGGACCATCTGGCGGGACATGCAGCCGGAGCGACTACGACAAAAGCCAGGCGTGCCTTACGCGGCGCGATACACCCGCTGCAGCTTCTTGAACGCGGCCACGGCCCGCTTGTGCCTCTTCGCAGCCTGAGCGGCTTCCCGCCGGACCCTCTTCAGCCTCATCGCCAACTTCCTGTGTGCCCTCTTCGTCATGGGTCACCTCCCGCCCGGAACATAATTCCGGAGACGACCGCTGTCCAGCGCGACAAACAAAGACTTTGCCCGTCCTCGTTGAGGGGC
>QHXX01000121.1 GCA_003223135.1 Acidobacteriota bacterium | reverse complement strand
CGACTTCAGTATCGTGTCCGGGCAGGGAGCGTTACTAGGGGGGCGAAGCCCCCTCAACGGGCCAGGGGGGTTATCACCCCATAGCTTTTCGCTCAGCGGCCCTGAGATAGGTGTCTTGCAGGACGGCATCGATCCCGGCGGTCAGCGGCACGGCCACGAGGGCGCCGAGGAGGCCCATCAGGTTGGCACCGACGATGAGGGCCGCGAGGACGGCGAGCGGGTGCAGTTCGACCTGCCGGCCGGTGAAGTAGGGCACCAGGAAATTCCCCTCCAGGAACTGCTCGACCACGAAGACGCCCAGCACGCCGACGAACGTGAATACCGACGAATTGACCGCCAGGAGCATGGCCAGAAGCAGTGACACCGTCGAGCCGAGGTAGGGAACGAAATTGAGCGCGCCGGTGAGAACGCCGATGAGGAGGGGCGCCTCGAAGCCCACGAGCGACAGTCCGATCGTCAGGATGAGGGCGGCGCAGGCGCTGACGATGACCTGGCCCCGGATGTACCCGCCCATGCGGCGCATGACGTCCGTGGCGACCTGCGCCGTCCGATCGCGGCGGGCCCGGGGCACGAAACGAAGCAGGCCGTCGGCCAGCCGCCGCCGGTCGATCACGATGTAGCCCGCCACGAACAGCACGAGCAGGCCGGCCAGGGCCCCCGTGAACAGGCCGCGCGTCACCCGCAGCGAGCGCTCGACCAGGCCCTGGAGCAGGGGCCCCACCTGCTCGACCCCCATCCCCGGCAGCTCGACCGGCCGTCCGCCGGTGAAGCGCCCAAGGCCCACGCGTCCCGAGGCGATCCAATCGTTCACCGTCTGCCGGAACTGCGGCAGCCTCTGCGCCAGGAGCTGCGCCTGCTCCGAGACGTGCGGCACGAGGAGAGCCACGAGGAGGGTGAGCACGCCGATGCCGATCGCGTACACACCGAGCACCGTAACGGCCCGCGGGACGCGGCGCCGCTGCAGCGAGTCGGCCAGGGGAAGTATGGCCGCGGCCAGGACGATCGAAATCAGGGCCAGGAGCACGAGATCCAGGCTCAGATAGAGCAGCCACAGACAGCCTGCGACGAGCGGCACCTTCCAGAGGAGCGCGTCCAGCGAGCCACGTTCGGGCATCAGAACCTCCAGGGGATGAAGCGCGCGACGAACCTGATACGCTATCACAGCGCGTGGATCCGAGGGATCGGACCGGAGGCATGGAACAGGACGCTCGAAATGAAGGGGACGCGGAGCCGCGTGACTCCCGGCCGGCGGCCCGTCCGCGGCGGGGGGCCGGAACGGCGCAGCTCGCCGCCGGGGCGTCGCTCTTTTTCATGGTCCTGTCCCTCGCCATCACCCGGGCCACCGACACCGACCTCTGGTGGCACCTTGCCTCGGGCGACCTGATCCGGCGGACGGGAGAGATCCCGCGCTCCGAGCCGTTCTCCTTCACGGTCATCGGGCATCGCTGGATCGACATCCACTGGCTGTTCCAGGTCGTCCTCTCCTCGCTTTACGAGCTGGGAGGCGTGCACGCCCTCGACGTCCTGCGGGCGGCGGTCATCCTCGGGGTCTTCGCCTTCCTGTTCCGGCGTTGCCGGCGGGCCGCGGGCCCCGTGACCGCCGTGGCGGTGCTCCTTCTGGTGACGATCGCCTGCCAGGAGCGCTTCCTGATGCGGCCCGAGATCATCTCCTGGGCCTTCATGCTGGCGGTCCTCGCCGCCCTGAAGCGGGCGCTCGACGCCGACAGTCGCCGCGCGCGATCCCGGGTTCTCTTCCTCCTGCTACCCGTCCTCCAGATCGTCTGGGTGAACGTGCAGGGGCTGTTCATTCTCGGGCCGGCCTTGATCGTGCTGGGGCTCATCGCGGCCCTCATCGAGTTCGCCCGTGGCCGCGCCGCGTCGCGGCTTCCAACACCTGGCGCGCCGGCCGCCTGGAGCGACCCGGATCGGATGGTCGATTTCCTGCTGGCGCTCGCGGCCGCTGCCGTGGCGTGTCTCGTCAATCCGTACGGGGCCGCCGCATTGCGCCTGCCGTTCGAGCAGTTCTTCGTTCACCTGGGCGGCCACAGCCTGCTGTCGCGCACCATCGTCGAGTTCCAGCCGCCGCTGTCGGGTGACCCGGTCACGCCGTCGATCGTCGCTTTCGTGGCGCTGGCCGCCGCGACGCTCCTGGCGGTTCTGGCCGACTTCCCCCGCGTGCGGGCGTTCGAGCTTTTGGTGACTTTCGCCACGCTCGTGCTGGCGCTGCGGGCGAGGCGCAACATCCCGATCTTCGCCCTGGCCTGCGCCCCGGTGCTGGCGCTCCACGCCCGGACGCTTGTCGATCCGATCGCGGATCGGATCGCGCGGATCAGCGCCCGCGCCGCCGCCGCGATCGCGGCGCCGGCGATTCTGGCGGCGCTCGCCCTCTGGACGACGTTCACGGTCGTCACCGACCGCTTCTTCCTGCACCCGCCGACGGAGAGGTGGTTCGGGTCGGGCGAGATTCCGGACTACTTTCCCGAAGAATCGGCCCGCTACGTCGCCGGGGGCGGCATCCCGGGGAACGTCTTCCACAGCCTGGCGGTCGGCGGCTATCTCATACACGCCTGGCACGGCGAGAGGGGCGTCTTCATCGACGGGCGCAATGACCCGTATCTCGACGATGTCCTGCCGGCGTACCTCAAGGCGATCGCCGACCCGTCCGCGTTCGAGGAGGTGGTGCGACGTTATCAGATCACCACCGTGATCTGGCCGCACCAGCGGGCCCTGGAGGGGACGGCGCTCCTGTCGTACCTGGCGCGCGGTCGGGGGTGGGTCCTGGTGCACCTCGATCCCGCCGCCGCCGTCTATCTGCGGGCCGATATCCTGTCGCCCGTGAGGCTCGCCGAAGGCCCGTTCCCCCCGAACCGCGATCGCCGTGAGACCTACGAGGCCCTGGCGCGCGGTCTGGACAGAAGGCCGTTCCATGGGCCGCCCATCCGGGAGATCGCCCTCGGTGAATTCTTCGCCGTGTCGGGCGACCCGGGGGGGTCGGAGTTTTTCTATCGCAGGGCTCTCGACCGCCTGCCGCGGAGCGCTCCGGTGCTGTACGGCTACGCCCTAGCGCTCGAGCGCCAGGGGCGGGTGAAGGAGGCTTGCGTCGCTTACACCCAGGCGGTGTCCGCCGACCCCCGTGAGCCGACGGCACTCGCGGCGCGCGGGGCGTGCCTCCTCGAAGAGGGAAAAATGGAAGAGGGGCAGCGGGATCTCGATGCGGCCTACGACGGAGGGGAGAGGGGCGCCCGCCTCCTGGAGGCGCGCGCGCGCCTGTTCGAAAAGAAGGGAGATCTGGCGAAGACGGCCATGACCTACCGGGCGGCGCTCCTCGTCTCTCCGCGGGACACCGCTCTTCTGAGGTCCCTGGCGCTCTTCTACGCGCGCCACGACGAGCCTTCGTCGGCGCTGCCGTTCTACGCCAGGGCCTCCGAGATCGACCCGGACGATCCGTTGATCGCGCGCGAGATGGCGGCGCTCCTCGACCGGCTCGGCCGGACCAGCGCGGCGCTCGACGTCGTCCGCGATGCCACGCATCGCGCCATGGATCGCCTCGCCGGCGGCGGAACGGGCGGATGGACGGCCGCCAACCCGTCACGAGAGGACGATCGGCGCCTGCTGGTGATGGCGGCAGAGCTGGAGAGGCGCGCCGGGGACCGGGCCAAGGCCTCCCTTTACCTCGAAGCGCTGGCGCGAAGCGGCGGCGCGCCGGGGAATCAGTGAGCGCGAACGAATTCGCGCAGCGCCTTCTCGGCGCTGGCGTAGTCCGGGCACGTGCTCTCTAGGTCGGGCGTGCCGATCCCGAGCTGGCGGGGAAGCTGCACGATGGTGAGCCGCCATCCTTCGGTCTGACGCTCGAGGAGGGCCTCGTACGACTGGCCCTGCCGGCTCTCCAGGCGCCTTCTGACGGGCCCTTGCGGCTCCGGCGCCCGTGGCGCAGGCGTGGGCGCGGGTGATTCGGCGAGGGGAGCGGCCGTCGCCGGGAGCGCTGCCGGGGCGGGTGCCACGGCCTGCGCCGCCGCGGCGGCGTGCGTCTCTGCGGCGTGCGTCTCGGCGACCGCCTGCTTGACCTCCGCGACCCACTCGGCGTAAGCACGCTTGAGGTTGGGCTCCGGCTGCGTGAGCGCCAGCCCCATGCCGACCGAAGAGCTGCCGCCCCCGCCGCTCCAGATGACCCGGGCGCGCAGTCGGACGGAGTGGCGCGGGAACTGCACGAAGACGGTGATGACCGAGTTTTTGGGAAACGATTCGGGGCTTTCGATCCGCATGCCGCCTTCGGAGATGTCGACCACGGTGCCGCCGCACATCTTCGCATCGGTGCCGAAGCGGACCGACAGGCGCCTCTTGATGCGGAGCTTCCCCTTCCTCTTGTCCACCTCGGGCGTGGTCATACGGCGGCCCTCCGGCGCCTGCGCGGGCACGTGCAAATTTAGTGCACCGAGGACTGCCGCGCCAGCGATGGTGCTACCATCTGCACGCCCGGGCCGCCCGAGATGGGGGAATGCACCGATGACCCGATCCCGGAATCTCTCCCCGCGTCGCTTGGCGCCGGCGGCGTGCGCCGCCCTCCTCGTCGTGTGCGCCGCCTGTCCGGGCGAAGGCAAGAAGGAAAGCCCGCCGCACCCCAAGAGGTTTTTCGCGCCGCTCTTCGACGGCCTGTGGCTCGGGATGACGCGCGACGAGGCGGCGCGCGCCCATCCCATCCGCCCCGCGCTGACCTCCGCGGGCAAGACCCGGCTCGTCTGGGTCTACGACCGTGCGGGTGAGTACGCGGTCGACCTCACGTTCAAGGAAAACCGTCCGGAGGCGAAGCTGCAGCGGTTCGACGTCCACTTCGGGAGAAATGACGCCTCGTCGCGGCGCACGATCGAGGCCCTGGCGCGGAGGCTCGGCGAGCCGGACGTCAAACGGCGCAAGGCGACGACCAACGCCTACGGCGACCACCTCAACGATCAATATGAGACGATCTGGTCGGACACCGATCAATACGTCTTCGTCACCGAACGCGTGCCGATCGAAGGAAGGACCGGCCCGCCCATCTACTACGTCACGGTGAAGCGCAAGGAGATTCTCGCGACGGGACCCCCGACCGGGTACGTCCCCCCGCCGCCCCCCAAGGGCAAGGACGGCAAGCCGGTCGACGAGTCGCCCTTCTGATCACCTATCCAGAGACCGAGGTCGAGAGGGTTCGAGCCGGTGCCGTGCGCGGCCCGCTCGTCATCGTCGGAGGGGGGATCATCGGGCTCGCGACCGCCCTGGCCGCGATCCGACTCTACCCGGAGATGGGAGTCGTCGTCCTCGAGAAGGAGGACCGCGTGGGCGCGCACCAGAGCGGCCGCAACAGCGGTGTCGTCCACTCCGGCGTCTTTTACCGGCCGGGCTCGGACAAGGCCCGCCTGTGCGTCGAGGGCGCGGCGGCCATGGCCCGCTTCTGCGAGGAGAACGGCCTGCCGCTCTTGCGCTGCGGCAAGCTCATCGTGGCGGCGGAGCCGGGCGAGGTTCCGGGTCTGGAGGAGATCCACCGTCGCGGCGTCGCGAACGGCGTGCGTGGCCTGGCGCTTCTGGGCGCGGAGGAGATGCGCGAGATCGAGCCGCTCTGCCGCGGCGTCGCCGCGCTGCACGTGCCGGGCGCCGCGATCACCGATTACGGCGTGGTGACGTCCACCCTGGCCCGCCTGGTCGCGCGCGCCGGAGGGCAGATCCGGACGGGGGCGCGGGTGGTGGGTCTTTTGGATCGCGGGAGCGAAATCGTCTTCGAGACCACCGCCGGTCCGGTCGCGGCGCACTTCGCGATCAACTGCGCCGGCCTGCACAGCGACCGGATCGCGCGCCTGGCCGGGGCGGAGCCCGGGGTTGTGATCGTGCCGTTCCGTGGCGAGTACTTCGAGCTGGCCATCGAGCCGAGCCGCTCCGTGCGCGGACTGATCTATCCCGTCCCCGATCCCGACCTGCCGTTCCTCGGGGTGCACCTCACGAAGCGAATCGACGGCGGTGTCCTCGCCGGCCCGAACGCCGTCCTCGCGCTCAAGCGCGAGGGGTACCGGAAGACCGACGTCGGTCTCTCCGACCTGAAGGAGATCCTGATGTTCCCCGGTTTCTGGCGCATGGCGCGGCGCCACTGGCGAAGCGCCGCGCGCGAAGCGTGGCGGTCGCTGAGCAAGGGCGCGTTTCTGCGCGCCCTGCGACGACTGGCGCCGGGACTGCGCAAGGAGGACCTGCGCCCGGCAGGAGCGGGCGTGCGTGCCCAGGCGCTCGATCGGCAGGGACGCCTCGTCGACGACTTCCGGATCGTGTCCGCCGGCCGCATGATCCACGTCGTCAATGTCCCGTCGCCTGCCGCCACCGCCTCGCTTCTCATCGGCCGGACGATCGTCGAGACGCTGGCCTCCTCGTTCGATCTCGGCGGGGCGCGCTAGGAGACTGGAGACACCTCCATGGACACCGCAGCGCTGGCGCGCCGCATCAAGGAAAAAGGAGTCGAGCTGGGGCTCGGCGCCGTCGGCATCGCCCCGATCGGCCCCTCGGCGCACGCCGGCTTTCTGAAGGAGTGGCTTCGCTCCGGGCGCGCCGGCGAGATGGGCTTCATGGAGAGGACCTATGAGGCGCGCGTCGATCCGACGACGCGCTTCCCCTGGGCGCGCGCGGCGGTCGTCGCGGCGATGCCGTACCTGCCGTATAAAGATGATAGACGCCGCCAGGCTGGACTGGTGGCGCACGTCGCCCGCTACGCGGTGGGGCTCGACTACCACCGGGTGCTGGGCGGGAGGCTCCTGGCACTGGCGCGGTTCATCGAGAGCGAATCGAAAGGCGCGCGCACGCGCGCCTACGCCGACACGGGACCGGTCCTCGAGCGCGAGCTCGCCGCCCGTGCCGGCCTCGGCTGGTTCGGAAAGAACACCAATCTCATCGGGCCGCGCGGCAACTCCTGGCTCCTGCTGGGCCAGGTCCTCACCGATCTCGATCTCGCGCCGGACGATCCGGTGACCGACCGCTGCGGCACCTGCACGGCCTGCCTCGATGCCTGTCCGACCGGCGCCATCCCGGCGCCGTACGTGGTCGACTCGACGCGCTGCATCTCGTACCTGACGATCGAATTGCGCGGTGCGGTCCCGGCCGCGCAGCGCGCCGATCTCGGCGACTGGGTCTTCGGCTGCGACATCTGTCAGGAGGTGTGTCCCTGGAACAGGAAGACGAAGCCGGTCGTCGACGAAGCCTTCCTCCCGGGCGAGCATCTAGAGACGCGCACGCTCGCCGATCTGGTCCGTCTCGACGAGCGATCCTACAGGGAAGAGTTCCGGCCGACCGCGCTGGAGCGGCCGCGCCG
>QHXX01000103.1 GCA_003223135.1 Acidobacteriota bacterium | reverse complement strand
GTGATGGCCGAGGTCCTGAGGGAGCTCGGATCGGAGCGGGCCATGGTGGTGCATGGCGACGGCCTGGACGAAATCACCCTGCACGGGCGGACCCGCATCGCGGAGCTCGACGGCGGCCGGGTGCGGATGTTCGACGTGACGCCGGAGGACGCCGGGCTCAGTCGCGCCCGACTCGAAGACATCGCCGGCGGGGACGTCGCGCGCAACGTCGGGATCGCCCGGAGCGTCCTGGACGGGGAACGCGGCCCGCGACGTGACGTGGTGCTGCTGAACGCCGCCGCGGCCCTGGTGGTGGCGGGACGGGCGCCGGACCTCAAGCAAGGCGTGCAACGGGCCGCGGAGGCGATCGACTCGGGGGCGGCGCGGCGCGTGGTGGAGCGGATGCGCGCCCTCTGCCCGTTGGATGACGCGGCGCCCTGAAACGGGGGGCAGACACCCGGGGAGCGGGAGGTTCGTGGACGTTCTGGATCGGATCGTCCGGGCGAAGAGGGCGCAAGTCGCGCGCGACAAGGAGCAACTCTCGCCCCGGCGCGCCATCGAGCTGGCGACCAGCGCCCCGCCGCCGCGCGATTTCGGCGCCGCCCTGCGCCGCGAGGGACGGGTCAACGTCATCGCCGAGATCAAGAAGGCCTCGCCTTCGAGAGGGAACATCCAGGCGCGCGCCGCCGTGGCGGACATCGCCGACGGTTACGCGCGGGCGGGCGCCGCGGCGCTTTCGGTCCTGACGGAGTCTCGCTTCTTCCTTGGGTCCGGCGCGGACCTTGCGGAGGCGAAGCGGGCGGTCGAGGTGCCGGTGCTCCGGAAGGATTTCGTGCTCGAGGAGTACCAGGTGTACGAGAGTCGCGTCCTGGGGGCCGACTCGCTGCTGCTGATCACCCGGATCCTATCGTCGAAGGGGCTGTCGACGCTCATCGGCGTGGCCCGATCTCTCCACATGGAGCCGCTGGTGGAGGTGCACTCGGACGACGAGGCGCAGCAGGCCGTCGACAGCGGTGCTGCGGTGATCGGGGTCAACAATCGCGATCTCGCGACCCTGGGAGTGTCGATCGAGAATTCCCTGCGTATCGGGCCGCGGTTGCCCGCCTCGGTGGTGCGGGTGAGCGAGAGCGGCATCGAGACCCGGCAGGACATCGAGCGGTTGCGCGCGGCGGGGTTCCACGCGTTCCTGATCGGCGAGAGGCTGATGCGCGAGGCGGATCCGGGCGCGGCGCTCCGGGATCTGCTGGGGGGAGACGCGGCATGATCGTGCGCGTCAAATTGTGCGGCCTGACGCGTCTCGAGGACGTTCTGCTCGGGGTGGAGCTCGGGGTGGACGCCTTCGGCTTCAATTTCGTCGAGGGTAGCCCGCGGCGGGTCGCACCGGAGACGGCGCGGGACCTCTGCGCCGCCCTGCCGCCCTTTGCCACGCGCGTCGGCGTGTTCGTCGACGAGCTGCCTCGGGTCATGGAGGCCACGGCCCTGCTCGCGGGCCTGAGCTGTCTGCAACTCCACGGCGACGAGCCCCCAGACTCCTGCCGCGCCATCGCCTTCCCGTGGTACAAGGCGCACCGGGTCGGGCCGGATTTCCAGCCGGAATCGGTCTCGCGCTACCGCTCCTCGACCTGCCTGCTGGACGCGCACGTTCCGGGGGGCAGGGGCGGCACGGGGGCGACGTTCGACTGGAGGGTGGCGCGCATGACTTCGGTCTACGCCAGGGTGATCCTGGCCGGAGGCCTGACACCGGCGAACGTGAGCGACGCCATCGCCCTTGCGCGTCCCTACGCCGTGGACGTCAACAGCGGCGTGGAGAGCGCGCCCGGAAAGAAGGATCGCAGGCTCCTGACCGAGTTCATGGGACGCGTGCGCGCCGTCTCGCGGACGATGGAGGGTTCGACGTGACCCTTCCCGACAGCCGCGGCCGCTTCGGCCCCTATGGCGGGCGCTTTGTCCCCGAGACGCTGATGAGCCCGCTTCAGGAGCTGGAGGAGGCCTGGAGGTCCGCCCGCGCCGATCCGGGCTTCCTCAAGGAACTCGATCATTATCTGAAGTCCTATGCGGGCCGCCCGACTCCCCTGTACCGCGCCGACAACCTGGCGGCCCGGCTGGGGGGCGGGACGCGCGTCTACCTGAAACGCGAGGACCTGGCGCATACGGGCGCGCACAAAATCAACAATACCCTCGGCCAGGCGCTCCTGGCCCGCCGCATGGGCAAGACGCGCGTCATCGCCGAGACCGGCGCCGGGCAGCACGGCGTCGCCACCGCCACGGTCGCGGCCCTGTTCCGCCTGCGCTGCGCCATCTACATGGGCGAGGAGGACATGCGCCGCCAAGCGCTCAATGTCTACAGGATGCGGCTCCTGGGCGCGGAGGTCGTGCCGGTCGCGGCCGGCAGTCGCACGCTCAAGGACGCGATCAGCGAGGCGATGCGGGACTGGGTGACCCACGTGAAGGACACGCACTACATCCTCGGCTCGGTCCTGGGCGCGCACCCTTATCCCGCCATGGTGCGAGACTTCCAGTCGGTGATCGGCCACGAGGCGCGACTGCAGATCCTCGAGGCCGAGGGACGGCTCCCGGATGCCCTCATCGCGTGCGTCGGCGGCGGCAGCAATTCGATCGGGCTGTTCCACGCCTTCCTGGATGACACGAAGGTCCGGTTGATCGGCGTCGAGGCCGGCGGCACGGGTCTCGACCCCGGCCGGCACGCCGCCCGGTTCGCGGGGGGCGGCCTCGGCGTCCTGCAGGGCACGCGGACCTTCCTGCTGCAGGACACGGACGGCAACATCCTGCCGACCCATTCCGTGTCGGCGGGGCTGGACTACGCCGCCGTCGGTCCGGAGCACGCGTACCTCCGCGACACGGGTCGCGCCACCTACACGCATGTTTCGGACGACGAGGCGGTCGCCGCCTTCCACATGCTGGCGGAGCTCGAGGGAATCATCCCGGCCCTCGAGTCGGCCCACGCCGTCGCCTACCTTCTCCGGGACGGCGGGGGCGGGACGCTGGGACGCCTGGTCATCCTCAACCTGTCGGGGCGAGGCGACAAGGACGTGGAGCAGGTGGCGGGCCGCGACGGAACGGAGGTGAGGCGGCCGTGACCGCGCCGCCCCCCGAGGGTCCTGGCCGCATCGCCCGCGCGTTCGCAAAGGCGCGGGCCGAGGAGCGCTGCGCGCTGATCCCTTACGTCACCGCCGGTGACCCCGACCTTGCCCGCACGCGCTCGATCGTGCGCGCCCTCGGCGGCGCCGGCGCGGACCTGATGGAAATCGGTGTTCCGTTTTCCGATCCGATTGCCGACGGCCCGGTGAACCAGAGGGCGGCGGAACGGGCCCTGCGGAACGGCGTGACGCTACGCTCCTGCCTGGACCTGGCGGCGGAACTGCGCGCCGGCGGCGTCCCACCCGTCGTCCTGTTCACCTATTACAACCCGATTCACCGCATGGGGCCGGAGACGTTCGCACGCGCGGCCGGCGTGTGCGGGGTCGATGGTGTTCTGGTCACGGATCTCCCTCCGGAGGAGGCCGGCGATCTGCACGGGGCGCTGCGGGCGAGCGGCGTGGATCTGATTTTACTTCTGTCGCCGACGTCCTCGCAGGAGCGCGTCGAGCTGGTTTGCCGGGAGGCGAGCGGGTTCATCTACGTCATCTCGAGGACGGGCGTGACCGGGGCGCGCGAGGACGTGCCGGAGGACCTGGAAGGTCAGGTGCGCGCGGCGCGCCGGGCGACGAACTTGCCGATCGCCGTCGGGTTCGGCATCAGCCAGCCCGGGCAGGCGGCGGCGATTGCAGCTTACGCGGACGGTATCGTGGTCGGCAGCGCCCTGGTCCGTCTCATCGAGGAGAACGCGGCTTCGCCCGACCTGGAGAGTCGGATCGAAGAGCTCTGCCGCACGCTGCGTGCGCCGCTCCGGAGGTGACGCGATGGCGCGCCGGGGGGCCCGCCGGGGCCTCCGCACTCTCAAGAAGCTGGGCCGGCGTCAGGCGCGTCGCCGGGGCGATGAGATGGAGGAGCTGCGCCTCAGGATCGATGCCATCGACCGCAAAATGGTGCGCCTGCTGAACGACCGGGCCGGCTGCGCCATCGAACTGGGACGCGTCAAGAAGGAGCGCGGGCTGCCGATCTACCAGCCGGCGAGAGAAGAGGAGGTCCTGGGCAACGTGCAGCGGTCGAACGGCGGGCCGCTGGACCCGGACGCGCTGCGCAGGCTCTTCGAGAGGATCATCGACGAATCGCGGCGGATCGAGCGCAGCGCGACCGACCGCGGCGATGCCGTGGCCGGGAGAGGCACCCCGGGTCGGCCGGGTCCGGGAGACTCGGAGGATTGACGGGGGTCCGATGACCCCGAGAGAATGACGAGCGAGGAAACGCCCATGGTCATTGTGATGAACGAGCACGCCACAGAAGACCAGGTCGAGAAGGTGATCGCCGCTCTCACCCAGAAGGGGTACGACGCTCACCGATCGACCGGCGCCACGCGGACGGTGATCGGGGTCGTGGGGGCGAGCAGAACGCCGCTCGATCCCCGGGAGTTCGAAATCATGCCGGGCGTCCATGAGGTCGTGAAGATCACCGAGCCGTACAAGCTCGCCGGGAGGACCTTCAAGCCCGAAGACACGGTCATCCGGATGGGTGCCGTCGAAATTGGCGGCCGCGAAATCGTCATGATGGCCGGCCCCTGCGCCGTCGAGAGCGAGAAGCAGCTCGACATCATCGCGAGCTCCGTCAAGCGCTACGGGGCGCGCGTCCTGCGCGGCGGCGCCTTCAAGCCGCGCACCAGTCCGTATACCTTCCAGGGTCTGGGCGAGGAGGGGCTCAAGCACCTGCGCCGCGTGGCCGACCGGCACGGCCTCCTGGTCGTGACCGAGGTGATGGACACCAACCAGGTCGACCAAGTCGCCGAGCACGCCGATATCCTGCAGGTGGGCGCGCGCAACATGCAGAACTTCAACCTCCTGAAGGAGCTCGGTCGACAGCGCAAGCCGGTCCTGCTGAAGCGCGGCCTCTCGGCCACCATCCAGGAGTGGCTCCTGTCGGCGGAATACATCATGGCCGGAGGCAACCGGGACGTCATCCTGTGCGAGCGGGGCATCAGGACGTTCGAGAACTACACACGCAACACGATGGACATCTCGGCCATCCCGATCATCAAGAAGCTGAGCCACCTGCCGATCATCGCCGACCCGAGCCACGGCACGGGTCTCAGGGACAAGGTCATTCCCATGGCGCGGGCAGCCGTCGCCGCCGGGGCGGACGGCATCATGGTGGAAGTGCATCACGAGCCTGAGGCGGCGCTCTCCGATGGCCCGCAGTCGATCTATCCGGAGCAGTTCGCCGAGCTGATGGGACAGCTCCGGATCATCGCGCCGGCGATCGGGCGGACCCTCTGAGTCGCGTGGCGCGGAGCATGCCGCCGTTCCGCCGGGTCGCCATCGTGGGAGTGGGACTGATCGGCGGCTCGATCGGCCTGGCCGTGCGCCGCCACGTCCGGGGCGCGCGCGTGGTTGGCGTCGATCGTAAGGCGGTGCTGCGGGCGGCGCGGGCCAGGCGCGCCATGGACGAGGCCACCACGTCGCTCGCCCGCGGCCTGCAGGGCGCGGACCTGGTGATCCTGGCGCTGCCGGTCGACGCCATCCTCGAGATCCTCCCGCGCGTCGCCGTACTTCTGCCACAGGGAGCGGTCGTGACCGACGTCGGCAGCACCAAGGAGGCCATCGACAGGGCCGCGCGCCGGGCGGGGCTGGGCGCGCGTTTCGTGGGCGGCCATCCGATGGCCGGCTCCGAGCGGTCGGGGATCGCGCACGCCGACGGGAGACTCTTCGCGGGCGCTCCCTGGGTCCTCTGTCGCCCGGAGGGCGCTGCGGCCTCCCGGCGGGTCGCCGCCCGCCAGGGAGGGTCCGACTCGACCCGCCGCGTGGCGGCCCTGGTGAGGCGCCTCGGCGCCCGCCCGGCATTTCTCGATCCGCGCGCACACGACAATGCGATGGCGCGGCTCAGCCATCTGCCACAGCTGGTGAGCGTGGCGCTCACCAACGCGGCGGGGGACCGCGAGGCCAGGCCCTTCCTCCATCTCTCGGGGCCGGGGTTGCTGCGGATGAGCCGGCTCGCTGAGAGCCCGCCCGGTCTCTGGGACGCCATCTTGAGGACCAACCGGCGGGCGGCGACGCGGGCGCTTGATGCATTCACCCGGGAGATCCGCCGGCTGCGCGCCTCGCTCGGGAGCGGACCCGCGGTCCACTTCCGCAGGGCGGCCCGCGTGCGGGCGCGTCTTCTTTCGGAAGGGCGGGGCGGGGCGACGCTCTGGTAGTATCCGCGGGCGCCCTTGACGGGCGGAGAGGGTCATCCATGAGGCGGCAGTGGGAAAATCGGGGGAGACGCTGCGCCATCGCGGCGCTCTCCCTGGTCGCCGTCCTTATCCCCACGGGAAGGGCGAGCGCTCCTGCCGCGCAGGAGCCCGAAGAGCCGGCGTCCGAGGGCCGGCTTCTCGTCCTCAACAAGCACGACGACAATCTCATGGTGTTCGATGTTCCGTCCTACAGGCGCCTCGCGACCATTCCGGTTGGCAAGGAGCCGCACGAGGTCGTCGCCACTCCCGACGGCCGCAAGGCGTACGTGTCGAATGTGCGCGACAAGACGATCTCGGTGGTCAACCTCGAGACCCAGCGCGTGGCGCGCACCCTGCGCTCGGATCATTTCGAAACACCGCACGGACTGGCCGTCACGCCGGACGGCCGCTACGTGCTGCTGACGAGCGAAGGCAGCCGGCGCTTCTTCCTGATCGACGCGGCCCGCGACGTCATCCTGCGCTCCGTGACGACGACTCAGGCGCGATCCCACATGGTCGTGGTGCTCGAAGGCGGCCGGAGGGCCTTCGCCGCGAACGTCGACTCCGATACCGTCACCCTCCTCAGGCTTCCGGAGTTGCGCATTGTCAAGCACATTCGCGTCGGCGACGGGCCTGAGGGGATCGACGCGACCCCCAACGGCAAGTGGGTCCTGGTGGCCCTGCAAGGCGCCGACCAGGTGGCGATCCTGGATGCCGGGAGCGGCGTGGTCCTGTCGCGCCTGCCCGCCGGCCGGCTGCCCGTTCGGGTCGCCGTCACGCCGAACTCCTTCAATGCGCTGGTGAGCAACCGGGCCTCGAATGACGTCACGGTGCTGGACGTTCTGGCGCGACGGGTGACGAGGACGGTGCCGGTCGGGAAGGGACCCGGCGGGGTGACCACCAACGCCCTGGGCTCGCGTGCCTACGTCTGCAACAACGATTCGAACAGCGTCTCGGTCATCTCCATCCCGGGGTTCGAGGTCGTGCAGACGATCCCGGCCGGCGCTCACCCGGATGGGATCACGTTCGTGCCCCACCGGGCCGCGTCGAAGAAGCACATCCGCTCGTCCCGATCCTCACCTCGGAGCCAGCGATGATCGCGACGAACAACGGCTCGTACCCCTGGAAGAGCCCGGACGGCGGGGGTCCCCCGGACGGGGAGGCGCTCGACCGGATCACGCGCGAAGCCGTCGACGCCCAGACCCGGGCCGGTCTCGACCTCATCACCGACGGGCTCGTCCGCAGGCACGACCCGGTGTCCTACGTGGCCGCGCACCTGGACGGCGTCACGCTGGGGGAGGCCAGGAGCGGCTTCCCGGGAAGTGGCGGCCGCTACCGTGTGCCGCTCGTCACAGCGGAGATCGCCTGGAAGAAGCCGATCCTGGCCGAGGACTTCCTGTTCGCGAAAGGAGGCGGCCCAAAGCCGGTGAAGCCGGTTCTGACCGGTCCGTACACGCTCTCCCGGGTCGCCGAGGACCGCGTCTACAACGACAGGATGGCGGTGGCGATGGGATTCGCCATCGCGCTCAATGCGGAGCTGAAGGGGCTCCAGGCGGCGGGGGCGACCTGGGCGCAGATCGACGAGCCGGCCCTGCTCGAGACCAAGGAAGACTTCCCGACCTTCACGCGTCTCTGGGAGGTGCTGGGACGTGGCGTGGGGATCGCCCTGTGCCTGCACTTCGACGGAGCCGACATCCGCGGACTGTATCCCGGCGTCACGCGGCTGAAGCGTCTCTCCTGTCTGAGCCTGGACTGCGTTCGGGGCCGCGCCAGCCTCGACCTGTTGCAGGACGCGCCGTTCCCTGAGACGCTGAGCCTGGGGCTGGGCCTGGTGGACGGGAGGACGGAGCGGGTCGAGGCCCCCGAAGCGATCGTCTCCGTCCTGCGCACGACCAGGGGACTCCCGCCCGCGGAGCGGATCCTGCTCGGGACCGCCTCCGACCTGGGCGGACTCCCACCGGGAACCGCCTTCGCCAAGCTCGAGGCCCTGGCGCGCGCGCGCGACCTCGCGTGACCGCGTGCTATACTCCGGGTGAGGCTTATCGGGCGTGGCGATCCGGCGAACATCCATCGGGAAAGTCCTGGCGCTCCTGTCCCTTCTAGGACCGTTGCCGTTCCTGGACCCCGTGCCCGCCCTCGCCGCCGCCTCTCCGAGCCCGGCCCCGCCCGCCGCCGAGCGATCCGAAATCCGGTTCACCATCAACGAGGACGCCCTCCTCGAGTGGCTCACGACGGTCACGCCCTACACGTTCAGCGTCGGGAACCAGCTGCTCAAAGTCGATTTGACCCTGTCAGAGCCGCGCGAGCTCAGGCTCCTGGACTCCAGGGCGACGCTGAAGATCCATCTGAGGGCCAGCGGCGTCCCACTGGACCAGGTGCTCCAGCCGGTATTCACCCTTCGCCATGACGATGCGCAAGGCCGATACTCGGTGGTGGTCTCGAGTCTGCCGGTGCAGCTTCCCGGGTTCGGTACGATCGACCTGAAGGATTCCCTCCCCAAGTTCGAGATCCCGGAGCTCATTCAGGATCTCTGGAAGTTCGCCGATCGTCCGGTCGCGCTGAACCTCGACATCCGTCGGATCACCGTGCTCGAGCATGCCCTCGAGATCGGCGCCAACGTGAATTTCGTTCCCGCGTCGCCCGTCGGCGCCCGCGGCACGCGCTAGGAGAGCCGTCATGATCGTGGATCTGGTCAACTTCCGGGTACGCAGCGGCAAGGATCAGGAGTTCGAGGCGCTTCATCAGGAATGGATCAAGCTGATGCGCAGGTCGCGCGGCTTCATCAATCAGGTGATGCTGCGGAGCGTCGAGGAGCCCGGCGAGTTTTTCGCCGAGATTCGCTGGGTGAACAAGGACTACCGCGATCGTTTCTCGGCCCACGAGGACAAGGAGAGCAAGGCGCTCGGCCAGAAGAGCGCCTCAATCCTCGAGGGGCCCCCCGTGCACCGCCTGCTCGAAAGCGTCTGAAATTCAGCGATGGCCGCTGGCTCCGGCCTCGCGCGCCGGCCCGGCGAGACGTGACTTCAGGAACGAGGCCACCGCCGCGGGGAGCCCGGGACTCGTCCCGGCGAGGTCAAACTGGGCGCCCGGACCTTCCACGACCATGCTTCGCGGCGCGCCGGACGTCACGGGCGACGCGAGATCCCGCAGCGTCGCGAGCGGGCTACCCTCTTCGGAGCCGGCCACCAGGAAGAGCGACTCGGCGGGCAGGTGTGACAGGGGTTCGCGATAGGCGTCGGCGGGCCCCCAGGGTGACAGGAGAACCAGGGCGGCCGGGCGCGGCACGGCATCATCGTCCGGCGAGACGGCTCGCGCCGCCAGGAGCGCTCCCAGACCTGCCCCGACGATGCCGAGCCTGTGCGCGCCTACACCCGGCTGGCGGGCGAGAAAGGCGAGCCCGGCGCGCACGTCCCACCCGGCGGCGTCCAGGTTGTCGGGTAGGCGGATGCCGAAGGCGTGCGGATCGGGGAGAGCCTCGCTGACGCTCGCGCCGTGGCCGCGCAGGTCGATGGCCAGGGCCCAGAGGCCTTCCGAGGCGACGGCCGCGGCGGACGCGGCGCAGACGGCGCGGCTGGATCCGAGTGGGTGCAGGAGGAGGACCCCTCCGGTCGTCGCCGTCGCTGCCACCGCTCCGCGCCCGGTGCTATCGCGGGGCCGATAGAGCGAGCCGAACAGTCTCTGCCCGTCGGCGCCCTGGAGCTGCACCAAAGCCGCGCCGCCCGCCTCCGTCGCAATTCGGTCGGCCTCCACGAGGCCCCTCAGCCCCGAGTCGATCCGACGATCGAGATCCCGCGCGTACACCCGGCCTCCCTCGCGTCCGAGAGCGCGCAAGGTCTCGCGCAGGGTCCGGCTCGTGCCGCGCCCCTTGAGGTACAGATCGAGAAACGCGGCGGCCGCCCTGTCACGCTCCCCGATGGCATGGTAGGCCTCGGCGAGGTGCTCCTGGATCACCGTCACGCCGGGCGCGAGGCGCGACGCTTCTTCCAGGAGGGCGACGGCCAGGGGCAGGTCGCCACGCATGCGGTACGCCCAGCCCAGCGAGTCCTTGATGAAGCCCTGGCGCCGGGCCGGGTACCGCCGCGCTTCGGCCAGGCGCACCGCGCTCTCCAGGACCGACACGGCGCGGTCCAGGTTCATCCGATTGCGGGCATAGTGATAGCCCAGGGAGTTGAGCAGGTCGGGATCGTCGGGGTTGACGCGCACGGCCCTTTCGTACCACGACGCGGCAATGTCAGGATGGCCAGCGCGCGCGTGGTAGTCGGCCAGCATGCCGAACGCACGCACCAGGTTCGGGTTAGTCTTCGGCTCCGGGTAGGCGCGCACGAGCTCTTCGAGGGCGGCGGCCTGCTGCTCCGGCGGCAGGTTGGCGGCCAGGATGTCCTGAAAGGCCCGGCGTGCGGCGCGGTGAATCTCCTTCTCGCACGCGAGAGGGGATGCGAGAACCGCGAGAATCAGGGCCGGAAGGGCCCAGGCGGGTGCGCGCCTCATCCCCCCGCCCCCTGCGAACCGCGCCCCGCCAGGGGGCCCGCGCCCGTCGGAACCGCCGGTGCGGGAAGCGTGAGCGTGACGACGGTCCCCTGACCGCTCCGGGAGCGGATGTCGACCGTGCCGCCGTGTTCTTCCACCGTCCGGCGCGCCAGCCCCAGGCCCAGGCCCGTACCACCGCTCTTCGTGGAGAAGTACGGCTCGAACAGGTGGGGCAGGATTTCCTCCGGAATGCCACAGCCGGTGTCGCGCACGGAGATCGTGATGCGGCGCTCGCCTAAAGGACCGTGAACCGTCGCGGCGGTGACGCCGAGCGTGCCACCTGTGGGCATGGCCTGCAGCGCATTCTCGATCAGGTTGACCAGCGCCCGCACCATGACGGTCCGGTCCACGTGGACAGGAGGCACGTCGGAGCCGACCTCCCGCGTGATCCGAACCCCCGGCGGTGCCGCGGCGATGTAGGGACCCAGAGCCTCGTCCACCA
Source organism: Acidobacteriota bacterium (assembly GCA_003223135.1). Classification (GTDB taxonomy): domain Bacteria; phylum Acidobacteriota; class Polarisedimenticolia; order Gp22-AA2; family Gp22-AA2; genus Gp22-AA3. Next base: position 36,987 of record QHXX01000103.1, on the reverse strand, counting down.
GGGCCTCGATCGCGACGGGCTCGGGGCGGAGCTTCGGCAGGCGGGCATAGGCCGAGAACTCGACGGCGATTTCCCGAAGGACGGCGACCTGCCTCTGGATGTTATTCAGGCATTCGGCGAAGATCGTCTCGAAACGGGGGTCCTTCGCCTTGAAGACGCGCCGCACGTGCTCGATGGAGAGCTGGATCGGCGTGAGCGGATTCTTGATCTCGTGCGCCACACGCCGCGCCATCTCGGCCCAGGCGGCGAGCCGGCCGGATCGCACGATTTCGGTGACGTCCTCGAGGAGGACGATGAGGCCGGGCGGCCGCCCTTCCTCGGGGGCGAACGGAATGAACACGGCGCGTATGCGTCGCGGGCCGGACGCGTCGGGAGCGGCACCGGATCCGGCCGGTGAGCCGGCGATCTCCACTTCGACTTCGCGCTCGCCGCGTCCGGCGAGCGCGCGGCGAAGGGCGGCGTGGAGGGGGGTGAGGGCGGGCTCGCGTGTCAGGTGATCCTGGAGATCACTGCCGGCCTCGGGAGCGCCGAGGCTCCCGGTCAGAAGCCCCTGCGCCGCCGGATTGATGGTGATGATCGTGCCGGAACCCTCGATCGACACGACCCCTGTCGTGGCGCTACGCAGGATCTTCTCGATGTAATCCGTGCGGCGTCTCAGGTCCTCGCGCTGCCTGCGCAGGGAGTCGGCCATACGGTTGAACGCCTCGACCAGGACCCCCGTCTCGTCGCTGGCCGTCGTGTCGACGCGCACGTCCAGGTCGCCCGCCGCCACCCGCCGCGCGGCCCCCGCCAGAAGCGCCACCGGACGGGAGACGCGCTGCGCCAGCAGGTTGCCGACGATCGCCAGGAGAAGGATCGCGAAGCAGGTGACGATGAGGACGGCGTCCTCGATCTCCTCCTCACGGTGGGCGGCGGCGCGCCGGTGCTCCACGAGCGGAATCGAGATCGCGCCGATCGTGCCCTGCCGTTCGAGGTGGATGGGGGCGGCCAGGGTCAGGAAGTCGAGATCACCGGACCTCTCCTCGGCCAGCCAGAACGGCTCCCGGTCCAGATAGACGGCCCGGTAGGATCCGCCGCTCAAGCGCTCGTTGAGGAGACCGGAGCTGTAAAGCTCGCGCGTGCTGGTCGCCAGGAGATCGGCGTCGCGATAGATATTGATGTCCTGCCGCACCACCCGGCTCAACCAGTAGACGACGTCGTCGTCGAGCGTGCCGCCCTCGTCCGGACGCGTGACGGTCAGGTAGTCTTCGGCAACGCGCCGCGCCACCTGGAGGGAGGCGAGCCCCGAGGTCGTGATGTCCCTGTCGATCTCCTGCGTCGTCGAACGCGTCGCGAAGAAGGCCAGCGTCAAGAGCGGCAGGAGCCCGGCCAGGAGGAACACCGTCACCAGGCGGCGGGAATAGGTGGTTCCCAGCGAGAGACGGGGCAGGCGCGGTCGGGTGGTCCACGCGACGGCGCGGGCGAAGCCGACCAGAAAGAGCGCCAGGAAGCCGTTCAGCAGGAACAGCCGCAGGTCACCCGCCAGAATCGCCGTGCGGGTCGGATGCAGGTGGGCCAGGGCGAAGATCTCCCCGGGGCCGCGGAAGTACAGGATAAACGCCTTGCCTCCCTGGAGATCGTCCTTGGTCCAGGCGCGTCCGTCCCGCTCGACCGTCGCCAGCGTCGCGGGGGAGGGGGGCGGGATCTCACCTCCCGACTCGTAGAGCCGAGCGAAGGTCGGTGAGAAGACGGCCACCAGCGGCTCGGACCTCAACAGCTCGGGATTGCTGCGGATGGGAGCGGGGGCGCGGAACAGCCCCGCGCCGAGCGTGTCGCTGCCGAGGATCGGCAGGTTGTCGTAATCGTCCGACACCGTGAGGACCACGAGGAGAGGCAGGCGAGCGCCGCCGACCCAGCGGGCTCCCACGAGCACCGGCTTGCGCACCGTCAGCTCCTGTCGGGGCGGAACCGCGACGAAGTCCTTGCCGGCGGCGATCCTGGCCTCGTCGAACGGTACCTCCAGCATGGGCGCGAAATCGAGGGCGAACCGGCCCAGGAGGGCGCCGCGATCGTCGAAGATGCGCAGGGAAGACGCCAGTCCCCGATCGGCGACCGGCGTCGCGCGCCACAGGCGATAGGCGGCGGCGGCATCCGATCCCTCGACGGCCAGCGCGGCCACCGCCGCGAAGTCCGGGTCGCGCGCCAGCGCCAGGGAATCGTGCAGGGTCTGGCGGCGCATGCGCTCCTGATCCAGGACCAGCGGACGCACCTCGTCCTCGAAGAAATCGTGTCGCAGGCGATCGTAGGAGTGGTGCAGGATGGGCGCATAGACCAGCGTCAGGACAAGCATCCACCCCGCGGCGCGGAGGGCGAAGGGAATGCCTTCGGACTCGGCGCCGCGCAGGCGTCGGAGGACGACCCAGTCGCGCGGCCGGGGACCGAGCCGCAGCGCCAGGTCTATGAGGGAGCGCAGCAGGAGGCCGACGGACAGGACGAGCAGGAAGAGGGCCGCCTGAAGCGCCAGTCGGGCCGAAAAGATAGCACCGGTCTCGGCGCGGCCCACGTCGAGGCGGGCGTCGAGCACCATGCTGTTGAGAAAGAAGTGCAGGGCGACCGCGGCCGCTGCCGCGATCACGAGCGCCGAGGCGAGCGCGCCGTAGCGCGCCCGGCGGCGTCTCCTCGGGTCGTGCGGCGCATCGCTCGACCGCAGGGCCAGGTCCACGATCCAGGCCTGCGTGCAAAAGGCGGCCGCGGTCATCAACAGGTCGGCGGGCGAGCGCATGAACCCCCAGAGGCGGGACGAGGCGTAGATGGAGATGTCGTAGATCGGGAGGCGGGGAAGAGTCGCGGGCTCGGCCATCGCGAGGAGCGCCCAGCGTGTCGTCCAGACGGCGGCGGTTCCGGCGAGGACCCGCCATCGGAGGGAGCGAATCGTCCCGGCGCGCAGCGGCAGGCACCAAGCGAAGAGGATCGACAGGGCGGAGGCCAGGCCCCCGGCCAGCCGGAAGATACGACGCCGATCGCCGATTTCCTGGCTGGCGCGTCGGTCACGCAGGCTGACGATGGCCAGGCGATCGCCGCTCGGGGAGCGCAGCGGGAACGCGAGGGTCAGGACCGCCTCGTCACCGAGACGGCCCCAGTGCCGATTCCCCTGGCGCTGGAAAAGCTGCGACAGTTCGTCCTGACCGGAGGGGTCCTCGCGGAATCGGACGGATGCCGGGCCCGCCTCCTGCCAGCGAGGCAGGAAGGCCAGACGCGACGGCCCCGCATCATGCGTCTCCCCGCCCTCGGGCGGCTCGAGAACGAACTCCGTGACCCAGCGCGATCCGTCCGGCGAGCAAAGGGCGGCGTACATCCGGCGGGAAGCCTCGCGGCCGCCGATGGCGTAAGCCGGACCGGGGCACGGGGCGGCCAGGAGGGCGCGCGGCGCGTCCGTGCTGTTGCCGTCCCACGCCAGGAGAGAGAGGTCGGCACGGTAGATGGAGAACCCGAGTCGATCCGTCGGGAGACGGCTCGAGGCGTGCGCCCGCGCCAGTGTGGCAAACGCGGCGCTGCGATCCTCGACGGAGGCGCGGGCCGGCGAGAGCGGCGCGGACAGCTCCTCCAGGAATCTCCGGAAGTCCTCCTCGATGGTGTGGGCCCGGTCCTCCAGTCGATCGCGCGCCGAGGCCTCCCAGCGCGTCTTCACGACGCGAGCGTTGCGGTGCTCCAGGAGACCGATCGCCCCCAGTACGACACAACCTGCGCCCAGCGCCAGGATCGACGAGCGGGAGGGGCCGGCCCGGCGCCGGCCGGGCCACACGGCGCCGGCCAGGCCGAGAGCCGAGCACGCCAGGAGGATCATTCTCGTGAATGGCGTCAAAAGGATGAAGCCGTCCGCCAGGTCGACGGACAGGGTGAGGAGAATCAGCCCTTCGAGGACGAGCAGGAGAACGGGAGTCACCGGATCACTTCAGCTCGCGGATCTCACGGATGCACCAGTCTCCGCCCTCCGTCGCGAGGGTAAACGACAGGCGCGCCTCCGATTTCGATCCGTCTTCTTCCCGGTACAGCCAGCGCGCCCGCACGATGCGTCGCCCGTTCTGCTGCGCGCCCTCGTCGAGCGCGCCGAGCTTGAACCGCAGCGTCGTTCGACCGTCGAAGCCGCGCCGCAGGATCAGCAGGGCCTGGTCGGCGCCGTAATATCCCTGCCGGACTCCAAGCGCGCGCGACGAGAGGAAGGTCTTAAGGCGTTTCGAGAACGCGGCCCCGAGTGGCGTGGCGTGACACCCCAGGAACGCCGCCTCGATTGCGCCGTGGAGGCGTCGGAGCCGTTCGTCCCGCTCCGTCTCCGCGAAGGAGGGAGCGCCGCCGCGCGACGCCTCCGCCGCGGCCGGAACGCAGAGGAAGGCGCACAGGAGGAGAGCGGCCGCGCCCGGGACGGCCGTCGCGATCCATCGTCTTGTCGCTGACATTGCGTGTCGAGGAGAGCGCTGCCGATCTCCGCGGGCGAATCGTTATGCTAATCTACGCCCGGCCGTGAGTCAACAAACGACCGTCGCGACGCCTGGGGGGGCCGCGGACAGAGCGGTCGCGTGTCCCGGGGCACGCCCGCGCGCCCGCGGATGAGCCTGCGTCCTCTCCTCCCGGCGCTCGTCGCCTTGGCTCTCGCGGCCCCCGCGCGAGCGGACGACGGGCCGGCCCCGGTCGGGACCGGCGCCTTTCGGCACGTCCTGGAGCTCGCGGGGGCCATCGGTCCGCGCAAGACCGGGAGCGACGCGGAGCGGCGGGCCATCGAGTACATCGCGCGCGAGATGGAGTCCGCGGGACTCTCGGTCGCGCGTCAGGAAGTGGCCATCGCGCCCTACGACGAAGGGGAGCGCTCGGTCGGGTCCTGGAACGTCATCGGCGAGCTCCCCGGGGCGGCGCGCGACACCATCATCCTGGCGGCGCATCACGACACACATGGTGCCTCGGTGCCGGGGGCGAACGACGACGCCTCAGGGGTGGCGGTCCTCCTGGAAGTGGCGCGGGCCACGGCGCGGCGCCCGCACCGGCTCACCTACCTCTTCATCTCGTTCTGCGCCGAGGAGGAGGGGCTCCTGGGCTCGCGCGATTTTGTCCAGAAGAACGACCTGTCCCCCGTGCGGGCGATGATCGCCCTGGAGCTGGTCGGCCGTGAGGAGCTCCTGGTCGGCCCCGTCCCGGAGCCGCCGTCGCTGTGGGCCCAGGCGCTGCTGTTGCGCGCGGCGCGGGAGACGGGGGCGCGGGGCGTGGTGGCGCGACCTCTGTGGACCCTCGCGCCGCGGTTTCTCGATCTGCCGTTCAGCGCCGACCATCAAGCGTTCCAGGAGCGGAAGGTCCCCGCCTTCCTGGTGCTCGGGACCTTTCCCGGCTGGACTTACCACACGGTCGAAGACGGAGTGAACTCCGTGCGCCCGGAGGCGCTCGAGCGCGCCGCGCGCGTGGTCGATCGGATGCTGCAGGACCTGGAAGCCGCTCCTCTCGATCCCGCCGACGATCCGCACTACCTGCCTTTGATGCTGTTTGGACGGGGGTTCCTGGTGCCGTCGCCAATCCTGATCCTCACCTCGTGCGCGGCACTTCTGGGCTGGGGCCTCCTGGCGCTCCGTCGCGTGAGGGCGGTGGCGAGGCCCAAGGCCATCGTCCTGACCCTGCGCGTGCTCATCGTCACGGGAACCGCGACCGCCCTCGGCCTGTCCGGCATGTTCCTCTCGGAGCTGCTCATGCAGCGCATCCAGGGCGCGCGCTTCCCCTGGATCGCCCACCAGGGTCTGCACGTCGCCCAGGGCATCGCCTGGTCCCTCGTCACCTCCTGGCTCGGCCTCAACCTGTTCCGGCGCATCAAGCCGACGGTCGAGCCCGGGCCGTACCTGGCGGCCGCCTTCCTCGTTCCGGTGGCGTGGGTCGCGCTCGCACTCCACGAGGGCTTTCCTGAGATCGCCGTCGTCATGGCGGTGCCGATCCTGATGTTCCTGGGCTCGCTGCTGTTCGAGAGCACGGGCAGGAAGCTGGCCCTCGGTCTGGGCGCGGCGGCGCCGTTCTTCTTACTGATGACGCTCAGGGACTACAGGGCGCTCGTCGACCTGGGGGGTGTTGCGCCCTCGGCCTGGATCCTGTTCGGGGTCGTCTGCGTCGTGGCGTTCCCCCTGGTCCTCTACCTCGCGCACGTCGCCTCGTTCCAGGACTGCCTGCACAGCCGTGTCTGGTGGTGGCTGTCCGGCCGTCACGTCGGCCTCACGGCTCTGGTCCTGTCCGTCCTGCTCCTGGGCGCGAACGCGTTCCTGCCTCCTTACGACTATCGCCATCGCCAGCTTGTGCGGCTGAGGCAGAGAGTCGACCTGAACGGGAGGAGGGCGGTGGCGCTGATCCGGTCGCAGGACTCGCTGCGCGGCGTGCGCCTGCGCGGAGTCGATATGCGCGCCCTCGATCCGCTGGAGACTGCGCAACAGATCGCCCTGCCGTTCCCGTCCGACCGGATCGAATTCGCGGCCGACGCCGCGCCCGGCGAAGGTCCGGCGGAGAGGGTCGTCACGACGCGTCTGAGGGCCCCCCTCGCCACGGACCGGATCAGCTACGTCTTCTCGTCCCACTCAGGCTTCCGGGTGCCGGGGCGCGGCGAGGACGTTCGCCACCGCTACACGTTCACCGAGATCATCCCCCGGCGCGACCCCGTCGGGACGTTTCGCCTGCTCCTCCCCGAGCCGGGCGACCTGTCGGTCGAGCTGCGGGCCGAATTTGAAGAGGATCTCCTGCGCCTCGAGCCGCTCTCGGACGGCCCGCGCGTCTTCGTGCACCAGGGGACCATCGAAGGGTCCCGGAGCGTCCTGGGGCCGGCGCGTTCGTCTGTTCCGGGCGGGGTGCGCTGAGCGGCGACGCAGGCGAACCGATCGTCCATTGCCCCGGCGTGCGCCGCTCTGATAAGATCCCGTGCTCCGTGGGCCGCGCGCGCGGGTCGCCGGGGGCGGAGAACGCCATGAACGCTCCGGTTGAGGCAGACGAGGTCCTCGACACGGTCGGTCTCTACTGCCCCGTGCCGATCATCAAGACAGCTGAGAGGATCAGGAAAATGGAGGCCGGCCGGACCCTGGCGATTCTCTCCGACGATCGCGTGATTCTGATCGACCTGCCGGCCTGGTGTCGATCGACCGGGCACGAGTACCTGGGCTACCGGCAGGAAAGCGCGGAATACCGACTGTTCGTAAGGAAGACACGCGCGAGCGCGAGGACGCGATGAGCGAGCCATCGACTCGACGACCGGACAGGATCAGGGCGATCGGCCTGCTCTCGGGAGGCCTCGACAGCACTCTGGCCGCCAGGGTCCTCCTGGAGCAGGGCCTCGAGGTCATCGGGCTGCATTACTCCACCGGCTTCTGCATGAATGATCACCGCCGCGCGATGGCCCGCCCGGAGGAGGACCCGAAGCGCATGCGCAACGAGGGCCTGCGCGCCGGGGCCGACCTCGGCATTCCGATCGAAGTCCTGGACGCGGGCGAGGCGTACTTGAAGATGGTGCTGAACCCGAAGCACGGTTACGGGGCCAAGGCCAATCCGTGCATCGACTGCCGCATCTTCATGATCCACGGCGCGGCCGGGTACATGCGCGAGCACGGCGGTCACTTCGTGTTCACCGGTGAGGTCCTCGGCCAGCGACCGATGTCCCAGCACATGCAGGCGCTGCGGCTGATCGAAAAGGAATGCGGCATCGAAGGCTACCTGCTGCGGCCGCTGTCCGCGAAGCACCTTCCGCCGACCCTGCCGGAGCAGCTCGGGTGGGTCGACCGCGAGAAGCTCCTCGGCATCAGCGGCCGATCCCGCAAGGAGCAGATGGCCTGGAGCACAACGTGGGGGATCAGCGACTACCCGCAGCCGGCGGGCGGCTGCTGCTATCTGGCGGACGAGAACTTCGCCCGCCGCTTCCACGATAAGCGGTTGCACACGGAACCGGAGCAGATCCGCCGGGAGGAGATGATTCTCCTCAAAGTTGGAAGGCACTTCCGGCTGTCGCCGCGGGTGAAAATCATCGTGGCGCGCGACCAGTGCGAGAACCAGTTCCTGTCACGCTTCGACCTGCCCGGCTGGCGCTTCGAGGCGCTCGATTGCGGCAGCCCGCTCACCGTGGTGGAGGGAGAGCCCGACGAGGATCTCAAGATCCTGATCGCGTCGATCACGGCGCGCTACTCCGATCGCCGGCACGAGCCGCTGGTCGAGGTTGCGGCCCGCAAGGACGGTGTCGAAGAGCGACATCTCGTGCCGCCCGTCGCGGATCAGGTCCTGGACCGCTTTCGGCTCTGACGCAAGGCCCGAAGCGCGGCGCCTCGTGCGCGCGCCAATGCTATAATCGCGCGCCTTGGGGGCCGTTAACTCAGCGGGAGAGTGCTATCCTCACACGGTAGAAGTCGCTGGTTCAAATCCAGCACGGCCCACCAAGCCTTCATTCACCGCGTCGTTCCAGAGAGTGGGCGGCTAGCTCAGCTGGGAGAGCGCCGCGTTCGCAACGCGGAGGTCGAGGGTTCGATCCCCTTGCCGTCCACCAACCCCACCCACCCGCCGCCGGTGAAGGTCCGGGGTCCCGCCGAGACGGTGCGCTCGTGGAGCGTCGGCGCGAGGCGTTCGGCCGACGCCGACGGCACCCGACTGCAGGGCGTGCAGGTTGCCGGCGAGATCTTCGACGATGGCGGCCGGGCATTCCGGCGGATGGAGCCGCGAACGACGCCGCGGACGGGCCTGCTCCGGGCGCCCGCCCCGGATCCCGCGCGCACGGCGCCAAATCTCCCGCTTGACGCGCGGGCCGCGCGCACGTATATCTGGCGGCGAACTCTTCAGGAGACAACCGATGGCCGGTTCGCAGCCTTCCGCGCGGGCGCGCGGTGCCGACCGCTCCCGCTGCCCGGAGTGTGGCTCGGGTGATCTCTTCACGATCGAGGTCGGACGCCGAGGCGGGAGCTCCTGGCGCGGAGTCTATTGCGCCGGTGAGTACGATCGCGACCGCCGGAAGTTTCTGCGGCGGAGCTGCGGCTACGCCGGCGCTTCGGTCGAAGTCACGATCGCGGTCGCCGAGGTTGGGGACGTGACCCTTCGTCCGGCAAGCTAGGAGTCCGACCGGACGACCCCTACCGCCCCGGCTTCGCTCCGACGCTCACAAGGGCGGCGGCGCGGGCGGCGGCGAACTCGTCGCCCTTGTTCCACTGCGGTAGCGACTCCGTCTGCGCCACGCGGTAGCCGACGTAGAGCGCGATGCGCGCGCTCTGGGCCGATCCGGACAGATCGAAGGCAGGGTCGTACTCGTCCTTCGGTCTGTGGTAGCGGTTGTCCTCGTACTCCTGCCACTTCTTCTCCCCGTAGCCTTGGGGCTTGCCGACGTAGTCGAGACCGGGGTCGAGGCTGAAGGCCGGGATGCCGACCTTGGCGAAGTTGAACTGGTCGGAGCGATAGAACGATCCCTGTTCGGGGTGCTGGTCGGGAACCACCTTGAAGCCGAGCGCCTGCGACGCCTCTGCGACGACATCACGCAGCGTCGATCGGTCGGCCCCCAGGAACGTGAAGTCCGACGGCTGGCCCCAGACCGGCGTGCCGTCCATGTTGATGTTGGCCGCCGTCAAATGCGTCGGGATGATCGGGTGCGTGGCGTAGTACTCCGAGCCACGCAGGCCGCCCTCCTCGGCGGCGCAGGCGATGAACAGGACGCTGCGCCGGGGGGCCTTGTCGAGAAGGGTGTAGAGACGGGCGACTTCGAGAAGGGTGGCCACGCCCGAGGCGTTGTCCTGAGCGCCATTGTAGATGTCATCGCCGTCCTCCGGATTGCCGCGCCCGAGGTGGTCGTAGTGGGCGGTGTACACGACCGCCTGGTCGCGCAGCCTCGGGTCGCTGCCTCGGATGAAGCCGACGACGTTCCAGGTGGTGATCGGACGGATTTTCGTCCTCATCCGGGCCTGCGCGCGCAGCGACAGCGGGACCGGACGGAACTCGCGCGTCGCCGCCGCCTTGCGCAGCGCGTCGAAGTCCTGTCCTGCCGCCTTGAGAAACTGGCGCCCGAACGATTCGGTGACCCACGAGGCGATCTGGAGCGCGTTCGGACCGCCGGGGGAGAGCGCCACGTAAGGGCGCTCGCGTCCCCAGGAATTGCGCACCACGCTCCACCCATATCCGGCCGAGTCGTCGGTATGGATCAGGATGGCGCCCACAGCCCCGGCGCGCGCCGCGCTCTCGTACTTGTAGGTCCAGCGGCCGTAATAGGTGAGCGCCTTGCCTCCGAACAGCCCCGGGTCATCCGACGGCGGATCGTTGACCAGCATCACCACGACCTTGCCCTTGAGGTCTTCGCCCTTGAAGTCGAAGATAGGAGTCACTGGAGGCCGCCGGATCGAGCCCCAGCAGGCGGAAGCGAGTCTCGAGATAGAGGGCCGCCAAGCGCCCGCCTCTCTGCCCCGTGCCGCGGCCTTCCATGAAATCGTCCGCCAGGAAACGCAGGTCGGCATCGATCCGCCGGGCGTCCGCGGCGCTCAGGAGACGCTTCAGGCCGGGGGGCGTGACCGGGACGGCGGCGAGGACCGCGATGACCGGCACCAGGGACAGAAGGGCAGGAACCAGAGCGCGGGGGTGGCGCATGCGTTCTCCTATCGGTTGGACGACCTGTACACCTCTGCTTCGGGCGGCGCATGCGGAGTATAGCGGCCGCCCCGGGGCGGGGCAATACGTCAGGTCCTCGACCCCGAGGTCGCGGGACGCGGCACCGGCGGCGCGCCGGGATCACCCTGATAGACGACGCGCTCCAGGAAGAGCCCCGAGGGCGGCGAGGTCCACGCGGCGGGGTCGTCGACGATTTCCGACAGGAAGCGATCCATCGCCTCCGCGGGCAGGTTGTGGAAGCCGATCTGCACCAGCACGCCCACGATGCGCCGCACCATGCGTGGCAGGAAATGGTCGGCCTCGATGCTGAACGAGGTCACGAAATCACCGCGCCGCAATGAGGCCTGGAAGACCCGCACGCGCGGCTCGGCAATCTCGGCGCCCTTGTCGGCGAACGACGTGAAATCGTGCCGGCCGATGAGGGCCCGAGCCGCCTGCTCCATGGCTTGATGGTCGAGCGGCTGCCTCACCCACCAGATCAGGCGCTTGAAGAATGCGGATCGGCGCGAGGCGATCTGATAGCGGTAGCGGCGCGACGCCGCATCGTGCCGGGCGTGGAATGACATCGGCACGTCGCGCGCTTCCAGGATGTTGATGTCCGCCGGCAACAGACCGTTCAGCGAGTCGACGATCGCGGGCGCGGGGTGCGTCGAGCGCGTGAAGAAGTTCGCCACCTGGCCTTCGGCGTGCACCCCCTGGTCGGTGCGGCCGGCGCCCATGAGCTTCGGGGCTTCCCCGAGGGCGCCGTGGATGGCCGACAGGATTTCCCCCGCCACGGTGCGCTGGCCCTGCTGGATCTGCCAGCCGGCGAGGACGCGCGCCGGAGCCCCCGAGCCCCGGCTGATCTTCATGGGCGCGACGATGACGCTGAAGCCGCGGACGGGCAGGACGCTCAGGTTGTCCAGGTTCTCCACCTGGTAGCGCCCGGCCAGGAGCAACGCCTTGTGGGCCTCGAAGGCGATGGCCTTGCCGGGATCGATGCTGGCGGTGTCGATGCCGAGGCCGTTCACATCCCGCTCTTTGATCAGAAACCGGATCGCGTCGCCCGCGAAGCCGGGAAAGTGCATGGCGCCGGCCTCGTCGCGGTTCAGGTAGCGGTCCGGGTTCTCCCAGCGCTGGTGCCAGCCGGTGTTGAGGATGACCAGGGAGCGCGCCGGGATCCGCCCGTTGGCCTTCTCCCACTCCTGCAGCTCGATGAGAGTCAGGACGTAGTCGGAGTTCGCCGCGCACTTCGCCTGCACATCGATCATGATCCCCTGGCTCACCAGACGCGTCGGCGGGATCTCGTCCACGGTCGGCAGCCCCTTGCCGAAGTGGGCGGGAGCGTCGATGTGGGTCCCGGTGTGCTCGCCGCACACGAAGGAGTTCATGTAATAGCCGTCGGAGAGCTGGGTCAAAGGCTCCAGGCTGAAGGCGATTCCCCCCGGGAAGATCGGCGTGCCTTCCCGGAGATCGTGCGTCAGGTCGACCACCTCGGCGCGGCCGTTGGCCACGTCGTCGAGGCTCAAGGAAAACATCTTGGCGGCGCGGGCCGTGCCGGCCAGGAGGGACAGAAGCAGCAGCGTCAGGAACACCCGGAGGACTGCCCGGCCCTGCCGGCCGGTCCGCGTCATCGCTCGAGGCTCCGGGTCTGGAAGCGTTCTTCGGGGTGCGGGGTTCCGCGAGGGAGGGCCTCATCGGCGGCAGGCGGCTCCACGACGCTCGCGAACTGCTGGATCTTGCCGCCCAGCTTTTCGGCGCGCTCGCCCGCTTCCGCGAAATTGCTTTGCGCGATATTCAGCTGCCGCTGCGCCTTCTTGAACGATTCGTGGAAAAGACCGAAATCGCCGTTGAGCTGCTGCAGCCCCTTGAGGATCTCCCGTGCGCGCTGCTCGATGCGGAGCCCCATGAGGCCATAGGCGATCGCCTGCAGGTAGGCGTAGATGCTGTTGGGCGACACCGGGATGACGCGGCGTTTCTGGGCGTAGGCGCTGATATCGTCCTCGCCGGCCGCCTCGTCGCGCGCAATCAGGTCGTAGAAGACGCTCTCCGCCGGAATGTACATCAGGGCGAAGTCGAGCGTCCCCTCCGACGGGCGGAGGTACTTCGAGGCGATGTCGTCGATGTGTCGTCGAACATCGCGGCCGAACTGGCGCCGCGCGCGATCCTTCTGCTCCGGGTCGGACGCGTCCTGCATCTGGCGGAACGCCGCGAGCGGGAACTTCGAGTCGATCGGCACCAGGCCCCCGGGCAGACGCAGCACGGCATCGACCGTCTGCCCGTCCAGGAAAGTGTGCTGCAGGGCGAAATGCTCGATGGGGAAGATCTGCTGCAGAAGCGCGCCCAGGGCGATCTCCCCCAGGCCACCCCGGATCTTCGGGGCCTGAAAGATCTGCTGCAGGCTCCGGATGTCCTGCCCGAGCGAGAGGATCTCCTGACTGCTCCGTCCGAGTTCGCCCAGGCGCACATTGATGTCGGCGATCAGCTTGCCGGTGTCCGCGCTGGCCTGCTGCAGGGCCTGTGCGTTCTCCGAGAGGCGCTGGGCCATCTGACCGGTGACTTGATGGAGCGAGACCCCCACGTCCCTGGGAATCTGCGCTCCGACCTGCGAGATCTGCTGCGCCAGGCGGGAGATTTCCTGCTGCAGGAGAACGACCGCGGGATCGGCGCCCGGCGCGGCCCGAGGCGCGCGGCGGAGGAGCGCCAAGCCGAGGACGATCACGGCCGCCACAAGGACCGCCAGGACGGCGATTACCAGAGGGTTTTCGATCGCCATGGTCCCCGGGACCGGCCGGGAGGGAACGGATCGTCGCCGCGACGCGTCGTGCGTCCGGACCGGCTCGCTAGTCTATCGGCGCCCCGAGAGGGTGTCAACTCGCGGATGAGCCGACGCGCCGGCCCGGTCGCGCGGGCAGGGGAGGGCTCAGTTTCGGACGAGGAGGAGGGCGAACTTCAGGTAGCGCGTCTCGGGCACCGACAGGTGGATGGGATGATCGGGAGCCTGGCCGCGCATCTCGACAAGGGTGGCGTCCCGGCCGGCATCGGCCGCGGCGTCGCGCAGGACCTCCAGAAATTCCTCCGGCCCGAGGTGGTACGAGCATGAGGACGTGGCAATGATCGCCCCAGGCGCCGCCAGCCGGAGGGCGCGCAGATTGATTTCCTTGTAGCCGCGGACGGCGGCTTCCGTCGCCCGGGCGCTCTTGGTGAACGCCGGCGGGTCGAGGACGATGAGGTCGAAGCGCTCCTTCGCGTGATCGAGCGCCCGGAGGTGGTCGAAGGCGTTGCCTTCGATCCACTCGCAGCGATCCTCGAATCCGTTCAGAGCGGCGTTGCGGCGCGCCAGGTCGAGGCATTCCGCGGAGATTTCGATCCCCGTGCAGCGCTCGGCACCGGCCTTGAGCGCGTACAGCCCGAACGACCCGGTGTTGCAGAAGACGTCGAGCACGCGGCGGCCGCGGGCGTGCGGGTGCAGGGCGCGGCGGTTGAAACGGTGATCGAGGTAAAGACCGGTCTTCTGCCCCGCTCGCAGCCGCACGAGAAATCGCAGCTCGTCCAGGATGACTTCCATCTCCTCGGGGACCTCCCCGGAGAGGAGGGCGGTGCGAGCCTCCAGTCCCTCGCGGAGGCGCGTCGGCAGGTCGCTGCGCTCGTAGATGCCGCGCGGGTGGACGGCGTCCTGCAGGGCGGACACGATGTCGTCCCGTACGCGGTCCATGCCGAGGGTCGCGATCTGCACCGCCAGGCAGGGGCCATAACGATCGACGGTGAGCCCCGGAAGCAGATCGCCTTCGCTGAAGACCAGCCGGCAGGACTCCCCGGCGTCGTAGAAGTGGCGGCGGTAAGCGACCGCCTGGGCGATGCGGCGCCTCAGGAGCGCCGCGTCCGGCGCCTCGTCCCGGCTGCGTGTCAAGAGTCGGACGGTGATGCTCGACGCGGGGTTGTAGTAGCCGCGCGCCAGGAATCGGCCGCGGTGATCGACTACTTCGACGGCGTCTCCGGGAGAGAGGCCGTCGTCGGTCTTTTGAATCTCGCCGGCGTACACCCAGAGATGGCCGGCCTTGAGGCGCCGGTCCCGGCCCTTTCTGAGGACGACCCGCCCGCCGCCCGCCGGTTGCATCGGCGCATTCTATCCCCGTCCGTCGCCTCGAACACGAAAGGCCGAGGCGGGCTCAGATCATCGGCAGCTTGAGGCCGCGTTTCCTGGCAAAGGCGATGGCTTCGGGGTAGCCGGCATCGGCGTGGCGCATGACACCCGTGCCCGGATCGGTGGCGAGCACCCGCTCCAGGCGGGCCGCCGCCTCCGCGGTCCCGTCGGCCACGACCACCATCCCGGCGTGCAACGAATAGCCGATGCCCACGCCTCCCCCATGGTGCACCGACACCCAGGAGGCCCCGGCGGCGGTGTTGAGCAGGGCGTTCAGGATCGGCCAGTCGGCGATGGCGTCCGATCCGTCGCGCATTCCTTCGGTCTCGCGGTAGGGGGAGGCGACCGAGCCGGCGTCGAGGTGATCGCGTCCGATCACGATGGGAGCCTTGAGGGCGCCCCGCGCGACGAGCTCGTTGATCTTCAGTCCGAAGCGGGCCCTGTCGCCGTACCCCAGCCAGCAGATGCGCGCCGGCAGCCCCTGAAACGCGACGCGGTCGCGCGCCAGACGGATCCAGCGACCGAGCGCCTCGTCCGCCGGGAACATCTCCAGCACCGCCTCGTCGGTGCGGTGGATGTCCTGCGGGTCCCCCGAGAGTGCGGCCCAGCGGAACGGTCCCTTCCCCTCGCAGAACAGCGGCCGGATGAATTCCGGCACGAACCCGGGGATCTCGAAGGCGTCCGCGACACCCGCCTGCCTGGCTTCCTGCCGGATGTTGTTGCCGTAGTCGAAGACGATGGCGCCCTTCTTCTTGAGAGCCAGCATGGCCCGCACGTGCGCGGCGATCGACGTCTTCGAGCGCTCGAGGTACCGCGCGGGATCGGACGTACGCATCCGCAGCGCCTCGTCGTACGGGAGGCCGTGGGGGACGTAGCCGTTCAGGAGATCGTGGGCGCTCGTCTGGTCCGTGACCAGGTCGGGGACGAGCGGCCCCGCCGCCAGGCGCGGCAGGACGTCGGCCGCGTTCCCGAGCAGGGCGATCGACAGCGGCTCTCTCTTCAAAAGCGCCGCCCGAGCCAAAACCAGCGCCTCGTCCAGACCGTCCGCCTGGCGATCGACGTAGCCGGTCGAAAGACGCCGGCGGATGCGGTCGGGATCGACCTCGACGGCGACCAGCACCGCGCCGTTCATCGTGCCGGCGAGCGGCTGGGCGCCGCCCATGCCGCCGAGGCCGGCGGTGACGACGAGACGTCCTTTGAGGTCCCCTCCGAAGTGGCGCCTGGCGGCGGAGGCGAAGGTCTCGTAGGTCCCCTGCAGGATGCCCTGGCTGCCGATGTAGATCCATGAGCCGGCCGTCATCTGGCCGAACATCGTCAGTCCCTTGCGGTCCAGCTCGCGGAACGTGTCCCAGTTCGCCCAGGCGGGAACGAGGAGGGCGTTGGCGATGAGGACGCGCGGAGCGTGAGGGTGCGTCCGGAAGACCCCGACCGGCTTGCCGGACTGCACCAGGAGGGTCTCGTCGCCCTCGAGCTCCCTGAGCGTCCTCACGATGATCTCGAAGCAGTCCCAGTCGCGCGCCGCCCTGCCGGTCCCGCCGTAGACGATCAGCTCCTCGGGCTTTTCGGCGACCTCAGGATCGAGATTGTTCATCAACATGCGCAGGGCGGCTTCCTGCGCCCATCCCTTGCACGACAGGGACGCCCCGCGGGGGGCCCTCACGACCCGCGCCGCGGCGCCCCTGCTCTTCATCGCAGCCTCCCGACGGCGCTCTCCGCGGCGGCGCGCAGGGTCCCCTCGCGGATCAAGCGCTCGACTTCGCGGATGTCGTCCGCGAGGACCCGATCGGTCTCCATGAACGGGACGGCCCGACGCACCGCCTCGTAGGCAGCCCGCGCCCCGCGCCCGGGGTGGAGCGGCGCGAGAAAATCGAGCGCCTGGCAGGCCGACAGGACCTCGATGGCCAGGACCATCCGCGCGTGCCCCACCACCGCGCGCGCCTTGCGCGCGGCGATCGGTCCCATCGAGACGTGATCCTCCTGGTTCGCTTCGGTCGGGATGGAGTCCACGCTCGCCGGGTGGCAGAGGATCTTGTTTTCCGAGACCAGGGAGGCGGCGGTGACGTGCGCCATCATCAGGCCTGAATGGACGCCGGCGTCGCGCGTCAGGAACGGCGGCAGCCCGCTGAGCACCGGGTTCATCAGCCGGTCGACGCGTCTCTCCGAAATCGACGCGAGGGAGGCGGTTGCGATCGCCAGGAGATCGAGCGCCAGGGCCGGGGTCTCGCCGTGGAAATTTCCCCCGGACAGGAGATCGCCCCCGTCCGGGAAGACGATCGGGTTGTCGGTGACCGCGTCCACCTCGACCTCCAGGATGGAGCGCGCGAAGCGGATTCCGTCGCGGGCGCTGCCGTGCACCTGCGGCATGCAGCGCAGCGAATAGGCGTCCTGCACGCGCCCGCACGCCTCGTGCGACCGGGCGATCTCGCTTGTCTCCAGGAGGGCCCTCAGATTCGCGGCGCTGTCCACCTGCCCCGGGTGCGGCCGCAGGGCCTGCAGGCGTTCGTCGAAGGCGCGGTGGCTTCCCTTCAGGGCCTCGAGACTCAAGGCTCCGGCGACGTCGGCCACCGCCGCGAGCTCTTCGGCCTGCAGGAGCGCCAGGACGCCGACGGCGGTGATGAACTGCGTGCCGTTGATGAGGGCGAGACCCTCCTTCGGGCCGAGCCGCAGGGGTGCGAGTCCGGTCGTCTCGAGCGCCGCCGGTGTTCTCATCCTCACGCCCCGGAGCACGACCTCGCCTTCGCCCAGAAGGGCCAGGGCGACGTGCGACAGGGGAGCGAGGTCGCCGCTGGCGCCCAGCGACCCTTGCTCCGGCACGACCGGCAGGAGGTCGGCGTTGAGGTGGTCCAGGAGCGTCTCGACCACCAGCGGCCTGACACCCGAATGACCCCGCGCCAGAACGTGCGCCCGCAGCAGCATGAGGGCGCGCGTCGCCTCCGGCGGCAGCGGGTCGCCCAGACCGGCGCAGTGGCTGCGGATCAGGTTGAGTTGAAGGACGTCGAGCCGATCGCGGGGGATGCGGATATCCTTGAGAAGACCGAAGCCGGTGTTCACGCCGTAGACCTGCTGGTCGGAGGCGAGGATCCGTTGGACCACGTCGTGGGCGCGCACAAGCTTCCTGCGGGCGGAATCACCCAGGCTGACGCGGGCGCCGCCCCTGGCGACCGCGGCGATTTGTTCCAGTCCGAGGTGCTCGCCGTCGAGGATGATGGTGGAGGGCATCGAAAGGTGGTCCCGCGCCGTGCAAAACCTCTTGGAGTCTAGCACAGCGACGGTGCCCTCACAATTCCGTAACCGAAGTGCAATCGCCCCTTTAAGGACTTAACTTTAGGCATGCGGGTACCCGCGGCGGGGTCGCTTTGCGCCCGGCTGCCTGCAGAAAGGTCCCCTTGGTCGTACGCTGCCCGCACTGCAAGAACGTGATCCGCCTGCGGGAGGTGGATGGGCAGTCCCGCGTCATCAAGTATCTCTGCAGCAACTGCCAGGAGATCGTGAGAATCGACCTCGTGCAGGACGAGGTGAAGTCGTCGTCGAGCGCCGATTCCTTCGAGAAGACCGAGCACCGCAAAAAGATCCTCGTGGCGGACGACACGATCACGGTGCGCAAAGTGGCGGCGCACCTTCTGGCCGCCGCAGGGTACGACGTCCTCGAGGCGGAGGACGGAAGGCAGGCGCTCGACCTGGTGCAGAACGAGCACCCCGACTTGATCGTTCTCGACCTCCTGATGCCCAAGATGACCGGCTTCGACGTCCTGCGGGAGATCAAGAAGATCGGCCGGGTCAAACAGACGCCCATCCTGATCATGAGCGGCGTCTTCAAGAAGGACGTTCTCGATTTTCTGCAGGCCGCGGGGGTGGCGGGCTTCCTCGACAAAGAGCAGATCAAGGATTCCCTGCTGTTCCGGGTGCAGCAGATCCTCGCCGCCTGACCCCCGCCCGGGTCCCCGATCGCCCGTTTTCTGCTAGCATGTCGCGGCAAAGGAGCTTCCGCACGGCAACGGAGAACCCATGTCCGGCTTCGTGGTGGTCGGTACGCAATGGGGTGATGAGGGCAAGGGCAAGATCGTCGACCTCTTGACCGAGCGCGTGGACATCGTGGCGCGGTACGGCGGCGGGCCGAACGCCGGCCACACGATCTGCGTCGGCGCGCGCCGTTTCGCCCTGCACCACGTCCCCTCCGGAATCCTCAGAGACAACGTCCTGTGCGTGATCGGGAACGGAGTGGTGATCGAGCCAGGCTCCCTGCTCAAGGAGATCGACGACCTGCGCGAGGCGGGGGTGCGGGTCGAGGAGAACCTGCGCATCAGCGACCGCGCCCACCTTATTTTGCCCTACCACCGTGGCCGCGACATCGCGCGCGAGGAAGCGGCGCGCAACGGCAGGATCGGCACGACGCGTCTGGGCGTGGGGCCGACCTACGAGAGCAAGGCGGGACGCTACGGCCTGCGGGTTGCCGACCTGGGGGATGAGTCCGGCCTGCCCGACAAGGTCGGCGCTCTGGCCCGGATGGCCAGGGGCGACGACCTTCACGAGCTGCCGGCGGAATGGGATCCGGACCCCGCCGCGGTGGTCGAGCAGCTCCTCGTCGACGGCGCCCGCCTCAGGCCTTTCGTCACCGACACCTCGCGTCTTTTGAACGAGAGGCTCGACGAGGGAGCCGTCGTCCTGTGCGAGGGAGCCCAGGGGACCATGCTCGACCTGGACCACGGAACCTATCCCTTCGTGACCTCCTCGAGCTCGACCGCGGGCGGCGCCTGCACCGGCCTCGGGATCAGCCCCATCCGCGTCGACGGGGTGCTCGGCGTCCTGAAGGCGTATTCGACCAGGGTGGGAGAAGGGCCGTTTCCGACCGAGCAGGACAATGAGGCCGGCCGGCGCATCCGCGAGCGCGGCCGGGAATTCGGCAGCACCACAGGGCGGCCGCGTCGCTGCGGCTGGTTCGACGCCCTGGTGGCGCGCTACTCCGTGATGATCAACCAGGTGGAATGCCTGGCGCTGACCCTGTTCGACGTCCTCGACGATTTCGACGAGATTCCAATCTGCGCCGCCTACGAGCACGGCGGGCGCCGGATCGACTTCCTGCCGGCCGATCCCGCCGTGCTGAAGGCGTGCCGTCCCGTGTACGAGCTCATGCCCGGGTGGAAAGAGGACACGTCGACGGCGCGGCGCTTCGAGGATCTCCCGGGCCGCGCGCGCGATTACATGCGGCGCCTCGAGGAGGCCGTGGGCTGCGAGATCGGGATCATCTCGACGTCGCCGCAGAGGGACGGCACGATCGTGCGGGCCGGGAGCCGCGTCGAGCACTGGCTCCCGATGCGGCAGGCGATCCGGGCGCGCATCTAGAGCGGCCGGCCGCGGACGCGCGGCCTTCTAGACCTTCTCCAGCGCCTGCCCGAAATCTTCCACCAGGTCGTCGGGGCTCTCGATCCCGCAGCTCACCCGCAGGAGATCATCCGTGACGCCGAGGCGCTCGCGCTCCTCCCGCTTCATCCCCGCATGCGACGACAGGGCGGGCTGGGTGATGAGCGTCTCCACCCCTCCGAGACTCGGGGCGAAGTAGGGGATGCGCAGCGCGGCGATCAGGCGCCGCGCCGCTTCCGTCCCCGCCTTCAGCCGCAGACTCAGCATGCCCCCGAAGCCGGAGAGGAGCCGGCGCGCGTGCGCGTGATCGGCGTGGGTCTCGAGCCCGGGGTAGTTGACCTCCTTGACCTTCGGGTGCGCCGCGAGGAAGCGGGCCAGGGCCAGGGCGTTGGCGTTCTGGGCCCGCACGCGGAGCGCCAGTGTCTTGCTGCCGCGCGCCAGCAGGAATCCCGCGTGCGGATCGAGGGAGCCACCCATCAGGTTGAGGGTCCGGCGCACACGCTCGACGCGCTCCCGGCTGCCGAGGACGCAGCCGGCCACCAGGTCCGAGTGGCCGTTGAGATACTTCGTGGCGCTATGAAACGAGATGTCGAAACCGATCGACAGGGGCCGGAAGTTCACGGGGCTTGCGAACGTGTTGTCGATGACCGTCGTCAGGCGCTCGCGGCGCGCGAACTCGACGACCTCCTGCAGCCGCGGCACCCGCATGAGTGGATTGGTGATCGTCTCGACCAGGAACAGCTTCGTCTCGGGCCTTAGGGCGGCCTTCCAGGTCTCGGGGCGCTGGTCGTCGATGAAGGTGCAGCCCAGCCCGAGGTCCGGGGCATGCTGGGTCAGGAAGTCGTGCGTCCCGCCATACAGGCAGCTCCCCGCGAGGAGGTGGTCGCCCTTCTTCAGGAAGGCGAGGAGCGTGGAGGTGATCGCCGCCATCCCCGAGGAGGTCGCGACGGCGGCCTCGGCCTCTTCGAGCGCCGCCAGTCGATCGTGCAGGTAGCGCTGGGAGGGAGTGCTGTTGAGCCGGATGTAACGGATGTCGTGGTAGTCCGTGCCGGGCTCGATCGAGTAGACCGTGCCCTGGTAGATCGGGAAGACGACGGAGCCCTCCGGCGCCGGCCGGGGCTCGCCCGAGTGAACGGCGACGGTCTCCATCCTGTAACCGGTCCTGTCCATGGACCCTCCTTGCGGGGTTCGGGCCTTCCGCGTGCGCCCACGCCATGCTAGCCTTCCGTGCCCAAAATTCAAAGCGGTCCGCGGGCGGCAATCCGCGGCGGGGAGGGGGACCGTGGAAGGCCCGGCGCGCCAGCTGATCACCGTCGAAGACCTGCGCAAGAGCTTCGGCCACGCCGAGGCGCTGCGGGGCATCAGCTTCTCCGTCACTCCCTCTTCGTTGGTGGTGATCATCGGGCCATCCGGATGCGGGAAATCGACGCTCCTGCGCTGCCTGAACGGTCTCGAGCTGTTCGACTCCGGCCGCGTCCACATCGCGGACGTCACCCTGGAGCGGCACGACGGGACCGTGCCGCGCGACTTGAGGCACCGCCTGCGCCTCCTGCGCGAGGAGGTGGGAATGGTGTTCCAGAGCTTCAACCTGTTCCCGCACATGACCGTCCTCGCGAACGCCGCGAAGGCGCCGATGGTCGTGAAAGGGATGGGCCGGGATGACGCCGAGACCCGGGCGCGGGCGGTCCTGGCCAAGGTCGGTCTGAGCGACCGTCTCGACTACTATCCCTCCCAGCTCTCGGGAGGACAGCAACAAAGAGCCGCCATCGCCCGGGCCTTGACGATGGCGCCCAAGGTGATGCTGTACGACGAGCCGACCTCCTCGCTCGACCCCACCCTGGTGCACGAGGTGCTGCAGATCATGCGGCAGCTCCATGACGAGGGGATGACCCAGGTGGTCGTGACCCACGAGATGCGCTTCGCCCGCGACGCCGCCGACAGGATCCTGTTCATGCACGAGGGACTCCTGGTGGAGGAGGGGCCGCCGGCGGAGGTCTTCGGCGCGCCGAGGGACCCGCGCACGCGCGAGTTCCTCAAGAGCTTCCTGTGATCGCTCTCCCCGCGGCCGCGGGCTTGCCCACGCGCACCCCTCTTCGCAGGGCGAGCGTGCTTTTGGTCCTCGCCGCGGCGCTCGGGGGAGACGCGTTGTCCGCCACCGACCCCCTGCGCTGGGGCGCCGATTCCGAGGGTGGCGCTCCGTACGTCTTTCCCGATCCGAAGGATCCACGCCGCATCATGGGCTTCGAGGTCGACATCGCCGGAGCCCTCGGCCGGGAGCTAGGGCGGCCCGCCGTCTTCGTGCAGAACCAGTGGGACGGACTGATCCCCGGGCTGCTGCGCGGCAACTACGACGTGGCGCTCAACGGGCTCGAGATCACTCCGGACCGCGAGCAGGTCATCCGCTTCACGATCCCGTACTACGCCACCTCGGAGCAGCTCAGCGTCCGCAAGGACGAATCCTCGATCCACGCCCTTGCCGATTTGAGAGGCCGGACGGTCGGGACGCTGAAGTTTTCGCTGGCCCAGCGCATCCTGGAAGCGGAGCGCGGAATCGACATCCGCAGCTACGAGGGACAGATCAATGCTTACGAGGATCTGGCGAACGGCCGGCTGGACGCCGTCCTCATGGACTGGCCCATCGCCATGTACTACAGCCGTCCGAACCCCAAACTCAAGTTCACCGGCCCGCCGATCGGCCACCTGGAGTATGGAATCGGCGTGCGGCCGGACGATGCGCGCCTCTTGAACGCGCTCGACGAGGCGCTCCTGAAGCTCGTCCGGGGAGGGGAGCTGCGCCGTATCTACGAGACGTGGGGTCTCATGAACCCGGAGACGGAGACGCTGTTCGAAAGGCTCGTCCACTCGCCGC
Source organism: Acidobacteriota bacterium (assembly GCA_003223135.1). Classification (GTDB taxonomy): domain Bacteria; phylum Acidobacteriota; class Polarisedimenticolia; order Gp22-AA2; family Gp22-AA2; genus Gp22-AA3. Next base: position 14,029 of record QHXX01000103.1, on the reverse strand, counting down.
GCGCCCTGGAGGAGTTCACCCGGACACTGACGCAGGAACGGCCCTGGCGCGCGAGAGTTCGCCAGTACATCGGCTACCTGCCTCTCCTGGGTCGCGGTGCCGTGATGACTCTGGTGATCTCGGTCACCGGGATGGCGCTGGCGGTGACACTGGGGCTGCTTCTGGCCCTGACCTACCTGTACGGTCCGAGGCCCGCGGCCTGGGCGTCGCGCGCCTATATCGAGGTCGTCCGCGGAACACCGCTTCTGATCCAGCTCTATCTCATCTTCTATGGTCTGCCGAACATCGGCATCAGGCTCACGCCGTTTCTCGCCGCCGTCGTCGGGCTGGGACTGAACTACGCGGCCTACGAAGCCGAGAACTACCGGGCCGGCATCCAGGCGATCCCGCGAGGCCAGAGCGAGGCGGCGCTGTCGCTCGGGATGACCCAGACGCAGGCGCTGCGCCACGTGATCGTGCCGCAGGCCCTGAGACTCGTGATCCCCCCGGTGACCAACGACTTCATCGCTCTCTTCAAGGATTCGTCGATTGTCTCCGTCATCACCATGGTGGAGCTGACAAAGGTCTACGGTCAGCTCGCCTCCACTTATTACGACTACATCGGCGTCGGCCTGCTCACGGCCGCGATCTACTTCCTGCTCGGTCTGCCCTTCGTGCGCCTGGCGCGCTGGGCGGAAGCCAGGATGGCGGTGGATCGGCTCGTGCCGGTGTCGGCGCGGCGGCGCTGGCTCGGTGTCGGCTCCAAGCCGGCGTCGGGATAGACCTCCCGCCATGCGGACTTCCAAGGGGTCCCTCCTCACGAGCCGGGTGCGGGCCTCCCGCTTCGGGCGCCTGGTCCTCGATGCCACCCTCGAGCAGATCTACCGCAAGGCGCGCAAGACCTACAGCGGCGCCACGACGGCCGAGCTCGACCGCCTGTTCGACGAGCCGCTTCCGGAGGGCGGCCGGGACCCGGCGTTGGTCCTCGACGAGTGCCGCCGCAAGGTCTTCCGCCACTCGATGCACATGTCCCATCCAAGGATCTTCGGTCTGTTCAACCCGGCGCCCCTTCCGATCGCGGCGTTCGCGGAGCTGCCGGTCGCCTTCCTCAACCAGTCGGTGGATGCCTGGAAGGCCGGTCCGGCGGCGACGCACCTGGAAATGCGGCTCATTCGCTGGATGAACGATCTGATCGGCTTTGGACCCGAGGCCTTCGGCGTATTCACGAGCGGCGGCGGCGTGGCGAACGCCATCGCCCTCAAGCTGGCGCGCGACCGGGCGACCGGAACGCGGGCGAGACGGTCGGGGCTCCCCGGGAACCTGGTGGGGAGACTGCGGGTGTACGCGTCCGAGCAGTCGCACTTCTCGATCGCCAGGTCGCTCGATCTTCTGGGTCTCGGTGAGGAGGCCCTGGTCCGCATTGAAGTCGATTCAAGGATGAAGATGCGCGTGGATCATCTTGCCGGCGCCATTGCCCGGGATCGCCGTCGCGGGCTCGTGCCGATGGCCGTGGTGGCGACGGCGGGAACCACCAACACCGGCAATCTCGATCCGCTGCAGTCCATCGCCGCGGTCGCGCGGACCCACCGCCTTCATTTCCATGTCGACGCGGCCTATGGAGGGGCGCTCCTGTTCTCCAACCGTTACGCGTCGCGTCTGGACGGTCTGGAGCTGTCCGACAGCGTCACCATCGATCCGCACAAGTGGCTGTTCCAGCCCTTCAGCCTCGGCGGCCTGTTCGTGCGCGACGGGCGCCGTTTGAGGCGCAGCTTCAAGATCGAGCCGGGTTATCTCAAAAAGGACCTCGAGGCCCAGGCGGACCGCCTCGACTTCTATCACTACTCCCTGGAAGGATCGCGGGAGTTCCGCGGGCTCAAATTCTGGTTCAGCCTGAAGACCCTGGGGCGCCGGGGCCTGGGCCGCCTGGTGGACGCCACGATGGACGTCACCCGCCATCTCGAGGACGAGGTGCGCCGCCGCGACTGCTTCGAGCCGTTCCATGCTCCCGTGGAGTGCGCCAGCTTCTGCTTCCGCTATCTGCCGCGGTGGGCTCGCCGGCTGCCCGCGGCCGGACGATCGTCGAGGGCCGCCCTCACCCGGCTGAACCGCGTGCAGGTCCGCATCCAGCAGGAGGTCGAACGACGCGGCTTCGCCTGGTTCCCGACCATCGTCATCGGGCGGACGGTCCATTTCCGCTTCGGGATCTTCAACTATGTGACCCGGAATGAGGACGTGGACGCCGTCCTGACCCACATCCGCCGCACCGCCTCGTCCCTTGGACTTTGATCGGTCCCTTCCCGGATGGCGAAACGGCGGTTCGCCCGCGGCCTCGACGGGTCGCCTGCAAGCCGCTCCGGCAGCGGGTTTCGGCCGGGGCTTCGGTCCCGCTTCTCCGCCCGTCCGCCTGCTTTCGATGACCGATTGAAGTTGACAGCGGTGACGTTTCACCGTACATGACGAACGACAGACGGGCGGCTTGGCCGCGCGGACCCCCTTTCCGTGCCCGTCATGCTGTGCCTGTCGCGGTTAATCTCGCTTGAAAAAAATGGCGCGACGTCTACCGGCCCTGATTCCCGATCGGCATTCGTCCATTCTCAATGGAGGTTTCCATGGGCTCTAGCCTGAAGCGGCGGTCGCTTGCCAGCGCGGTCTTGGCTACGGCGCTCGTCTTTCTGGGCGCGTTCGCCCTCTTGAGCTTCGGCACCTGGGCAGCCCGCGACGATGACGCGTCGGCAAGGCGGAACATCGATCCCGCGCAGATGGGCGAGATGGAGTTCGCCAGGAAGGTCTGGAAGCCCACCGGGCACGAGCGTCCTCAGGGTCTGTCGCCCCTGGAGGCGATCCGGCCGGCCTGGGACGTTCCGTCCGAGAAGCGGAAGAACATGATCGATACCGCGCTGGGCTTCGTCGAGCCGGAGCGGATCGCGGACCTTCGGCTGAAGGCCCCCCTCCTCGCCGGAGCTCCGGGCAAGCGCCTGGGGGCAGGCAAGCGGGGCGAGATGGCCGCCGGCTTCAATGCGATCCAGATCAGCGAAGCGGCCCTGCGGTCGCGCAACATGGACGACATCGCGGCGGAATTGAAGACCATGGGCATCAAGGTTCACGACTATCTGGAGAGCCGGGCGCTCCTGGTCGAGGTTCCGCAGGGCAAGGAAGAGGCCCTGGCCCGCGCCGGGTTCGTCGAGGCGGGCATGCCCTGGGAGGCCCTGTTCCGGGTCGACCCGCTCCTGGGGCGCACGCCGATGATCCAGGGGTCGCGCGCCAAGAGCGATGACCTCGACGTCATCGTGGTGTTTTTCGGCGGGACCGGAGCGGACGAGGCGCTGCGTGAGATCGAAGACGTGGCCGGGCCCCATTCTGCGGTGCCGTTCTCGATCGACGGTCTTTCCTACGAGACGACCCTGCACCACTCGAAGGTGGCGCGTCTGGCCAAAAAGGAACGCGTTCGCTACATCTACGAGCGCCCCGAGACCATGCTGCTGAACGTCGAGACGCCGACCCTGGCCATGGTGGGGAACATCAAGGAGAATCTGCCGTTCCAGAAGCCGTACCACGACGTCGGGGTCGACGGCGGGGGCAGCGGCGCGCTCCTGTGCACGAACAACCCGTCCCAGGCCTGCACGACCGACGCCAACTGCACGTCGCCGGCCGTCTGCCGCCTGCAGCGCTATAACAACGGCACGGCGCCGGTTCCGCCGCAGATCGTGGCGGTGACCGACAACGGCATCTCCGTGGACTCGGTGCAGTTCTCGCAGACTGCCACTCTGACTAGCGACCTGTCCCATCCCGTGGGACCGGCCCACCGCAAGATTCATTTCATCCAGAACGCCGGGGACGACGGCACCAGCTGCGATGCGACCCTGTCGGGGAGCGGCACGCACGGCAACGTCGTCGCGGGAATCATCGCGGGGGACGGAACGTCGGTCGGCGCGCGGGTCTCCAAGCACACGGTCAACATCCGTCCCAAGTACGAGAACCTGGAGATGGACGGCATCGCCAAGGGTGCGCGCATCCTCCTGCAGGACGCGGCGCCCTCCACGCTCTGTATCGTCAACGAGATCCTCGAGCGCGGCGGCAACGTGTCGCCGGGTTCCCTCTTGACCCGTCTTCAGCTCGCGATCTGCCCCAAGACCGGCGGAACGGGCGCCTGCATGAACGTCACCGGCGGAGAGAACGAGGTGCATCTGCACGTGCTGCCGTTCGGGGTTCCGAACTTCGACCTGCTCCTGCACAATCCGGAGGACGGAACCTATACCCAGGGGTCGCGAGACGTCGACCAGTTCCTGGTCAACAACCGGGATTACATGGTGTTCGCGCCGGTCGGACACGAGGGGACGAACGTCATCCAGAGGTTCTTCACGAACCCCAATGGGCTGCAGCGCAACCTATACCCCCAGCTTTTCGACGGCTCGACGGGCGACAACGATCCCAACATCCCGGCTCCACTGCAGGTCTCGCCGCCGGCGACCGCCAAGGACCTGATCTCGGTGGGGGGCCACTTCCAGGACTTTCAGACGGCGTTCTCGGGAAACCTCGAAGAGAACATCCTGAACTTCACTTCCAAGGGACCGGCCACGGCAGGTTCTCTGCGCACGGCCCCGCTCGTCGTGGGGGTCGCGGCGGACGGCACGGGCTTCTTCAATTCCCCGAACACCATCTCGTTCGCCGTCTGGAGGAGCCGCGACAACGACAACGACGACCCGGTCGACGCCATCCTCGACGATGCGAACTTCGGGACCTCCTTCGCCTCCGCCGAGGTGGCCGGGGTCGCCGCGCTCATCCGCGACTACTTCGCTCAAGGGTTCTACCCGACCGGGACGAAGGTAACGAACGACCGCATCCCGAATGTCTCCGGGCCGCTGGTGAAGGCGGCGATCGTGGCCTCCGCCAATTTCGAGGAGGCGCTGGAATCGGAGTACCCCAATGTCAACGACGCGACGGTGGCCTTCGCGCGCGCCTTCAATATCGGGACCGTCGCGGGATTCAACGTCGGGATCATCGGCAACAACGAGCAGGGCTACGGCCGGCCGGTCGCGACCTCGGTCCTGCCTCTTGCGAACTGGCCGAAGGGCAAAGGGATCGGGACTCCGAACACGATCGAGTATCCGTCCGCGGGACTGCTGATCTACGACGAGCTCGGCACGTCGGAGCAGTCCATCAACAACACCCGGACCGTCATCGAGCACACCTTCACGGTGGATTCGGACAGCACGCGCACCGTCGGCTCGACACGGGTGGTGGACCGCGGCCAGCTGCGCATCGCGCTGGCCTGGAGCGACCCGCCGAGCGCGGTGGCCTCCGCCGGCGCCCTGGTCAACGACCTCGACCTCGAGGTGGAGTCTCCCGGGCCGGATAACAGGATCGACCTGACCGCCGACAACGTCATCTACGACGGCAACAACTACATGCCCGGCGGCGTCAGGCTGGGTCAGTGGAGTCTGGCGCGCCCGTTCGGCAGCGCGGACGTCAGTGACAAACGAAACCCCGTCGAGGCGGTGCATCTCTCGGCCGACCCGAACGGCGACGGCATTCCCGGCGACTCGCAGCTGGTGACGGGCATCTGGAAGGTGCGCGTCAAGCGCGGCACCGGCGGCGCGACCGCCGGCCAGATCACCATCCTGACCCAGGCGTCGGAGGACACCTCCAACGCCCAGTGCGTGGGCGCCGGCAACCCGGCCGCCTGCTGCACGGGGCTGACCACCGGCACCTGCACCGGCAACGGCAACGGCCGCCTGGATACGGGCGAGGACCGGGACGTCGACGGTTTCCTGGACGCCGAGGGCCAGCCGTACGGGCTGGTGGTGGCCGGGCCGGTGCAGGGCATCGGCACCCAGACCATCGGGGGCGCCCTCCGCACCCTGCCGACCAGCACCGCGACCCTGGACAAGAGCCTCTACGGCTGTGCGGACTTGGTCACGGCGACCATCTTCGATCCGACACCGGCGGTCCCGAGCGTGGGCGCCGCGACGATCTTCGAGGTCGTGACCAAGAACGAGACGGTGGTCGACTCCGAAACCGGCTTTACGTTCACGGCGGGTACCTCGTCCACGTTCACTTCCCCGTCCCTGCCGCTCCGTGAAGGGAAGCCGGCGGTGAGCAACAACGGCATTCTGGAGACCAACGGGAACACGGCCGACGAGCCCTATTTCGTCCGCGTGCGCTACACCGACACTCCCCGCAACGCGGTCGCCGCGGCGCGCATCTCCTGCTCACCCAATCTGCTCTCCTGGCGCTTTTTGATCGAGAACCAGGACGCCACGCAGCAGGATTTCATCGGTGGAGGCTGCGACCGCGATCAATTCCTCGACGCGGGCGAGAACCTGACCTACTCGGTCACCTTCCAGAACTCGAACCGCGACCAGGATTTCACGGACGTCTCCGCCACGCTCACGGCGGGTGGCCCGGGCGCCTCCGCCGTGCGGGTGCTGAACTCGCCGCAGAACATCGGGCGTATACCGGGCGGCCAGATCTCAGGCGCGACCTTCGCCCTGCGCGTCGATCCGGCCGCGCTCAACCTCGTGGCGGTGGACAACCGGCTCGTGGACCTGACCCTGACGATGCAATCAACGTCGGGACAGATCCAGCTCCCGCGGCAGACCTACACCTTCCGCCACGCCCTGAACTCGGACTATGAGACGTTCCACTACTCGACCGACTACCCGGGCGGCGGGCGCGAGATTCGCGACTTCAACAGGAATCTTCAAATCGACCGGCCGGACATCACCGACCCGTTCCTGGGCATCGTCAATCCGGACGAGGACGTGACCTTCTCCAGCATGTTCATCCTCGGAGCGGACAATCCCTCCACCCCGACCGTCGCCAACGAGCTGGTCAGCAACACGCTCGGCGAGGACCTGAACGGCAACGGCACGCGGGACACCGGAGAGCTCGATCTGATCCCGAACGACATCTTCGACAAGGGGATCCTGTTCTCGACCACGGGACCGACGCCGACGGCCGCGGGCGACAAGGTGCCCTGGAGTTTCGACCTCAACAGCGGTGGCTGGTTCGGATTCAGGCACCCCACCAGCCGGGCCGGCGGCGCCCGGGCGCTGACCTGGGAGTACGTGACCACCGGCACCTGCGGCTTCCAGACGGCCATCCCCGACGGCAATTCGAATCCCCTGTTCCAGAACAACGGGGCCGGCATCTGGCACACGGGCGACGGAGATCCCACGACCCCGGGAAGCAGCAACATCTGCGACAACCACATCACGGTGAACGATGGCTCGACACCTATGGGGGCGGAATACATCGAGGATTTCCTGGTGTCGCCTATCATCGCCAAGGTGCACCAGCTTGCCGACAGCCGCGGGCTCCCTTATTCCCAGGAGTTCCAGCGCGTGGGGTTCAACCTCAACATCCAGACCGAGAACGATGTGACCGGCGGGAATTTCAACGTCGACAACAACGTGGACGACGACACCGGCGTCTGTCTGATGTGTCAGGAGTTCGATCTGGCCTATGGCGGCACCGACTACCAGGTCGGCATGTTCAAAGCGTCGGGGGGAGTCGGCTTCGACAGCTCGCAGACGAACAGAACTTTTACTTTCGGTCCGACCATCGATCCCGAGGGCTCCGTCACCTCGAACAAAAGGGTCACGGGCGACGAGAGCGGGTTCACCGGGTTCATCTTCGTCCAGAACCGCACGTCTCCCATCCCGACGGCCCCGGCGGACCTGTTGCCGTACCCGCAGTCGACCGCCCCGACCGTGTTTACGCCGCCACCGGACCACACACCGTGGACCAACGACACGACGCGTTCCGACAACGGTCCCGTGCGCAACGTCGATTTCACCCTGGTGCAGTACGCCGGCGGGTTCGTCTATTCCGTCAATGGACCGGGGGGCCCCACCGCGGCGGTGACGGCGTTCGATATCAACCCGGGCGTCCGCTGGGAGATCGGCATTGGCTTCTTCACGGTGGAAACGGGTAACACACAAGGCGATTACGGCATGGGGATCGACGACGTCGTGTTCGAGTGGGACGAGCGCCACCCGGTCGACGAAGGCCAGTTCGTGCCGCCGCACACCCCCGCATGCAACCGGTTCCTGAACAAGTGCAGACTGACCGGCACCGCCTGCACCACCTTCGGACAGCGACGCCCGGCTGTTCAGCACGGGGAAGATCACCGCGCTGCACCCGCACGAGACGTTCAACCTGCCCGAGGTCCCGCCGAACTCGGGCTTTTTCACGGGCCCCGTCACGATCAGCCAGTCCCTCAACGAGCCGGGGCTCCTGTTCGTGGCGGACTCGGACTCGTCACTGGTGTTCTACTATCTCGATCCACTGTGCGACGCCAACGCCGACGGCGTCGTGGGAGAGACCGATTTCGACAATCTGGACGGCGACGGGGTCGCCTTCGCCTCCGACAACTGTCCGTTCGATTACAACCCGCAGCAGGAGAACGGAGTGTGCACGAGCGGGCCGAACGTCAGCCGCCCGTGCAGCATCAACGCCAACTGTGGCACCGGCGGGACCTGCGTGGTCGACGGGGACGGTATCGGTTCGATCTGCGACAACTGCCCCGGCATCACCAATGCCGAACAGAAGGACTCGGACGGCGACGGCGTCGGTGACGCCTGCGATTTCGACGACATCGACTTCGACGGCGTCGTCAACGCTCTCGACGATTGCCCGGACGTGTACGACAGGTTCCAAATTCCGGGTCAGGGCGGCAAAGGGGTGGCCTGCGATAAAAATACCGATCGCGACGGGGACGGCTTCAATGACAACGGCAATCCCCCCGACAACTGCGTGCGCACGCCGAACCCCCTGCAGACGGACTCCGACCTTGACGGAATCGGCGACGCCTGCGACGGCGACTGCGCCGGGGCTACGGCCATCACGTTCACCGGGACCAATCCGGGCAGCTGCAGCCGGAGCAGCGACCACATCTGTTCCACCGATGCCGACTGCCCCACCAACGTTGGCGTCTGCTCGGAGGACCCCAGCAAGCTCTGCTTGAACACCACCGGCAATTGCACCTGCATCTTCACCTGCAGCCTGAGCGGGACCACGTGCCCGACAGTGGGCCTGCCGTGCGCGGGCGGCGGTGGCGTCTGTGCCGGCGAGACCTGCCAGAAACTCGGCGTGGTCAATACGGGCGGGTGCGCGTTCGTGAACGACGATGTGGACAACGACGGCGTTCCCGACGCCATCGACGACTGCCCGACTGTGGCGAACCCGCCGATCATTCCCGGCACGACCCGCCAGGCGGACCAGGACAACGACGGCAAGGGCGACGCGTGCGATTCGCCCTTCATGGTGGACGGAGACAACAACGGCGTCCCGGATGACGCGGTGTCGTACGCCCTGCTGGTTAATTGCGGCAGGATTCCGCTGCCGAACGTGGTCGTCGAGGCGGTGCAGGTGAACGACGTCAACGGCGATCTGGACGCCTTCTGCGACAGCGGCGAGAAGTGCCAGATGACGGTCTCGATCCGGAACGCCGGCCCGTCCCCCCTGTCGGACGTGACCATCTATCTGTCGTCGGACGATCCGGACATTCAGTGCATCAGCAAGCCGTCGATCGTCATAGGCTCGATGCCGGTCGGCGTCACGCTGGACACCGCCAACATCGGCGGGCAGCGCCGCTTCTTCGAGTACACCGTGTCCGCCGGCACCCAGTCGACCGCCACGGCCGTGGCCAAAGGCGATTTCACCCTGGGCCTGACGTCACGCGAGGCGCTGGGCTCGGCTCGTAAGATGAGCATCCAGACCCTGCTGGACGTCGACATTCCGCCCGGCGCGAATCCGATACCCGTGCCCAGCCGCGAAGGCGCACCGCCCGGGACGGTGTTCGAGAACTTCGACACCGACTTCAGCGGGAACGGGAGGGTCGATTTGAGCGACGGCCGCTCTGGCGTATCCAACGACACCATCGGCTACACCGTCGGCACGGCGCAGGGCGGCCTGAACGCGCTCGCCGGCGTCGGCTGCTTCGGGTACCTCGTACCGCCCGCCCAGAAGAACTGCAGCATCCAGGCCGACAACGACATGGACTGGCACATCCACTGCCCGCCGGGCGAGTGCGACCCGACGCATATGGTCGCAACGGTGACGACCGCTTACATGAGTACCCCGTCCGACGGCCTGATGTCCTTCTCCGGCAGGAACTCGTTGCACTGGGGACGGCACACCGACAGCCTGAGAGGGAGGTTGTCCGACTCGACCTCGTTCCGCTCGCTGGCGGCGTTCACCACCAATCCGGTCAACTTGACGGTGCTCCCCGTGGTGGGAGACCTGCAGCTGTCCTTCTACCACATCGCCGACATGATGGATAACAGCCAGACGAACATGCCCCGCGGATCGGCCGTGGACTACGGCGACGTCCAGGTGCGTGTCGACCGGAACCCGGACCCGACCCCCGGGAGCGGCGACGACTGGGGTCCCTGGGACAAGCTGGTGCCGTTCGAGAATGTCTATGATCACATCCCGTACGTCTGGAGCTTCTACAGCAATGTCTCCTACTGCAACCTGACGCCGGCGGACACCGGCTCGGCGCCGCCCGCGCCGCGGGGGGTGCACGAGACGATGTGCTTCCCGCTAGGCGTCTGGTCGCATTGCGGAAGCGCCTGGGGCATCGGCTCGACGATGAGCTGCCCTGGTCCAGGGACCGCGGGCGCATTTTCGCCACCCAGCGGCGCCCTCTGGGTTCTGACCCGATTCAACCTCTCCACCCTCATCGGATCACGCATTCAGATCCGCTGGATCGCTCAGGGGTGGGAGTTCGACAACTCCGGGCCGTCGCAGGACTACCAGACCTACGGCTGCTTCGCCGGAACCTGCTGGAACGACAGTCTGAACGACGACGGCTGGTGGGTGGACGACATCCGCATCACCGGGGCCATCACCCAGCAGATTGCCCTGTTGCCGGACGGCGACACGGCGCCTGCCTCCACCTGCCCGACGACGCCGGGGGCCAAATGCGACTCGTCGCTGAATGACCGCGGATTCGTCGTCAGCCTGACCGCGCAGGACGCCAACAACAACGGTCTGTACGAGACCGGAGAGAGCGTCCGCCTGTCAGCCGCCGGCACGACCAATCCCGGAGGCTGCGCGGACGGGGAGGTGGAGTATCGCTTCCTGAGAAATGGCGCAACCGTTCAGGACTTTTCGGCAGCGCCCGCGTTCACGGATTACCCGAAGGCCGATGCGACGTACCAGCTCATGGCGCGCTGCACCAGCAACCCGGCCTGCGTTACCCAGACCGGCGCCAGCACGACGCTGCAGGTCTATTCGGGCGACGGCGCCGACATCCAGACCCTCAGGGTGACCAGCCACACTCCGGCGACCGGCGCGGTGGGACTCAGCTGGCTGTCCAGGCCACAGCCGTCGACGATGTCCGGCTATGACGTCTTCCGCGGCTCCTGGGAGCGGAGGTGCAGCAATGCGCCGGCGACCGTGTGCACCACGCACGCCGCCTGTCCGGCGGGTGGAGTCTGCGTGGTGAATATCCCCGCTGCGATCGCCAGCCTGACCGCGGCCTCCTGCAACGTGGCGCAGGTCACGCCGATCGGGAGCGCGGTGACGACGACGACCGCTGCGGCGCCACAGCCTGCGGCCAACGAGATGCACTTCTACCTGGCCGGCCACCGAAGCGCGACGCCGGGGGCGCTGACCGCCGTCGGACGGAACGCAGTCGGCGGCGAAGCCTGGGTCGCTCCGGCCGCCTGTCCGTAGCCAGCCCGACGTGGGCGGTACCGAGGGGGCCCCTACGGGCCCCCTTTCTTTTTGCTACACTCCGGTGCCGTGTCCTCTCCCGCCAGGCCCGACCTCAAGCGCGGGCTAGGTGTTCTCACCCTTGCCGGGACCATCTTCATCTTCATTTCCTCGGGCCCGTTCGGCCTCGAGGCGATGGTGCGCGACGGAGGCCCCGGGGCAGCCGCGCTCATGCTCCTCGTGGGTCTCCTGTTTTGGGGACTGTCGCACGCCCTGGTCGCCACCGAACTGTCGAGCGCGATTCCGGAGGAGGGCGGCTTCTTTCGCTGGGTGGAGATCGCGTTCGGCGGCTTCTGGGGCTTCCAGGCGGCCTTCTGGTACTGGATCAAGATGCTCGCCGACACATCGATCTACCCCATCCTGTTCAGCCAGTACCTGAAGTATTGGTGGCCGGAGCTTCCGTGGTGGGAGGAGCGGCTGGTGCGCGTGGTGCTCGTCTGGCTGTTCGTCGGCATCAACCTGCGCGGTCTCAAGACCGGCGGACGGCTGGCGGTCGGGTTCACGCTGTTCATCCTGACCCCGTTCGTCATCTTCGTGCTCCTCGGCGCGCCGCGGTTCACGCCGCACGCGCTGACACCTCTGGTCGCCGAGGGGAAGGGGACGGTCGAAGGACTCGGGCTCGCCTTGATGCTCGGGATGTGGTGCTACAACACGCTCGATTCGCTCTCCATCGTGGCCGGGGAAGTCGAGGACCCGACCCGCACCTACGGCCGAGCGTACCTTTTGGCGATCCCCTGCCTGTTCCTGGGGTACCTGCTGCCGGTCGTCGTCGGCTCGGCGGTCGACCCGAACTATGCGTCGTGGGAGGACCATCACTTCGCGACCCTGGGATTCCGCCTCGGAGGGGAGTGGCTCGGCACCTGGATCGCCCTGGGTGCGCTGGTCAGCAATGTGTCGCTGTTCCACGCGGCGCTGATGGTGAACACCCGCGTGCCGATGGTCCTGGCCAGCGAGGGCCGGTTTCCGGCTGCGTTCGCGCTCATCGGGCGGCGCTACGGCGCCCCCTGGATTTCGCTGCTGTTCGACGGGGCGGCCTACACTCTCATCGCTCTGTTCTTCGATCGTTTCCTCGACATCGTGGTGTGGAACCAGTGGCTCAATCTCGGGATCTACACCCTCCTGTACCTCGCGTTCCTGCGCCTGCGGAAGACACGGCCCGATCTGCCGCGACGCTTCAAGGTTCCCGGAGGATGGCCCGGGGCGCTGGCGATCTGCGCGGGACCGTTCCTCATCTGCTGGGTGGGTGTTCCGATCGGAGGGCGGGGGATGGCCTGGCAGGGGCTTCTGGGGCTCGCCAGCGGCCCTCTGGCCTACCTGGCGCTATGGACCCTGCTACGTGCGCCGCGCCCGGACGGAACTCACGCCTGAAGGCGATCCAGGTACCAGGCCTTGAACTCGCCGGCGTGCGTCTCCTGCGGCACATAGACGCCGTGGCGGTGCGCTCGGGAGCCGACGCCCTTCTGCACACCCTCGCAGACGTCCCAGTCCTGCCGTGCGATCAAGTTGATGAACTCGACGGCGTCGCCGGGGTCGAAATCGTCACGCTCCATGGTGGAGGGCTCGAACAGCCATTCGGTCACGATGCGGGTCCTGCCCGGGGCCAGGGGCGTGAGGACGCGGTACTGCGCGTAGTCGGGAAAGAGGTTGAGCATCATCGTCGGGTAGATCATCTCGCCGTTGTACATCCGCTTCTCCTCGTCGCTGAGTCCCGACAGGAGCGGTCGTCGGGTCGTGCCGTTCAGCGTGAAGGTGCAGGCCCCTTCCCGGAAGGTGGCGATGGCGTCGGTGCCCGCCGCGTCCACCACCCCCTTGCGGTACAGCGGCACGAGGTCGCACAACTCCGGGTGGACGCCCGGGCAGTGGTAGCACTCCATGTAGTTCTCGACCAGGATTTTCCAGTTGCACTCGACCTCGTGTGCGGCGCGCACCCCGACCCGCAGACCCGCCAGCGGGTAGCGCCGGTCGCGTTCCGGGATCGGCCCGAGGTGCTCGGCCAGCGGCGCGGCCCGCTCGCCCTCGAGGTTGACGAACAGGAAGCCGCCCCACGTGTCGATGGCGACGGGGTGGAGGGAGAACTCTTCCTTGCGGATCGCCTCGCCCTGCCACAGATGCGGCGTCCCGATGAGACGGCCGTCGAGCGCATAGGTCCAGGCGTGGTAGGAGCAGGTCACGGCCCCCTTGAGGCGTCCCTCCTCGGCGGTGCAGAGGCGGGAACCGCGGTGGCGGCAGACATTGTAGAAGGCGCGCAGCCGCCCCTCACGGTCACGCAGGACGAGGATGCTCTCCTGGCCGATCGTCAAGGTGAAGAAATCGCCAGGATTCCTGA
>QHXX01000120.1 GCA_003223135.1 Acidobacteriota bacterium | reverse complement strand
CTCTCAAGAAATGGCTGGACGAGCAGAACAAGGGGAAGAAGGTCGGGATCTGAAAGGCATCAGCCCGGCTCGGGTCCGTCGCGCAGCGTGAGACGATCGACTGCTCGCCCTGCGGTGGGAGGCGACCTTCCGCACCTCCCTGTCTACTCCACCGACGTCGAGGCGTAGAACGAGACTCCTCGGATGTTCTCGTCGACGCGCAGCGGGCTCTGGATCGCGGGGAAAGCGCGCTGCTCGCAGCGGGTCCTCTCGCACAGCCGGCAGGTGACGCCCACCGGCACCGCCGCGGCCAGGTTGCTGAGGTCCATGCCCGCCGAATACACCAGCTCGCCGGCAAACTGCGTGGGGCAGCCGATGTCGATCGCGTGGACGGTCCGCGGCGCGTGGTAGCCGCCCCTCTCCTGGTGCAGGGTGCGCGCGACGTCGAAGTAGGTGGTCCCGTCCGGCATCTGCGACAGCTGGACGCGGATCATCCCCGGCGTGAGGAAGGCGGCGTGGACGTTCCACAAGGGACACGCTCCGCTGAAGCGGGCGATCCGGATGCCCGAGGCGCTGAACCTCTTCGAGATGTTGCCGGCGATATCGACCCGCACCAGGTGGAACGGGACCCCGTCGGCGCGCGGCCGGCGGAGCGTCGTGAGCCTGTGGCAGACCTGCTCGAAGCTCGTCCGGAACCGGTGACCGAGCAGGTCGATGTCGTAGCGCTCCTCCTGCGCCGCCTTCAGGAAGCGCTCGTAGGGCATCAGCACGGCCGCCGCGAAGTAGTTGGCCATCGCCACGCGGCAGAGCGAGCGGGCGGCGTCGCTCACGAGGTGCGGGTCGCTCGCCAGCCGGTCGAGGATGTCGGGCAGGGTGAGCAGGCCCACCTGGTGCGCCAGCTGAAAGTTTCTGCTGCCGCGCCGGAGCACCTCCGAGAGCAGCAGCTCCCGCCGCCCCGGGTCGAACCTGCGCACCGCGCCGCGCATCGATCCGACCTTCTCGATGCGGACCCGCACACCCTGCGCCCGCTCGAGGTACTCCACCAGGGCCTGGAACAGATCCTTCCCTTCAAGTCGCGCTTCGCTCCACAGCCTCTCCGCGCCCTCCTCCAGATCCGGGAAGTAGTTCATCTGGCGCTGGATGAGATCGCTCACCTCCTCGGAGGGCAGACGGGAGATCTCGATCCCCTTGAGCTCCTGCCCTTCCGACAGGCGCTCCGAGAGGACTTCCGCGGAGCTCCGAGCCGCCTGGTAGGCATGGTAGAGGTTGAGGAGGGCACGGGAGACGAGCTGCGAATGAGCCACCTGGTCGCGCACGTCGGCCGGGGTGAGCCCGAGGCGGTCGAAGATCGAATCGCCGAAGACTTCGAGAAGGTCGGCCACCAGCCTCTCGTCTTCTCCTCCGGCGAAGACCTTTAGATCCAGCTGGAACTCCTGGGCCAGCCGCAGCAGCACGAGGGCGCTCATCGGCCGCTGGTTGTGCTCGATCAGATTGAGGTAGCTGGGCGAGATGCGGAGCCGCTCGGCCATCCTGGCCTGGCTCAGCCCTTCACGCCGCCGCAACGCCCTGATCCGGGATCCGAATCGAGGGGCTTCCTTCACCATGGGCTCCTTCTTCTCTCCGGCTCCTTCAAGCCCGCCCGCCATGAATTTTAATGACTTTTCAGATTTACGCAACTGTCTTTACTGTTTACACTCGTCTTAACTCCTTCATTTTCAGTTTCTTGTTGATTTCACGCCAAATGGATGCAAACTCGTAGCATCATGGTGCCGCAGACAACCGCCGAGACACAAATCGACCAGGGCCTGCGAATCCTCGGCCCGCCGAACCCGGAATCGGAGAAGGTCCTTACACCGCAGGCGACCGCGTTCGTGGCCGGTCTCGTGCGCCGGTTCGCGCCGCGCGTCGTTCAGCTGCTCGATCATCGGCGGGAGTTGCAGGCGCGCCGGGACGCCGGCGAGCGTCCCGACTTTCCGAGCGAAACCCAGGACCTCCGCGACGACACATGGTTCATCGCACCCCTTCCCGCCGATCTCCAGGACCGGCGCGTCGAGATCACGGGCCCCGCCGAGCCGAAGATGATCATCAACGCCCTGAACTCCGGGGCCAGCGTGTTCATGGCCGACTTCGAGGACTCCCTGTCCCCGACCTGGGAGAATCTGGTCCGAGGACAGCTCGCCCTGAAGCAGGCGGTCGAGGGGACGATCCACCACGTCGATGCGGCGACCGGCAAGGAGTACTCGCTCGGGAGCCGGCTGGCGACCCTGATGATGAGGCCGCGGGGCTGGCACCTTTTCGAGAAGCACATGCTCGTGGACGGGCGGCCGGTGCCCGCCGCCCTGTTCGACTTCGGCCTCTACTTCTTCCACAACGCGTGCCGCCTGCTCGCCGAGGGGACCGGGCCCTACGTCTACCTGCCGAAGCTGGAGAGTCATCTCGAGGCTCGCCTCTGGAACGAGGTCTTCCTTCAGGCGCAGCGCGAGTTCGGCCTCCCTCCGGGGCGGATCAAGGCGACGGTCCTGATCGAGACGCTGCCGGCCGCATTCCAGATGGATGAGATCCTCTACGAGCTGCGGGAGCACTCGGCCGGGCTCAATCTCGGCCGCTGGGATTACATCTTCTCCTTCATCAAAATGATGCGCGCCGAGCCCGGCATGGTCCTGCCCGACCGGGCCCGGATCACCATGGACCAGCCGTTCCTGCGCGCCTGCCGGCAGCTCCTGATCCGCGTCTGCCACAGGCGCGGCGCGCACGCCATGGGCGGAATGGCCGCGCAGATCCCGGTCAAGAACGACCCCGAGGCGGACAGCAAAGCGCTGGAGAGGGTCCGTGCCGACAAGATGCGCGAGGCGCTCGATGGCCACGACGGGACCTGGGTGGCCCATCCCGCGCTCGTCCCGGTCGCCCGCGAGATCTTCGACGGCACTCTGAAGGGGCCGCACCAGATCGAGAAGAAACGGCGCGAGGTCGTGGTCGTCGCGGAGGATCTCATGCGCCTGCCGCAGGGGGAGCGCACCGAAGAGGGCCTGCGACACAACGTGCGCGTGGGGGTGCAATACCTCGAGGCCTGGCTCAGGGGATCCGGGTGCGTGCCCCTCTATCACCTGATGGAGGACGCCGCGACCGCCGAGATCTCGCGCACCCAGGTCTGGCAGTGGCTGCGCCACGGCGCGCGCCTGGCGGACGGCCGGCCCGTCACTCTTCCCCTGGTCCGCGAGATCACCGATCAGGAGATGGACCGCGTGCGCTCGGAGGTCGGGCCGCGGCGTTTCGAGTCGGGGAGATTCCGCGAGGCACGGGACCTCTTCGAACGACTCACGACCTCCGAGAATTGCGCCGATTTTCTCACGATCCCGGCCTACGAACTGTTGCTCGAGATCCATTCACTCACCTTGAAACGAGGAGGACTCTGATGCACGGCACCGGCATCCAGACCGACAGAACGACGACAACTCCGGCGGCCCCGTCACCGGGCACCGGCGGGGACGGTGCCGGCGCGCTTGATTTGGAAGCGATGCGGTGGGAGGGGATCGAGCGTCCCTACTCCCCCGAAGACGTGAGGCGGCTGCGCGGATCGATACGTATCGAGCACACTCTGGCCCGGATGGGCGCGCAGCGGCTGTGGGAGCTCCTGAACACCGAGGACTACGTGGCGGCGCTCGGCGCCGTCACGGGCAATCAGGCGGTGCAGCAGGTGCGCGCCGGGCTCAAGGCCATCTACTGCAGCGGCTGGCAGGTCGCGGCCGACGCGAATACTTACGGCAACACGTATCCGGACCAGAGCCTCTATCCCGTCGACAGCGTCCCGAGGCTCGTCCGCAGGATCAACCAGGCCCTGCAGCGCGCCGATCAGATCGAGCACGCGGAAGGCGGGGCCAGGCACGCCTGGTTCGCCCCGATCGTGGCGGACGCTGAAGCCGGCTTCGGCGGACCGCTCAACGCCTTCGAGCTGATGAAGGCGATGATCGAGTCCGGGGCCGCGGGGGTCCATTTCGAGGACCAGCTGTCCTCCGAGAAGAAGTGCGGGCACCTCGGCGGCAAGGTCCTGGTGCCGACCGGCCAGTTCATCCGCACGCTCGTCGGCGCCCGGCTGGCCGCCGACGTCGCCGGTGTCGAGACGCTCCTGGTCGCGCGCACCGACGCCAACAGCGCCAAGCTTCTGACCTCGGACATCGACCGGCACGACCAGCCGTTCCTCACCGGCCAGCGCACTCCCGAAGGGTTCTTCCGCATCACCGGCGGGCTCGACTGCGCCATCGCCCGGGGGCTCGCCTACGCGCCGTACGCCGACCTTCTGTGGTGCGAGACCTCCACACCCGACATACAGGAGGCGCGCCGGTTCGCCGAGGCGATCCACGCCCGCTTCCCCGGCAAGCTCCTGGCGTACAACTGCTCGCCCTCCTTCAACTGGAAGAAGCACCTCGACGACACGGACATCGCGCGCTTCCAGCGCGAGCTCGGCGCCATCGGCTACCGGTTCCAGTTCGTCACGCTGGCCGGCTTCCACTCGCTCAACCTGGGGATGTTCGAGCTGGCGCGTCACTACAAGAGCCGCGGCATGTCCGCCTATTCCGAGCTGCAGCAGGCGGAATTCGCCGCCGAGGCGCACGACTACTCCGCCACCCGCCACCAGCGGGAGGTCGGCACGTCCTACTTCGACGATGTCGCCCAGGTGATCTCGGCCGGTCTCGGCTCGACCCTGGCTCTCAAGGAATCGACCGAGACGCAGCAGTTCTGAAGGACCGGCCGGCCGGGCGGTACGGTCAGGCCGTCGCGGTCCCGGCAGCTTGATCGGATTCGGGCCCTTCCCTTTCGACCGGCATCGTGAACCTGAAGGTCGCGCCCCGGCCGGGCTGCGATTCGACCCAGATGCGGCCGCCGTGCCGCTCCACGATCTTCTTGCAGATCGACAGCCCGATCCCCGTTCCGGGGTAACTCTCGCGTGTGTGCAGGCGTTGGAAGATGACGAAGACTCTCTCCAGAAACCGGGGCTCGATCCCGATCCCGTTGTCCCTGACGGAGAACAGCCATTCCGGGCCGCTGCGCTCCGCCGCGACGTGGATCGTCGGCGCCTCTTCCCCGCGGAACTTGATCGCGTTCCCGATCAGGTTCTGCAGGAGCGTGGCGAGCTGGATGGCGTCACCGCGCACCACCGGCAGGGGATCGCGCGTGACCACAGCGCCGCTCTCCTGCCGCGCGACCTGGAGGTTGCGCATCACCTGATCGAACACGGTCTCGCACGCGACCTCTTCGAATGGCGCGCCTCCAGCGCCCACGCGGGCGTAATCAAGGAGGCTGTGGATGAGCGATTGCATGCGCGTTGCACCCTCGTGGGCGAATGCGATGAAGTCTTCCGAGTCCTTGTCCAGCTTGCCCTTCTGGCGCCGCGCCAGGAGCTGCACGTACATGGACACCATCCGCAAAGGCTCCTGCAGGTCGTGCGAGGCGACATAGGCGAACTGCTCCAGGTCCTCGTTCGCCCGCGCCAGCTCGCGGACCTTCTCCTCCAGGATGCGTCGGCCAAGCTCGAGCTCCCGATTCTTCCCCTCCAGGTCCTTGAGGTGCGCGGCCCGCGTGTCGGCCAGCTCCTTCTCGTGCTCCCCCTTCTCGATCGCGCGCAGGAGCTCGCTCTGTCGCCGCACGATCTCCGTCTTCCGGGCCAGCTCGACGAACACGGCGACCTTGGAGCGCAGGATCTCGGGCTCGAACGGCTTCAGGAGGTAATCCACGCCCCCCAGCGAATAGCCCCGCGCCACGTGGGTCTCGTCCCGGTGCGCGGCGGTCAGAAAGATGATCGGCGTGTAGGTGGAGCGCTGGCGCTCCCGGATCAGCACGGCCGTCTCGAAGCCGTCCATCTCCGGCATGCGCACGTCCAGCAGGATCACCGCGAAATCCTGCTTGAGCAGGCAGCGCAGCGCCTCCCGTCCCGACCGGGCCCTGACGAGGTTTTCGTCGAGGTCCCCGAGGATGGCCTCCAGGGCGGCGAGGTTCGCGGGCTCATCGTCTACGAGAAGGATGCTGACCTTCCCGGTCGGAAGGTCGAGCGCCCGGGCATGATCGCCGCCCGTGGTCGCCGACGGCCGGGGGCGGTCGGTCTCCTCCTCGTTGAGGACGGTTACGTCCATGGATCCACGCCTCCCGACTCGCGGAGCCAGGCCCGCAGCACCGACAGGAGATGGTCCGGATCGACCGGCTTGGCGATGTAATCGGACGCTCCCGCCTCGATGCACTTCTCGCGATCTCCCTTCATCGCCTTGGCCGTCAGCGTGATGATCGGGAGATCCCTGAACTCGTCCATCCGGCGGATCTCGCGGATGGTCTCGTAGCCGTCCATCTCGGGCATCATGACGTCCATCAGCACCAGGTCGATGCCCGGCATGCGTCGGAGCAGCTCGATCCCGTCCCTGCCGTTCTCCGCGTCCAGAACGCGCATCTGGTGGCGCTCCAGCACCGCCGTCAGGGCAAAGATGTTCCGGACGTCGTCGTCGACGATCAGGACCGTCCTCTCCGAAAGGCCGCTCTCCTCGCGCCGGACCTGCTCGACCGTGCGCCGCCGGCTCTTCGGGAGCTGGGCGTCCGCCAGATGAAGGCACCTGACCGTCTCGTAGACCAGACGTTCGTCGGTCCGCGATCGCCTGATCGGATGGCGTTCGGCGAGGCGCGCGAGTCCTTCCTCCTGACCGTCGAGATCGTCAGGCGCGTGGACGATGATCGGCAGGTGGGGGCGCCCGGGTTCGGCCTGGAGCCTCTCGATCAGTTCGATCCCGCTCATGTCCGGGAGGTCCTGACCCAGGAGCAGGCAGTCATGCTCGCCGGTCGCGAGCGCGCGCAGTGCTTCCTCTCCGCGGGCGAGCGAAAGGACCTGCATCTCCGGGCCAGAGACGAGGTCCGCGATCCGCGCGCGGCGTTCGTCGTTGCCATCGACGATCAGGACACGCCTTGTCCGCCGCTCGGCGAGGTGCCTGGCCCTCGTCAGCGCCGCGCCGATCGCTTCGCCCGAGGCGGACCTCGGGAGGCACGCGATCGCCCCCGGTCTCACGCTCTGTGCCCGGGCGTCCTCCCCGGCCAGG
>QHXX01000102.1 GCA_003223135.1 Acidobacteriota bacterium | reverse complement strand
ATGGAAGCGTCTCCGGAGGCGCGGGCCGCCAAGGATTGACCGGCACGGCCGCCGTCGCCTCGGCGGGACCCGCTTCGGGATCCGCGCGCGACGGAGGAAGCCGTGGCGGGTCTCAGCATCGAAACGCCCCTGCCCAGTCGGGGGCGTTTGTTTTTTGACAATGCTTTCCGTCATTCTCTATAATCATTGCGTCGAGGTCCCTGACCGGCGCTTACCTCAAAGAATTCAACCAGTTAGGCGATGGCAAAGCCGGGATCACAACGCAATCCGACGATCGAGTCCCTGAAGGATCGCATCGCTCGCGATCCCTTCTCGCGGGCCTTTCTGCAGCTGGCGGAGGAGTACCGCAAGGACGGCAAGTTCAAGGAGGCGATCGAAGTCTGTCTCGATGGCCTGCAACGCCATCCCACCTATCACACGGCGCGCATCTCGCTCGGCCGGACCTATCTGGAAGCGGGAGATATGGAGAACGCCCGGCGCGCCTTCACGGAGGTCCTCGAGCTGCAGCCGGAGAATCACCTGGCTGGGAAGCTCCTGGCGGAGATCCAGAAGAAGATGGGTGATGTGGCCGCGGCCGCCGCGACCTACCGCGGCATCCTTAGTTACTACCCGAACGACAGGGAGGTCGCGGCACTCCTTCAGGAGACGCAGAGCCACGGACCGGTTTCACCCCAAGCGGCACCGCCTGCGGCGTCGCCTACCCTGATGGAGCGGAGCGCCGCGCCCGGCGCGCCACCTTCCGCGGCCTTGGCACCGGCGCCGAAAGCACCGGCGGCACCTGCTCCGGTCCGCGCGGCAGCCGCCGTGCCGGCGCCCCACGTCACGCCCGCGAGCGCCCCCCCGCCATTACGGCCCGGTGTTGGGACCCGACCCTCCCCCGATCCGTCGCCCGATTTCCGACCGGAAGACCTCGGCGTCACCTCCTTAGCACCGGCAAGAGAACCCGCCACCGGGCTCGCGGGCGGGGCCGGCTTGCCCTGGCCCGAGCCCCGCCGGCAGGAGGAGGGTGAGACGAACGACGACGCACTGCAGACCAACACCCTCGCCGAGCTGTATCTGCGCCAGGGCCTGGTCGACAGGGCGATGGAGGTGTACCGCGGCATGCTGCGCGTCGATCCCGAGAACCAGAGAGCCGCACGCCGGCTGAACGAGCTGGCGCAGGGCAGCGCGCCGGCTGGCCTGCGGGTGGGAGGATCCGCGGCCGCACCGCGCGCAGAGTCCGGCGGCGCGCGTCCGCGGACCGCGGAGCGGCCGATCGCCGCTTCTCCGGAAATCCGGGCGAACGATGTCAGCGGCCCCCGGCGCGACGCCATCCGGCGCCTGGAACGGTGGCTGGCGAACATCGGCGCCTCGGCCTCGAAGGGGGCGCTTCCGCGATGAAGGCCGTCCTTCAAGAGATCCTGGACCGTGTGCCCGAGGTGATGGGCGCCGCGGTGGTCGGCCTCGACGGCATTCCGGTCGAGAAGGTGGCGGCCAAGCCGTCGTTCAACATCGACCTGGCGTCCGCCGAGTGGATCGGCCTGGTGAAGAGGGCGGCGGCCTCGCTGCGGGCGATGGCGGCGTCGAGCGGTCCGGAAGAGATCTCGGTCACCAGCCGGTCGGGTCTGGCCATCCTGCGGTCGATCGGCGGCGACTACTATCTGTGCGTGGTCGCCGGGCCGGAGTGCCTCCTGGGGCGCGCGCGTTACGAAGTCAGGCGGGCGGGGCTGCAGCTCGAGCAAACTCTCGGGTAGGCGTGAGGCGCGCCGCTGGATTTGGGGCCGCATTGGGTTATGATGCGGGGAGTCGAGCGCGTCCATCGGGGCGGGGGTGTCGCGAGCGGCCCCGGGCCCCCGGAGATCGCGTATGGGTGGAGGACGCTTGGACAGTGAGATCAAGGAGCTGATGGAGTACATCGAGGCCTCGAGCTTCGTCGAGTTCGAGCTGGAGCGCGAGGGCCTCAAGATCAAACTGGTGAAGCGGGCGGCCGTCGGGAACGGCCAGGCGGGCGCCGCCGTGCCCGCTGTTCCCGCGATGCCGGCGACTTCCCCCCCGCAGGCTCTGGATGCGCCCGCCGCCCGTCCCGCGGCCGTCGAGTCCCCCGACATCCATCTGGTGAAGTCGCCGATCGTCGGCACCTTCTACCGCTCCAGCGGGCCCGGCTCCCGTCCGTTCGTCGAGATCGCGGAACGCGTGAAGAAGGGCCAGGTGCTGTGCATCGTCGAGGCGATGAAGCTGATGAACGAGATCGAGTCGGATTGCGACGGCGAGATCCTCGAGGCGCTCGTGGCGAACGGCCAGCCGGTGGAGTACGGGGAGCCTTTGTTCAAGATCCGGAAGGGCGCGCCGGCATGACCGGGCGCCCTCCCACTCCATGTTCAAGAAGATCCTGATCGCCAACCGCGGTGAGATCGCCCTGCGCATCATCTGGGCCTGCCGCGAGCTCGGCATCCAGACCGTGGCCGTGTATTCCACGGCCGACGCCGATTCGCTGCACGTCAAGTTTGCCGACGAGGACATCTGCATCGGCCCGCCGCGAAACGCCGACTCCTACCTGAACATCGGCGCGGTCATCGCCGCCGCCGAGATCACCGACACCGATGCGATCCATCCGGGCTACGGATTTCTGGCCGAGTCCGCCCACTTCGCGGAGGTGTGCGAGGCCTGCCACCTCCGGTTCATCGGGCCCAGCCCCAACGTCATCCGCCTGATGGGAGACAAAGCGAGGGCGCGCGAGACGATGCTGGCCGCCGGCGTGCCGATCATCCCCGGCAGCCGCGGCACGGTGAACGACGAGAAGGACGCCGCGCCTCTCGCGGCCAAGATCGGCTATCCGGTGATCGTCAAGGCGGCCGCCGGCGGGGGAGGCCGGGGGATGCGCGTCGTCAACACGCCCGACGATTTGATCCCCGCGATGAGCGCCGCGCGCACGGAGGCCAAGGCGGCCTTCGGCGTCCCGGACGTCTACATCGAGAAATACATCAAGACGCCGCGGCACATCGAGTTCCAGATCCTGGGTGATTCCTACGGCAATATCGTCACCCTGGGAGAGCGCGAGTGCTCCATCCAGAGACGCCACCAGAAGATCGTGGAAGAGGCGCCCTCCACGGCCCTGACGCCGAAGCTGCGGCGCCGAATGACCGAGGTGGCCCTGAAAGTGGCGCGTACGGTCGGTTATCAGAACGCCGGGACGGTGGAATTCCTGCTCGACGAGGATGGGCGCTTCTACTTCATCGAGATGAACACGCGGATCCAGGTCGAGCACCCGGTGACCGAGATGGTGACCGGCATCGACCTCATCAAGGAACAGATCAAGATCGCCGCAGGAGAATCACTGGCCTTCCGTCAGGAGGACATCCAGGTCACCGGCCACTCGATCGAGTGCCGTGTCAACGCCGAGGATCCCGAGACCTTTGCGCCGTCGCCGGGGAAGATCACCACCTTCCATTTGCCCGGAGGGCCCGGTGTGCGGGTCGACACCGCCGCCCATCCCGAGTGCGCCATCTCGCCCTACTACGACTCGATGA
The DNA here is from genome assembly GCA_003223135.1 of Acidobacteriota bacterium. Classification (GTDB taxonomy): domain Bacteria; phylum Acidobacteriota; class Polarisedimenticolia; order Gp22-AA2; family Gp22-AA2; genus Gp22-AA3. Next base: position 42,942 of record QHXX01000102.1, on the reverse strand, counting down.
TCGCCAAGCTGATCACCCGGGGCAACAACCGCATGGAAGCAATCTCCCGCATGCGGCGCTCGCTCGAGGTGATGGTCGTCGAAGGGATTCGGACGAACATCCCCCTGCACCGGCGCATCATGAACGATCCCGATTTCATCCGGGGCAACCTGCACACCGGTTTTCTCGACCGGCTCCTGGAGCGCAAGGAGGAGGCCGCCGTCGCCTCCTGAGGATCCGGGGGGACCGCCACCGACCATGGGCGAACGGCCGGGTCTTGTGTTCCTGATCGGCTTCATGGGGGCCGGAAAAACCACTGTCGGCAGGCACCTGGCCCGCCTGATGGGCTGGGACTTCACGGACCTGGACGAGGAGATCGTGGGGACGGAGCGGCGCAGCATCCCGCGGATCTTCATCCAGGAGGGCGAGGCGTACTTCCGCCGGCGGGAAACGGAGATCCTTGCCTCGCTGCGCGGGCGAACGCGCCTGGTCGTCGCCTGTGGCGGCGGCACCTACGCCCACGAGGACAACCGCCGGTTGATCGATGGCATGGGACGCGCCGTCTGGATCCGGCTGCCACTCGAGGTCGCGCTGCGGCGTTGCGCCGACGGCCCGGGTCGCCCGCTTCTGAAGGACGAGAACCAGGCGGAGGCGCTGTACCGCCGGCGCCTTCCATCCTACCGGGCCGCCGCCCTGCACGTCGACGCCGGGGGGCTTACCGCCGAAGAGGTCGCCGAGCGCATCGCCGGACTCCTCTGATGCGATTCCTGGTGCTTTCCGACCTGCACAGCAATCTGGAGGCCCTGCAGGCCGTCCTTGCGGCGGCGCGTCCCCTGGGATTCGAGCGGGTCCTGGTCCTGGGGGACGTGGTCGGGTACGGCGCCGACCCGAACGACGTGATTGAAATCCTGCGCAACCTGCCCGGGGTTCTCGCGATCCGCGGTAACCATGACAGGGTCGCGGCATCTTTCTCGGACGCGGAAGGCTTCAACGAGGCGGCGCGTCTGGCGGCCCTGTGGACGAGGCGGACCCTGGCCCCGGCGAGCGTCGAATTCCTCGCGGCGCTCCCGAAAGGGCCCGTGGAATTCGCCTCCGGAAAGTTCCTGTGTCACGGCACACCGCTCGACGAGGACCGGTACCTCCTGGAGGAAGGGGAGGCGCGGCGCTGCTTCGACGGGATGCCGTTCGATCTCTGCTTCTTCGGACACACCCACTTCCCGGGCGCCTTCATCCTGGAGGGGGACCGCATCAGCCGACGGCCGGCCCTGGGCGACGAGCTGGTGATCGAGTGCCAGCGCGGCCGTCGTTACCTGATCAACCCCGGGTCGGTGGGCCAGCCGCGCGACCGCAATCCCCGCTGCGGATTCGCCCTCTTCGATGACGCATCGGACGTGGTGTCGATCCATCGCGTCCCGTACCCCGCCGCCGAGGCGCGTGAGAAGATCCTGCGGGCAGGCCTGCCGCGGTGGCTGGGCGACCGTCTCATACTCGGAGTGTAGGAGCCGGGCCATGACCCTGCTGACGGCGCACCGGATTCTGATCGGGGCGGCGATCGCCTTCTTCGCGTTTTACGCGCTGTGGGAATACGCAGGGGCGCGCGGGACGGGGGGCGGACCGGGCGGGATGGCGCGGGGCACCGCCTCCCTGCTGGCGGCAGGCGGTCTGGGGGTCTACTTTCTTACTCTCAGGAGCCGGGGCGGTCCCGGCGCTTAGGAGGTCGGCCCGGGCGGGCATCTCGGGAGGGACGCGATGATCAAGCTCTACGACAACGAGAACGAGAACGAAGTCGGAATCATCTCGGAAGCGCAGCTGGATGTCCTGGTCGAAGAGCTCGCCGACGAGAGCCTGGACGAGTACACCTACAACATCAATCCCAAAGTCATCAGTTACCTCGAGGGGAGCGGTGCCGATTCGGACCTCATCACCCTCCTGCGCCGGGCGCTCGGGTCGCGCACTTCGATGGAATTGCGCTACGAGCCGGACTGAGCCGCCGCGCGACGCTCCGAGCGGGCGACGCTCACCCACGCCTTCAGCCGGTCCGCCATCCACTCAAGCGCCAGCGCCACGGGTGCGGCCATGAGAACCAGAAGCAGGATCAGGAAGCGGTTCCCGTAACGCGTGGTGGCCCAGTACCGCTAAGTCGCGAACAGGAAAAGATAGAACTCCCCCAAAAGGAGCATGAGCACCGCCTCACGACGGTACCTGCGCAGCATCAGGGCAAAGCCGGGGACGGCGAGCCAGAGGGCGGGCGATGTGGGGATGAGGCCGTGATTCCGGTCGAAGAGCTCGCCTGACAGACCGTGCAGCAGGCCTTGATCGAACTGGCCCCGGTGGCTGACGATCGTAAGCGCTCCGTCCTGGAGCACAATGTTCCTGTCGTAGGAGCTTATGAACGGAGAGCCGAAGAGGGCGAGGTTGAGAAGCAGGAGAAGACCCAGCGGGCCGGCCGCCGCCGCGATCGAACACGCGAGGCCGCGGCGTCCGCCGCGGAGGAAGGCGTAGACCCAGGCGAACGGCAGCAGGAACAGATAGGTCAGCTTCGCGAGGACCGCGAACCCGAGCACACACCCGCCCCCGACGCCCCGGCCACGCAGGAGCAGGAGAAGTCCGAGTGCCGCGAGCAAAGCCGCAAGCAGATCGGGCGTGATGTTGTAGTCGTAGTGCCTCAGGAACGTTCCCGCGACCATCAGGAGGGCACCACCCGCCGCCGCCAGTCGAGGCGCGAACAACCGCGCCAGGAGGAAGAGCGTCACTGCGAGTGAACCCAGGACCAGCACGCCGAACAGCGCGAACCCCGGCATCCCGAAGAGCGCGTAGAACGGCACGGTCAGGAGCGGCATGAGGAGCGGATGTTTGGGGTACCACTGACCGTTCCGCCCGAGAGCTATCTGCCGTCCGTGGACCGCCAGCCCCCCGCGCAGCTGGTCGCTCAGGTCGACGTCGAAGTCGTGCCAGATCGACAGGGTGGTTGAGATGTAGTACGGGCAATCCCCTTCAAAGTACATCTCCGGCCCGTAGCGAGCCCCTGCCCGGGCCCCCCAGACGATGATCACGATGAGGAAGAGGATGCTTCCGACAATGCGGTCGCTCCTTCCACCGGAGTCGCCGGACAGTCGTCGACCTCCGTGCCCCACCCCTGTGTCTTCACTCCAGTCGGCCGAAATCATCACTCTTGGGCCCTGATATCACGCTGCCTATCAGTAACTTAGCTGTAGCAATAGAATTGTCAACACATTCGTCTGCGATCCGTCAAATCTTTGTAGTCATATTTCCAGGAATCACTTGACAGAAATTGTTCAGGTACATAATTTGTCACTCCGTACTCGAGTATGCGCATGCTCACGCAGGAAGCGCTGTCCGTCCGCAGTATCCCGGTGAGGATCTGAATGGCCGTCAAACTGGGCGAGATGTTGATCAAGGCGGGGCTCCTCACCCCGCAGAAGCTCCAGGAGGCCCTCGAGTACCAGAAGACCAACGGCGGCAAGCTCGGGCTGAACCTCGTCAAGCTCGGCCTCGTCAAGGAAGAGGACATCACGCGCGTCCTCTCCCAGCAGTATGGAGTGCCTGCAATCAATCTGATCAAAGTCGAGGTCGACGACGCCGTGGTCAAGCTGATCCCGAGCGAGGTTGCGCAGAAATACCTCATCATGCCGGTCAGCCGCACCGGCGCAACCCTGACGATCGCCATGGTGGACCCGACCAACGTGTTCGCCATGGACGACATCAAATTCATGACCGGATACAACGTGGAGCCGGTGGTCGCTTCCGAAGTCGCTATCAAGGAGGCGATCGACCGGTACTACGGCTCGATCCATGCCCTGGAATTGAAGAAGGTCATGGACGAGATGGCGCAGGAGGAGAACGAGCAGAACCTTGAGCTGCTGGAGGACGAGCAGGAGGTCGACCTCGCCAAGCTGGAGGCGGCGACCGAAGAGGCGCCGGTCGTCAGGCTGGTGAATCTCATCCTGACCGACTCCATCAAGCGCGGCGCGTCCGACATCCATATCGAGCCGTACGAAAAGGACTTCCGCGTGCGCTTCCGGATCGACGGCGTGCTGTACGAGATCATGCAGCCACCCATGAAGCTGCGGGACGCCATCACCTCGCGTCTCAAGATCATGGCCAAGCTCGACATCTCCGAGAAGCGGCTGCCCCAGGACGGGCGCATCAAGATCAAGATGAAGCTGCAGGGCAAGAACCGCGAGATGGATTACCGCGTCTCGGTCCTGCCGACCCTGTTCGGGGAGAAGATCGTCCTGCGGCTTCTGGACAAAGAAAATTTGATGCTGGACATGACCCGGCTCGGGTTCGAGCAGGAATCGCTGGACAAATTCGAGAAAGCCATCTTCAAGCCTTACGGGATGGTGCTGGTCACCGGTCCCACCGGCTCCGGCAAGACCAACACGCTGTACTCCTCGATCAGCAAGGTCAACTCGCCCGAGACCAACATCATCACGGCGGAGGACCCGGTCGAGTTCAACCTGCACGGCATCAACCAAGTGCAGATGAAGGAGCAGATCGGCCTGAACTTCGCCGCCGCACTGCGCTCCTTCCTGCGGCAGGACCCGAACATCACCCTGGTCGGAGAGATCCGCGACTTCGAGACCGCCGAGATCGCGGTCAAGGCGGCCCTCACCGGCCACCTGGTCCTGTCGACGCTGCACACGAACGACGCCCCGTCAACCATCAACCGGCTCATGAACATGGGCATCGAGCCGTACCTCGTGGCCACCTCCGTGCACCTGATCTGCGCCCAGCGGCTCGTGCGGCGTCTGTGCAAGGACTGCAAGGAAGAGGTCAACATGCCCTCGCAGGCGCTGATCGACATCGGCTACGGCACCGACGAAGCGTCGAAGGTCAAGCTGTTCAAGGGGAAAGGCTGCCCGACGTGCAACAACACCGGCTACAAGGGGCGAGTCGGGCTGTACGAAGTCATGGAGATGACCGATGCGATGCGCGAGATGATCCTGACGTGAAGACGCTGGTCGAGCAGAGTGGAACCGACCTGCACGTCACGACCAATTCTCCGCCGCAAATCCGCGTGGACGGCAAGCTGGTGCCGTTGCAGCTCCCCCCGCTGACGGCGCCCGAGACCAAGGCCCTGGCCTACAGCGTCCTGACCGACAACCAGAAGCACCGCTTCGAGGAGAACCTGGAGCTGGACTTCTCCTTCGGCGTGCGCGGGCTGGCGCGCTTCCGGGCGAACATCTTCAGTCAGCGCGGCGCCGTCGCCGCCGCCTACCGGACCATCCCCTGGGAGGTGAAGAGCTTCCAGGATCTCGGCCTCCCCGACGTCGTGGCCAATCTGTGCGACAAGCCGCGCGGCCTCATCCTCGTGACCGGTCCGACCGGTTCGGGCAAGTCGACCACTCTGGCCGCGATGATCGACAAGATCAACAACGAAGACAAGGGGCACATCGTCACGATCGAGGATCCGGTCGAATACCTGCACGGTCACAAGAGCTGCATCGTCAACCAGCGGGAGCTGTTCGCCGACACCCATTCGTTCAGCAACGCGCTCAAGTCGGTGCTGCGGCAGGATCCGGACGTCGTGCTGATCGGGGAAATGCGCGACCTCGAGACCATCGAGGCGGCGCTGCGCATCGCCGAGACCGGTCACCTGACCTTCGGCACCCTGCATACCAACTCGGCGGCCCAGACCATCAACCGCATCATCGACGTCTTCCCGGCGCACCAGCAGTCGCAAATCCGCGCCCAGCTCTCCTTCGTGATGGAGGGCATCCTGTGCCAGGCGCTGCTCCCGAAGGCCTCCGGGAAGGGTCGCTGCCTGGCCATGGAGATCCTGATCCCCAACTCGGCCATCCGGAACCTGGTCCGCGAGGACAAGATCCATCAGATCTACTCGATGATGCAGACGGGCCAGTCCCAGTTCGGGATGCAGACGTTCAACCAATCGCTCGCCAGCCTCTACTTCAAGAAGCAGATCACGCTGACCACGGCCCTGTCGCACAGCAGCAACCCGGACGAGCTGCAGGAGATGATCAATCGCGGCGCGGGGCTCATCAACCAGCCGACCGCGGCGAGCAACGCCGCCGTGCGCTCGGCGGCCCGCAAGTAGCGCCCGGGAGACGCACGAGGAGCCAGCATGCCGACATACACCTGGAAGGGCAAGAACAGGATGGGAAAGATGCAGGAGGGCTCGGTCGCCGCCGAGAGCAAGGAAGCGGTGATCGCCCTTCTTCGCCGCCAGCAGATCCTGGTGTCGGCGGTGACCGAGAAGGGGAAGGAGCTCGCCGTTCCAAAGTTCGGCGGCGGCGTCGGCCAGAAGGAGATCGCCATCTTCACGCGGCAGTTCTCGGTCATGATCGATGCCGGACTGCCGCTGGTGCAGTGCCTGGAGATCCTGGGTTCCCAGCAGAAAAACCGCGCCTTCCAGAAGGTCCTGTTCCAGGTGCGCCAGGATGTCGAGTCCGGCTCGACCCTCGCCGATTCCCTGCGCAAGCACCCCAAGGTGTTCAACGCCCTGTTCTGCAACATGATCGCCGCCGGCGAGTCGGGCGGTATTCTCGACACCATCCTGCAGCGCCTGGCGCAATACATCGAAAAGGCGGTCAAGCTGAAGGCGGCCGTGCGGTCGGCGATGATCTATCCCGTGGCGGTCATCACGATCGCCATCGGCGTGGTCGTCGTCATCCTGTGGAAGGTCATCCCGACCTTCGCCATGCTGTTCCAGGGGCTCGGGGCGACGCTGCCGCTTCCGACCCGGATCACCATCGCGGTCAGCAACTTCCTGGGCCGCTACATGCCCCTCCTGGTTCTGGCGGGCGGCGGGGTCGCGTTCTTCCTGAACCGGTACTACAAGACCTACAAGGGACGCCATCAGATCGACGCGTTCACCTTGAAGATTCCGGTGCTCGGCGACCTGATGCGCAAGATCTCCGTGGCGCGCTTCTGCCGCACGCTGGGCACCCTCATCCAGTCGGGCGTGCCGATCCTCGAGGGTCTCGAGATCACGGCCCGCACCTCGGGCAACGCCATCGTCGAGGACGCCATCATGGCCACGCGCAAGAGCATCGAGGAGGGGAAAACCATCGCCGGACCCCTGGAGGAGACCGGCGTGTTCCCGTCGATGGTGGTGCAGATGATCAGCGTCGGGGAGCAGACCGGGGCGCTGGACACGATGCTTGCGAAGATTGCCGACTTTTACGAGGACGAGGTGGACGAAGCGGTCGAGAACCTGATGGCCCTCCTCGAACCGGTCATGATCCTGTTCCTCGGCGTCATGATCGGCGGCATCGTCATCTCGATGTACATGCCGATGTTCAGCCTGCTCGGCAAGATCGCCTAGGCGCATGAATGGGAGCGCAGGAGCGGGAACTCCGAAGGCAGCTCGACTGGCTCATGACCTTCAGGGTCGTGATCATCACGACCCTCATGGTCTCGACGTTCGTCATCGAGCTGATGTACCGCCCGCTCCTGTCGCTCCAGCCGTTCTACGTGCTGGCGGTCGTCACCTACGCCATGACGATCGCCTACGCGGTCATGTCGCGCATGCTGCGGGCCGTCCCGCCCCAGATCTACGCGCAGCTCATCGGCGACCTCCTGGTGGTGACGGGTTTCGTCTACCTGACCGGAGGTGCTGCGAGCCCCTTCTCGTTCCTCTATCTTCTGACGATCATCATCGGCAGCATCCTGCTGGTGCGACGCGGCGGATTCCTGGTGGCGGCATGCTCCTGGCTGATGTACGCGAGCATGGTCCTGCTGGTCCAGAGGAGCGTGCTCCCGCCCGCACCCGCCGGAGCCGAGGAGGGCGAAGCGGCCACCGTGCGCATCCTGTACTCCCTGGTCGCGCACCTGGTGTCGTTCTTCGCGGTCGCCTATCTGGCCTCCTCCCTGACCGAGAATCTGAGGCGCACGGGGCGGGAGCTGCAGATGCGCCGGGACGATCTGGCGCAGCTTCGGGACTACAACGACAACATCATCGAAAGCATGAACTCGGGGCTCCTGACGGCCGACGGGGAGGGGGCGATCACCTTCGCGAACCGCGGTGCTGTGGAGATCACCGGCCGGCCCATCACCGATCTCGTCCGCCGCAACATCGCCGACGTCCTCGGGCAGGGGCCGCCGTTCTTGGATCGCGTGCGCTCGGCGCTCGAGCGCGAAAAGCGCTTCCGCTCCGAGCTGGACTACGACGACGGGCGCGGTCGCAAGATGTTCCTCGGGTTCACGGTCTCGGTGCTTCGGGAGCGCGACGGCGCGCCGCTGGGGATGATCTTCATCTTTCAGGACCTCACCGAGATCCGCGCCCTGGAGGACGAGGTGGCGCTCAAGAAGCGCATGGCGGCCCTGGGAGAGATGGCGGCCGGCGTGGCGCACGAGCTGCGCAATCCCCTGGCGTCCATCAGCGGGTCGGTGCAGGTCCTCAAGCGTGACTTGAAGCCGCAGGGAGACGCGGCGGAGCTGATGGACATTGTGATCAAAGAGTCGAAGCGACTGGACCAGATCATCCGGGACTTCCTCCTGTTCGCCAAGCCAGGGCGCTTCCATCCGGAGACGGCGGATCTCGTGGGAGTCCTGCGCGAGACGCTGAGCCTCCTGGAGAACAGCGAGGAGCAACGGCCACACCATCGGGTCGCGACCCGCTTCCGCCCCGAGACGATCCGCTTCGACTTCGACGTGAACCGGATGAAGCAGGTGTTCTGGAATCTCGCCAAGAACGCCCTGAGGGCCATGCCCGAGGGCGGCACGTTGACGGTCAGCGCCTTCGGGCCGGGGGACGGGCAGGTGACGGTGACCTTTGCCGATACAGGGATCGGCATGTCCGAGGAGGACATCGCCACGAACTTCCAGCCGTTCCACGGATCGTTCGCGAGCGGCACCGGGCTGGGCCTGGCGATCGTCTACCGCATCATCGAAGAGCATGGGGGGCGCATCCGCGTGAAGAGCCGCAGGGGCTCCGGCACGGAGGTCACCATGCAGCTGGCGCGCCAAGCGACGACGCAGGCGGCGCGCGAGGAGCGACGATGGACCGCGTCCTGATCGTCGATGACGAGAAGGGGATGAGGGACTTCCTCTCCATCATGCTCAAGAAGGAGGGGTACGCGGTCGTGGCATCCGAGTCGGCCGACAAGGCCTCCGAGCTGGTCGGCAAGGGCGAGTTCGACCTGGTGATCAGCGACATCGCCATGCCCGGGAAGTCGGGGATCGAGATCCTCAAGCAGACCAAGGCCGCCAATCCCGACACGCCGGTGATCATGATCACGGCGTATGCCTCGACCGAGAGCGCCATCGAGGCGCTGAAGCTCGGGGCCTACGACTACATCATCAAGCCGTTCGACGTCGAGGAGATGAAGACCGTCGTCCGCAACGCGATTGAGAAGCGAAGGCTTGAGAACGAGAACCGGGCGCTGAAGCGGGAGCTGAAGGAAAAGCTGCGGTTCGACGAGATGATCGGCGACAGCCCGCGCATGCGCGAGGTCTTCGATCTGATCGCCAAGATCGCGCCGACCAACAGCACGGTCCTGATCTCCGGCGAGTCGGGCACCGGCAAGGAGCTGGTGGCCCGGGCCATTCACGCCAAGAGCCCCTGCAAGGACCGCCCGTTCGTGTCGATCAATTGCGGCGCCCTGCCGGATGAGCTTCTGGAGAGCGAGCTGTTCGGGCACGCGCGCGGGTCGTTCACGGGCGCCGTGACCGCCAAGAAGGGGCTGTTCGAGGTGGCCGACGGCGGCACCATCTTCCTGGACGAGATCGGCGATACCACGCCGGCGATGCAGATCAAGCTGCTGCGGGTCCTGCAGGAGCGCCGGATCCGGCGCGTCGGCGGCACCGACGAGATCGAGGTCAACGTCCGCGTCCTGGCGGCGACCAACCACGACCTCGAGCAGCTGGTGCGGCAGAAGCGATTCCGCGAGGACCTGTACTACCGCATCAACGTCATCCAGATTCGCATGCCGGCCCTGCGCGAGAAGCCGGAGGACATCCCGAAGCTGGCGCTTCATTTCCTGGTCAAGTACGGACGCATCATGGGCAAGAAGATCACCCGCATCAGCGAGGAGGCCATGCGCCGCCTGACGGATCACGACTGGCCCGGCAACGTGCGCGAGCTGGAGAACGTCATCGAGCGCGCCGTGGCGCTCGAGGCGACCGACGCCATCACCGCCGACAGCCTGTCGCGTGAGGTCCGCAGCGGCGGCCGCCCTGCGCCCGAGTTCGCCATCGTCCTGTCCGACGGGGGCATCGACCTCGAGCGCCAGCTCGAGCGTCTGCGCGAGCACTACATGGAGGAGGCGCTGCGGCGGGCGCAGGGGATCCAGACCCGGGCCGCCGAAATCCTCGGCATGAGCTTCCGCTCGTTCCGTTATTTCGCCAAGAAGTACCGGCTGACCGATCGTAAGGAAGCGCGAGCGAACGTCGGTTAGCCGTGGATCCAGCCGGGGACCGGAGCGGAACCTCCCGAGCGCCGGTTCCACCCGGTCGCACGACGGTCTTCCAGGAGGCGGGTGCCGGCCATGCAATCCGCGGGACAGTGGCGCGCCGGTCCGCTCCGCAAGGCGCAGCCGGCGATCCTTCTGGGTCTCGCGCTCCTTCTCGCCTTTCACGGGGCTTTTGCGGGACGTCTCTTCTACCTGCGCGACATCTCCCAGAACCATGATCCGGTGAGGGCGCTCGTCACCGAACGGCTGCGATCGGGATCCCTCCCGCTGTGGGACCCCTATCACGGCGGCGGGACGCCGCTCCTGGCGAACCCGAACGCGCAGGTCCTGCACCCGATCACGCTCCTGTTCTTCGTGCTGCCCTTCGATGTCGCGTTCGTCGCCTCCATCGTCCTGCAGTTCGCGCTTTTGGCCGCGGGAGGATACTTGTTGGCGCGCGCCCTCCGGCTGGGACACGAGGCCGCCGTCCTCGTCGCCGCGGTCCTGTCGCTGTCGGGGCCGGCGGCCTCACTCGCCAGCATGCAGAATGTCCTGTCGGCTGCGGCCTGGGTGCCGATCGGCCTGTGGGCTCTCCTGCGCGGCCTGGCGCCGGGACGGAGGTGGCTCCTGGCGCCCGCCGCTCTGTGCGCCGCGGTCGTCTTGATCGCCGCGGAGCCGGCTTGCCTCGCGGCCCTCGTTCTTGTCGGGCTCGCGCTCGTGGCGACGGAGCCGGGGCTGCGACCGGGTGCGCTTCTGAACCGTTCCGGGTTTCGGGATTTCGGGATGGTCCTCCTCGTCGCGGCGCTCGTGGCCGCCGTCCAGATCGTCCCGGCCTGCGCGCTGGTGCGGCTGGCGGAGCGCGGGGCGGGCTTCGGGGCCGCCGAGGGACTGAAGTGGTCGCTCCTCCCGGCACGTCTGCTCGAGATGATCGTTCCCGGGCTGTTCGGCGACCCGACCCGGCTCTCGCCCGTCTCCTGGTGGGGGGGGTTCCTGTTCGAGGGGCGGTACCCGTTTCTACTGTCCCTCTACCTCGGCGCGATCCCCTGCCTGCTCGCTTGCATCGGGGTCTGGCACCGCGGCCCGGAGCTCGGGCGACGGCGCGCGCTGGGCGTGATCGCGGCCCTGGCGCTTCTTTTGGCCCTCGGCCAGAACAGCGCCCTGTACAGAGGACTCTTCGGGACGTTCGCCCTCGCGAGGCAGGTGCGCTACCCGGAGCGCTTCGTCCTCGTCTTTTTGTTCGCCGTCGCGATCCTCGCGGGATACGGTTTGCAGCACCTGATCGCATCGACGCCGTCGCGGCGCGCCGCCTTCGGCCTCACTGGCGCGGCGGCATCGGCGTTCCTCCTGTGCTCGCTTATGGCCACTGCGCGCTTCGCCGACGCGCTCCTGGTCCGACTGGCCGCAGTGCCGGTTTCTTTTCTCGACGCGGACGAGGGCACCGTGGTGAGAGGGGCGATCCTGCGCTCGGCACTGTGGGCCTTCGGCGAGACCGCGGTGCTGGCGGCGCTTGCGCTCTACCTCCTGCGGCGCCCCCAGGAGGCGCGGGCACGTGCCGCGGCGCTGGCCGTCGTCGTGCTGTCGTCGCTGTCGCTGGCTCTGGCCACTTCTCCGGCTCGCTCGACGGCCGCGGCCGGCTGGCTCCGGGCCCCCTCGCCTCTTCGGCCGGTCGTCGGGACGGGCGCCGCGAGCCCCCGACTGCACCACGCGTCGCGTCCCCCCGATCTGAGCGTCCGGGCCGGCACCGACGAGCTGGTCTGGGGGTACAGGTACGATCGCTTCGTGTACGCGCTGATGACGGGTCACCGTGACGGCGTGCCGACGGCCCTCGATGCATCGACCGATCGGATGGACCTGAAAGAAGGCCCCGACCTCGGCCGCGCCCTCGAGGCCGTGTCGCTCCCCGGGCGCGTGCGTGCCCTGGCGGCCTGCCGTGTCGGCTACCTCCTGTCGTACGCCCACCTCGACGATCCCGGACTGGATGCGGGGCCGGTCCTCGAGGGCCTCAGCCGGCCGCCGGCACGCCTGTATCGCGTGCGCGCGGTCGTGCCGCGACTGCGCTTTGTGGCGAAGGCCCGGCGGCTGGAACCCGGCAGCGATCTCGCGGCCGGCCTTTCGGACCCCGGGTATGATCCGAGAAGCGCGGTGCTGCTCGAGGATCCGCCCGTGGCCGCCGACGGCGAACGTGACGGGTCGTCGGGAACGGCCGGCGCGGGGGAGGCGATCGTCGTGGAGGAGACGCCGGAGCGGATCGTGATGCGCGTCCGGGCCTTGCGGCCGGGGTTCGGCGTCCTGGCCGACGCCTACGCGCCCGGCTGGCGCGCCACGCTCGACGGGCGCCCCGTCCCGATGCTCCGGGCCGACGGCCTGTTCCGCGCGGTCGCCGTCCCGCCGGGCGAGCACCAACTCGAGATGGAATACCGTCCCGCGAGCGTGGCGGCGGGGCTTCTCATGGGTACCTGCGGACTCCTTGTCACCGTCGCCTGGGGCATCGCCGCCGCCTGGAAGGGCCTGTGATCGGCGAGGACGTCGGCGGGGTGGCGTCGCGGGGGGATCGATGGCTCCTGTTCGGTCTTCTGGCGCTCGTCGTCCTCGCCAGCTCGCTCACTCCGATAAGGAATTACGATTACTGGTGGCACCTCAAGACCGGCGATCTCATTCTCTCGCGGCACGAGGTGCCGCGCGCCGATCCCTACTCCTTCACAGCCGCGGGCACGCCGTGGGTCGATCACGAGTGGCTGTGCCAGGTCATCCTGTACGCCGGTCACACGCTCCTGGGCCCGGCAGGGCTCGTCGCCCTCAAGACCGCCCTGGTTCTCGGGCTGTGCCTGCTGATGGCCGCCCACGCAGGGCGGGAGGGGCACGGTCCCGGAGGCGGCGCGGTCCTGGCGGCCGCGGCCCTGGTGGGGTCGTCCTTCCGTCTGGATGTGCGGCCCGAACTGGCCACGATCATTCTCGTGCCGCTGGTCATTCACCTGGTGCTGCGCGCCCGCGACACGGGCGGGGCCATCCCGCTCGTCCTCGTGCCACTGCTCGTGGCGGTCGGGTCGAACCTCCACGCCGGTGCCGTCCTGGCGCCGGCTTTGCTCCTGCCGGGCGCCGTCCTCACGTGGATCGACGGGCGGCGGCCGCTCTTCCTGGGGGCCGCGGGGGCGCGCGGGGCTCTCGACCGGTCGTTCGCGCCGCGGCTCTTGCTGGCCGCGCTCTCCGCGGCGCTCGCCGCGTGCGCGAACCCCTACGGATACCGGATCTACGCCGTGCCGTTCGAGGTCCGGCACCTGCTCGCTTCGCTCCCGTCGCCGAACCTCGAGTGGGCCCGCCCGGATCTGTCCGCCTTTCCACTGTTCTGGCTGGCCACAGTCGCGGCCGTCGCGGTCGTCGTCATCGTACCGCGGCGGATCGTCCCGATCGCGACGCCGGCTCTTCTGCTTGGGGCGATCCTGGCGGCGGCCCACCTTCGGAACATCGGCCTGTTCTTCGTCCTTCTGCCCTACGGTCTGGCCCGCCCGGCGCGCGCCGTGGCGCTCGCCTGCGCTCGCCTGTGGGCGCGGCATGAAAGCCCCCGCCCGTGGGGCGTGCGACCCGGTTTCGTGATCGCCGCCGTGGCCCTGTTCTGCGCCGTGCCTCTCTTGGCGGTGCTGCCGCCTTCGATCACGTGGGGTCTGGGCGTTGCGCCCGGGAACGAGCCGCGGGTGGCCGTGGACTTCGTCGAGAGCGAAGGCATCGGGAAACGCCTCTACAACGACGTCCGGTTCGGCGGATACCTGATCTGGAGACGATTTCCCAGGGCGCGCGTGTTCATCGACGGGCGGAACGAGATCTACCCCGTCCTCCTTCGCGAGGTGTTCGTCTCGCTCAACGATTCACGCGCCTGGCAGGCTTTCCTCGCGAGGCTCGACATCGATGCCGCCTTTCTGCGTTACGCCCCGGCGCTCGAGCGGGTCGTGCGTCCCGGCGCGGATGGCCGGCCGGGGGACATGTTCGAGCGGGCCTTCTCGGTCAACCACTTTCCGAAGGATGCCTGGGCGCTGGTCTACTGGGACGACGACGCGATGATCGTGGTGCGGCGGTCGCAGGAGAATGCCGCCGTGATCGCGCGCCACGAGTACCGGGCGATCCAGCCCGAAGACTGGCGCTACCTGTACGCCGGCGTCGTGACCGGACACGAGGCCCTGGGCCCCATCCTGGGAGAGCTGCGGAGAAAGCTGAGCGAGGATCCCGGATGCGCGCGTGCCCGCTCGCTCCTCGCGACCTTCGGGCGTCTGGCGCAAGGGCTCAACACCCCGCCGGACCGGGCGCCCGCGGGCGGGTGACGCGGAGTGTCAGCCGGCGTCGTTCGACCTGACGAAACTTGTTACTATCGGGCGCCTCGCGCGCCGGACCGGCTGCGACAGATTCGAGATCGCATGGGTAAATTCGCGTGACTCCGGCACTTGCGGCGGGCCTTCAGGACGCACATTCGGGTGGCATCGCGCTTGCTGTTAGTAGGGTGCCGAAAGGAGGTTACCCGAATGCGCAAGGAAAAAGGCTTCACACTGATCGAGCTCCTGATCGTCGTGGCCATCATCGGGATCATCGCCGCTATCGCAATCCCGAACCTGCTGAACGCCATCGACAGGGGCAAACAGAAGAGGACGATGGCCGACATGCGGTCCATCGGCACGGCGGTCGAGTCCTACGCGGTGGACAACAACTTCTACCCGAAGAACCTGGCCAACGCGCCGGCCGCGACCATCAGCAGCCACGTGTCGCCGATTTACATCAAGACGGTTCCGACGACCGACGGCTGGAACAACGCCTGGGACATGGACTCGAGCGCCACGGGCACGCAGTACACGATCACCAGTTCTGCCAAGGACGGTGCTCAGGGCGCGCAGGGCGGAGGTCAGACCACCGACTTCAACTGCGACATCCTGTTCGCCAACGGTCAGTTCTTCCAGTGGCCACAGGGTACCCAGACCTAAAGATCCCTGGGCCGAAGACAACGCGGGCGGTGCTTCACGGCGCCGCCCGTTTTTTTTCTTCGGACGTCGACTGTTCCCGTCATCGTGGAGGGGCCGGCCATGCCGCCCGACGAATGGCCCGACGAGCCTCCTGACGCAGGCCGCCTGAACAGGGATCGCCTCCTGCTGCGGGCGCTCGCTTGCGCGCTCCTGGCGCTCGCGGTTCTGAGGCCGCCGGAGACGTACGCGTGGTCGGAGGGCGTCTGCAGGGTTCTTCTGGCGGCGGCGGGCTGCCTGGCGTGGCTCCGGGCGGAAGGTCTTCCGCTTCTGCCGGCGTGGACGGCGGGCCTCATCCCGCTCGCGCTGGCGGCCGTGGCCACCGCTTCCTGCCGGGCACGCGCCCTCGACGAGGCGGGCGCCGCGCTGACACTCATCCTCGCCGTGCTCCTGGGAAGGGCGCTCGCCCCCGACCGACGCGCCGGCGACATGGTCGCGGGCCTCTTCGTGGCCCTGGGATCCGTCGCGGCCCTTCTGGCCGTTCTGCAGCACCACGTCACCTATCCCGAAGAGTTGCGGGGCCTCCTGGCCGCGTCCGATCAAGCGTCTCCTTACGTTCTCGCCCGGTTGCAGGCCGGAAGGCCGTCCGGGCCCTTCACGCTTCCCGCGGCGCTCGGCGGCTTCTTCGCTCTGACGCTGCCCCTCACGCTGCTGCGGGCGCGGCGCTGTCCGGATCCGTGGCAGCGGGGAACGGCGGTGGCCGCGGCGTTCCTGCAGTCCTATGCGTTGTTCCTGACCCGATCGATCGGCGGGCTGGCCGCGACCTCGGTCTCGCTGGTCCTGTCGCTCCCGGTCATAGCACCGCGGCGTCGCGGAATCCTGCTCGGGGCGGTGCCGCTCGCCGCCGTCTTGATCGCCCTGCTGTTTCTCCAAGCCCGGCGCGACGAGGTGGGCGCGCCCGGTGGCGACCCGCTCCTGCTGCGCGCGGGCAACTGGAAGGCGGCCACGGAGATGATCCGCGACCACCCGCTGTTCGGCACGGGACCCGGGTCGTTCGGCACGTTCTATCCGCACTACCTGCGCGCCGGGATGAACGAAACGCGCTTCGCCCACGACTCGTATCTTCAAATCATCTCCGGCTGGGGATTGTGGTCGATCGTACCGCTCTCCGGCTTCGTTCTCGCCTGCGCCGCCCGGCTCCGCCGCTCCTGGCGCAGGCGCGAAGACGTCCTGCCGTTCCTGGCCGCAGGCGCCGCCTTCCTGGTCCACAACCTGGTTGACTTCACGGCGTTCCTGCCGGGCGTGGCGATCCCCGCGGCGATCCTGATCGGATTGGGCTTCGGGCCGGGCGATGCCGCCGGGCCGCCGGAGCGTGCGCCGCACGTCGCCGCACGCCGTCGCGGAGGAATCGCCGTCCTGCACGCCCTCCCCGCGGCCGCGGTGCTGGCCCTGTTCCTGGGGCACGCGCTCCTCTCCTCCCGGGCGGAAGGTCTCCTCGAGGAGGCGCGATCCGCCGCGGGCGAGGGAAACACGCAGGAAGCGCTCGCGCTGGCGCGACGCGCGGCGCGCACGCGGCCCGACGATCCTGTGCCGCGCGCCTTCATCGGGGAGTGGGTCTTGACGCACGGGATGAACGATGAGGCGCTGCGGCGGGAAGGCGAGCGCCAGGCGGAGAGCGCCGTCCGCCTCGACCCCGAGTCGGCGATC
This sequence comes from Acidobacteriota bacterium, assembly GCA_003223135.1. GTDB lineage: Bacteria > Acidobacteriota > Polarisedimenticolia > Gp22-AA2 > Gp22-AA2 > Gp22-AA3. The sequence goes on along the minus strand of QHXX01000102.1, from coordinate 25,943 downwards.
CTGCACTACGACCTGTCGCTCTACCTCCGTGCCGCGGGCTCGACGGCGCCCGCCTATCGCGAGCAGTTCACCGCGCACCTGCTGTTTCCGCTCAAGCCGAATTATCGCCTGCCGAATGCGGTGAGGGATGCAAGGAGGGGACCGTGAGCCGGCGCCTGGCCTTCGTGCTCGCAGGCGCGATCGTTCTTCTGGCCCCCTTCGGCCAGGGAGGGCGCGAGCCTCTGGCTCTCTTCATCCTGCACACGCTGGCCCTTCTCTGCGTCGTCCTGGTCTTTATCGGACAGGCGGCGCCTCCTCTTCCGTCGATGGCGGTCCTGGCGGATCCCTGGGCGCGCTTCGCGGCTCTCGCGGGCGCCGGCGTTTCGCTTGCTCTCGTCTCGGCGCTGGGGGCGTCCTACCCCCTGGCCGCGGCGCTCGGAGCGCTGGATCTGGTCGTTCCGTTCGCCCTCTTCGTGTCGGCGGTCCGCGCCGGCCCGGACGACCGGGACTTCGATCGACTGCGAGCGCTGGTGGTCGCTTCGACGTCACTGCAGGCGCTATTGGCCCTTCTGCGCTACGGGCACGGGGGCGCTTTGGCGGCGGGCCGGTCGTTCTTCAACCGGAATCACCTGGCGGCTTACTTGAACGTGGGCCTCTTCCTGGCCCTGACCTCCGCCTGCGCCCCTTCCGCGACGCGGCGTACGCGTGCGCTGTGGGGCGGCGTCGCCGCGCTCCATCTCCTGGGAGTCTTCCTCCTGGAATCGCGTGGAGCCATCGCCGCCCTCCTCACGGCCCTCCTGGTCTTCGCAGTCCGCGGATTCCGCGTCTTCTCCCCACGGGGAAGGACGATCATGATCGGCGCCCTTCTGGTGTGCGCCCTGGGTGCCGTGGGCGTGCTGGGAGCGCGTTTCGCGCGCTCCAACGATCCGTACCGCTACGCCCGCGTGGCCATCTGGAAGGCCACCAGCGCGATGATCGCCGAGCGGCCGCTTCTCGGGTTCGGCCCCGGAATGTTTCCGCACGTCTCGACGCGGTTCAACTTCCCGGTCGATAGCGGGCCGGTGCGCTACGGCCGCAATTTTCAGGGCGCTCACAGCGGCTTCCTGACGCTGGCGGCGGAAGCGGGTGTGCCGGCCGCGGCGTCGATCCTGGCGGCGCTCCTCGGCGGGACCCTCCTGCTCCTTCGCGCGCGTGCCGATGAGAACGGTGTCCTCCTTGGCGTCGGCCTGGTGGTGCTGGCGCTCCTGGTGCAGGGGTGCGTGGAAGATCTCCAGGTCCGCCCCGTTCTGACGATCGTCCCGGCGCTCCTTGCGGGCGCGGCCGTGGCCGCCATGCGTCGCCTCCGAGCCGGGCGGTCTTCAGCCGGCCGGCGACGCTCGCCCGTTGCGCGTCTCGTCGGCGCGACGATCGCGGTCTACCTCTTTGCCATCGGCATTCTGCTGCCTTACTGGGCCCACCGCGAAGCGGTGATGGCTCTCGACCTCGGGCCGTCCGGTCTGCCCCACATGGTGCGGGCAGCCGCCCTCAATCCGCTGCACCCGGACTATCGGAACGATCTGGCCATGGCGATCCTCAACTCCGGGCCGCTCACCCCCGAGGGATACGCCCGGGCCGCCACCGATCTCCTCGAGGCGCGCCGTCTGAAGCCGATCGACTATCGCTTTCCGCTCCACCTGGCGCGCCTCGAGGCACGCTTCGCCGCGCGGCTGTTCGACGACACGAAGGCTCGCGAGCGCGCCGTCGCGCTTTACCGGGAGGGTGTCCGACTGGCGCCGCTTGATCCTCGCCCGCGCCTGGAGCTGGCGAGCCACCTCCACGATATGGGGCTGCCGGGGGAGGCCCTTCAGGAATTGCAGAGAGCGCTCGTGCTGGAGCCGAGCTTCCTTCGGGCAAGGGTTCTCGAGGCGTCCATCCTGTTGGACATGGGTCGGCGCACGGAAGCGCGGGTCTCCCTGAAGCAGGCCGAAGCGACCCTCGTGGCCCTGACCGCGTACGTGCCGGACAGCAGCTACGCCCGGGACATCGTCATGGATGCCCGGGTCGAGAGAGAGCGCCTGGCAGCCGTTCTGAATGACAGTGGGCCCTCGGCCAAACCCTCCTGAGGGTTCTGCCGCGCCTCCGTCAAATTGTGGACAAGCCCTCAGGCGGGGACTATATTGGCCTTTCGCAAGTCGTTCACACGATTTGAGATGACGGAGTCGGGCGGTGTGCGGGATCTGCGGGGTTTTTGAGTTCGGCGCGAACCAGCGTCCGGTCGAGGAGACCACTCTCATCCGGATGCGGGACACCATGACGCACCGCGGCCCCGATGACGCCGGCACTTACATTTCACCCGATGGCCGCGTGGGATTGGGCCACCGGCGTCTGTCGATCGTCGACCTTTCCCCGGCCGGCCGGCAGCCGATGTCGAACGAGGACGGGAGCGTCTGGATCACCTTCAACGGCGAAATCTACAACCACGCGCGGCTGCGAGTCGACCTCGAGAGGAAAGGGCACACCTACCGGTCGCGCACCGACACCGAGACGCTGGTGCACCTCTACGAGGAGGAGGGCGCCGATTTCGTGCGCCTTTTGGAGGGGATGTTCGCCATCGGTCTGTGGGATGCGCGCAAGGGAGAGCTCCTCCTGGTGCGCGACCGGATCGGCATCAAGCCGCTCTACTACGCCGTTCTGCCGGGGACGATCCTGTTCGGATCGGAGATCAAGGCGATCCTGGCCCACCCGCGCGTGTCGCGGCGCATCGACCTGGCCGCCTTTTACCACTACCTGACGTTCATCGCCGCCCCGGCGCCGCGGACGCTGTTCCAGGGGATCCACAAGATCCCCCCCGCCACCCGCGTGACCATCGATCGCAAGGGGGCGATCCGCGCCGAGACCTACTGGGACCCGCTCGACGCGCCTCCGGAAGAAGGTGCGCGTTACGAGGACGAAGAGTACAGCGCCGCACGCGTCCGCGACCTTCTGGGGCGGGCGATCGAAAAGCGCATGATGGCCGACGTGCCGTTCGGCGTCTTCCTGTCGGGCGGTCTCGACTCCTCGGCCAACGTGGCGCTCATGGCGCGCGTCATGAACCGCCCGGTGCGCACGTTCTCCGTCGGCTTCAAGGACCACCCTTCCTACAACGAGTTCCACTACGCCCGCAAGGTGGCGGCGCTGTTCTCGACCGATCACCACGAGGTGCAGATCGGCTCGCGCGACCTTCTCGACTTCATGCCGGATCTCATCTTCCACCAGGATGAGCCGATCGCCGACTGGGTCTGCGTGCCCCTGCACTACGTGGCGCGGCTGGCGCGCCAGACCGGCACGATCGTCGTGCAGGTCGGGGAGGGCAGCGACGAGCAGTTTTTCGGATACGACCACTACGTGCGCTTCTACCGGAACCAGGCGCGCTATTTCCGGCGGCTGATGAAGCTGCCGCGGGCGGTACGCCGGGCGGCGTACGAAGGGGCGCGCGGCCTGGCGTTTCTCCTGCATCGCGGCGGCGATCGCCTGGACCTCTTACGCTCGGCGGCGCGCGAAGAGACGTTCTTCTGGGGCGGGGCGATCGCCTGGCGCGAGGAGGAGAAGCGGCGGCCCCTGTCACTGGACGCGCGACTCAGGATCGACGGCCTCAACTCGCACGACGTGGTGCTCGGGATCGACCGTCAGGCCACGAGGCGCCTGCAGGACGACGATTTCGGGAAACGGATGATCTACCTCGAGCTGCGCAACCGCCTGGCCGAGCTCCTGTTGATGCGGGTCGACAAGATCACGATGGCCTCGTCGGTGGAGGCGCGCGTGCCGTTTTTGGATCATGCCCTGGTCGAGTTCACCATGCGTCTGCCGACTGATCTCAAGATCCGCGGCGGGCGGACGAAGTACCTGCTCAAGAAGGCGATGACCGGGATCCTGCCTGACGAGATCATCCACCGTCCCAAGCAGGGGTTCGGCGCGCCGGTCAAGGAGTGGCTGCGCGGGGAGCTCTACGGTGAGGCCTTCTCGGCGGTGATGCACTCGAGGCTGCGGCAGGAAAATCTTCTTGACTATGACCATGTGGAGCGACTGTTCCTGGCGCATCGTGCGTCCTCGCGGGATCACTCGTGGCATCTGTGGACGCTTTACAACCTGAGCCGCTGGTACGACCACTGGATCGCCCGGGAGGCGGCGTGAGGCTCGTGGCATGGAGCTGATCCGGGCCTTCTCTGTCCCGTTCGGGGCGGCGCGCGATCTGCGCCGGTACTTCGGGCGGGCCGTGCGCCGCTTCCAGGACCGGGCTCGCCTGGCCCTCCCCACGGAGAACGCGCTCTTGGGCGATCTGGGCGGCCGGTTCGGCACGTTCGAAGAGTTCCTGTCCGCGGCCGGACGCGACCGTGATCGGCTGCCGGTCGGCGATCTGGCACGTCCTTACGCGGCCGCGTTCCTGGGGGAGCGCTATCCGGAGCGGCGGTCGCGGATCCTCGCCCGCGCCGACTCGATCTGCGCGCATCGCTTCGATCTTCTCGGCTCGGGACCGAAGGACCTGGGGCCGAGGCTTTCCTGGCACGCCGATTTCAAGTCGGGTCGCGTGTGGGATTCACGGGCGCACTTCGAGGACCTGCGTTCAGGGCTCGAGGATGATTTCGGCGAGGGGGCGGACGTGAAGGTGCCCTGGGAACTGTCCCGGTTCCAGCACCTGCCGGTCCTGGGCCAGGCGCTCTGGCTCTCGGGCGACCGCCGCTACTACGAAGAGTTCCGCGCTCAGGTGCTCGACTGGATCTCGGAGAACCGTCCGGGGCGGGGGGTGAACTGGACCTGCACGATGGACGTCGCCATCCGGGCCGTGAACTGGGTGTGGGCCTACGCGTTTTTCCGCCCGGAGATCCTGGCGGACCGTCCGTTCGCGTCCGCCTTCCTGCGCTCCCTGTTCGTGCACGGACGCTTCGTCGCCGCCAACCTCGAAAACGGCGGGCCGGTCACGAGCAACCACTATTTCGCCGACCTGGTCGGGCTTCTGTTCCTGGGCGTCCTGTTCCGCGGCGCCCCCGAGGCCGACGTCTGGAAGGGGATGGCCGTGACGGAGATCGCCCGGGAAGGCGAGCGCCAGACATATTCGGACGGCGTGGACTTCGAAGCCTCCACGTCCTATCACCGGCTGATGACCGAGATGGCGCTCTTCTCGCTCCTCGTTCTGGAGCGCTCCGGCTTCCGGCTGCCGGCGCTGCGCCAGCGCGTGCGGGGCATGGTCGAGTACACGGCCCACTATATCAAGCCGGATGGACTGGCGCCGCAGGTCGGCGACAACGACGACGGCCGCCTGCAGATCCTGGGCGAGCACGACGCGGACCGGCGCGACCACCGGCACCTGCTGGCGGTCGCGGCGTGTGTCTTCGACGACGACGCGCTGTTCGTCCTGTCAGGGGAGCGATGGGAGGAGGCGTTCTGGCTCTTCGGGGAGGAGTGCGCCAGGCGGCTCGAGAGGTGCTCTGCGGCGCCGCGGGTCACCGTCACCGGGCGCCATTTCGCCGCTTCTGGCAGCGTGGTTCTGCGCCACGAGGATCTGTACGCGTTCGTGGACGCCGGGTCGGTCGGCCTGGAGGGTCTGGGGGCGCACGCCCACAACGACACCCTGTCGGTCGAGATCCAGGCCTGCGGCCGGGACCTGGTCGTCGATCCGGGCACCGGGTGCTACACGCCCGACCTCGACCTGCGCGACCGTTTCCGGTCGACGGCCTTCCACAACACGGTGCGCGTCGACGGCGAGGAAATCAACCCGATCCCCAGAACGCCTTTCGCGCTGCCGGGGGTGGACCGGCCGCGTGTAGCCCGCTTCGAGTCGCGCGCCGGCTTCGATCTCGTGGACGCCCTGCACCACGGCTACACGCGCCTCGAGGACCCGGTGGTGCATCGCCGCATCGTGCTGCTGAACAAGAGAACCCGCCGCTTCCTCATCGAAGATCGCCTGGAGGGGCGCGCGCGTCATCGGATCGAGTGGTTCTTCCACCTGGCGCCGCCCTTCCGGCCCGTGGATTCCGGGGCCGCGCCGAAGGCCCAATTCCGTGCGGGCGAGGTGGAGTTCGAGATCGAGCCGGTCATCCTTCCCGAGGGGACGCGCTCGTTCCTGGAGGAGGGGCTGTACTCGGCCGGGTACGGCCGGGTGGAGCGGGCGCCCGTGGTGCGCTACGACTGGACCGGCAAGCTGCCGGTCGTCGGGCGCTTCGCCCTCAAGGCGCGCAGGCAGGACGGGGTGCGCGCGGCGGAGACGTCATGAAGCAGGTCCTGCTTTTGGAAGGGAAGGCGATCCTGGAGGAGGTGCCGGCGCCCTCCGTCGAGCCGGGAGCGGTCCTGGTGCGCACGGCGTACTCGGTCCTGAGCGCCGGAACGGAGAGGGCCGTTCTGCACGCCCAGGGCGCCGCATCGATTCTGGGGCGCGCCGCCGATCCTTCGACCCTGGGCCGGGCGATCGATCTGCTGCGCCGCGAGGGGCCCGGACGGATGTGGGAGCGGATCCGCGCGGCGGGCGAAGGACACGCGGTCGCTCCCGGGTATGCCGCCAGCGGGATCGTGCAGGCGGCCGGGCCCGGTGTCCTCGATTGTCCGCCCGGCGCTCCCGTGGCATGCGCCGGAGCCGGGCGCGCTTCGCACGCCGAGTGGATCTCGGTGCCCCGCAACCTGGTCGTGGTCGTGCCGGAGGGTGTGCCGCTCGACGAGGCCGCCTTCACGACTCTGGGTTCGATTGCGCTCCAGGGCGTGCGGCGCTCCGGCATCCAGATCGGCGAGTGCGCCGTGGTCCTCGGCCTGGGGCTCATCGGGGCTCTCACGGCACAGGTCCTGCGCGCCGCAGGTGCGCGCGTCCTAGGGTTCGATCTCGATCCGGGGCGCGCGGCGCGCGGCCGGGGCTTCGGCTTCGAGGCTTATGACTTCGCCGCGCGCGACCCGCGCGAGGAGGTGGCGCGCGTCACGCGCGGCCTGCTCGCCGACACCGTGCTGGTCTGCGCCCAATCGAACGCGCCGGAGGTTGCGAACCTGGCGATGCGCCTGTGCCGCAGGAAGGGGCGGGTGGTCATCGTCGGCGACGTGCGGCTCGACCTCGACCGGTCGCTCATGTACGAGAAGGAGCTCGATCTGCTCATCAGCACTTCCTACGGGCCCGGGCGCTACGATCCATCGTACGAGGAGAGAGGGATCGACTACCCGGCGCCGTACGTCCGCTTTACGCTCAATCGCAACATGGCGGCCTTCCTCGATCTGGTGCGCGACGGCAGGGTGGCGCTGCGCCCGCTCATCGACCGGGTCTTCCCGCTCGCGGAGGCGGCCTCGGCGTACGCGACGATCGATGATGAATCGACCGGTGACCGGCCGATCGGCGTCCTGCTGCGCTATCCGTCGGCGTCGGAGGCTCCTGCGGCCGCCGCCGCAGCGGCCCCCGGCACCGGCAGGCCCCCTGCGGATGGTGCGGGAGCGGGGTCGTCGAAAGCGGCCACGGCACCGGACGCGTTCGAGCCTCTTCCCGCCGGCGCGCGCGAGGTGGGCGTCGCCGTCTGCGGCGCCGGGAGCTTCGTGAAGACGGTCCATCTGCCGATCGTGAAGCGCGCGCGCGGCTGCCGACTGCGCGTCGTCGCCACGGCGTCGCCGCTCAACGCCCGCGACGCGGCGCGGCGCTTCGGTTTTGGGCGCGCCACGACCGACCTGCTGGAGATCGTGAAGGACGCCTCGGTCGACCTGGTGCTCATCGGGACCCGGCACCATCTGCACGCGCCGCAGGCGCTCGAGGCGCTTCGCGCTCGAAAACACGTCCTGGTGGAGAAGCCGTTGTGTCTCGAAGAGGCCGAAATCGCCCCGCTCCTTTCGGAGGCCCGCCGGGCGCGGCGTCTCCTGGCCGTCGGCTTCAACCGCCGGTACAGCGAGATCGTGCGGCGGGCACGGGAGGTGCTGTCGCGGCTGCCGGGGCCGGCCCTCGTGACGTACCGGGTGAACGCCGGCGCTCTGCCACCCGAACACTGGCTGCACGATCCGGCGCAGGGAGGCGGTCGCATCGTCGGGGAGTGTTGCCACTTCCTCGATCTGATCCTGCATCTCGCGGGCGCCCCTGCGCTCCTCTCCGTGCGGGCGTCGGCGCTGCCGCCTGACGGATCCCGCGTGGTCAACGGCGATTCGTTCGCCGCGATCCTGGAGCTCGCCGGCGGATCGCGCGCCGTCCTCACCTACACCGGACTGGGGGATCCGGAACTGCCGAAGGAACGGGTGGAGATCTTCAAGGGAGGAGCCGCCCTCGTCCTGGACGATTTCACCCGCCTCCATGTGTTCGGCCGGCCGGGCGGGTCGCTCGACCTGGGGCGGCAGGACAAGGGATTCGCCCGTCAGTGGGAGGAGATCGGCCGGGCCCTGCGGGGCGAGCCCAACGAGGTGATCACGCTTCCGGAGATCGAGGCGGCGATGCGGGCCACCTTCGCACTGGCCCGAGCGGTGAGGGGGGAGCGATGAAGGTCCTGATGTGGGAGGCGTTCGCCCCGGGCGCCGCGATCCGCGTCGGCGGGCACCACTACGCCGAGCGCTTCCTGCGCCAGGGCGCCAGCCTCGCCTGGTGCGTCGGTCCGCTCTCGCCTTTGAACTTCCTCAAGAGTAACGACGAGACCCGAAGGCGCCTCGGCCTGTGGCGGCGCGGCGGTGACACCCTGCGCGAGGGCCGCATGTTCGCCTACGCCCCGATGACGCTCTTGCCGTACCGCCCGTACCCGCTCTTCGACCTCCCGTTCATGCACCGCACCACGCTGCGCGCGACCGTGCCCCGCTTCAGGAGTGTTCTGGCCCGCGCCGGCTTCGAGCGCGTCGACATCCTGTGGCTGTCCACCGGGAGTCCGTTCTTGGCGCTCCTCGACGAGGTGCGGCACGACGTCGCGATCTACCGCATGAGCGACGACACGGCGGCGTTTCCCGATACGCCGCGCACGTTCCCCGGGCTCGAGCGGGAAGTCTGCCGCCGCGCCGATCTCGTCCTGGCGACGGCGCGGAGCCTCACGACGCGGGCCCGCGCCATGGGGGCGCGCCGCGTCCTCCACCTTCCCAACGCCTGCGATCCGGAAGCCTTCCAACGCGGAGTGGCTGCCGAACCGGAGGATCTGCGGGGACTTCCGAGGCCGCGGGCCATCTACGCCGGGGCGATCGATCGCTGGCTGGACTTCGATCTCCTGGCGGCCACGGCGCGCCTCCTCCCCGACTGGACCTTCCTGCTCGTCGGGCCGGCGCGGACCGGCCTGGGTCCGCTGCGCGGCCTGCGGAATGTCCGCGCCCTCGGGCCGCGCCCCTACGCGGACCTGCCGTCGTACCTGCGCGCCGCCGACGCCGGCATGGTTCCCTTCGTTCTCGATGCCATGACGCATGCCATCCACCCGCTCAAGGTGTACGAGTACTGCGCCGCCGCCCTGCCGGTCGTGGCCACGCCGTTGGAGGAGACGGCCGCGATGGGCGCGCCTCTCCGGCTGGCCGCGACGGCGCACGAGTTCGCGCGCGCCCTCGTGGACGCGCGCGACGAGAACGACGGCCCCGGAGGAGAGCACGCGCGCTCGGAGCGTCGGGCGTTCATCCACGGCAACACCTGGGACCGGCGCTTCGAAGTCCTACAGGCGGCCATCGCCTCGCTCCACGCGCGGCCGGCGGCGCGGGCCGCGGGAGGTCTGAGGTGAAAACCGGCGCCGCGAGAGCCACGGACGGGGCGCGTCCGCGCGTCCACCGGGCCGGACCCGCCGGGGCCGGGGACGCGCCGATCCGCGTCCTGCACGTCCTCGCGACGCTGCTCCCCGGCGGATCGGAGATCTCCGTGCTGCGCCTGATCTCCGTCCTGGACCCGGGTCGTTACCAGGTGCGTGTCGCCTGGCTGCGGGGTGAGCCGGTGTTGGAGAACGAATTCCGGGCGGCCGGGGCGGATGTCGTGCCGATGGGAATGCGCGCCAAGCTCGATCCCGCCTGTTTCCTGCGTCTCGTGCGCTACGTGGCGCGCGAACGGATCGACATCGTGCACACTCACATGGATGTGGCGGACTTCTACGGCGCCCTTGCCGGCCGCCTGGGTGGCGCGCGCTGCGTGGTCGCGACCAAGCACGCCCCCGACGAATTTCGCACCCGCCGGACCTGGAGGCGTTACCCGTTCATGGTCCTCGAGCGCCTGGCCTACGCGATGGAGGACGCGGTGATCGTCGTCTCGGAGGGACTGGCCTCTTTCCTGGAGGAAACCGAGCACCTGCCGCGCCGCAAGATGGTCGTCATCGGCCACGGGATCGACGAGACATCGTGCGTCGTGCCGCGCCCGCAGGCGCGCCAGGCACCGGGGCTGCCCGCTTTCGATCCGCTCCTCGGCGCGGTCGGCCGGCTGTCGCCCGAGAAGGGACAGGCCGTCCTGCTGCGGGCCCTGCCCGCGATCCTCGCGGCGTTCCCGCGGGGCGGGTTGGTCCTCGCGGGGGAGGGTCCCTCGCGCCGTGAGCTCGAGGCGGAGGCGCTGCGACTGGGGATCGCGGACCGCGCCGTCTTTCTCGGATTCCGGCGCGACGTTCCGGCCCTGCTCGGAGCGATCGACCTGTTCGTGCAGCCGTCGATTTACGAGGGGTTCGGAATCAGCCTTTTGGAGGCCATGGCGGCGGGGCTGCCGATCGTCGCCAGCCGAGTCGGCGGGATCCCCGAGGTGGTGCAGGACGGGGCGACCGGCGTGCTCGTTCCGCCCCAAGACCCCGCAGCGCTCGCCGCCGCGGTCGTCCGCCTGCTGCGCGATGGCGACGCGGCGCGGCGGCTCGGCGAGGCGGCGGCGCGCGGCGCGCGCGCGCGTTACTCCCTTCAGGCCGTCGCGGCGCGCGTTGAGGCCCTGTACAGGGAGATCCTGGAGAGGAAGCGATGAACGCCTCCCGTCCCAGGCCCGTGGCGCCAGCGGACGACCCCGAGGAGCCGGCCGCCGCCCGTCCGGTCCCGGCGGGCCACGCCGGCCGGCCGCGCCTCCTGATCCTGACGGTCGGCTTCACGGTCGGAGGTGCCGAGCAGCTCATCCTGACGACGGCGCCGCGCTTACAGCGCGACGGCTATGAGGTCACGGTGGCCTGCCTCAAGGGATGGGGGCTCCTGGGAGACGAGCTGGAGGCGCGCGGTGTCAGGGCCCTGGCGCTCGGCGCCCGGCGGCTCTGGGACCTGCACGCCTTCGGGAGGCTGCTGTCGATCCTGCGGCGCGATCGCATCCAGATCCTCCGGGGCCACCTGTTCTGGGCCAATCTCGTGGCGCGCATCATCGGCCGGCTTGCCTCGGTGCCCGTCGTGGTCACGACGCACCACGACACTTTCGGCTGGATGCGCTGGTACCAGCGCCTGGCCGAGCGGATCACGGCCCCGCTGTCGGACGCCGTGACCACCTGCTCCGAGGAGGTGCGGCGCCAGGCCATCCATTCATTCGGACTGCGACCGGGCGTGGTGCGCACGCTGCGCAACGCCATCGAGATCCCGGACGTGCTTCCCGACACGGCCGCGCGCGAGCGCGTCCGCCGGGAGCTGGGAGCGTCCGCGGACGACCTCCTGGTCGGGACGCTGGGACGGCTCGTCGAACCGAAGAAAGGGCTCGCCGTCTTCCTGGCGGCGGCACGCCTGCTGTTGCGCGAGCTGCCCAGGGTCCGGTTCGCGATCGTCGGCGACGGACCGGCGCGGACCGACCTGGAGGAGCGCGCGGCGCGCGAAGGGGTGAGCCACTGCACCGTGTTCCCCGGGCTGCGGCGGGACGTGCCCGAAATCATGCGTGCGCTCGACGTGTTCGTGCAGCCGTCCTTGTGGGAGGGGTTCGGCATCACCCTTCTCGAGGCGATGGCGGTCGGGACCCCCGTCGTGGCCAGCCGGGTGGGCGGGATACCGGAGGTGGTCGAGGAGGGAGTCTCGGGGCTCCTGGTGCCTCCCGGCGACGCGCTGGCCCTGGCCTCCGCCTGCGCCCAAATCCTGCGCCACCGCGAGCGCGCGGCGCGCATGGGGAGCGCGGGCCAGGATCGGGTGAGGGCCGAGTTCGGGATCGAGCGGCTGGTGCGCGAGATCGACGACCTGTACAAGGAGCTCCTGGACCGGAGCCGCGGGCTGCCTGACGGGGCCGCGGCCGGTCCCGGTCGGAGCGGGGAGTGATCGGATGGCTGCTCACCTGCGGCCTGGCGTTCGCCCTGGCGCTGGTGATCTCGCTTTACACCACGCCATTGATGCGGACCGCCGCTCTGCGCTTCGGGATCGTCGATCGACCCGACGGCCGCCTGAAGAAGCAGGCGCAGCCGGTGCCGTATCTGGGGGGGCTCGCGATTTACCTGTCGTTCCTCCTGGCGCTGACGGCGACGCGGCGCTTCGATTCGACCGAGGTCCTGGGGATGCTCCTGGCCGGCGCCATCGTTCTGATCCTTGGACTCATCGACGACCTGGGCGTGCTGACGCCGGGGATCAAGCTGGCCGGCCAGGTGGTTGCGGTGCTCACGCTGATCAACGCTTCGGTGTACATCAAGCTCGGCTTTCTCCCGCCGTGGCTGGCGATCGGGCTGTCATTCCTGTGGCTTCTCGGGATCATCAACGCCTTCAACCTCATCGATGTCATGGACGGCCTGGCGGCGGGCGTCGCCGCCACGGCGTGCTTCATCCTGTTCCTGATCGCGGCGGTCAACGGGCGGCAGACCTATGCCGTCCTGCTCGCGGCCCTGTGCGGGGCGCTCTGCGGTTTCCTGCCCTACAACATCGAGCCGGCGCGAATCTACATGGGAGACACCGGAAGCATGTTCGTCGGGCTGATGCTGGGAGCGCTGTCGATGAACAACTCCTACACGCGCCACAACCTGGTCGCCTCGATCGCACCGGTGGTCATCCTGGGCGTCCCGATCTTCGACATGCTGTTCGTCATGTACGTCCGCTTCCGTCGCGGCCTGCCGGTGTTCCTCGGAAGCCCGGACCACTTCGCCCTGCGCCTCAGGAAGTGGCGGCTGACCACGCGACAGACGGTTCTGTGCTCCTGGGCCGCGACCGCGTTCCTGGGGGGCCTGGCGATCGTCATGATGCTGTCCACCGCACCCGTCGCGTCCGCCCTGCTCGCGGGGATCGGCCTATCGTCGCTCCTCGTCGCGCTGTTCCTGCGGCGCATCGAGATGTCGCTGTGAGACGGTGCGCGCGGGATCGCGTCAGGGGAGAGGCATGAGCGCCGAGTCGTATCCCGTCGTCGTCCTGGGGGCCGGCCTGACGGGTCTGTCGGCCGCGTATCACCTGGGCGCGCCGTCCCTCGTGATCGAGCGGGAAGGGGAGGTCGGCGGCCTGGCGCGAACGCACACCGAGGAGGGCTTCACCTTCGACTGCACGGGTCACCTGCTGCACCTGCGCGAGGCCCGGGTCGTCGCCCTTGTCGACGCCCTCCTGCCACGGGCCTTCGCGCGGCACGAGCGGCGGGCGCTGGTCTTTTCCAAGGGCGTGTTCACGCCCTACCCGTTCCAGGCGAACCTGCACGGTCTGCCTCTGGAGGTCGTGAAGGAGTGCGTGGCCGGGTTCGTCGAGGCCGAAATTCGGCGGGCCGCGGAGGGGGAGCCGGACCTCGGGACGATCGGCTTCCGCGAATGGGCCGAGCGCATCTTCGGCGAGGGGATCGCGAGGCATTTCCTTCTGCCCTACAACGCCAAGCTGTGGCGGGCCGATCTCGACGACATCGAGTGCGGCTGGGTCTCCTGGTCGATCCCGCGCCCGACGCTCCGGGAGATCCTGGACGGCGCCTTCGGCGCCACCGTGAGGGGGCTCGGCTACAACCCGACGTTCCTGTACCCGCGGCGCGGCGGGATCAGCGTGCTGCCCGAGGCGCTGGCTCTGCGCGGCCCGGAGGTGCGACTGAGCGAAACGGTTGTCGCGGTGGATGCCACGGCGCGGGCAGTGCACCTGGCGGGCGGCCGGGTGGTGCGGTACGAGAAGCTCGTGTCGACCATCCCGCTCGACCGCCTGCTCCAGATCGCGCGCGGGCTGTCTTCGGACCTGCCGCGGATCGGCGAGAGACTGCGCGCGGTACGTGTCCTGAACCTCAGCCTGGGGATCGACCGGGAAGGGGTGTCGGGGGCTCACTGGATCTACTTTCCCGAGAAGGAGTACTCGTTTTACCGCGTCGGGTTCCCGTCGAACCTGTCCGAAGGCCTGGTGCCGCGCGGCTGCTCGTCTCTGTACGTGGAGCGCTCGCTCCTGCGTGACGAGCCGTTCGATCCCGAGGAGGTCACGTCACGAGCCGTCGAGGACCTGCGCCGCGCCGGCATCCTCCGCAGGGGGGATCGCCTGGTGTACCGGCGGCTGTCGATCCTCGATCCGGCCTATGTCATCTACGACCGCTTCCGGGCGCAGAACCTTCCCGCCGCGCACCGGGCGCTGAACGAGGCGGGTATCTTCTCCGCCGGCCGGTTCGGGTCGTGGGAGTACTCCTCCATGGAGGGGGCCATCAAGGCCGGGATGGAGCTGGCGCGGCGCCTTTCCGGATCTCTCGAGGGCCGCGGGGCTGTGCTTCGGGCGGGTACCATGAGCGGCCCCACCGGGAGGTTCTAGCATGTGCGGCCTGGCCGGCATCGCGTATGGTGATTCGAGGCGCCCCGACCCGAACGCGCTCCGCGCCATGTCGGAAGCGGTGGCGCACCGCGGTCCCGACGACTCTGGAGAGCACATCGCACCGGGCATCGGCCTGGCGAGCCGGCGACTGGCGATCCTCGACCTGTCGCCTGCCGGGCACATGCCGATGCTGAGCCCGGACGGCCAGGTCGTCCTGTCGTGGAACGGTGAGATCTACAATCACGTCGAGCTGCGGGAAGAGATGAAGAGGCGCGGCGTCCGGTTCCGATCGACGGGCGACACCGAGGTCCTGCTGCAGCTCTATCTGGCCCACGGGCCCGATTTCCTGCGCCGTCTCGTCGGCATGTTCGCGATCGCCCTGTGGGACGGGCGGCGGCGCACGCTCCTCCTGGCGCGCGACCGGCTGGGAGTGAAGCCCCTGGTCTACCGCCTGGAGGGGGGCGCCCTGCGCTTCTCGTCCGAGATCGGCGGGCTCCTGGCGGAACCCGGCTTCTCGCCGGAGCCCGATCCGGAGGCGATCCATCACGTCCTGGCCCTGCGCTTCATCCCGAACCCGAAGACCGCCTTTGCCTCCATCCTCCAGGTGCCGCCGGCGCACGTGCTGTTCTACGAGAACGGCAGGACGCGGCTCGAACGCTACTGGTCGCTGCCGGACGTCGCCACAGCGCCCGAGAGGCGCCCGGGGGAGGCCGAGGAGCGCTACAAGAGCGTGATGGACGACGCCGTCCGAATGCGACTCAGGAGCGACGTGCCAATGGCGCTCCTTTTGTCCGGCGGGATCGATTCGGCGGCGGTCGCCTACCACGTGAGACGAAATCACGCCGGCAGCTTCCGCGCCTTCACCGTCACGTTTTCGGAGTCGGACTACGACGAGCTGCCGCGGGCCCGTGCCGCGGCGTCGCAGTTCGGCCTGGCGCTCGAGGAGATCCCGATCGAGGAGAGCGTCCTCGACACGCTCGCGACGATCGTGGAGCACGTGCAGATCCCGTTCGCCGACCCGTCGGTGGTGCCGTCGTGGATCCTGGCGCGCGAGGTGTCACGTCATGTCAAGGTCGGCCTGGTCGGGGACGGCGGCGACGAGAACTTCGGCGGCTACGACCGCTACCGCGCCCACCTCCTGGCCGATCGTTTCGGCTGGCTGCCGGGGGTGGTGTCACGCACGCCGTTTTTTGCCCTGCTCGAAGCGCTGTCCTCGGAAAAGAACCGGCGCAACTATCCCGGCCGGATCCGGCGCTTCCTCGAGGGCTGGGAGCTGCCGGCTCGCGAGCGCAATGCGCTGTGGATGGCCAACCCGGGGGCGCGTCGGATCACGCGACTGTACCGGCCCGACTTCGCCGCCCGCGTGGCGGGGATCGACGCGATCCGGGCGCTCGGCATGATCCCGAACGACTGGGGATCGCCCCATCTCATCGACCGCGTCGTGCGCGCCGATTTCCAGCATTATCTGCCGGACGATCTTCTGTTCAAGGCCGACATCACGTCGATGGCCTTCGGGCTGGAGCTCAGGAGCCCCTTCCTCGATCACCGTGTGGTCGAGTTCGCGGCCGCGTTGCCGGCGTCGTGGAAGGTCCGGGGTCAGGGAGGGAAGTGGTTCCTGAGGCGCGTCTACCGGGGGCGCATTCCCGACAGCGTCCGCCGCGCCCGCAAGTCCGGCTTCGGTCTGCCCATCGACCACTGGTTCCGCAACGGATTGCGCGAGCCGGCGCACGATCTTCTCCTGGGACCGGGGGCTCTGTCGAAAGCCTACTTGAATCCCGACTCGGTGGGGGCGGTCCTGAAGATCCATCGATTGGGTCAGCGCAATTACGATGAGATGATCTGGACCCTCTTGGTCCTGGAACTGTGGCTGCGTTCCAGACAGAAGCGTCCAAGGTCCGAGGCGGCCTGATGCCGAGGACCATCCGGGTCTGCCACGTGATCACTCTCCTTGAGCTGGGCGGCGCGCAGGAGAACACCCTCTACACCGTGTCGCATCTCGGGGAGCCGTTTCGACCGAGCCTGGTGTGCGGGCCGGGCGGAATCCTGGACGACGACGCCAGGCGGCTCGGCGTGCCGCTTCAGTTCGTGCCGTCGCTGACACGACGCGTGCGGCCCGATCGTGATCTCGCGGCCCTGCTCGCGCTCGCGCGGATCTTCCGGCGGGAGCGTCCCGACATCGTGCATACCCATTCGTCCAAGGCGGGCATCCTCGGGCGACTGGCGGCGCGACTGGCCGCAGTCCCCCGGGTGGTGCACACGATCCACGGCTACGGCTTCAATGCCTCGCGGGCGTGGCTTCAATACCGGACATTCCTCGCGCTCGAGCGTCTGGCGGCGCGACTGACGGACCGCTTCATTGCCGTGTCGCGCGCCAACCTCGAGGAGGGTGTCGCCCTGGGCCTGTTCACTCGCGCCCGCGTCAGCCTGATCAGGAGCGGTGTCGCGCTGCGCGAGTTCGAGAGCGCATCCCACGACACCGGCCTGGAGGCGCGGCGGAACGGGCTGCGGCGCGAGCTCGGCCTCCCCGAAAACGCCCTGCTTGTCGGCATGGTCGCCTGCCTGAAGCCGCAGAAGTCCCCCCTGACCTTCGTCGAGGTGGCCGCACGAGTCGCAAGGGACGTTCCGGACGCGACCTTTGTCGTGGCGGGAGACGGCGAGCTGCGGGCGGCCGTCGAGCGGCGCGCGGGCGAGCTCCATCTGGGCGGCCGCCTGCACCTCCTCGGCTGGAGACGCGACGTCCCCAAGGTGATGGCGGCGCTCGACGTCCTGTTGCACACCTCGCTCTGGGAGGGTCTGCCGCGCGTGCTGCCCGAGGCGATCGCCACGGGGGTCCCTATCGTGGCGACCTCGGTCGACGGAACGTCCGATATTCTGAAGGACGGGCGGACCGGGATCGTGCGGGCCCCCGGCGACGTCGAGGGTCTGGCGGCAGGCGTCAAGCGGCTCCTTCTCGATCGGGGATTCGCCCGCAGCCTGACCGAGCAGGCACGATCGGTCCTGGGGGAATTCGACATCGACGAGATGGTGCGAGCGCAGGAGAGGCTGTACCTGTCTCTCATCGAGGGGGGGAGGGGGGAGAGCGGAGCCCCGCGTCAGACACCGCCTAATAATAATGATGCGCGCTCCGGGACTGCCGGCGGCCGATCCTTCACGGCCGGCGAACCGGCGGGCGCAACCTGTTGAATCACAACCACTTGAAAAGCCGCGCACGATCGTTATATTGATGCTGTCGGCAGACCGCGGCTGCCGGACTCTTGAGGTCCATCATGCCGATCCTCGAGCTCCTCGATGTCCACAAGAGCTACAGGTCCCACCTGTCGATCCGCAAGTACTGGATCCTCCGAGGCCTCAGCCTGTCGATCGCGGAAGGGGAGGTCTTCGGATTCATCGGCACCAACGGCGCCGGCAAGACCACCACGATCAAGCTGGCGCTGGGCCTGATCTTTCCGGATACGGGCGTCGTCCGCCTGTTCGGCGAGGATGCCTCGAAGGTCGAGTCCAGAAGGCGCGTGGGCTTTCTCCCCGAGAACCCCTACCTCTACGACTATCTCACCGGGGAAGAGTTCCTCGACTTCCACGCGCGGCTGTTCGGACTGGGCGCGGCGACGAGACGCAGGCGGGTCAAGGATCTCCTGGAGCGCGTCGGCCTCGCCAACCGCGGCGATCGACAGCTTCGCCATTATTCGAAGGGGATGCTGCAACGCATCGGGCTGGCCCAGGCGCTCGTCAACGACCCGGAGTTCGTCGTGCTGGACGAGCCGATGTCCGGGCTCGACCCTATAGGCCGGCGCGAGGTGCGTGACATCATCCTCGACCTGAAGGCCCGCGGCCGGACCGTGTTCTTCTCGACCCACATCCTGTCGGACACCGAGATGATCTGCGACCGCGTCGGCCTCCTGGTGAAGGGATCCCTGAAGGCGGTTGCGACCCTCGTGTCGGTCACGCCGGCGCGGCAGTCGCTCGAGGACCTGTTCATCCGGGAGGCGCGCGGCGCGCCTCCCTCCCCGGCGCGGGCGGACGGCGGCCATGCTCACTCGAATTAGCGCCATCGCTCTCAACACCTTCCGCGAGGCGATCAGGCACCGCATCCTCTATCTCCTCCTGATCTTCGCCGTGGCCATGATCTCCTTCGCCCAGATCCTGTCGCTCCTGACCGTCGGCAGCGAGGAGAAGATCATCAAGGACTTCGGACTGGCCTCCATCGACGTGTTCGGGGTCCTGACCGCGGTGTTCATCGGCATCGGCCTGGTGAGCCGGGAGATCGAGAAACGGACCGTGTACACGCTTCTGGCCAAGCCGATCCACCGCTTCGAGTTCGTCCTGGGGAAGTATGCCGGATTGTCGCTGACGCTTCTGGTGAACACCACGGTCATGACCGCCTGGTTCTTCCTGGTCCTGCTGATCAAGGGGATGTTCGACGCGCGTCTCGGTGTCGCCGTGCTGCTGCTGTTCTTCCAGTTCCTGCTCATCACGGCGCTGGCCGTCCTCTTCTCCTGCCTGTCGACGCCGATCCTGGCGAGCGTGATGACGCTCGCGCTGTACGTCATCGGCCACCTGCTGTGGAGCCTCGACCTGCTGTCCGCCCGTCTTTCGACCGAGGCCGGCAGGATCCTCTGCCGGGCCCTGTACTACGTGCTGCCGAACCTGGGCAACTTCGACATCAAGGGCGAGGTGGTGCACGGGCTGACGGTGGCGCCGGGCCGCCTCCTGTGGGCCACGCTCTATCTGCTGCTGTACGGCTCGGCGGTCCTGTGGACGGCGTGCGCCGTCTTCGAGCGCAAGGAGCTGCAATAGATGGCGCCCTCCCTCCTGCGGCGCGGCCGGTCCCTCATGACGCTCGGCGCACTCGCCTGCCTCCTCCTGGCCGTGATCGTGCAGGGCCGGATCGAAGGGGAGAGGCGGGGCGGCTCCGTCCACCCGCTCCTGTACCTGCCGTCGGGGAAGTTCCTCAAGGTGATGGCGCTCGGCTTCGACGGCCTGCTCGCCGACGTGCTCTACCTCTGGTCGATCCAGTATTACGGCAACTATGACATCAAGGACCGTTTCGACTACCTGGAGCGCATCTACGAGCAGGTGATCACCGAGCTCGATCCGCACTACCTCGATCCCTATCTTGTCGGCGCGCTCATCATGACGGCCGAGGCGCGCAAGCCGGAAATGGCGTTGAAGCTTCTGGACAAGGGGGTGCGGGCCAACCCCGACCAGTGGATCATGCCGTTCGAGGCCGGCTTCCTGTGCTACAACGATCTGCACGATTACCGGCGGGCGGCGGTCTACTTCGAGATGGCGATGAGGGTTCCAGGCGTCCATCCGCTCGTCCACAGATTTCAGGCCGAGATGTATGACCGGGCCGGCGACAAGAGCACGTCCTTGAAGGAGTGGCTCGAGATCTATAAGACCACGACCGATCCCTACGTGCGCGGCGTCGCCTGGAATCACGTCCACGATTTGAAGGTCGATATGGATTTGGCCGACCTCAAGGACGCCGTGAGCCGATTCCGCGACAAGGAAGAGCGCGCCCCGCGCCGTCTTCAAGAAATCGTCGCATCCGGTCTCCTGCAGGCCCTGCCGCGCGACCCCGAAAATGGCGACTACCTGTACGATCCGTGGTCGGGCGAGGTCCGCTACCGCGGCGTCCCGATCCTCGGGCGCTGAGGCGGGGACATGCCCGGCCTGTTCCTCTGGGTGTTCGTTTTGGGAGTGGGGGCTTCGGTCGGCTCGTTCCTGAACGTCTGCGTCCACCGCCTGCCTGATCGTCGCTCGATCGTCCGCCCGGGATCGGCCTGCCCGGCGTGCGGCCACCCGATCGCCTGGCACGACAATATCCCCTTGCTGTCCTACGTCCTGCTGCGCGGCCGCTGCCGCCATTGCCGGGCGCGGATCTCGCCACGCTATCCTCTCGTGGAGGCCGCGACGGCGCTCCTCTTCGCCCTCCTGTTCGCCAGGCACGGCCTTTCGCCGGAATTCGTCCTGCAGGCGCTCCTGTCGGCCGCACTCATCGCGCTCATCCTCATCGACGCGCGCCATCAGCTCCTTCCCAACGCCATCACGCTGCCGGGCATCGCCCTGGGCCTCGTGACGAGCCCGCTGCGGGCGGACGCGGCGGCGCGTCCGGTGCGCGAATCCCTTCTGGGCTGCGCCTTCGGTTTCGCGATTCCCTTTACGATCAACGCCTGTTATCTGCTGTGGCAGGCGGCGCGCGGGGTGCCGAAGGACCGGAGGGAGGACGGCATCGGCCAGGGGGACTTCAAGCTGCTGGCGATGATCGGCGCCTTCCTGGGCCTGAAGCTCCTTCTCTTCACGCTCTTCGTCGGGGCGATCTCGGGGGCCCTCTATGGCGTGGCGATGATCCTGTTCCGCGGCTACGGCTGGAAGTCGAAGCTGCCGTATGGCGTGTTCCTGGGGGGCGCCGCCCTCCTGGCGCTGTTCGTGGGCGATTCGTCTGTGGAGTGGTACGCAAGGCTTCTCGGAATCGTACGATGAACCGCTCGCTCCTCAACAGCTACGAAGGCCAGATCAAGGTCTTCCTGGTCCTCCTGGTGCTGTTCCTGTCGGTTGCCATCGTCCTCGACTTTCGCCTGCTGGTCTCGGCGCGCGACGCCATCCAGGGCGAGGTCGGCCGGAGGGTCGCGCTCGAGGCCGACGTGGTACGCGCCGAGCTGGAGCGCGACCAGATGCTGCGCGGCCTGCGCGCGGAAGCCGGCACGCCGCCCTATATCCCGCCCACGTTTCTCAACCTGATGGCCCGCCAGAAGGGGATGCTGGCGATCGAGATTCTGACGATTGCGGGCAAGGTCCTGTCATCCTCCGACCCGGAGAGGGTCGGAAGACCGGACCCCCTGCTCGCGGGGAACGCCGGGGCATCCGATCGGCTCAAGGCCGGCGGAAGCGTGGTGGCGCCTCTCGATCGCCTGGCGCGTTCGCGCTACGCCACGCTCGCGGCCTACCGTCCGATCCAGGACAGGAGCCGCGCGACGATCGCGGTCATCCGCGTCCTCACCGAGGTCCCGGCGCTCGGGAGCGTCGATTTCAACCTGACGCTCATGGCCGCCTTCCAGGCGGCCGGCCTGGTGTTCGTCCTGACGCTCGTCATCCTGTTCGCCCGCTGGCTGCTGCAGCCGTACCGGCGGCTGATGAGCGCCGCCGTCCAGGCGCCCGGCCAGGTGCCGGGTCTCATGTCCGACGTGGCCAGGGACGAGCCCGACTATCTCGTCGAGGCGTTCCAGGGGGTCCTCGACAAGCTGCGGGCGCAGGAGCAGGAGCTGTCCCGCCTGAAGGGGCCGCAAGGGCCCGCGTCGCCATCGGCGCTCCCGGGCGATCACCTGGTCGGCGGGATGTCCAGCGCCGTCCTCGTCTTCGACCGGACCGGCCGGCTGACGGTCCTGAACCCGGCGGCCGAGCGGCTCCTGACCCTCGATCGGTCCTCCGCGATCGGTCGCAAGTATGGCGACCTTCTCGGGCGGGCCGAACGGCTGATCGATCTCATCGATCGAAGTCTCCGCACGGGGGAGAGCCTGTCGCGCGAGGTCGTGCCCCTCGCCGATCCGGGAGGCAAGGTCACGCACCTGGGGGCGATGGTGTCGCCGATCCGCCCGGCCGACGGTGCGATGGGCGCCCCCGCTCCGGTCGAAGGAGTGCTCTGCCTGCTCGCCGATCTCACCGAGATCAAGACCCTCCGCGAGAAGGTCGGGTTGAAGGAGAACCTGGCGGTCCTGGGGGAAATGTCGGCTGGCATCGCGCACGAGTTCCGGAACGCCCTGGCGACGATCCACGGACTGGCGCGGCTCATCGTGAAGGGAAACGGGAACGGCGGCCACGATCCCGCGGTACCGCGCGAGCACGCCGAGACGATCCTGCGCGAGGTGGAGGGGATCGAAAAGGTCGTGACCGATTTCCTGCGCTACGCCCGTCCGATCCACCTGAACCTGTCGGAGGTCGACCTCAAGGAGGTCGTCGAGAACCTGGCGCGGGACCTGGGCGAGGACGCGCGGAAGGCGGGGGTTGCCCTGGGCATCGAGGGGACCTTCCCGCGCATCGCGGCCGACGAGGCCCTCATCCGGCAGGCGATCCGCAACCTCCTGATGAATGCCCTCGAGTCGTTCGCGGCCGCGGCGCCAGGCGGCGAGCGTCCTCCTGCAGGCCCCTCGGCCCGCCGCCGCGTCATCCTGCGCGGCGAGGTCCCGCCGGGCGACCAGGGAGGGGCGCGCATCGTCGTGGAGGACAACGGCTCGGGGATACCGGCGGAGGACCTCCCCCGCATCTTCACGCCCTTCTTCACGACCAAAGAGCACGGCACCGGGCTTGGCCTGGCGCTCGTCCAGAAGACCGCCGTGGTCCATGACGGCCAAGTGGAAGTGCGGAGCGAGGCGGGCAAGGGCGCGAGCTTCACGCTCGTCCTGCCGGCCCGACCTGGCGGCGCGGACTCTCCGCCGACCCTCTGAAACGCCGCGTCGGTCCTATCCGGAGGCCGTGCCGTCTGTTACGTCCTGTAACAGCACCGTGACGGCGCACGATTCCGTAACCGCGGCGCGGCGCGGAGCTCCTGCCTTAACTCCCTCCCCTTCACCAGATCGCCCTCGACAGTCGGTGGCAACAGGCCGTGGCACATCGCTTGCTCGTCAGGTGGACCGGGAGACTTGCCCATGAAGCGGGAATGCCTGAAAACGAAACCGGCGGGAAGCGCCCAGGGGTACTCGCTCCCCGAGCTCCTGATCGTCATCGCGCTCATCGGCCTGTTCGTCCTCTTCGGCGGGCCCGCCATGGCCGACGCGTACAGAGCCTACAAGGTAAGGAGCGTCGCCAACAACCTGTCGATCGACCTCAGGGCCATGCGCTACAACGCCGTGTCGACGCGCTCGCCGCGCACCATGACGATCAACAACCAGGCCGACGCGACCGCGCCGAACCAATACTCCTACACCAATTACAAGGGCGACCCGATCACCGTACGGATCGAGCCGTTCGTGAACATCGAGACCACCAGCGCCGCGTCGATCAGCTTCAACATCTATGGCGCCACCGGCGTCGGCAGCCAGACGGTGTCGGTCAGCATGTTCATCAGCGGCACGCGCAATGATCGTTACACCATCAGCGTGTCGCCGACCGGGACAATCTCGAGCGCCTACAGCACGTTCTGAGGACGAGGAGAGTGGCATGAGCACGCGCAGAGCATGGTCATCGGGGCGAAACGGAGAACGAGGGTTCAGCCTGGTCGAGGTGGTCATCGCCATCGGCGTCCTGGCGGGCGTGCTCCTGTCGATCTGCTCGATGTTCATCCTGGGCGGCCGCCAGCTGAAGGGCGGAAAGACGATGACCGAGGCGACGGCCCTGGCGCACGACCTCATGGAGACGTTCGACAAGCTGTCGTTCACCGGGCTGTACACGACGTTCGGGGCGGTCGCGGCGGACACGACCAAGAGCGTGACCACCACCGGCGCCACCAACCCGACCACGCCGTGGCGGGCGGAGGTCGAGAGGAAGCTGGCCAACGGCGTCGCGACGGTGACCCTGGACCAGGTTGGCGGGACGAATTTCGGCAATGCCGTCGGCATCAAGATGACCGTCACGGTGAGCTGGAACGAGCTGGGACGCCCGCAGACCGTGACCCTGTCGACGATCAGGTTCTAGGGAGGAATGGAACGGCCGCCTTCCATAAGGCGGCGGAACGGAGGACAGCGTGCACGGCCTGTTGAAGTCGGAACCGAAGGACGCGTGGGGATTCAGCCTCATCGAGATGATGGTGGCGTCGGCCATCTTCGCCATCGCCGCCGCCGTGGCCTTCATCCTCTACAGCGCGGCGCAGAAGTCGTACAAGGCGGGCGAGAACTTCACCGACCAGCAGCAGTCGACGCGCGTGGCCTTCGACCGCATGGTCTCCGACATCAGGCTGGCCGGGTTCAACACCAACCCGGACGGCGACGCCAGCCGCATCGACGAGCAGGTCGAGGGGATGTGGGACACCGCGATCACGATCCGCGGCGATTTCGACTTCGAGGACCCGGTCGCGAGCACGACGCCCGAATCGTCTCTTCCGGGCGCCAACTACAACGTGGTGTCGACCGGCAACGACGAGATCGTCACCTACGTCCTGGCCAAGCCGGGCCCGGTGGGGTCCGACACGCTCACGCTGCGCCTCGATCCGGACCGGCCGCGCACCAAGGCCCTCAAGACCGTGACCATCCCGAACGTCGTCCTGGTCCAGAGCAACCCGCCCTACACCCTGTACCGGGTTACGCTCGCGGACGTGGCCGGGGCGTTCCCGTCGTCGCCGCAGGCCGCGACCAGCTTCGTGTACGAACCGGTGGCGGAGAACGTCCGCTCGATGAGCTTCCGGTATTACGACGACGGCGGCACCCTGCTCAACCCGGACACGCCGACGAACGCGGCCGACGACGTCGGCGGCGGCGACGCCAACACCACGGTGCGCGCGAAGGCGCGGCGCATCGCGGTCAACATCGTCGGGATGACCCAGGACGAAGACCTCGACTACACCGACCCGACCGACGCGACCGCCACGAGCCATTTCCGCAAGTTCGATCTCCAGTCGGACGTCAACCCCGAGAACCTCGGGAAGACCGGGGTCAAGGACATCGACATCACCCCTCCGCCGACTCCGACGAACATCGCGGGCGGGCCGGGCCATTGCCAGGGGATGTTGGTGAAGTGGGACCAGCCCGCGCCGACCTCGGGCGTCACCGCGTACGTCGTGAAGTTCTACCCCTCCGGCTCCCCGGGCTCGTTCACGGCGCGCAATTTCACCTACCCGCACCTGGATTACGGCGTGATCGATTACCTCGGCCACGGGTTCGTCTCCGGGCTGACGATGGGGTCGAACTACTGCTTCCAGGTGCAGGCGAGGGACCTGGCCGGGAACCAGAGCGCCTGGGCGCCCTCCGTCTCGCCGCCCTGCGCCGTCGTGACCGATCTGACGACACCGGGAACACCGGCGAACCTCACAGCGACCTACTACGCCAGCAACGTCGGCATGCCGGCGACCCTGGACGGCAAGATCCAGCTCAACTGGGACGAGCTGAAGGTGAACACGGTCGCTACGTCCCTGAGCGGCGATCCGAACTCGATCGGCGGCGCGACGATCCTGCGCGACCTGGCCGGCTACAAGGTGTATCGCGACGTCATATCCACCTTCGCGACCCCGATCGTGGTCAAGACGCCCACGGACGTGCCGGTCGGCGTCCTGTCGGTGCAGGACACGGCCACGGCCTGCAAGGACTTCTTCTACAAGGTGTCGGCGGTGGACCTGTGCGGCACGGAAGGGCCCATGAGCGCCATCGTGACCGGGAGGGCCAACACGATCTATGACCCCGCGCCGCCCAGCGGTGTGAGCGCCAGCCGTCTCGACCCGAACACCATGCTGGTGCAGTGGAGCCCCGTGACGACCAACACCGCGACACCCACGCCCCAGACGATCGCAGTGGAGCAGTACAAGATCTACCGCGCCG
>QHXX01000101.1 GCA_003223135.1 Acidobacteriota bacterium | reverse complement strand
GATTTTTCCCCGCTCCCGTACGACATCTCTATCGGAATTCAATCTCCGTCCGCTTCCTGTGGGTGCTTG
The DNA here is from genome assembly GCA_003223135.1 of Acidobacteriota bacterium. Lineage (GTDB taxonomy): Bacteria > Acidobacteriota > Polarisedimenticolia > Gp22-AA2 > Gp22-AA2 > Gp22-AA3. Next base: position 55,388 of record QHXX01000101.1, on the reverse strand, counting down.
GCCGGCTTGTCGAGGCAGCGGTACTGGACGGCTTCGGCGATGTGCTGCGGTTGGGTCGAGGTGGCGCCTTCGAGGAGCGCGATCGTGCGCGCGACGCGGAGCACAGAGTCGTGCGCGCGCGCCGAGAGACCGAGATGGCGAATCGCCTGGTGGAGGATCCGCCGGCCCGCTGGCGTCACCGGCGGTTCTGGACCCGCTACCGATTGATGTCGCGCAGCCGCGATGCGCGTGGCGACGGTGGCGGACGGTTCAGCAGGGACCGTCTGAGCGAGATCCCCCAGCGACAGAGGCGGCACCTCTACCTGGACGTCGAAGCGATCGAGCAGCGGCCCCGAAACCCGGTTGCGATACTGCGCGATCATCGCGGGCGCGCAGGCGCACGGCCTGTCGGATCGTCCCAGGTTCCCGCAGACGCAAGGGTTCATCGCCCCCACCAGGGTGAAGCGGCAGGGCATCCTGGCCGAGTACCCGATCCTGTTGATCACGATCAGGCCGTCCTCGAGCGGCTGCCGCAGGACGTCCAGCGTGGTCCGGCCGAACTCCGCCATCTCGTCGAGAAACAAAACACCGTGGTGCGCCAGGGTCACCTCACCGGGACGCGGCAGGCGCCCGCCGCCGACCAGCCCGACGCCGCTGATCGTGTGGTGCGGCGCCCGGAAGGGACGCGTCCTCAAGAGGCCAGGTTCGCGCAGCAGCCCGGCGGCGCTGTAGACGCAGGTGACCTCGATCGATTCCTCCAGGCCGAGGGGCGGCAGGATGCCGGCGAGACGCCGGGCGAGCATCGTCTTGCCGCAGCCGGGCGGTCCGATCATGAGAAGGTGATGGCCGCCGGCCGCCGCCACCTCGAGCGCCCGCTTGGCGTGCGCCTGCCCCTTCACCTCGGAGAGGTCGAGACCGGGCGGATGGGTCGACGGCTGGTAGCTCGCGGCCGTGGCGCGCTCGGGACGGCGCTCGCCGCGCAGCACCGCGACCGCATCCAGCAGGCGCTCGACGCCGTGCACGCCCGGGCCCGGAACCGACAGCGCCTCTTCGTGATTGGCGCGCGGCACGATCATCTCGTGGATGCCGCTTCCGCGCGCCAGGAGCGCAGCGGGCAGGCAGCCCGGCACCCGTCGGACGCTGCCGTCGAGGGCCAGCTCCCCGAGGACCAGGAGATCGGCGAGCCGGTGCGGGGGCACGTCGCCGTTCGCCGCGAGAATCCCCAGAGCGATCGGCAGGTCCAGGCCCGATCCCTGCTTGCGCAAGTCGGCGGGGGCCAGGCTGATGGTGATGCGGCGCGGGGGCATGTCGAATCCCGCGTTGCGGATGGCGGCGCGTACCCGGTCGGCGCTCTCGCGCACCGCGGCGTCGGGCAGGCCGACCGTGTGGATGCCGGGCAGGCCGCGGTTGATGTCGCACTCGACGAACAATGGAATCGCTTCGATGCCGAGGAGCGTGGCGCTCCGGACCCGGGCCAGCATGGACGGCTCCGGCGGCCGGGCGGCCAGCCGCGCGGGCCGCCCGCGCCGCGACCGTCGGCTCTCCGGGACGCGGTTGCGGTGCGTGAATGTTAGCGGCGGCCGCCGGCCGCCGTCAAGCGAACATGAGAGGTCGCACACTACAGAAGGGAAGCCGCGCTGGCCCGCCGCGCCGACCTCAGCGAGCCGCGATGCCAGGCCCCGACTTCGCGACGATGCCGCTCCCCTCGCGGATGACGAGGAACTGGTCGGCCGCGACGGGACCGATCTTTTCGACCTTCTTCACCTTCGCCGGCCAGCGGATCTCGATCGAGTCGATCTGCGTCGCCTCGCCGAGACCGATGTGCAGGCGCATGTCGTTCTGCGACAGGTACGAGGAGGCGCTGCGGACCTCGCGGACCTGGGAGTGGCCGGAGGCGCGTACCGTGACGCGCGCGCCAATGGCGTCCCGGTTGCAGCGCACACCCTCCAGCCTCAGGGTGATGAAGTGGCCGGCGGCGTTGCCGCCGTCGTTGCGCAGCAGGGTCACCCTTCGGTTGCTCGTCGCGACCACGAGGTCGACGTCGCCGTCGTTGTCGTAGTCGGCGGTCGCCAGACCGCGTCCGACGTCCAGGGCGCCGAAGTAGGCGCCGCGCTCCCGGCCGACCTCGGCGAACCTGCCGCGCCCGTCGTTCTCGAACAGGAACGGCCGCTCGGCGTAGGTGATGATGTCGCTGTCCAGCTCGATGTCGTCCATCGGGTGCCCGTTGGTCACGACGATGTCCAGGTCGCCGTCGTTGTCGTAGTCGAACATGTCGGTCCCCCAGCCGGTCATCAGGAGACTGACCTCGCCCAGCCCCGCCGGGTACGTGTCGACGGAGAAGGGCCCTTTGCCACCGAGGTTGCGGTAGAACTCGTTGGTCTCGTTGCTCAGGTTGGTCACGAAGAGATCCTGCCAGCCGTCCCCGTCCAGATCGCCGGCGTCGACGCCCATGCCGGACTGGGGTTTGCCGTCTTCGCTGCAGCAGACCCCCGCGAGCGCTGTCACGTCGGTGAAGCGGCCGTTGCCGTTGTTGCGGTACAGCATGTTGGGCGTCGCGTCGTTGGCGACGTAGAGGTCCTGGTCGCCGTCGAGGTCGTAGTCGAGCCAGACCACCCCGAGCCCCTTGCCGTCCGGGTCCCAGATGCCGGAGGCGCGAGCTACTTCCTTGAATCGGCCGTTCCCCTCGTTGTGGTACAGCACGTCGGGCAGGCCACCGTAGGCGTCCGGGTGACAATACGAGCGGCGGTTGGCGCGCACGCTGCCGCAGAATTTCTGGTCGTCCATGGTGAAGTCGACGTAGTTGGCCACGAAGAGGTCCAGCCGGCCGTCGTTGTCGTAGTCGGCCCAGGCGGCGCCCGTCGCGTACAGGCCGTTCTTCACGCCGGCCGATTCGGTGACGTCAGTGAACGTGCCGTCGCCGTTGTTGCGATACAGGATCGAAGGGCCGAAGTTCGTGACGTAGAGATCCTCGTCGCCGTCGTTGTCGTAGTCGGCGACCGTGCAGCCATTGCCGTAGCCCGAGGCATTGGCGACCCCTGCCTTCTCGGTCATGTCGACGAACGTCCCGTTCCCCGTGTTCCTGAACAGGCGCGAGTGCGGTGACCCGGCGGGGCGCGGGGTCCCGGGGAGCGGCCCGCTTTGCACGAAGTAGATGTCCTGCCAGCCGTCGCGGTCGTAGTCGAGCCAGCAGGCCCCCGGGGGCACGGTCTCGATGTAGTACTTCCGGCCCGTGCCGCCGTGGACGTGGACGACGCTGCCCAGACCCGCCGGCAGGGTCGCGTCGGTGAAGGTCACGCGCGCCACGGCGGACGCGCCGGCCCGCTCACCGGGTCCGGGTGCGGCCGCCCCAAGACTCGCGATGACAAGTGCGACGTACAGGGCGGGCCTTCCCTGCGGGCTCGATGCGGCCATCAGTACCCCGACTTCCCCTCGGGAATCGCCTCGAGGGCGGCGAAGGTCGTCAGCTCCCGCTCGGCCGCCTGCTGATCCCCCCGCTCGCGGTACAGACCGGCCAGAAGATAGTGCGGGTCGCTCAGCTTCGGATCGAGCCCGGTCGCCCTCGTGAGGGCCTCGAACGCCTCGTCGCGCCGCCCCAGGAGTATCAACAGCTGGCCCATCGAGCTGTAGATCGGAGCGTGGTCCGGGAAGCGCCCGGCGAGCGCCCGATACTCCGCAAGCGCCTCCGGATATTTCTTGTCGAGCATGTACTGGATCGCCTTCACGCTGCTGGCCTTGATCTGGACCTCTTTCTCCTGCTGCGATTTGCTGCGGCCGCTCAGCTCGGCATACACCGCCTGCTGCTTCGCCGCCTCCTGCATGCGCCCGGACCGGACATAGGCGTTCGCCAGATTGAATCGCGCTCCCACGTGCTTCGGATCGACCTGCGCGGCTTTCTCCAGGGAGGCGATCGCCTCGGGGTACCGCTTCAGGGCCAGATAGGTGAGACCGAGCGTGTAGTGGGCGTCCGGCAGGTCGGGCTTCAGCTCGACGGCGCGCTTGAGGTGCTCCTCCGCCTCGTCGTAGAGGCGGCTGCGGTACGCGACCTGGCCCAGGTTGTAGTGGGCCATCACGACGTCGGGATGGGTGCGCAGCACTTCGCGAAGCGCGTCCGCGGCCCCGGCCAGCTCTCCCTGACGCACCAGCACACGTGCCAGCACCAGCCGCGCGACGGCGTCCTCCGGGTGGCGCGCCAGGAACGTCCGCAGCCGGTCCCCGGCTCTCTTCACCATCCGGTTCTTCAGGTAGCAGGTCGCCAGGTTGGTGGTGGCGCGCGACTGCTCCGGGTCGATCTGAACGGCCTGCTCGTAGGCGTTCTGCGCCTCGAGGTAGTCGCCGTCCCGGAAGGCGGCGTCCGCGTGGGCCAGGATGGTCTGCAACGATTCGGCGGGAGGAGCGCCCGGGGCGGGCGGCCCCGCGTCGCGGCCGTCGCCGGCGCAGCCGGAGAGGCCGGCGCACAGGAGCGCCGTGACCACGGCGCAGGCGCGGGCCGAACCTAGACAAGTCATGCGATGCGGGATCTTAGCAAACGCCCGCGGGCAAGACCACACGGAGGAACGGGATTCGCGGCGACCGGGGCGCGGTCTAGAGACCGCGGATGGTCAGGACCTGGCCGGGGTAGATGGTGTTGCTGGCCAGGCGGTTCCAGGCGCGCACCTGGCTCACGGTCACGTCGTATAGTCGCGCGATGCGGTGCAGCGTCTCGCCCGCCTTCACCCGATGCCTGATGAGACCCTCGCGGCCGCTCTTGGTGCCGGAGCCGCTGCCGGGGACGCCCGAGGGAGCCTCGGTCTCGCCCACCAGGACCCGGTCTCCCGGCCGCACGATCGCGTCGGGCGGGAGATTGTTCCAGCGGCACAGGTCGTCCGACGAGACGCCGAACTTGAGGGCGATCGAGGCGAGAGTATCTCCCATCTGCACCCTGTACTCCAGGCGCCCGCCGCTGACCGACACGGCCGCGCTCGGCGCGTCCTGGTCCGGGCGCGGACCGCTCCCCCTCTCGCCGTAATAGGCGATGAGCCGCTGCCCCGGGCGGATCGTCGCGCCGCTCAGGTTGTTCCAGCGCCTGAGGTTGGCGACGGTCGTGCGGTACGTGGCGGCGATCCTCTGCAGGGTCTCGCCCCTGCGCACGCGGTGCACGATCTTCTCACCCACGTCGTAGGTCGGATCTTCGCTGGCCCGCGCCAGGGCGACCTGGGGCATGCTCTTTGAGATCGGGATGTTCAGGACCCAGCCGCGGCGCAGGCGCTTGCCGGCGTAACGCGGGTTGGCGTCGAGGACGGCGCGCACCGGAACGCCGTGCTTGCGCGCAATGAACGAGAAGGTCTCGCCCGCCCGGACTTCGTGCAGGGTCCAGGAGACCCTCTCCTCGTCCGGCAGCGTCTCCAGCTTCGCGACGACGTCGTCCTGCGCGCCGTCCGGGACGCGCAGCGTGTAGGCGTCCCGGTTCGGTGGGGTCAGCAGACCGCGCAGCTCCGGGTTGAGGGCCCGGATCGTCTCCAGCGTCGCCCCGGCGGCTCCGGCGATGACCTGGAGGTCGGTGGCCTTGTCCACGGTCACCTCGTCCCACTTCAGTTCAGGATCGGTGTCCACGAAGAAACCGTAGTCCTCGGGCGACTTGTCGATCAGAATCGACGCGAGAATCGCGGCCACGTACCACTTGGTCTCGGTGCGAATGTAGCGGGTCTTGGTCAGGGTCCAGTAGTCCTTGGCGCGCGACCGGCCCAGGGCACGGTCGATCTTCCCCTCGCCGGCGTTGTACGCGGCCATCGCCAGGTACCAGTCGCCGTAGCGCGTGTACAGCTCTTTGAGATAGGTGGCCGCGGCGCGCGTCGCTTTCTCAAAATCGCCGCGCTCGTCCACCCACAGGTCCATCCTGAGACCGTACTTGCGGCCGGTGAACGACATGAACTGCCACATCCCCTTGGCGCGGGCGCGCGAGTAGGCGTTCAGCTTGAACGCCGATTCCTGGTGCGCCATGTAGGCCAGATCCTCGGGCAGCCCTTCCTCGCGGAAGATTTTCTTGATCATCGGCAGGTAGGCCCCGGATCGCTTCAGACCGGCCTCGAAATCGTCCCTGAGGCGAGTCTGGAACGCCTCGATGTACGCCAGCACCCGCGGATTCAGGACGACCGGAATGTCGTACGAGATCTTGCCCACGACCTGCTGGATCTTCTGGCGCTCCTTTTCCGCCTCCTCGGGCGGCAGGTAGGTCGTGATGTCCTTCAGCTCGTCGAGGGGCGAGCGCTCATCCTGTCCCGTGGGCTCGCTGTCGCGGCTGTACAGGTCGGCGTCCATGTCCGATATGTTGCGCACGATTTCGTCGAACGCCTTCTTGAACGCCGGCTGCTCCTCGAGGTTGATGTCGCTCGACAGGACGAGATCCACGGCACGGTCGAAGTGCTCCTTGGCCTCGTCGAAACGACCCGCCTGGTACGCCTCGAGACCCGCCTGGTAGGCCTCCTCCATCTGCTCGCGCACCTCACGCACGCGCGCGGGCACCGACTCGCGGCGCGTCCTGTCGGGCGTCGTCTCGCGCGCCACGACCGGGACCACGCGATCTCCTGAACTGTCGGCGGCGCTCTGCTCGGGGGCGGCGGTTCTCTCGACCGCGCGCGGGTCGCTCTGGGACGCAGGCGCGGGTGTCGTATCGGGGGCGCCGGGGCCCGTGGTGGCGCAGGCGACCGCCAGGAGGGTCAGGAGACCCAGGGCCAGGTACGACCGGGAAAGCACGTTGTGTCTCATAACAAAAATGATCGGCGATGACCGGTCCGCCGATCGCAACCTCAATATAGAGGGGGCTCCCCGGCGTGTCAAGAAAAGTGTGCTGGCGAATTGCGGAGCGCCCCCCGGGGTACCTCCGCCGACACGCTGCCCGCTGGAGGACGTCAACGAGCCGACGCGTCCGCCGGCGCGCGCCCGGTCGGCGCGAAACCCTTGCGGACGGCCCATTTGCCGCTGGCCCGGGTCTTGCGACATCTTATCCCCGGCCGCGTCCGCGAACCCACGCGCGTTGACAGCCCCTGAGGATTATCCTAAGATGACCGCGCTCTCCCCGGAGACCCCGAAACCCCGACCACCAAAGGTGATCGAACCGATGATCATGGACTCCAAGGAAAAAGGCCGGACCGTCGACCTGGCCATCGCCCAGATCGAGAAGCAGTTCGGCAAGGGATCGATCATGAAGCTGGGGGCGAAGGACTTCCAGCAGGAGATCCCGGTCATCTCGACGACATCCCTGTCGATCGACACCGCGCTGGGGATCGGCGGCGTGCCCCGGGGACGCGTGGTCGAGATCTTCGGCCCCGAGTCGTCCGGGAAGACGACGCTGGCCCTGCACATCGTGGCCGAGGCACAGCGCAACGGCGGTCTCGCCGCCTTCGTCGACGCGGAGCACGCCCTCGATCCCGATTACTCGCGCAAGCTCGGGGTGGACGTGGACAATCTCCTGGTCTCCCAGCCCGACTCCGGCGAGCAGGCGCTCGAGATCACCGAGGTCCTGGTGCGCTCCGGCGCGCTCGACGTCCTGGTCATCGACTCGGTCGCGGCCCTCGTGCCGAAGGCGGAGCTCGAGGGCGAGATGGGCGACTCGCACGTCGGGTTGCAGGCGCGCCTGATGTCGCAGGCCCTGCGCAAGCTGACCGGCGTCGTGTCGCGCTCCAGGACCTGTCTCATCTTCATCAATCAGATCCGCGAGAAGATCGGCGTGATGTTCGGAAACCCCGAGACCACGAGCGGCGGGCGCGCCCTGAAGTTCTACGCCTCCGTGCGCATCGACATCCGGCGCATCGCTCAGATCAAGGATGGCGATGCCGACATCGGCAGCCGGACGCGCGTCAAGGTCGTGAAGAACAAGACCGCCCCGCCGTTCAAGATCGCCGAGTTCGACATCCTCTACGGGACCGGCATCTCGCGCGTCGGGGATCTCATCGATCTCGCCATCACGCACAAGATCATCGACAAGAGCGGCGCCTGGTTCTCGTACGGCGAGACGCGCCTGGGCCAGGGACGCGAAAACGTCCGCCAGTTTCTCGAGCAGAACGCCGACCTGGGCAGGGAGATCGAGGCAAAGCTGCGCCGCCTCCTGGGTCTCGTCAAGGAGCCCAAGACACCGACCGAGGGGAAAGACGACGGCAAGGAGGCGTCCCGGGCTTCGGCGGGCAGGGACAGCCCGAGGCCGTCCGCGGTGAAGGACGCCGCGACGCGCGACCTTCCGAAGACGCGCGGTCCGTCACCCGCCGCGCGGCCCTGACCGAGGACGTCCGGAACCCCTTCCGTTCAGTGATCGGCCTGGGAGTGGGCCTCGACGAACCAGAGGTCCTTGTCCATGCCTCGTGAAATCTCGGTGAAGATGTCGGCGGTGCCCTTGTCGCCGATCTCGTCCGTCTGACCGATCGCCTTCCTGGCCGTCTCGCCGAAGTACGCCAGGGCGCGCGAAAGCGCCTCCACGTGCTCCTTCCCGCTCGCGATCGCGGGCGGATATTCCTGCAGCTTGGACCGCTTGGCGGCGGCGCGGACCGTCCCCTCGGCGATCCCGCCGAGCTGGACGATGCGCTCCGCAATCAGATCGGCGTAGTCCTGCGTGTGTTCGTAGACCTTGTCGAACAGCTCGTGGAGGGCGATGAAACTCGGACCCTTGACGTTCCAGTGCGCCTGCTTGGCCTGCATCACCAGGTCGATGCAGTCGGCCAGGCGCTCCTGGAGAAGCCCCACGACTTGTGTCCTCACCTTTTCCGGCAGATCGTTCTTCGTCCTGTGCATCGCTTCCTCCCTGGGGAACGCCGATTCCGGGTCCGGTCCCCGGACCCGTGTGTTCCATGGCTCGGCCGAGGACGTTACTCTATCCCGGCCCGCAGCCCCGGGCAAGAGACGTGGCGCGCACGACCGCTGTCTTGACAGCCCGCGCGGCCGGTTGCTAGCATCCAGCGCTTCCAGCACCATCCCACCGAGGGTGCCGCGGTAGCTCAGTCGGTAGAGCGAGGGACTGAAAATCCCTGCGTCGGCGGTTCAATTCCGTCCCGCGGCACCATCTTTGCCGCACGCAAGAGAGGAAGCGACCCGTGCTGCACATCCTCTGGGAATATCGCGTCAGGAAGGACCGGATCCGGGAGTTCGAGGAACACTACGCCAGCGGCGGGACGTGGGCGCGTTTCTTCCGCGGGGGGAAGGGCTACAGGGAGACGAGGCTGCTGCGCGATCGCGAGACCCCCGGGCGTTACCTGACGATCGATGTGTGGGACGACCCGGCTTCCTACCGCGCCTTCTCCGAGGCGAACGCCGGGGAGTACGGGGAAGTCGACCGGCGCTGCGCGGAGCTCACCGAGGAGGAGCGCTGTCTGGGATATTTCGAGGCGCTCTGAAAGGCCCATGCCCGCCCCGGGGTCCGACCCGCTCAACCCGGAAGCAGCCCCGATTGTCGCAGCTGCTCGAGGTGACCGGCGTACGTCCACGCCACGGCGGCGAACGACGCGAGCGTGGCGAAAAGCGCGCCGCCCGAGAGGACCCGCAGGGCGATCTCGTCCGCGCGCATTTTCGGCTCGCCCGGTGTGACGAGGAGCCCGAGCACGCCGCCCGCGATCAGGCCGCCGACGTGCGCGATGTTGTCGATCCCCGGCATGAAGAACATGAAGACGCTGTAGATCACCCAGCGCAACAACTGGTCGGCCACCATCCGCCCGACGCTGCCGCCGCGGAAGCGGCCGTAGACGATCCCGAATCCCATCAGACCGAACAAGGCTCCGGAGGCGCCCACGGCGGGCGCCCGACTGAAGAGCGCGCTCAGGAAAAACGCGAACACGCCGCAGACCGTGTAGATGACGAAAAACTTGCGCGCGCCGAACGACTCCTCGATCAGGGGCCCCAAGGTGGCGAGGGCGTAGCAGTTGAAGAGAAGGTGCAGAAGCCCGCCGTGCAGGTAGTTCGCCGTGATCAGTCGCCAGGGTTCCCCCTGGAAGACAACCGGCAGCGCCTTCTCGCCGAACACGTACAGCGCCTGCCAGGGAGGAGAGAGAAAACGCATCGGCCCCGCCGCCGAGCCGCTCGTCCCCCAGAGAATCAGGATGAGCAGGCTCATTCCGACGTTGACCGTGATGAGGAGGGTGGTCGCGGTCCCGAACGCGGGGGAGACCACGGAGAGCAGCCGCCCGAGACCGCCCGACGGGATGCCGCTCATGGAGGCGCCGCAGGCCGGACAGGTCCGCTCCCGCCGCTACCCAGGGTCTTCATGGATTCCTCCGGGCGCGGGGCGTGCCCGGGCCCGCGCGGGGCGCCGGTCGCTCGGGGTCGCCTTCGGGGTTATTTCCAGGTCCAGCCGACCCCGGCCTTGAAGTCGGGCTCGTTGTTGGTGAGGCCGACCTTCCCCTCGATGAAGAATGAAGTGGCGGACTTCAGCTTGGTCTCGACGCCGCCGACGCCCATGAGGCTCAGGTCGGTTTCGCTCCCTCCGTTGTCGGGATCGGCGTAGATGACTCCGCCGCTGCCGCCGACGTAGGGCTTCCAGACCTGCACCTTGGAGAAGACGTAATGAACCTCTGCGTTCGCCTGCACCACGGTGACGTGATCACCAAATCCGAACTCGACGCTGGGACGGAAGCGGACATTGCGGGCGAATTCGCCCATGTCCCAGTGGAAGCCGCCGTAGAACTGGTCCGGATTGCTGCTCAACCCGGCACGTACGCCCCACCCGCGGTAGCCGATGTGGGCGGTTCCCTGAGCCAGGACTGGAGTGGACAGGACTGCCAGGAGCGGCAGAAGCAGGAGCGGGCTTGCGATGCGTGCTTTCATCGGGTCCCTCCGAGACGCTATTGGGATTGGCCTGACCGGCTGCGAGCCGATTCCCTCTCTCCTCCAGACATGGAACCGACGCGCTAGAATATGGCGAATGGCATAACGCGAACGAGCACAAGAGGCTACCACGCGCGGCGCGGACGGTCAAGGAACCATCGGCTGACTCCTTTGAATCTCATTGACGCCACAGAGGGTTGTTCCCGAACGTCTCGATCGAGGGGACCGACACTTGACGCTTCGGGGCTGCGATCGCGCCGCCGGGTCAGTCGTATTTGCGCAGGACGCCGGCCACGATCCCCTGGACCCGCAGCGACTCCGCCCGGATCTCGATCGGCTTCATGGAGGGATGGGCCGGTACAAGGCGGACCCTGCCGCGGGCGCGGTGGTATCTCTTGAGAGTGGTTTCCCGGCCGTCGATGAGCGCCACCACGACCTCTCCGTCCCGTGGTGTCGAGCGCTCCTCGACGACGATATAGTCTCCGTCCAGGATCTGCTCCTCCATCATCGAGTCGCCCTTCACCTGAAGCACGTAGGTGCGCACGCCGCGCACGAGGTCCTTCGGAAGGGCGACCCTGCGCTCCTCCGCGACCGTCTCGATCGGCCGGCCCGCCACGATACGCCCGAGAAGCGGCACTTCGACCGCGGCACCAAGTTGCGCCTCGGGCAAAAGCTCGATCTCGCGCCGGCGGCGACGCCGGCGGCGCCTGAGGAGCCCCCGTTCTTCCAGGAGCGCGAGGTGCTTGTGCACGGTGGACACCGAGGCCAGGCCGACGCGCGACGCGATGTCCCTGAGAGTCGGAGCGGCCCCGCGCTCCGCGGTGAGCGAGCGGACGGCCTCCAGGATCTCCTTCTGCCGGGGTGTCGGAAGCACGCGCCCTCCTTCAGGAGCCCTGTTCGGAGCGTGCCCCGATGAACCAGTCGTCCTTGTCCTTGAACAGCACGTTGAACGAGGTGAGCGACCCATAGACTCGCGTGATGTACTGCTGTAACTCCACCTTGTCCTCTTCACCGAGTTTGGGGTGCGCGTTGATCCGCTGCTCCAGCACACGCAGCCGGTCGCGCGCCATGGTGATCTTGTGAAAGAACACCTCGATCGGGATCGCCTTCTCCTGGGCCTCGGCCTTGCCCGGCCTCAGCACCAGCGTGCCCCCCTCATAGCGCGCCGCCATGCGCACGTCGCTCAGACCCAGAAGCTCGTCCAGCGCGTCCTTGAGGGCCCACTTGACTGCCCCCCGATCCAGCCCTCCCTGCGTTTCATCGCCCATGTCAGTCTCCTCCGTGTTCACACCCGGCGTTCATTGCGGCAGCGTCGCGTCCATCGGGAGAAGGTTGATGATCGACAGGAGGGAGTCCCCCCGGCCGACGACCGTGGCGGCACGGGCCGTCTTCTCGGAGGCCGGGTTGAACGCGACCGAGAATCCCGAGTGCTCGAACATCGAGATGTCGCCATCGCTGTCGCCGACGGTGATCACCTCGCGGTAGTCGACGCCGAACTGCCCGCAGAACAGGTCCACCGCCTCCCCCTTGCGCCCGTGCTCCACGTTCACCTTCACCTCCCCGGTCAGGATCCCGGCCCTGGCCACCAGGCGGTTGGCGATCGCGTATTCCAGGTCGAGCTCGTGCATGACCCTCTCGATGAGCAGCGTCAGGCCGGTCGAGATCACGCCCACGACCAGGCCCTGCTCCTTGAGGATCCCGACGCATTCGTGCACCCCGGGACGGTACGGGATGGCGTCGGTGATCGCCCGCAGATCGGACTCGGCCATCCCTTTCCAGTGCGCGGCGTCACGCGCGCAGAACTCCTCGTAGGAGATGTCGGCCCGATCGAACGCCTGCTGGTGCTTGAGCGCCTCGCGCTCCCACAGGCCCAGCCGCTCGTGGATGTGCCGCCATACGCTCTCGACCGGCGTCAGAGTCCCGTCGAGATCGAACAGAACGGCCCGGTAGTTCCTGCTCACAGTTCCTGGTAGGCGGCGGCCTTGGCCGGCTCCTTGAAGGCCCCCGCCTTGTAGGATTCGGCGAACGCCGCCACGACGCGACGGTCGTAGGCGCGGTCGCTGAGCTCGAACAGTCTCGCGATCGCCTTGTCGAACGGCATCGCCTTCTGGTAGGGACGGTTCGTGGTCATCGCGTCGAACGCGTCGGCGATCGCCACGATGCGCGCCGCCAGGGGAATCTGTTCGCCCTTCAGCCCCATCGGATAGCCCGATCCGTCCCAGCGCTCGTGGTGGAAGCGGACACCCGGAATGATGTCCTTCATCGGCTTGATCTTCGACAGCATCTGGAATCCCTTGTTGGGGTGCTGCTTCATGACCGTGTACTCCTCGTCCGTCAGCGCCGCCGGCTTGCGCAGGATCTTGTCCTCGATACCGATCTTGCCGATGTCGTGGAACAGGGACGAGATGTGGACCTCGTAGATTTCCTTCTTGGACAGGCCCATCTGCTTGGCGAGAAGGACGGCGTACTGGTTGACACGTTCGGAGTGGCCACGGGTGTAGGGGTCCTTCTCGTCGATCGCCTCGGCCAGCGCCTTGACCGTGCCGATGAACAGCTCGCTGTTCAGATTCACGGCGGCGGAGAGACGCTGGATGTAATTCTGCAGCTGGTCCGCCATCGCGTTGAATGTGTCGGCCAGCGCCCCGAGCTCGTTGCGGGCGCGGACCTGCACCCGTTGATCGAGCTGACCCTTGGCGAACGCCTCGGTCCCGGCCGCCAGCGCCTTGATCGGGCGGGTGATCATGGCGGCCAGCAGGTACGCCAGCAGGAGCGCCAGCGCCATCGCCAGACCGGCCCAGAAGAGCGTCGCCTGGATCATCTGGTTGACGGTGGCGTACGCCTGCTTCTTTTCGAGCTGCACGAAGATCTTCCAGCCCTGGGCGGTCGTATCGCACGAGGCGATGTACGGGACCGCCCGATTGTCGATGGTCAGGACATATTCCGAGGTCAGCGCCGAGTGGCCGCCGGCCTTCAGGCAGTCCTGCACCACTCCAAAGGTGCGCAGATCGGCGCGCTTCAGGACACCCTCCTCGTCCTGCCTGGCGAACAGCCGGCCCTGGCTGTCGAGCGCATAAATCAGGTACGACGCGCGCCGGCCGCCGACCACCGGGTCCCAGTAGGACGCGAAGTCGATCACCCCTGTGAGCGCCCCGACGGGCACAGCACCGCTCCCGATCGGCACGCTCACCACCAGGACCGAGTGCTGCCCCTCGTCGGTCTCCAGGACCACGGGGTCGCTCACGTCCTGGCCGCCCTGCATGGCCTCCTTCACGCCCTCCCGGACTATCGCCTCGACCGCGGAGCGCGGGAAGCCCGGCTGCCGCGCTTCGACCGACTCCCCGTCCTTCGGCGTGTACCGCACCAAAAGGAGGTCGGAGCCGAGGAGGCGCTCCATCAGCGCACGGTCCGGAACGATGCGCGAGCCCCCGGTACCGGGACCCTTCGGAGACGCCGCGATCGCCTCCGACAGCCGGCTCATCTGCGCCTTGATCCCCTCGATGGCCGCGTTGAGCTGGCGCGCCACGGCCGCCGCCGTCTGCAACTGGGCCTCCTGCTGCGACGTGACAAGTGCCTCCCGGCTGTAGCTGATCAATTTGTAGGCGGAGATCCCCAGGGGCAGGAGTCCCATGGCGGCGAGAACCAGCAGAAACCAGTAGACGATCTTGCGGGTCGGGGGGCGCCTGGCCGCGTCGCTCTGTTGGGGGTTTGGGGGGGCTGTCATCGTGGAGCCGGTGTCACCTGCCTCGTCGACGGTGGCCGGACGCGCGGTAGGACAACGAGCGCAGGTGATTATAGGGACGCGAACGGCGAAGTGTCAACCAACGAACGATGTCAGCGATCCCGCGGCACCGCCATCATGCGCTCGAGAGCGCGCCGCGCCAGGGCGGCGTCCTCCGGATCGACCGTGATCTCGAAAACGTTGTCGTGGAGGGAACGCTCGACGGCCTCGAGCGTGATCATCTTCATGTAGGGACAGTGCAGGCGGCAGCCGATACAGCCGTCGGCGGGGATGAACTGCCGGTCCGGGAAGCGCTTCTTGAGCTGGTGGATGAGGGCCCACTCGGTCGCGATGATGAAGGTGCGGGCCCCGGGGTGGCGCCGCACGGCGGCGAGCATTCCGGAGGTGGAACAGACCTCGTCCGCGATCGCCAGGACATCCTCGCGGCATTCGGGGTGCGCGATCACGACGGCGTCCGGATGACCCACCTTGACCTTGTCGACGCTGGCGTCGCGCAGGACGTCGTGCGTCGGGCAGACGCCGTCGTAGACGACGACCTCTTTCTCCGGCACCTGCCGTGCCACCCAGCGTCCCAGGTTGCGGTCCGGCGTGAACAGTATCCTGGCGCTCGGCAGGCTGCGGACGACCGACACGGCGTTGGCCGACGTGCAGCAGATGTCGGACAGGGCCTTCACCTCCGCGCTGCTGTTGATATAAGTCACGACGGCGTGGTCGGGGTAGCGATCCTTCCACTTGAGGAGCGACTCCGGGGTGATCGAGTCGGCCAGCGCGCACCCGGCCGACAGGCTCGGAAGCAGGACGGTTTTCTCCGGGTTGAGAATCTTGGCCGACTCGGCCATGAAATGCACGCCGCAGAAGACGATCGTGGCGGCGTCGCTCTTCTGCGCCTCGAGCGACAGACCCAGCGAGTCCCCCACGAAGTCGGCCGCCTCCTGGACCTCCGGAAGCTGATAGTTGTGGGCGAGCAGAACGGCGTTTTTCACCCGGGCCAGGGTCCGGACCGCCTCGATCCTGCGGGCTGCCGCCTGCGGGTCGGCGACGCGCCAGTGCTCAGGGATCGCCTCGTCCGCGACGCTGACGGACTCTTCAACGGCTTTCATGCCTGTCACCGTGGCGTAACCCGCGCTCGACCACGCGCGCCCCGCGCTCCGGCCGGATCTCGCGCGTGCCGCCCGGGAAGACCCTCCAGAACTCTTTCTTGATCAGGCTGGTGATGGTGGCGCTCTTGGAGAAGCCGTGGTACCGGGCGATCGTGTCCAGCATCTCCAGGTCCTGGTCGCTGGCGGTGTACGTGCGAATCTTCTTGTATCCCGGCATGGTTGTTTGGTGTTCTCCGATGACACGCTTTCTTATATAAATCCTATATAGTATACAAACAAAATCCTACACCGAAGACGTACGACTGTCAATAGGACGGGCTTCAGCATCCCTGGTCGACGGCGCCGAGCCCGGAGCCGCACAACAGCGGACACTTCGGGGGTGCTCAGCCTGGTTCAGGTTCCGGTGCGGAGTTCCGACGGGGGGAGGGGGGCCGCGGCGTCCTGGCTCGAGTTCTGATCCGCCGTCCCGCCCGCCGCCGGTAGGGCGGTGGGCTGGTCCGCAGCAGGCGCCGGCGCGGTCCCCTCCTCTTCCACGACGCCCTTCGATTTGAGGACGCGGATGAAGGCCTCGACGCAGTCGGGGCAGAACTGGCGCCCGGCCATCTTCTTCATCTCCTGCATCGCAAACTCGAGCGGGAGTCCGACGCGGTAGGGGCGGGTCGAGGTCATGGCGTCGAAGGCGTCCGCCAGGCAGACGATACGCGCCGACAGCGGGATGTCCGTTCCCTTCAAACGATCCGGGTAGCCGGTTCCGTCGTACATTTCGTGGTGGTGCTTGATCCCCTCCACGTGCTTCGCGAAGGTGGCGACGGGGGCGAGGATCTGGGCGCCGACCACCGGGTGCGCCTTGATGGCCTCGCGCTCTTCCGGAGTCAGGTTGGCCGGCTTGTTCAGGATCTTGTCCAGCATTCCGATCTTGCCGATGTCGTGCAGCAGGGCCACCTGCCCGATAATCTCGACGTCCTGGTTCTGCAGCCCCATCGACCGGCCGATGAGGCGGGCGAACCTGGCGACGCGCTGCGAGTGGCCCGAGGTGTAGCGGTCCTTCGCCTCCAGCGCGACGGCCAGCGATTCGACGGTCTGGATGTAGGAGTGCTCCAGGTCGTTGCGAGCCTGCTCGAGATTGCCGAGGGCCGCGGTGAGCTGCTGGTTGCGGACCTGCAGGTCGGACAGCAGCTTTTCGTTCAGCTTCTTCATTTCCCGCTGCCGCAGGAGCGCGGTGATGGTGAACTTGACGTCCTCGGGGTCCCACGGGGTCGGGATGTACTTGTCGAGGCCGGCGTTGTTGAAGGCGTAGATCGCCTCGTCCAGGCTCGGCTTGTCCGAAAGGAGAATCTTGCCCACGCCCGAGAATTGCGCGTTGACGATCTCCAGGAAGCGCCCGCCCGGGATGCCGGGCATGCCCTGCGAGGCGATGACCAGCTCGATCGGGCGGTTTTGCTCGCGCAGGGCGTACAGCATGCCGAGCCCCTCCTCGCCGGAGGTCGCCGCCAGGACCTCCATGCCGGGAGGGCTGACTGCCGCGATCCGCTCCTTGAGTTGGGAGCGGGCGGTCTCGTCGTGCGCCACGATCAGCATGGCGGGGCGGATCACGCGGTCTCCACAAAGACGCGCCATGCGCCCGACGCCGCCCCTCTGGCGGCCCTGGACACAACAACCCTGTGAGTCATTCCAGAACAATATAGGGCTCTCCCGATGCGCCCGACAAGCCTGAGCCCCGCCCTACATGCGGACTCAGGGCTCTGGCGCCAAGGACGCGGCGACGGCGCGTTGACGCTGTCCGAAACGCTGGAATATACTCGGCACGCATGTACCGCGTTTACGGGGCTCTCACAGCGCTCGCCTGGGCCGCCGTTCTTCCGTACCAGATGGTGATGGCGATTTTGAAACGGACGCCTCCACCCTCCCTGCGCGAAAGGCTTGGCTATCTTCAGGATGGAGCGGCGCCCGGGGGATTCTGGATGCACGCCGTTTCGGTGGGCGAGGTGCGCCTGGCCCTCCGGATTCTGCCCGAGCTGCGGCGGCGCTTTCCGGGCGCGGCCGTCCATCTGACCACGGGCACGGCAACCGGCCGAGCCCTGGCCGCCTCGGGAGCGGGTGCGCCGCCGCCCGCGTCGATCGGCACCTTGCCGTTCGACCTGCCGTTCGCCATGGGACGTCTCCTCGACCGGCTGCGGCCGCGCGCCGTGCTGGTCATGGAAACCGAGATCTGGCCGAACCTCCTGCGGGTCTGCGCCGAGCGCGGCGTGCCGGTCCTGCTCGTGAACGGCCGGATCTCGCCCCGCTCCTACCCGCGCTACCGCGCCCTGCGCCCGTTTCTCCAAGAGTCCCTGCATGGGTTCACGACGCTCGGCATGCAGTCGCGCGAGGACGCCGAGCGAATCGTGGGTCTCGGCGCCGCCGTCCATCGGGTGCGGGTCACGGGGAATCTGAAGTTCGATCTCGAGCCACCGCGGGTCGATCCGGACGCCGTGCGGCGCCGGCTGGGTGTCGAGGCGCGGACACCCCTCTTCGTCGCCGGCAGCACCGCAGCGGGCGAGGAGAGGGCCGTCCTGCAGGCTTTCCGGGCCCTGCGCGGCGTGGACGTCCGCGCCCGCCTGGTCCTGGCGCCGCGACACCCAGAGGACTTCCCGGCGGCCGGGACGAGGGCGCGCGACGCCGGGCACGTCGTCGCCACCTGGAGCCGGGTGGCGGCGATCGCGGGCCCCCCGGCGCCTTCATGGGACGTCCTGGTCGTCGACGCGCTCGGGATCCTGCCGGAACTCTACGCCGCCGCCGACCTGGTGTTCGTAGGCGGGAGCCTGGTGCCGCGCGGCGGGCAAAACGTCCTGGAGCCCGCCTCCCTCGGGAAGCCGGTGCTGTTCGGCCCCCACATGGAGAATTTCCGCGCCCCCTCGGAGGCGCTCGTCGCCGCGGGGGCCGGCTTCGTGGCGCACGACGGGGAGGAGCTGGGGCGTCTCCTCACGAGGCTCCTCGGCGACCGGGCCGGCTACCGGGTGGCGTCGGCCATGGCCGCCCGCGTGGTCGAGGCGAATCGCGGAGCTCTCCCGAAGACGATGGCGATGATCGAGGAGGCGCTCGCCCCGGCCCGGTCACAGGGCCAAGGCGCGCTGCGGGCGTGATCGGTCCGAACCTGTTGCAGTCGAACATCGCGCGGCCGTTTCTTCTCCTCCCCGGGCTGGCCTTCCAGGCCGCCGTCGCCCTGCGAAACGTTCTGTACGACGCGGGGCGCCTTCCCTCTCATCGCCTTCCCTGCGTCGTGATCAGCATCGGCAACGTGACGGTGGGGGGGACCGGCAAGACGCCCCTGACTTCGCACGTCACAGCGCTCCTGCGCGAATCCGGCTATCGTGTCGGCGTGGTGAGCCGCGGCTACAGGCGGCGCGGGGCGCGTTCGCCTCTCCTGGTGTCGGATGGCCGGACGCTCCTCGCCGACGCGCAGAGCGCGGGCGACGAGCCGTACTTGATCGCGCGCGACAATCCCGCGGTACCGGTGGCGGTCGGGGCCGATCGCGTCGACGCAGCGCGGCTGCTGCTGCGAGCCGCCTCACCCGAGGTCCTGGTGCTCGACGACGCCTTCCAGCACCGACGGATCGCACGCGACATCGACCTCGTCCTCGTGGACGGCCGCGACCCGTGGGGCAATGGTAGAATGCTGCCCCGCGGGCCGCTGCGCGAGCCGGTCGCGTCGATCGCGCGCGCCGATGTCTGTCTCGTGACGCGGTCGAACGGACGTCTCCCGGGCGCTCTGGTCTCCGCTCTCGAGCGCTACAATCCCGGGGCCGCGCTGTTCCATTGCCGCCTGGAGCCGCGGGGGTTCGTGAACGCGGACGGCGAGTCGATCGGGCCCGGTTCGCTGAAGGGGTTCTCGGCCTATGGCTTCTCCGGCATCGCGCGGCCGGATCGCTTCGAGGACGACCTGCGCGGCCTCGGCGTGCGGATCGCGGGCGCCCGCCGCTTCCCCGACCATCATCGCTTCCGCCACCGTGACCTGGAGGAGATCGGGCTGGAGGCGCGCCGGAGCGGCGCGGAGGTTCTTGTGACGACGGAGAAGGACCTGGTACGCATCGCCGAAGCGCCCAAGGGGTCGCCACCCCTGTACGCCCTGGCGATCCAGGCGGCGTTTCCCTCCGGCCCGGGGCTGCAGGCGTGGCTCCTCGATCGCCTCGCCGCCCTCCGGCGGGGCCGGAGCGGGCCGACGTGACCCGAGTCCGCCGGGAACGGCGCTTGCCGCCGCTGCGCCGGATCCGCCACATGGAGGAGACCCGGTCCGCGCGGCATGCCCTTTCGTACGTCTTCTGCCGCACCCTCCTCGTCTCCCTCGCCCTCCTGCCGCGTCGCTGGGGACAGGCGATCGGTCGCGGTTGCGGCCTGCTGTTCTACGGCATCTCGCCGCGGCACAGGAGAATCGCCCTTGCCAACCTGGAGCTGGCGTTCGGCTTAGACACGACGCCGCGAGAGCGCGCCCGCCTGGCGCGCGCCTCCTTCGCCCACGCCGGGATGATCATGGCCGACGCCGCGTACTTCCCCCGCACGGCCCGGCTTCCGATGGAACGCCTGGCGGTGTACGAAGGGACGGAACACCTGAGGGAGGCCGCGGCCCGGGGGCGGGGTGTCCTGGTCTTCTCCGGCCACTTCGGACACTGGGAGCTGGTGGCGCTCCTGCAGGCGCGCCTCGGCGTGCCGTTCACCATGGTGGTCCGGCCGCTGGAGAACGGCCGCCTCAACGATTTTCTCACCAGGCTGCGCGGCGTCACCGGCAACGAGGTGATTGCCAAGTACGACGCTGCGCGCGGGGTGCTGCGGGCGCTGCGCAGGGGACGGGCCGTCGCCCTTCTCGTGGACCAGAACGTGCGCGGGGACGGCGGCCTGTTCGTGGACTTCTTCGGGGTCAAGGCCTCCACGACACCGGCGCTCGCCACATTCGCCCTGAAGTGTGGCGCGCCGATGGTGCCGGTCTTCTCCTACCCCAGGTCCGACGGGCGCCTGCTGATCCGCTACGGTCCGCCGCTCGAAACCGCGCGCCGCGGGAGCATTGCGGAGGACATCCTCGTCATCACACAGCAATGCACAGCCCTCCTCGAGGAGGAGATCCGCCGCCATCCCGAATTCTGGCTGTGGATGCACAATCGCTGGCGCACGCGCCCGCCTGCGTCACCCGGTCGCGCGCCGGGCCGGGATGAACCGGCGCGCGGAGCCGTGGCGCGGTCGCTTCCGTGACTCGCGCGGCGATCTTCCTGGATCGCGACGGCACCATCTGCGAGGAGGTGGGGTACGTCAATCACCTGTCCCGGAGCCGTCTGTTGCCGAACAGCCTGGAGGCCATCGGTCTCATCAACCAGGCGGGACTTCTGGCGGTCGTCACGACGAACCAGTCGGGCGTGGCGCGCGGCTACTTCAGCCAGGACCTGGTGGAGGCGGTGCACGCGAAGCTTCAGGCGTCGGTCACAGGGGCCGGGGCGCGCCTCGATGCCATCTATTACTGCCCGCATCACCCGACCGAGGGGACTCCTCCCTGGCGCGCCGTGTGCGAGTGCCGCAAGCCGGAGCCGGGAATGATCCTGCGGGCGACGCGCGAGCACGGCATCGACCTTTCGCGGTCCTTCGTCGTCGGGGACAGCGTGGCCGACATCGAGGCGGGCGCTTCCGCCGGTGTGCCGGGGATCCTGGTCAAGACCGGTTACGGGCGGGGCCTCCTGGAGCACCAGCGCCACCGTTTCAAGACGGAGCCGGTGCACACCGCGGACGACCTCCTGGAGGCGGTGCGCTTCATCCTCTCGCGGAGACGGACGTGAGGGCGCAGAGGGCGACGCGCGATCAACTGCTGAAGGCGATCGACCGGATGGGAGGCGCCAGCGTCCTGGTCGTCGCCGACCTCGTGCTCGACGAGTTCGAGTATGGGGAGATCGACCGCGTCTCCCGGGAGGCCCCGGTCCTCATCCTCAACCACCGCAGGACCGACCGGTTGCCCGGAGGCGGCGCCAACGCGGCGAACAATCTCGCGGCGCTCGACGGCCGGCCCGTGGTCGTCGGCCGGGTCGGCAAGGACGAGGCGGGCGACCACCTCATCGCCCTCCTCCAGGAGCGCGGCGCGGACACGACGCGGGTGTGGCGCGAGACCGGCTACGCCACGCCCGTGAAGCGCCGTGTCCTCGCCGGCAGCGCCCACTCGGTGATGCAGCAAATCGTGCGCATCGACCGCGGTGGCGGCCCCGCCGTAAAGGCGGACCGTTCGCCGCTCCTGCCGTCGGTGCGCGAGGCGGCTGTCCATGTGCGGGGCGCCCTGATTTCGGATTACTCGCTGGGGATGCTGCATCCCGGGACGATCGGGCCGGTCCTGGATGCGATGCGCGCGGCGGGGCGGCCGCTGTACGTGGACTCGCGCTCTCAGCTCGGCCTGTTCAAGGGAGCCGCAGCGGCCACGCCCAACCTGCAGGAGGCGGAGGCCGCGCTCGGCGACCGTGTCGGCGAAAATCTCGACGCGCTGGCGCGCGCCGGCAGCCTCCTGCGCGAGACGATCGACGCGGGGACCATCGTGGTCACCCGCGGCAGCCAGGGGATGAGCGTGTTTTGCCCCGACACCGACCCCGTGCACCTGCGTGTCTACGGCACCGACGAGGTGGCGGACGTCACCGGGGCCGGCGACACGGTGATCGGCGTTCTGACCCTGGCCATGCTCGGAGGCGCAGGCCCGGTCGAGGCCGCCATGCTGGCCAACTACGCGGGAGGCATCGTGGTCACGAAGCGCGGGACGGCCACCGTCGGCCGCGACGAGCTGCGTCACGCGGTTCGCTCCGACCCGACCCTCGATCTCCCCGCCCGCCGGGCGTGAGCGCTCCGCCGCGAGGACGCGTCGTGTCGCTGAGCCACCTCGCCGGCGAAATCACCCGGCTGCGGCGCCGCCGCCCCGCAACCCGCGTGGTCCTTGCCAACGGCCTCTTCGACCTCCTGCACGTCGGTCACGTGCGATATCTGAGGGCCGCGCGGCGTCTGGGGACGCTCCTGGTGGTGGCGGTGAACGACGACCGCTCCGCGCGGCGTCTGCGCGGCTCCGGAAGGCCGATCGTCCGGGCGGCCGACCGCGCGCGCCTCGTGGCGGCGCTCGAAGGCGTTGACTACGTCGTCCTTTTCGGATCAGGCACGGCGGCGCCCCTGCTCCGCCGCCTGCGCCCGGACGTCCAATGCAAGGGGACCGATTACACCGTGAAGGGCGTGCCGGAGCGCCACGTCGTGCAGTCGTACGGAGGGAGGGTGGCCATCGCGGGCGATCCCAAGGGGCATGCCACGACCGATCTCATCGGCCGGATCCGGCGGCGGTTCGGAGGGTAAGGAAGCGCGCCGCGTCGCCGGCTACTTCTCGTCCTTCTCGTCCGTGCCTTCGCCCGCTCCGGACCCCTCGGCGGCCGCAGCCTCTTTCTCCCGGACCTTCGTCTTGCGATCGCGCCGCGCCTTCTTGTCTTCCTTCTGCTTCTTGAAGGTCGGCTCCGACCCGACCAGCTCGACGATCGCCATGTCGGCGCCATCGCCGGGTCGCGGGCCGAGCTTCAGGGCACGCGTGTAGCCGCCGGGACGCGCCGCGAAACGGGGCCCGAGCGTGTCGAAGAGCTTCTTGACGACGGCCTTGTCGCTGATGTGCCGCACCACCTGGCGCCGGGCGTGCAGGTCGTCACGGCGCGCCAGGGTGATCAGCTTCTCCGCGAACGGGCGGAGCTCCCTCGCCTTGGGAAGAGTCGTCTTCAGCCGCTCGTGGCGGAACAGATCGGCGGCCAGGTTGCGCAGGAGCGCCCGCCTGTGCTCGGAAGTCCGGCCGAGCTTCCGGTAACCGACGTTGTGGCGCATTCCGCCCCTACTCCTCCTTGGGCTTCAGGATGTGGTCGATCTTCATCCCGAGCGACAACCCCATCTCGGCCAGAAGCTCTTTGATCTCGTTCAGCGACTTGCGCCCGAAATTCTTGGTCTTGAGCATCTCCGCCTCGGTCTTCTGGACCAGATCGGCGATCGTCTTGATGTCGGCGTTCTTCAGGCAGTTGTAGGACCGAACGGACAGCTCCAGCTCCTCGATCGAGCGCAACAGATTCTCGCGCAGGCGCTCCTTTTCACGGTCCACCTCCTCCTCGTCCATTTCGGGGGTTTCCTCGAAATTGATGAAAATGGACAGGTGGTCCTTCATGAGCTTACTGGCCAGGGCGACGGCGCTCTGCGGTTGCACCGCGCCGTTGGTCCAGACCTCCATCGTCAGCTTGTCGTAGTCGGTCGTCTGCCCCAACCGGGCGTCCTCCACCGTGTAGTTCACCTTCTTCACCGGGGAGTGCACCGAGTCGATCGGGATGAAGCCGATCGACAGGTCGGTGTCGAAGTTGCGATCGGCCGCGACGTAGCCGCGGCCCGGCTTCACACGCATCTCGATGTTCAGCCGTCCTTCCTCGCTGAGCGTGGCGATGTGCACCTCGGGATCGAGGATCTCGACGTTGGGGTTGCTCTCGATGTTGCCGGCCTTGACCTCCATCGCCCCCTCGGCCCGCAGATAGATGGTCTCGGCGTGGTTGACGTTGAGCTTGAGCGGAATCTGCTTCAGGTTGAGGATCAGGTCGATGGTGTCCTCCACGACGCCCGGGATCGAGGTGAACTCGTGCAGGACTCCCTCGATCTTGACCGCCGTGATCGCGGCCCCCTCGATCGAGGACAAAAGGACCCGTCGCAGAGCGTTGCCGATCGTCGTGCCGAACCCCCTCTCGAACGGCTGGGCATAGAACTTTCCGTACGTCGGGGTCAGCAACTCCAGATCGCATTCAAGGCGCTTGGGCCTCTGGAAACCTTTCCACAGCATCGGGTCATTCCTCCAAAAGACCGCGTGTCCCGGCGGCCCGGATCGTTTATTTGCTGTAAAGCTCGACGATGAGCTGCTCCTGGATGGGCATGGTGATGTCCTCCCGGCGCGGGAGCGTCGAGACGGTCCCCTTGAAGGCGCCGGCGTCAACCAGAAGCCACTGCGGGAAGCCGCGGGCGCGCGCCTGCTCGAAGGACGCCAGGAAGGAATCGTTCTTCTCCATCTTCGCTCGCAGCGACAGAACCTGCCCGGGCTTCACCAGGTACGCCGGGATGTCCACCTTGCGGCCGTCCACCCGGACGTGACCGTGGCTCACGATCTGGCGGGCCTGGGCGCGCGACGCGGCGAACCCCAGGCGGTAGACCACGTTGTCCAGCCGCCGCTCCAGATTGATGAGCAGCAGCTCCCCGGTGACGCCCTTCTTGCGGCTGGCTGCCTGGAAGCCGCGCCGGAACTGGTTCTCCAGGAGACCGTAGAGCCTCTTGACCTTCTGCTTCTCGCGCAGCTGCACGCCGTAGCCCTGCAGCTTGACCCGCCTCTTGCCGTGCTGGCCGGGGGCGAAGTTGCGGCGCTCGATGGCGCATTTTTCCGTGTAGCACCGCGTCCCCTTCAGGAACAGCTTCAGCCCCTCGCGGCGGCAGAGCCGGCAGACGGAACCACGTGTCCTCGCCACTCCTTCTCTCCTCCTCTCAGACCCGCCGGCGCTTCGGCGGGCGGCAGCCGTTGTGCGGGATCGGCGTGACGTCCTTGATCGCCTTGACCTCGAGCCCCATCGCCTGCAGGGCCCGGATGGACGACTCGCGGCCCGCGCCCGGTCCCGTCACGCGCACCTCGATCTGGCGGACCCCGTGCTCCTTGGCGGAGTTGCCGGCCGCCTGCGCCGCCAGCTGCGCCGCGAACGGGGTGCCCTTGCGCGAGCCCTTGAAGCCGATGCAGCCCGCCGACGACCAGGACAGGACGTTGCCGGCCTGGTCGGAGATGCTGATCACCGTGTTGTTGAACGACGCGTGCACGTTGCAGATGGCGAACGGGACGTTCTTCTTCTCCTTCTTGCGGCCCGGCGCCTTTTTCGCCGCGGCCGCCCCTTCGGCCGCGCCCGCCGCAGGGACTGCCTCCTTCGCGGGCGCGGTCTCCTTGCCGGGCGACGGCGGGCCACCCGCCTTGGATTCGGCTTTCTTCGCGGCCCTGGCCGCCTTCTCGGGTTTCGGTGCCGCGTCCTTCCCGGCCCCTTCCTTCGGTTCCTTCGCGTCAGCCATGAATCTCCTCGGGCCTACGCCCGCTCTCAGCCCTTCTTGCCGACCGGGGCCTTCTTCTTGCCGGCGACCGTCTTGCGCGGGCCCTTGCGGGTTCGCGCGTTCGTGTGCGTCCTCTGGCCCCGAACGGGCAGGTTGCGGCGGTGCCGCATCCCCCTGTAGCAGCCGATGTCGATCAGCCGCTTGATGTCCATCTGGACGTTCTTCCTCAGATCTCCCTCGACCTGCCCCTCTTCCTGGATCACGTCACGGATCCGCCGCACCTCGTCCTCGGCCAGGTCCTTGACCTTGATGTTCTTGCCCACTGAGGCCTTGCCGAGGATGCGGTTGCTGCGCGACTGACCGATCCCGTAGATGTAGGTCAGCGCCACCTCGATCCGCTTGTTTTGCGGCAGGTCCACACCGGCGATGCGTGCCACGGAGTCTCTCCTTCTATCCCTGGCGCTGCTTGTGCTTCGGGTTCTCGCAGATCACCCGCACCACACCGCGCCTCTTGATCACCTTGCACTTGTCGCAGATTCTCTTGACCGATGCCCTGACTTTCATCGCCGGCCCTTCCCCCGCCTCACTTGAACCGGTACACGATCCGGCCCCGCGACAGGTCGTAGGGCGACAGCTCGACGAGCACCCTGTCCCCCGTGAGGATCCGGATAAAGTTTTTGCGCATCTTCCCCGAAATGTGCGCGAGCACCTGGTGCTTGTTGTCGAGCTGCACCCGGAACATGGCGTTGGGCAACGGCTCGACGACCGTCGCTTCCACCTGGATCGCCTCGTCCTTGGGCAACTACAGCCCCTCCACGTTCCCCCCGAGGATCATCGGGCCCTCCTCGGTGATCGCGATCGAGCGCTCGAAGTGGGCCGACAGCGAGCCGTCGATCGTCGACGCGGTCCAGCCGTCCGCGTGAATGCGCACGGCCGGGCCCCCGATGTTCACCATCGGCTCGATGGCCAGAGCCAGCCCTTCCTTGAGCACCGGCCCCGTCCCGGGCGTCCCGTAATTCGGGACCTGCGGGTCCTCGTGCAGCGACGTGCCGATGCCGTGACCGACGAACTCCCGCACGACCGAGTAGCCGTGCGACTCCACGTGCGTCTGCACGGCCGCGGAGATGTCCGAGAGGCGCGCGCCGGGGCGGGCGGCCAGAATGCCCCGCCGCAGCGACTCGCTCGTCACCCGCAGCAGATCCTCGGCCTCTCGGGAAATGCGGCCCACGGGGACCGTCACGGCCGCGTCGCCATAGTATCCCTCAAGAACCACTCCGAAATCGAGTCCGATGATGTCCCCCTCTCTCAGGACCTTTTTCGACGACGGTATGCCATGCACGACCTCTTCGTTGACCGAGGTGCACAGCACGCAGGGGTACCCGCGATATCCCTTGAACGCCGGACGGACACCGGCGTCGCGGCACATCCGCTCCGCCATGCGATCGAGATCGGCGGTGCTCGTCCCCGGCGCTACGGCCCCCGCCACTGCCGCGAGGATCTTCGCCACGACGCGGTTGCAGCGGTCCATCGTCTCGATCTCTTCCCGGGACTTGTAGATGATCATGACCGCAGTCCCGGGACAGCGGCCACGATCCGGCCGAAGACCTCGTCGGGGCGCCCCCGCCCATCCACCGACAGGAGGAGCCCGGTCTTCCGGTAGCGCTCCACGAGCGGCGCCGTCTGCTCGCGATAGGCCCTGAGTCTCTCCGCGATCACCGCCTCGGTATCATCCGGACGCCGCGTCAGCTCCCCTCCGCAGCGATCGCAGATCCCCTCGACCTTCGGCGGCTGGTAGCGCACGTGGTACGTCGCACCGCACCGACCGCACGACCGCCGCCCGACGAGCCGCTCGATAATCTCCGGCTCGGGGACCTCGATGGAGATCACTCGATCCAGGGCCTGACCGCGCCTGGCGAGGATCCGGTCCAGGAGATCCGCCTGCGCGACGGTCCGCGGAAATCCGTCCAGGAGGAAGCCGCCCTCGGCGTCCTTTCGGGACAGCCTCTCCTCCATCACCTCGCCGATGAGCGCGTCGGGGACCAGGTCGCCCCGCTCGACGATCGGCGCCACCTTGCGGCCGAGCGGTGACCCGTCCCTTATGGCCGCCCGCAGCAGGTCGCCCGTCGAAATGTGCGGCAGCCCGACACGCCTCGTGATCTCGGCCGCCTGCGTCCCCTTGCCGACTCCCGGGGCCCCCATGAGCACCAGCCGGACCCCGGCGCCGCCCGCCACGCTCATTCCCTCATCCGCGGCGGCCGCGGATCCTCGCCCCCTTCAAGAAGCCGTCGTAGTGCCTCATGATGAGCTGCGACTCGATCTGCTGCACCGTGTCCATGGCGACGCCGACCACGATCAGAAGCGACGTACCGCCGAAGTAGAACTTCAGCCCGAGCCCCTGCGTCAGCTGTCTCGGCAGCCACGTGTCCAGCGCCGGACCGATGAACGGCAGCGCCTGGACGTTGAGACCGCTGATCAGGACCTGGGGGAGAAGCGCGATGAGACCGAGGTAGATCGCCCCGACGAAGGTCAGCCGCGTCAGAATCTGGTCCAGAAACTCGGCCGTGCGCCGTCCCGGGCGGATGCCGGGGATGAAGCCGCCGTATTTCTTCATGTTGTCGGCGACGTCCATCGGGTTGAATATGATCGAGATGTAGAAGTAGCAGAAGAAAATGATCGCCACGAAGTACAGCAAGTTGTGCAACGGCATGGTGTAATCGAGCTGGTGGTAGATGTTGGCCAGCCACGGCTTGTCCTGCACCCCGAGCCACTGCATGAAGGTCAGCGGGAAGGCCAGAACGGACGACGCGAAGATCACCGGGATGACGCCGCCGGTGTTCAGGCGCAGCGGCATGTGCGTCTGCATCCCGCCGTACATTCGCCGGCCGACAACGCGCCGCGCGTACTGCACCGGGATCTTGCGCTGCGCCCTCTCCACCCAGACGATGGCGGCCACGACACCCACCATCCCCGCGAGGAGCAGCACCACCTCGATCACCCCCAGGCCGCCGGTCTGGACGTCCTGCCACAGGTTGGCGACGGCGGTCGGCAGGCCGGAGATGATGCCGGCGTAGATGATGAGCGAGATGCCGTTGCCGATACCGCGCTCGGAGATCTGCTCGCCGACCCACATGATGAAGGCCGTGCCGGTCGTCAGCGTCAGGACGGTCATCCACCGGAAGCTCCACCCGGGATGCGGCACCACACCGCCGCCGCCGCCGGCACGCGACAGGCTCTCCAACCAGAAGGCGATGCCGAGCGACTGGATGATCGACAGGAACACCGTCCCGTAGCGCGTGTACTGCGTGATCTTCTTGCGGCCGACCTCCCCCTCTTTCGAGAGCTTCTCGAGATAGGGCCAGATGACGGTCAGGAGCTGGAGGATGATCGAGGCCGAGATGTACGGCATGATGCCAAGCGCGAAGATCGTCAGGCGCCGCAGGTTGCCGCCGGAGAACAGGTCGAGGAATCCGAGGAGGCCGCCGCCCTGCTGGCGGAAGAACGACTCCAGCGCCTGGAAGTTGATCCCCGGCACGGGGATGTGGCCGCCGACGCGGTAGACCGCCAGCATCAGGAAGGTGAAGACCACCCGCTTCCTGAGATCCGGGATGCTGAAAATGTTCTTGATCGATTCGATCACTTCGCTGTCTCTTGGGCCTTCTGGCCCTGATCCCGAGCGGCGATGACCTCGGCCCGGCCGCCCGCCCGGGCGATCTTCTCGGCGGCCGTCTTGCTGAATCGGTGCGCCTTCACCACGATCGCCTTCGTCAGCTCGCCGTCCCCCAGCACCTTGACGCCCGCCAACAGGCCCTTGACCAGGCCTTCCTTGACCAGGCGCTCGGGGGTGATGTCGCCCTCGAGCGTGTTCAGCGCCCCGACGTTGACCACCGCGTACTCCTTACGGAACAGGTTGGTGAAGCCCCGCTTCGGCACGCGCCTGTGGAGCGGCATCTGGCCGCCCTCGAAGCCGAAGTACTGCTTGCGGCCGGAGCGCGACAGCTGCCCCTTGTTGCCCGCCGTGGCGGTCTTGCCATGGCCCGAGCCGGGACCGCGCCCGATCCGTTTCGGCTTCTTGCGCGCCCCCCTGGCCGGCTTGAGCGTCGACAGGTCCAGCTTACGCGCCACGCCCGCCCTCCACGACGATCCGCACCAGGTGCGGGATGGCATTGACCATGCCGCGCACGGCGGGGTTGTCCGGCCGCACCACCGTGTGGTGCGGGTGGCGCAGGCCCAGCGACCGCAGCACCCGCTTCTGCCTCTTCGGGCAGGCGATGCCGCTGGCGTACTGCACGATCATGATCGTTTTCCCCGAGGCGGCGCGGGCCCGCCTCGACTCGGCCCTTCCGCCGGGCGCCACTTCGGAGACACGAGGCTCGCCGGCCGCCTCAGCGACGGCCGCTTCGGTCGCCTGCGCCTTCGGGGAGGTCACCCGCTTCGCCCGCCTCTTCGCGGTCGCGACGCGCGGGGTCGCCGACTTCTTCGGGCGGCCCGAGGCTCCCCCCGTCTTCTTCGCGCTAGGCATCGGGGACCTCCGCCCTCGTCGGCGGGGCCACGGCGGCCTCGCTGAGTCGCCGGTTCCGGCTCTCCCGCGGGTCCTTGAGCTGCATCAAGCCGTCGAACGTCGCCTTCACCACGTTGTGCGGGTTGGCCGTGCCGAGCGACTTCGTCAGGACGTCCTGCACGCCTGCCGATTCCACCACCGCGCGCACCGCGCCCCCGGCGATGACGCCGGTGCCGGGCGAGGCCGGCTTCAGGAGCACCTGGCCGGCGCCGAAGATCCCCAGGACCGGATGCGGGATGGTCGTTCCCTTGAGCGGGATCAGGATGAGATTCCGCTTGGCCCGCTCGATCCCCTTGGCGATCGCCTGAGGGACCTCCTTCGCCTTCCCCGCCCCGAAGCCGACGTGGCCCCTGCCATCCCCGACGACGACCAGGGCCGAGAAGCGGAAATTCTTGCCGCCCTTGACCACCTTGGTGACGCGGTTGATGTGGACCACCCTGTCCTTCAGCTCGAGAGAGTCCGGCTTGATCCTTGGCACCCTGAGCACCCCTGCGGAGTCGATTCCGACCCGCCTAGAATTTCAACCCGGCGGCCCTCGCGGCGTCCGCCACCGCCTTGACCCGGCCGTGGTACAGATACCCGCCGCGGTCGAACACCACCGTCTCCAGACCCTTTTCTTTTAAGCGCGCGGCGATCAATTCGCCGACCTTCTTCGCGGCCTGCACGTTGCCGGTCTTTACGGTCCCGCCGCGCAGGTCGAGCGTGGAGGCGGAGGTCACCGTGACGCCACGCTGGTCGTCGATCGCCTGGACATAGAGATGATTCAGGCTGCGGAAGACGCACAGGCGCAGCCGGGCGGCATCGCCGCGCACGCGGGCCCGCACGCGCGCGTGGCGCTTCTCGCGGGCCCGGTCCTTGTCGTGCTCGTGCACCATCTCAGGCTCCCCCCGCCGCCGCCCCGGTCTTGCCGGCCTTGCCGGCCTTCTTCTTGATGACCTCGTCCGCGTACCTGATGCCCTTCCCCTTGTACGGTTCGGGCACCCGAAGGCCACGGATCTCCGCCGCCACCTGGCCGACCTTCTGCCGGTCGGGGCCGGTGACCGTGAGGCGCGTTTGCTTGTCCACCTTGATCTCGATGCCATCGGGGATCGGGAACTCGATCGGGTGGGAGAATCCCAGCGCGATCTGCAGCACCCGTCCCTGCACCTGGGCCTTGTAGCCGATGCCGATGATCTCGAGATCCTTGCTGAAGCCCGTGTGGACCCCCTTCACGGCGTTGGCGACCAGCGCCCGAGTCAGGCCGTGCAGCGCCCTCTGCTGGCGCGAGTCGTCGGCGCGGCTGAAGACCACCGCCCCCTTGTCGACGGCGCAGGTGATCCCGGGTGGCAGGGGGTTGGCCAGTGCGACCTTCCCCTTCTCCACCAGCACCGCGCTCCCTTGCACCGTGACGTTGACCCCCGAGGGGAGGACGATGGGCTGCCTTCCTATCCGTGACATGATGTTCTCACCAGACGTTGCAGACGATCTCGCCGCCGACGCCGGCCTTGCGCGCATCGCGGGCGCTCAAGACACCCTTCGGCGTCGACAGGATGCTCAGGCCGATGCCCCCCATCACCGGGGGGATCTCGTTCGAGCCGGCGTAGATGCGTCTCCCCGGCCGGCTCCGGCCCGCACGGCGTTGCGGATGCGCGTCAGCATGTCGGAAATCGGATCGGTCATCGTGTCCTCGGCCCCTTTCGCCTACCAGCTGGACTTCGTGACGCCCGGGATCAGGCCTTGCAACGACAGGTTCCGGAAACAGATCCGGCACATCTGGAACTTGCGCATGAAGCCCCGGGCACGGCCGCAGCGCTTGCAGCGGTTGCGGATCCGGATCGCGTACTTCGGTTTCTTGCGCATCGCCGCGATCCAGGCTGTGGTCGCCATCGCTCTCAAGCCTCCCTAATCGCGCCGGAACGGCAGGCCGAGGAGGGTCAGCAGATTCTTCGACTCCTCGTCGGTCTCGGCCGTCGTCACGATCGTCACGTTCATGCCGTGGACCTTGTCCACCTTGGCATAGTTCACTTCCAGGAACACCAGCTGGTCCTTGAGCCCCAGCGTGTAATTGCCCCGTCCGTCGAACGAACGCGTCGGCAGCCCGCGGAAGTCGCGCACGCGCGGCAGGGCGATGGTCACCAGCCGGTCGAAGAAATCGTACATCTGGTCGCCGCGCAGCGTGACCGTGCAGCCGATCGGCATCCCCTGGCGGATCTTGAAGTTCGCGATCGACTTGCGGGCGCGCCTGATCACCGGTTTCTGGCCGGCGATCACCCCCAGCTGCTCCATCGCGGCGTCCAGGATCTTGATGTTCACATTGGCTTCCCCGACTCCCATGTTGACCACGATCTTGTGCAGACGCGGCACCGCCATCGGGTTCTTGTACCCGTGGCGCTCCATCATCTGCCGCACGACCTCCTTGTGGTAGGCCACTTTGAGCCGGGAGACGTAGCGCCCTTCCGGTCGCGCCGCGGGTGCCGCCTGTTGTGCCATCGCCAGGGTCCCTACTTGTCCAGGAGGCCGCCGCAACGGCGGCAGACCCGGACCTTCTTTCCGTCGTCCAGGAATTTGTGCCCGACACGCGTCGGCTTGCCGCACTCGCCGCAGACCGGCATGAGATTGCTGAGATCCACCGGCGACTCCCGTTCGAGGATCCCGCCCTTGATGTTCTTCTGCGGGTTCGCCTTGGTGTGCTTGCGCACGAAGTTCACCCCCTCGACGATGGCCCGCCCCTCCGCCGGGAACACCCGTAGCACCCGGCCGGTGCGTCCCTTGCTTTTTCCGGCCAGGACGAGGACCGTGTCGTTCCGCTTCACGCTGCGGGGGGCGATCGTCGCCATGTCTCAGATGACCTCGGGCGCGAGCGAAACGATTTTCATGAAATTCTTGTCACGCAGCTCGCGCGCCACGGGCCCGAAGATGCGCGTGCCGATCGGCTCGCCCGCCTCGTTGATCAGAACCGCCGCGTTCTGGTCGAACCGGATGTAGGTCCCGTCCTTGCGCTTCTGCGTCTTGTTCATGCGCACGATGACCGCCTTCACCACCTGGCCCTTCTTCACATTTCCCTCGGGGATCGCCTCCTTGACGTTGGCGGTGATCACGTCCCCGATGCGGCCGTAGAAGTTGATCGAGCGGCCGCGGGTGTGGATGCAGGAAATCCTCTTCGCCCCCGAGTTATCGGCGACCTCGAGGATGGTCCGCATCTGGATCATGTCGCTCTCCTCACGCCCGTTCCGCTACCCGCCGCCGCGCCCTGCGCGCCTGGCGCCGGCTAATCCGCAGCCTTTTCCAGGATCTCCTTGACCACCCAGCGCTTGTGCCGGGACAGCGGGCGCGACTCCTGGATGCGCACCCGGTCGCCGACCTTGCACTCGTTCTTCTCGTCGTGGGCCATGAAGCGGGACCGCGCTTTCAGATATTTGCCGTACATCCGGTCCATGACCAGCCGCCGGACCTCGACCACGACCGTCTTGTCCATGGTGTCGCTGATCACGAGCCCTTCCTTCTCGAGCTTGCGCCGCCGCCCGGCCTCCTCCCGCTCCAGCTGCTCCGGCATCACTCTCTCCCGGCCGCCGGGGACGACACCCCGGCCGTCTTCTCGTGGATCACCGTCAGGACGCGCGCCAGCTCCCTGCGCACCAGCCGGATCTTCTGCGGGCTCTCCGCCTGGCCGGTGGCCTTCTGGAAGCGCAGCTTGAAGATCTGCTCGCGCAGCGTCTGCTCCTGCGTCTTCAGCTCGTCCAGCGTCTTCTCGCGCAGCTGGGTCGCCTTGACCTGCGGCATCGTCAGATCCCCCTGTGCACGAACATCGTCCTGAGGCCGATCTTGTGCGACGCGAGACGCAGCGCCTGGCGCGCGATGTCCTCGGTCACCCCCTCCATCTCGTACAGCACACGCCCGGGCCTCACCACCGCCACCCAGCCCTCCGGCGCTCCCTTCCCCTTGCCCATGCGGGTCTCCGCCGGCTTCTTGGTGATCGGCTTGTCGGGGAAAATGCGCACCCAGATCTTCCCGCCGCGCTTGACGAAACGTGTCATGGCGATGCGGGCCGCCTCGATCTGCTTGTCGGTGACCCAGCCAGGCTCGAGGACCTTGAGCCCGTAATCTCCGAAGGAGATGCTGGAGCCGCGCCACGCCTTGCCGCGGCGCCGCCCGCGCATCTGCTTGCGGTACTTGACCTTCTTCGGCATCAACATCGATCTCTCCTGCCTCGCGCCGTCCCGGGCCTCAGATCTGGGCCAGGCCCAGCCTGTCCTGCGGCCGCGTCACGCTCTTCAGCTCGCCCTTGTAGATCCACACCTTCACGCCGATCTGCCCGTAGGTCGTGCGGCCCTCGGCAAACCCGTAGTCGATGTCGGCGCGCAGCGTGTGCAGCGGCAGCTGACCCTCGAGGTACCATTCGGAGCGCGCGATCTCGGCGCCGCCCAGCCGGCCCGACACGCGGATTTTCACGCCCTTGGCGCCGAAGCGCATGGCCGACTCGATCGCCTTTTTCATGGCCCGGCGGAAGGCGACGCGGCGCTCCATCTGCAAACCCACCGACTCAGCGACCAGCTGCGCCTCCAGCTCCGGCTTGTGGATCTCCATGATGTTGATGAAGATCTCGCGGCCGGTCTTCTTCTGAAGGTCGTCGCGCAGCTTGTCCACCTCGGCCCCCTTGCGGCCGATGATGATCCCGGGCCGCGAGGTGTGGATGTTGATCTTCAGCTTGTTGGCCGCCCGCTCGATGTCGATGCGCGCCACGCCGGCATGCGCCAGCCGCTTCTTGAGTTCGGTCCTGAGCCCCAGGTCCTCGTGCAGGAGCGCCGGGTAGGTCTTCTCGGCGTACCAGCGTGACTGCCAGGTGCGGTTGAACCCGAGCCGGAAGCCGAAGGGATGGACCTTTTGACCCACTCTGTCACCTCGCCTGGAAGACCTGCCTCATGACTTTTTCCTGCCGGCGCTTCTGCGCCGGCCCCTCGTCGCGGCGGCGCCGGCTTTCGCCTGCGCCGGTTTTCTCCTGCTCCGCTGCGTCTTCGCCCCTGCGACGGCCGCCTGCTCCGTGTCAGCGCCCCCCGTGGCTCGCGCCGAGCGGGCCGGCTGCGGTGCCCGTCGCTCACCCAGCCCGATGGTCACATGGCACATTCGCTTCAGGATCCGGAAGGCCCGTCCCATCGGAGCCGCCTGGATGCGCTTCAGTGAGGGACCCCCGTTCACGAACGCGGTGCGGACGTACAGGCGGTCGACGTCGACGTCCTGTCCCTTCTGACGCGCGTTGGCGACCGCCGAGTCGAGAAGGCGCCCGATATCCGGGGCCACCGCCTTTTTCGTGTAGCGTAGCGTCGCCGCCGCCTCCCCCACGTCCTTGCCGCGGATGAGATCGACGACGAGGCGCGCCTTCTGGGCCGACGTCCCCAGATAGCGCACCGTCGCCGACGCCACCACATCCTGCGAGAGCACGGTCCCCCCCTCTCCTACTGCTTGGTCTGCACGACGCCCGCCGAAGGCGCCGGCCCGGCCGGCGCGCCGGCCGCCGCGGCCGCGGCCGCCGAGTCGGCGCGCGAGTGGCCGCGGAACGTACGGGTCGGGGCGAACTCTCCCAGCTTGTGCCCGACCATGTTCTCCGAGATGTACACCGGGATGAATTTCTTCCCGTTGTGCACCGCGATCGTGTGCCCGACCATGTCCGGAATGATCGTCGAGCGCCGCGACCAGGTCTTGAGGACCTTCTTCTCGAAACGTCGATTCATCTCGTCGATCCGCTTCCGCAGGGGCGCGTCGACGAACGGGCCCTTCTTGATGCTTCTCGCCATCGTCTACTTCCTGTGGCGGACGATGTACTTGTCCGTCCGCTTGTTGTTGCGCGTCTTCTTCTCGCGCACGCCCCACGGCGTGCACGGGTGACGCCCTCCCGAAGTCTTTCCCTCGCCGCCGCCGAGCGGATGGTCGACCGGGTTCATCGCGACGCCCCGTACGGTCGGCCGGATCCCGAGCCAGCGGCGCCGCCCGGCCTTTCCCAGCGAGATGTTCTCGTGGTCGAGGTTGCCGACCTGGCCGATGGTCGCGTGGCAGATCTCGTGCACGCGGCGAATCTCGCCGGAGGGGAGCTTGATCTGCACCCAGCCGGCGTCCTTGGCGAGAAGCTGCGCCGAGCTGCCGGCGCTCCGGACGAGCTGCGCGCCCCGCCCGGGCTTCAGCTCGATGTTGTGGATCGCAGTACCCAGGGGGATGCTCTTCAGCGGCAGCGTGTTCCCCACCAGGATGTCCGCCGAAGCGCTGGTGATGATCGTCTGACCGATCGCGAGGCCGTTCGGGGCGATGATGTATCGCTTGTCCCCGTCGGCATAGTGGATGAGCGCGATACGGGCCGAGCGGTTCGGGTCGTACTCGACGCTCGCCACCTTCCCAGGAACGTCTTTCTTGTCGCGCCTGAAGTCGATGACCCTGTACGCCTTCTTGTGCCCGCCCCCGCGGTGCCGGATGGCGACCCATCCGACGTTGTTGCGACCGCCCGTGCGCTTCTTGCCGATCGTCAGCGGCTTGAAGGGCTTCTTGGCCGTGACGTCGTCGAAGGTCGTGACCGACATGAAACGACGGCTCGGAGTCGTCGGGTTGAAGCTGCGCATCGCCATGATGATCCTCTACACCGCCTCGAAATACTCGACCGGTTTCTCGCCCGCCTTGAGCGTCACGTACGCTTTCTTCCAGTCGGAGCGGCGCCCCTCGTACCGCCCGACACGCTTGCGCTTGCCCCAGGCGTTCTGCGTCCGGACGCGCGCGACCTTCACCTTGAACAGCGCCTCGACCGCCTGCCGGATCTCCACCTTGTTGGCGCGGCGGTCGACCCTGAACGCCAGGACGAGCCCCTTCTCCTTCAAAAGCGTCGTCTTCTCGGTGATCAGCGGGGCCACGATGACGTCGTGCGGGCTTCTCATGGCCGGAGCACCTCCGCAACGCGGCCGGCGGCCGCCTCGGTGAGGACGACCGTGTCGTAGGCCAGGAGGTCCACGATGTTGAGCGCCGTGCTGAGCGTCGCCTTCACACGCGCCAGGTTGCGAGCCGAGAGCTCCAGGTGACGATTCCCCGGCTCATCGACGAGGAGCGCCGACCCCTTCACGCCGAGCCCCTCCATGAGCCGCGCCAGCTCCTGCGTCTTCGGCTGCGGCAGGAGGAGAGACTCGACGACCAGCAGCTTGCCGTCCTTCACCTTCGCCGACAGCGCCGAGCGCAATGCACCGTGGCGTTTCCTGCGCGGGAACGGGAAGGCGTAATCGCGCGGCTGCGGGCCGAACACGGTGCCGCCCCCCTTCCACAGAGGCGACCGGATCGAGCCGTGCCGGGCGCGGCCGGTCTTCTTCTGACGCCACGGCTTCTTGCCGCCTCCCGACACGTCGGAGCGGTTCTTCGTGGCGTGCGTGCCGCTGCGCCCCGCGGCACGGAAGGCCACCACGGCTTCCTGGATCAGGTGCTCCTTGACAGGCGTGCCGAACACCTCGTCCGGCAACTCGAGGTTCTTGACCTCCTTGCCTTCCCGATTGATGACCGGCAGCTTCGGCATGTCGTCTTCGTTCCTAGGCCTTCTTGGCCGCCGGCTTGCCGGCCGCCTTCCCGGCGGTCTTGGCACCGGCCTTGGGCGCTGCCTGCAATTGCGGCTTCTTGACTCTCATCGGAGCCCGGCTCCGCCTCACCATGAGGACAGCACCCGACGCCCCGGGGACCGCCCCCTTCACCACCAGCAAGTTGTTCTCCTCGTCGACCCGCAGCACCTCGAGATTCTTCACGGTGACCCGGTCGCCGCCCATGCGGCCTCCCATGCGCATCCCGCGGAAGGTGCGCGACGGGTACGCCGACGAGCCGATCGACCCCGGGGCCCGGTGGAACATCGATCCGTGGCTGGCCGCCCCGCCCCGAAAATGATGCCGCTTCATGACGCCCTGGAACCCCTTCCCCTTGGAGACGCCGATGACGTCCACGCGATCCTGCGGCTTGAAGAGCGTGACCAGGACCTTGTCTCCGACGGCCGGGTTGTCGCCCCCCGGAACCAGACGGAATTCCTTCACGCGGCGCGTCGGCGGGACGTTGGCCTTCGCGAAGTGGCCCTGCACCGCCTTGGAAACGCCTCGCGCCTTGCCGGGCTCGACCAGACCGAGCTGCACCGCCTCGTAGCCGTCCTTCGCCGGGTCGCGCTTCGCGACCACGACGCAGGGCCCGGCCTGCACGACCGTGCAGGGCACGGCGCCCCCCTCCGCGTCGAACACCTGCGTCATCGCGATCTTCCGTCCGATCAGTCCCTCGACCACGCCCGCCTCACCGCCGTTCCTTCTCGAACGCCTTGATCTCGACCTCCACGCCGGCGGGAAGGTCGAGCTTCATCAGGGCGTCCACCGTCTGCGAGGTCGGCTCGAGGATGTCGAGCAGCCTCTTGTGCGTGCGGATCTCGAACTGCTCCCTGGACTTCTTGTCCACGTGGGGCGATCGATTGACGGTGAACTTGTTGATCTTCGTCGGCAGGGGAATCGGCCCCGCGACGCGCGCGCCCGTGCGCTTGGCCGTCGCCACGATCTCCGTGGTCGACTGGTCCAGGACGCGGTGATCGTACGCCTTCAGGCTGATGCGAATCTTCTCGTTCAGCATGGTCCTGCGTCCTGTCCCTTCTCCATCCTCAAAGAGCCGTTCGCGGGCGATCCCCGGGAAACCGGCCGCCCCTGCCTTGCCCGCTACTGCTGGATCTCCGTCACGGTGCCGGCGCCGACGGTGCGCCCACCCTCGCGGATCGCGAACCGCAAGCCCTTGTCCATCGCGATCGGCGTGATCAACTCAACTTGAAGGTTCACGTTGTCGCCCGGCATCACCATCTCCACTCCCGACGGCAGCTGCGCCACCCCCGTCACGTCCGTCGTCCGGAAGTAGAACTGCGGCCGGTACCCGTTGAAGAACGGCGTGTGCCGCCCCCCCTCTTCCTTCGTCAGGATGTACACCTCCGCCTTGAACTTCGTGTGCGGCGTGATGCTCCCAGGCTTCGACACCACCTGCCCCCGCTCCACTTCCTCTTTTTCCGTCCCGCGCAGCAACAGCCCCACGTTGTCCCCGGCCATCCCCTCGTCCAGAAGCTTCTTGAACATCTCCACCCCGGTCACCACACGCTTGAACGTCGGCCGGATCCCGACCACCTCCATCTCCTCCCCCACCTTCACCTTCCCCTGCTCCACACGCCCCGTCACCACCGTGCCGCGCCCCGAGATCGAGAACACGTCCTCGATCGGCATCAGGAACGGCCGGTCGATCGGCCGGTCCGGCACCGGAATGTACTTGTCCACCGCCGCCATCAGCTCGTACACCTGCTTCATGGCGGTCTCGTCCCCCTGCATCGCCTTCAGCGCCGAAATCTTCACCACCGGAATCTCGTCGCCGGGGAACTGGTACGACTTCAACAGCTCCCGCACCTCCAGCTCCACCAGGTCCAGAAGCTCCTTGTCGTCCACCGCGTCCACCTTGTTCAAAGCCACCACGATGCGCGGCACGCCCACCTGCCGCGCCAAAAGGATGTGCTCCCGCGTCTGCGGCATCGGACCGTCCGCCGCCGACACCACCAGGATCGCCCCGTCCATCTGCGCCGCCCCCGTGATCATGTTCTTCACGTAGTCGGCGTGCCCCGGGCAGTCCACGTGCGCGTAGTGCCGGTTCTCCGTCTCGTACTCCACATGCGCCGTCGCGATGGTGATCCCGCGCTCCCTCTCCTCCGGCGCGTTGTCGATCGAGTCGAACGAGCGCACCTGGATCTTCGGGAACTTCTTGTTCAAAGCCATCGTGATCGCCGAGGTCAAAGTCGTCTTGCCGTGGTCGACGTGACCGATCGTCCCGACGTTCACGTGCGGCTTCGTTCTCTGGAATTTCTCCTTGGCCATTCCGGATCCTCCGTGCTGCCCGCCCTACGAGCGGGCCAGACCCTGGATGCGGGCGATCACGCCCTCGCTGACGCTCTTGGGTGCCTCTTCGTAATGCGCGAAATGCATCGAATAATTGGCGCGGCCCTGTGTCTTGCTTCTGAGATCGGTTGCGTAGCCGAACATCTCCGCCAGCGGCACCTTGGCGGTGATCACCTGGGTCCCCGCCCGCGGCTCCATGCGCTCGATCTTGCCGCGGCGCGAGTTCAGGTCGCCGATGACATCCCCCATGTACTGCTCCGGGACCACGACCTCGACGCTCATGATCGGCTCGAGCAGGACCGGGCGCGCCCTGGACAGGGCCTCCTTGAAGCCGATCGAGCCGGCGATCTTGAATGCCATCTCGGACGAGTCGACCTCGTGATAGGAGCCGTCGTACAGGACCACGCGGACGTCCCGGACCTCGTACCCGGCGAGCGGGCCGGCCTGCATGGCCTCCTTGATGCCCTCCTCGACCGGCTTGATGAATTCCCTCGGGATCGAGCCGCCGACGATCTCGTTAAGGAACTCGAAGCCGCTGCCGGGGGGCAGGGGCGAGACCTCGAGCTTGACGTGGCCGTACTGCCCTCGGCCGCCGGTCTGCTTGATGTACCTGCCCTCGGCCTTGGCCGACTGGCGGATGGTCTCCTTGTAGGCCACCTGGGGCTTGCCGACGCTGACGCCCACACCGAACTCGCGCACCAACCGGTCCGTGATGATCTCTAAATGTAATTCGCCCATTCCCGAAATGATGGTCTGGGCCGTGTCCGGGTCGGTGTTGATCTTGAAAGTCGGGTCCTCCTGGGCCAGTTTGCCCAGGGCGGTCCCGAGCTTCTCCTGGTCGGCCTTGGTCTTCGGCTCGATCGCCAGCTTGATGACCGGCTCCGGGAAATCCATCGGCTCCAGGACGATCGGCGACTTCTCGTCGCAGATCGTGTCGCCGGTCTGGGCGTTGCGCAGCCCGACCACGGCGGCGATGTCGCCCGCCCAGACCTCCTTGATTTCCTCGCGCTTGTTGGCGTGCATCTGCAACAGGCGCCCGATGCGCTCGCTGTTGCCCTTGATGGAGCTCAGGACGCGCTCGCCCGAGGCCAGCTTCCCGGAGTAGACCCGGATGAACGACAGTTGTCCGACGAACGGGTCGGTCATGATCTTGAACACCAGGGCCGAGAACGGTTCGTTGTCCGACGTCCGGCGGACCACCGGGGTCTTTCCGTCCGGCAGCGTGCCCTCCACGGGCGGCACGTCCATGGGCGACGGCAGGTAGTCGACGATGGCGTCGAGCAGCTGCTGCACCCCCTTGTTCTTGAACGCCGCGCCGCACAGGACCGGCGTGAAGTGCAGGGCGATCATGCCCTTGCGCAGCGCCTGGCGGATCTCGGCCGGCGCCAGCGCCTTCCCCTCGAGGTACTTGTGCAGCAGGTCGTCCGACGACTCGCAGGCCGCCTCGATGACGCGCTCGCGGGCGTGCGCCACCTCTTCCTTCATCTCCGCGGGGATCTCCAGGACCTCGAACTCCGCCCCCTGCGAGTCGTCCTTGAAGCGGACCGCCTTCATCTCCACGAGGTCGATCATCCCGAGGAAATGCTCCTCGCGCCCCCAGGGGATCTGGATCGGCACCGGACGGGCGTTCAGACGCGTCTTCATCATGCGCACACAGCGATCGAAGTCTGCGCCCTGGCGGTCCATCTTGTTGACGAACGCGATGCGCGGGACCTTGTACTTGTCCGCCTGCCGCCAGACCGTCTCGGACTGGGGCTCGACGCCCCCGACCGAACAGAACACGCCCACGGCACCGTCCAGCACCCGGAGCGACCGCTCCACCTCGGCGGTGAAGTCGACGTGTCCGGGCGTGTCGATGATGTTGATGCGGTGGTCCCGCCAGAAGCAGGTGGTCGCCGCGGAGGTGATGGTGATGCCGCGCTCCTGCTCCTGAACCATCCAGTCCATGGTCGCCGTACCGTCGTGGACCTCGCCCAGCTTGTAGATCTTGCCGGTGTAGAACAGGATCCGCTCCGTGGTCGTCGTCTTGCCCGCGTCGATGTGGGCGACGATGCCGATGTTGCGATAGCGATCGAGAGGATGCGGGCGCGCCATGTTCCTTACCAGCGGTAGTGGGCGAAGGCCTTGTTGGCCTCGGCCATCTTGTGCGTGTCTTCCTTCTTCTTGACGGCGCCGCCGCGGTTGTTGGCGGCGTCCAGCACTTCGTTCGCGAGCTGATCCAGCATGCGCTTCTCGGACGCGCGTTGCGAACCGTAGGAGATGATCCAGCGGATCGCCAGCGACTGCCGCCGCGCCGGGTTCACCTCGACC
Source organism: Acidobacteriota bacterium (assembly GCA_003223135.1). Lineage (GTDB taxonomy): Bacteria > Acidobacteriota > Polarisedimenticolia > Gp22-AA2 > Gp22-AA2 > Gp22-AA3. The sequence continues at coordinate 12,980 of QHXX01000101.1, read as the reverse complement.
GGCACCTGGTAGGTCGCTCCGCCGACGCGCCGCGACTTCACCTCCAGGAGCGGCTTGACGTTGTCGACCGCCCGCTTCAGCGCCTTCATCGGGTCGTCCTTCGTCTTGTCCTTCACGATGTCCATGGCTCCGTAGAAGATCCACTCGGCGACCGACTTCTTGCCACGCTTCATCATGCAGTTGACGAATTTCGTGGCCAGGGTGGACTGGTAGACGGGATCCGGGGCTGTTTCCCGCTTGCTCACCATCGCCCGTCGCGGCATGACCTGTGACGACCTCCCGGGAAGACGATCGCCTCCCGACTGGAACCGAGGGGCGCTCACACCACGAGGCCGCCCCTCCGAGCGCTCAGGCGCCCCTAAGATTTCTGTCGCTTGGCCCCGTACTTGGAACGACTCTGCTTGCGACCCTCGACGCCCATGGAATCCAGGGTGCCGCGAATCACGTGGTAGCGCACGCCCGGCAGGTCCTTCACGCGACCTCCGCGGATGAGCACGATGGAGTGCTCCTGGAGGTTGTGACCCACGCCGGGGATGTAGGTCGTGACTTCGATGCCGTTCGTCAGACGCACGCGCGCCACCTTCCGCAGCGCGGAGTTTGGTTTCTTCGGAGTGGAGGTGAAGACGCGGACGCAGACGCCCCGCTTCTGGGGGCACGCGCCGAGCGCGGGACTCTTGGTGCGCCCTCGCATCCTCTGGCGGCCCCACTTCACCAGCTGGCTGACTGTCGGCACCTGAACCTCAATTCTCAACGACGCTCTTTGAAACACACCGAACCGGCCGCAACATGCCCCCGGCGCCCGGGAGGTGCTCCCGGCACCCTACGACCTGGGGCATGGCTGGCCGTGGAACCGCCGGATAGTAGCAAAGGGCCACCGGGCTGTCAAGAACTTGTCCTGCAAAAACTTACGCCCGGCTCCGGGAACGCTCCCAGGGGACTAGGCGACCCCCTTGTCCTGCCGGGCGGAGATAATCTCCTCCACCGTTCGCTGCTCCAGGCCCTCTTCCAGGACCGGAGTCTCCACGCCCTCCGGGACGATCTCCTCCATCGGCGGCGGGCCGTCGGGTGCGATCTGCAGCCGGCGGTAGATCTCCATGCCGGTGCCGGCCGGGATCAGCCGGCCCATGATCACGTTCTCCTTCAGCCCGCGCAGGTAATCGATCCTCCCCGCGATGGCCGCCTCCGTCAGCACGCGCGTCGTCTCCTGGAAGGAGGCCGCCGAGATGAACGAGTCGGTCGACAGCGAGGCCTTGGTGATCCCGAGCAGCAGAGGCCGGCCGGTCGCGGGCTGCCCGGACTCGCCGAGGACCCGCTCGTTCTCGGACTGGAAGCGGAACTTGTCCACCTGCTCGTCCACGATGAACTCGGTGTCGCCCACCTCCTCCACCTTCACCCAGCGCATCATCTGGCGGACGATCGTCTCGATGTGCTTGTCGTTGATGTTGACGCCCTGCAGCCTGTAGACCTCCTGGATCTCGTTCACCAGGTATTGCTGCAGATCCTCCTTCCCCTTCACGCGCAGGATGTCGTGCGGGTCGCGCGGTCCGTCGATGAGCGGATCCCCCGCGCGCACCCTCTCCCCTTCCTGGATGTTGATGTGAACGCCCTTGGGGACCTCGTATTCGCGGGTCTCGCCGGTCTCCGCGTCCTCGACGATGAGCTTCCGCTTGCCCTTGACGACCTCGCCGTAGCGCACGATTCCGTCGATCTCGGTAATGACCGCAGGCTCCTTCGGGCGGCGCGCCTCGAACAGCTCGACGACGCGCGGCAGACCGCCGGTGATGTCTTTGGTCTTCGTGGTCTCGCGGGGAATCTTCGCCAGGACGGTCCCGGGTGACACCGTGTCCTTGTCCTGCAGCATCAGATGCGACTTCGCCGGCAGGAGGTACTCCTTGAGCGTCTTGCCGGTCTTGGGGTCCTTGACGACCGCCTTCGGCTGCTTCTTCTCGTCGGGCGACTCCAGGATGACGGGGTGGGCGAAGCCGGTGACCTCGTCCACCTCCTCCTTCATGGTCTCGCCCTCGATGACGTCCTTGAGGTGGACCTGTCCCCCCACCTCGGTGAGGATCGGCAGGGTGTACGGATCCCATTCGACGAGCAGGGCGCCCGGATCGACCGACTGACCGTCCGACACCTTGAGCGAGGCGCCGTAGGCGATCGAGTAGCGCTCCTTCTCGCGCCCCTTGGCGTCCTGGATGACCAGCGAGCCCGCGCGGTTGGTCACGATCAGGTCGCCGCCCTTGCTGCGGACGGTCGACAGGTTGATGAACGTGACGATGCCGGCGTTCTTGGCTTCCTGGCGCGACTGTTCCGAGCCGCCGGCCGCGGTGCCTCCGATGTGGAAGGTCCGCATGGTGAGCTGCGTCCCAGGCTCGCCGATCGACTGGGCCGCGATCACGCCCACCGCCTCGCCGAGCTCGACCATCCGCCCCGTGGCCAGGTTGCGGCCGTAGCACTTGATGCACACGCCGCGGCGTGATTCGCAGGTGAGCACCGAGCGGATCTTCACTTTTTCGAGACCGGCGGCCTGGATCTGGTTGGCGATGTCTTCGTTGATCTCCTCGTTGGCCCGGATGATCAGATCGCCGGTCAGCGGATCGTAGACGTCCTCCATGGACACGCGGCCGACCAGGCGGTCGCGCAGGGGCTCGATGACCTCGCCGCCCTCGACGATGGCCGTGACGTGGATCCCCTCGAGGGTCTGGCAATCCTCCTCGGTGATGATCACGTCCTGGGCCACGTCCACCAGACGCCGCGTCAGATAGCCGGAGTCGGCCGTCTTGAGCGCCGTGTCGGCCAGCCCCTTGCGCGCCCCGTGCGTCGATATGAAATACTGCAGGACGTTCAGGCCTTCCCTGAAATTCGACGTGATCGGCGTCTCGATGATCTCGCCGGAGGGCTTGGCCATGAGCCCGCGCATCCCCGCCAGCTGGCGCATCTGCTGCTTGGAACCGCGCGCGCCCGAGTCGGCCATCATGTAGATCGGATTGAACTCGCCGCCCGACTGGTCGATCTCCTGCATCTCCTTGAACATCGCGTCCGAGATCTTCTCCGTGACGTCGGACCAGATCGCGATGACCTTGTTGTAGCGCTCGCCGGGCGTGATCGCGCCCTCGGTGTACTCCCTCTCCACCAGGATCTGCGCCTTGCGGGCCTCGTCGACGAGGCGACCCTTCTCGGCGGGGACCACCATGTCGTCGATGCCGATCGACACGCCGGCCTTGGTGGCGTAATAGAAGCCGAGGGTCTTCAGCTCGTCCACCATCCTCACGGACTTCTCGTTGCCGAAGTGCAGGTAGCAGAACTGCACGAGCTGTCCCAGCCCCTTCTTCTTCAGGAGACCGTTGACGAAGGGCACGCCCTCCGGCAGGTGATCGTTGAACAGGATGCGCCCCACGGTCGTGGAGATGAGCTGCTTGTCGACGACCTGTATTTCCGTGTGCAGGATGTCCTGGTCGTCGTAGACCGTCGTCAGGTCCATGAGCTCGCCGGAATAGCGCACGCGCACCCCGGTCAGGAGCTCGACCTCTCCGAGATCGAGCGCCAGGAGCGCCTCATCGAACGACCCGAAGATGCGTCCCTCACCCTTCGCGTTCTGCTTGTGCTTGGTCAGGTAGTACACGCCGAGCACGATGTCCTGTGTCGGGACGACCACCGGCTGCCCGTTGGCGGGCGACAGGAGGTTCTGCGTGCTCAGCATCAGGACCTGCGCCTCGATCTGGGCCTTGGGGGACAGCGGGATGTGCACCGCCATCTGGTCGCCGTCGAAGTCGGCGTTGAAGGCCGTGCAGACCAGCGGGTGGATCTTGATCGCCTTCCCCTCGACCAAAACCGGCTCAAAGGCCTGGATCCCGAGACGGTGAAGCGTCGGCGCCCGGTTCAAAAGGACGGGATGCTCCTGGATGACCTCCTCCAGGAAATCCCAGACTTTCGGCTTCTGCAGCTCGACCATCTCCTTGGCGGCCTTGATGGTGGAGACCAGTCCTTCCTGCTCGAGCTTGTTGTAGATGAACGGCTTGAACAACTCGAGCGCCATCTTTTTCGGCAGCCCGCACTGGTGCAGCTTCAGCTCCGGGCCGACCACGATGACCGAACGGCCGCTGTAGTCGACTCGCTTGCCCAGGAGATTCTGGCGGAACCGGCCCTGCTTTCCCTTGAGCGTATCGCTGAGCGACTTCAGCGGCCGGTTGTTCGTGCCGCGCAGGACGCGGCCGCGGCGCCCGTTGTCGAACAGGGCGTCGACCGCCTCCTGGAGCATCCGCTTTTCGTTCCTGATGATCACTTCGGGGGCGCGCAGCTCGAGGAGCTTCTTGAGCCGGTTGTTGCGGTTGATGACGCGCCGGTACAGGTCGTTGAGGTCGGAGGTCGCGAACCGCCCGCCGTCGAGCGGCACCAGGGGCCTGAGCTCGGGCGGGATGACCGGGATGACGTCGAGGATCATCCACTCCGGCTTGTTCCCCGACTTGCGGAAGGCGTCGACGACCTTGAGGCGCTTGGCGAACTTCAGGCGCTTCTGCGCCGAGGTCTCGGTCTTCATCCGCGCGCGCATCTCCAGCGCCAGCTCCTCGATGCGCACACGGCGCAGGAGCTCCTTGATCGCCTCGGCGCCCATCTTGGCGACGAACTTGTCCCCGTTCTCCTCGCGCAGCTTCCGGTAGCGCTCCTCGGTCAGGAGCTCCCTCTCCTCGATGGGCGCGTCGGCGGGGTCGACGACGACGTACGCCTCGAAGTAGAGGATGCGCTCGAGATCGCGCAGCGAGATGTCGAGCAGGTGGCCGATGCGGCTCGGCAGCCCCTTGAAGAACCACACGTGGCTGACGGGCGAGGCCAGCTCGATGTGTCCCATCCGCTCACGCCGTACCTTGCTCTGCGTGACCTCGACGCCGCACTTGTCGCAGATGACGCCCCGGTGCTTCATCCGCTTGAACTTTCCGCACAGACACTCCCAGTCGGTGACCGGACCGAAGATCTTGGCGCAGAACAATCCGTCGCGCTCCGGCTTGAAGGTGCGGTAGTTGATGGTTTCGGGCTTGGTCACCTCGCCGTACGACCAGGAGCGGATCTTCTCCGGCGACGCCAGGGAGATCCGGATCGATTCGAAGTCGTTGATCGTGCGGGCCTTGTCCGAGAAGGGGGAGCTCTTGCTCAGCGGCCGGAACCCTTCGGTATAGGGTCTCATCGAGCGTCTCCTCCCGCAAGTGCGGGCTCGTTCTGGGTGCCGGCCCGCAGTTCGATGTCCAGGCACAGGCTCTGCAACTCGCGCACCAGGACGTTGAAGGATTCCGGGAGCCCCGGATCCACCGTGGTTTCGCCCTTGACCAGGGCTTCGTAGATCTTGGTGCGACCGTACACGTCGTCTGATTTGACCGTCAGGAGCTCCTGGAGGATGTGGGCCGCCCCGTAGGCCTCCAGTGCCCAGACCTCCATCTCGCCGAAGCGCTGGCCACCGAACTGGGCCTTTCCGCCCAGCGGCTGCTGCGTGATCAGCGAGTACGGCCCGATGGATCGCGCGTGGATCTTGTCGTCCACCAGGTGCGACAGCTTCATCATGTAGATGTACCCCACGCAGACTTTCTGATCGAAGGGCTCCCCCGACTTGCCGTCGAACAGGACCGTCTTGCCCGTCGCGGGCAGGCTGGCCTTCTTGAGATAGTCCTTGATCTCCTTCTCGGTCGCGCCGTCGAACACCGGCGTCGAGAAGTACAGGCCCAGCATCCGCGCCGCCCAGCCGAGGTGTGTCTCGAGAATCTGGCCGACGTTCATGCGCGACGGGACGCCCAGCGGATTGAGCACGATCTCCACCGGCGTGCCGTCGGGCAGGCTCGGCATGTCCTCCTGCGTGAGGATGCGGGCGATGACGCCCTTGTTGCCGTGACGACCGGCCATCTTGTCGCCGACCGAGAGCTTGCGCTTCATGGCGACGTAGACTTTCACCAGCTTGATGACGCCCGGCGACAGCTCATCACCCTTCTTGAGCTGGGCGATCTTCTCCTCGTGCAGCCGCTTGAGGATCTGGATCTTGCGCTCGGTCCTCTCTTCGATCTCGCGGATCTCGTCCACCTCGCCCTTCTTGGAGTCGACCTCGATCCGCATCAGATCGTCCACCGTCAGCTTCGCCATGACCTCGCGGTCCAGGGACGTCCCCTTGGGCAGGATCTCCTTCTTCTTGCGCTTCTCGGTCAGGGGTGCCACGAGCTTCTTGTCGAGGAGGATTTCCGTGATGCGGTTACGGTTCTCCTCCTTGAGGATGCGGATCTCGTCGTTCAGGTTCTTCTCCATCCGGGCGATCTGCTCCTGTTCGATCTGCAGGGCACGGCCGTCCTTCTCGACCCCCTTGCGGCAGAAGATCTTGACGTCCACCACCGTGCCCTCGATCCCGGGTGGCGTGGTCAGCGAGGCGTCGCGCACGTCGCCCGACTTCTCGCCGAAGATGGCGCGCAGGAGCTTTTCTTCCGGCGTGAGCTGCGTCTCGCCCTTGGGGGTCACCTTGCCGACCATGATGTCCCCGGGGCGGACGTGGGCGCCGATGCGGATGATGCCCGACTCGTCGAGGTCCTTGAGGAAATCCTCCGACACGTTCGGGATGTCACGCGTGATCTCTTCCGGACCGAGCTTGGTATCGCGCGCCTCGATCTCGAACTCCTCGATGTGGATCGACGTGAAGTAGTCATCCGTCACGAGTTTCTCGGAGACCAGGATCGCGTCTTCGAAGTTATAACCGCGCCAGGGCATGAACGCCACGAGCACGTTGCGGCCCAGCGCCAGCTCGCCCAGTTCGGTGCACGGTCCGTCCGCCAGGACGTCCCCTTTCTTCACCTTCTGGCCGGCCTTCAGCACCGGTTTCTGGTTGATGCAGGTGTTCTGGTTGGAGCGTTTGAACTTGGTGAGGTTGTAGATGTCCGCCCCGAAATCCTCGCTCTCGCGCCCCTTCAGACCGTACCCCTCGCCGGACACGCGGATGATGATGCGCTGCGAGTCGACGTAATCGACCGTGCCGTCGCGCTGGCAGATCACCACGGCGCCGGAGTCGCGGGCGGTGATCTGTTCCATGCCGGTGCCCACCAGCGGGGCCTCCGCCTTGATGAGCGGCACGGCCTGGCGCTGCATGTTCGAGCCCATGAGCGCCCGGTTGGCGTCGTCGTTCTCCAGGAAAGGGATCAGCGACGCGGCCACCGAGACGAGCTGCTTCGGCGACACGTCGATGAACTGCACTTCATCGCGGTGCACGAACTTGGACTCGCCGGCCACCCGCGCGGTGACCCGGTCCTCGAGGATGCGCCCGTCCTCGTTGACCGCCACGTTGGCCTGCGCGATGACCCCCTTGTCCTCTTCCCAGGCGGTCAGATAGAACGGGTGCGGCTCGAAGTCGGGGAGGCGGACCTTCTTGCCCGCCTTGCGCAGCGACCGGAGCGCCTTCTCCAGCTCGGACTTCTCCACGACCTGCCCGAGCTCGAAGTGCGAATCGCCCTTGGCGGTGATCCGGTTGTAGTCCTTGACGACGCCGTTCTCGACCTTCCGGTAGGGCGACTCGATGAAGCCGAACTCGTTGATCCGCGCGTAGCAGGAGAGCGACGAGATGAGACCGATGTTCGGGCCCTCCGGGGTCTCGATCGGGCAGATTCGGCCGTAGTGCGTCGGGTGCACGTCGCGGACCTCGAAACCCGCCCGCTCGCGCGACAGCCCGCCCGGCCCGAGCGCCGACAGGCGCCGCTTGTGGGTGATCTCGGAGAGCGGGTTGGTCTGGTCCATGAACTGCGACAGCTGCGATGACCCGAAGAATTCCTGGATGGCCGCCATGACCGGCTTGGCGTTGATCAGGTCGTGCGGCATGGCGGTCGTCATCTCCTGATAGACCGACATCTTCTCCTTGATGGCCCGCTCCATGCGCACCAGACCGATGCGGAACTGGTTCTCGAGCAGCTCGCCGACCGCCCGCACGCGTCGGTTCCCCAGGTGGTCGATGTCGTCGATGCCGGCGGGGTTCTTGCGCAGACCCAGCAGGTACTTCAGCACCAGCACGAAGTCGTCCACCGTCAGCACGCGCTGGTCGAGCGGGAGGCTCGTCCCGAGCTTGGTGTTCATCTTCAGCCGCCCGACGCGCGACAGGTCGTAGCGGTTCGTGTCGAAGAACATTCCGTTGAACAGGGTGCGCGAGCCCTCGAGGGTCGGAGGGTCGCCCGGGCGGAGGCGCCGGTAGATCTCCACCAGGGCCTCCTCCGGCGACTTCACCGGATCCTTGCGGAGCGTGTCGGAGAGGATCATGCCGATCTCCGATTCCGCCGAGAAGAAGACCTCGAAGGATCCCAGGCCGCGGGCGACGATCTCGTCGATCGCCTTGCCGCCGACCTTCTCGTTCGCCTCGGCCAGGATTTCGCCGGTGCGCGTGTCCACGATGTCGGCGACGGCGTACCCCCCCTCGAGCTCCTCGGGATCGATCGGGACCGCGTCGACGCCCGCCTTCTCGAGAGCGGCGACGTGGGCTGCGCTGATCTTCTTGCCCTTCGAGACAATCGTCTCCTTGCCCTTCTTGTCCGACACGTCCGCGCGCGCCCGGTGCCCGACGAGCCCAGGTGACACCCGCCAGAAGAGCTTCTTGCCCTCGACCACGATGGTCTCGGCGCGGTAGAAGCGGCGCAGGACCTCCTCGTCCGACTTCATGCCCAGGGCGCGCAGCACGACGCTACCGAGGAACTTGCGCTTGCGGTCGATGCGCACGTAGAGCAGGTCCTTCTCGTCGTACTCGAACTCCAGCCAGGATCCGCGGTAGGGGATGACCTTGGCCATCCACACTTTCTTCTGATCGTCCGCCTGGAAGAACACTCCCGGGGAGCGGTGCAGCTGCGACACGATGACGCGCTCGGTTCCGTTGATGATGAACGTGCCGTTTTCCGTCAGGAGCGGGATCTCGCCGAAGTAGACCTCCTGCTCCTTGATGTCGCGGATCTCCTTGTTCCCCGATTCCGAGTCCTTCTCGTAGACCACCAGCCGAATCTTGACCTTGAGCGGGACAGTGAAGTGCATGCCCCGCTCCTGGCACTCGGCGACGTCGTACTTGAACTTGAGCGACACCGGATCGCCGCACATCTCACAATGGTCGACGCGGTTCTCGTTCGCCCAGCCGCAGTCGGGGCAGGTGTGCCGCGGCGCCTTCGGGTTCTGGGAAATGGTCTTCTTGCCGCACTTCACGCAAGTGATCCGGAGGTGCTCCAGGCCCTCCAGCTTGCCGCACTTGCACTCCCAGTTGCCGATGGTGTACTCGACGAACTCGAGCGAGCATGTCTGGCGGAAGTCGGAAATCGGGAAAATGGACTTGAAGACCGCCTGCAGCCCGGTGTCCTCACGATCCGCCGGCGCCGTATAGATCTGCAGGAAGCGCTCGTACGAGCGCTTCTGCACCTCGATCAGGTTCGGGATCGGGATGGCGGTGTGGATCTTCGAGAAATTGACACGCTCACGGCCGTTGCCGTTTGTCGGGATCGACTGCTCTTCATCATTCATGATCTGGGTCAAGAGTCCCCCTTCCCCCCTGCGCCTGCCGGGCGGCCGTGGCGCGGGTGGAGTTGTACGCGGACGTCAGGAACATGGAGCCCCTTCCGGACAGGGGCCGGGTCAGGCGCATGGCGTCGGCCGCTCTCTACTTCAGCTCGACCTTGGCGCCGGCCTCCCCGAACTTCTTCTTGATCTCCTCGGCCTCCGTCTTGGACACTCCCTCCTTCACGGTCTTCGGCGCGCCGTCGACCAGGTCCTTGGCTTCCTTCAGCCCGAGGCTCGTGACCTCGCGGACGACCTTGATGACGTTGATCTTCTTGTCGCCGACCTCGGTCAGGACCACGTCGAACGTGTCCTTCACTTCGGCCACCGCGGCCGCTCCGGCACCCGCGCCCGGCGCACCCGCCATCATGACCGGCATGGCGGCGGCCGCCGAGACTCCGAACTCCGCCTCGAGCTCCTTGACGAGCTCGGCCACTTCGAGCATCGGGGCCGCTTTCAGGTAGCTCTTGACGTCTTCCTTCGTGATCGCTGGCATTCTCGCCTCCTGAGTCAGTGCGCTTTGTGTCGCTCTGCACAATCTCCGTGCGGACCGGGCGCCCTCGCCGGGGGTCAGGTCGTGGGCGCGACGGCGTCCTGGGATGTCTGCTGATTCTTCCTGGCGATCTCGTCCATGACCCGCACCAGGTTGCGGTGGGGCGCCTTCAGCACCATCACCAGCCGTGTCATCGGGGCGTTCAGCGCTCCCAGCAGGCGCCCCACCAGGAGCTCCCGGGTGGGCAGCGACGCGAGCGCCTTGATCGACTGGGGATCGACGATCCGGCCGTCCACCAGCCCGGCCTTCACTTGAAGACCCTGGTTGTCCCTGGTGAAATCGTCCAGGACCTTCGCCAGGGAGACCGGGTCTTTCGTGCTGTAGGCGATGGCCGTCGGCCCCTCGAAGTGCGGCGCCAGGCCTTCATAGGGCGTCCCCTTGATGACCCGGAGCGCCAGCCGGTTCTTCACCACGCGGTAGCGCGACGAAGTGGCCCGGACCTTCTTGCGCAGGGCGACGACCTGGTTCACGGTCAGCCCGCGGTAGGCGAGGATGAAGGTCGGCGGCTGCCCCTGCAGCGCGCTCTTGAGAGCCTCCATCTCCTGGGACTTCTCCTGCTTGTTCATCGGCGTAGGCTCCCTTGTCTAGGCCAGCGCTTCCAGGCTTCCGGTGTCCAGCCGGACGCTCGGGCTCATACTGCTGGAGATGTACGCCGATCGCAGGAACTTTCCCTTGGCCGTCGGCGGCTTGGCGCGCAGAATCGCGCTCACCAGGGCGCGGGCGTTCTCGACCAGCTTCTTCTCCTCGAACGAGGAGCGGCCGAACGGGACGTGGATGATCGACGTCTTGTCGACCCGGAACTCGACCTTCCCGGCCTTGATTTCCTGCACGGCCTTCGCCACGTCGAACGTGACGGTTCCGGTCTTCGGGTTGGGCATGAGCCCCTTCGGCCCGAGCACCTTCCCGAGCCGGCCGACGTCTTTCATCATGTCGGGCGTCGCGACCACGGCGTCGAAATCGAGCCAGCCCTCCTGGATCTTCTGGACCATTTCCGGGCCCCCGACGACGTCGGCACCGGCCTTCTCGGCCTCTTTGATCTTCTCGCCCGAGGCGATCACCAGGACCCGCTTCGAGGCGCCCGTGCCGTGCGGCAGGACCACCGTGCCGCGCACCATCTGGTCGGCGTGCTTCGGGTCGACCCCGAGGAGCAGCGCCAGCTCCAGTGTCTCGTCGAACCGGGCGCACTTGATCTTCTTGACGAGCGGGATCGCCTCGTCGAGGCTGACCGGCTTCTCCGGGACCTGCTTCTTCGCCGCCACGTACTTCTTGCCGTGCGTCTTCACGTCGTCACCTCGATCCCCATGCTGCGCGCCGTTCCCAGGACGGTGCGGATCGCCGCCTGGAGGTCGTCGGTGTTGAGGTCGGGCATCTTGGTGCGCGCGATTTCCTCGACCTGGAGCATGGTGACCTTGCCGACCTTCTCCTTGTTCGGCACGCCGGACCCCTTGGCGAGACCGGCAGCCTTCTTCAGCAGGATGCTGGCGGGGGGCGTCTTGGTGATGAAGGTGTAGGACCGGTCGGCGTACACCGTGACGATCACCGGGATGATCATCCCCTCGCCCACTTTGGCCGTCTGGGCGTTGAACGCCTTGCAGAAGTCCATGATGTTGTCGCCCTGCTGACCCAGGGCCGGGCCGACGGGCGGCGCGGGGGTCGCCTTCCCCGCGGGAATGTGCAGCTTGACGAATCCGACGATCTTCTTGGCCATGTGGGAACCTCAGGGCGCTCCTAGAGCTTCTCCACCTTCAGGAAATCGAGCTCGACGGGCGTGGAGCGCCCGAAAATGGTCACCATCACCTTGACGGTGGCCCGGTCGTTGTTGACCTCGTCCACCAGGCCGGAGAAATTCGAGAACGGCCCGTCGACGATGCGCACCGAGTCGCCCCTCTGGAAATGGAACTTCGGTTTCGGCTTCTCCGCCGCCACCGACACCTGGTTGATGATCCGGTCGACCTCCTCCTGGGTGAGCGGCGTCGGTTTCTGCCCCGACCCGACGAAGCCGGTGACCTTCGGAGTGTTCTTGACCACGTGCCAGGTGGCGTCGTTCATCTCCATGTTGATCAGCACGTATCCGGGGAAGAACTTCTTCTTGGAGATGATCTTGGCGCCGTCCCGCATCTCCACGACGTCCTCGGTCGGGATCAGGATCTCGCCGATCTCGTTCTCCATCCCGAGCGCCTCGGTCCGCTGCTTGAGGCTCTCGCGGACCTTGTTCTCGTACCCCGAGTAGGTATGAACGATGTACCACTGCTTCGCCATGCCCGGCATCGCCCTCAACCCGCGTGCGTGAAGACCCACGTGACCATCTGGAACAGCGCGGTGTCGACGACCCAAAGAAACAGCGCAAAGATAAACACGGTCACGATGACCACGGTCGTCGTCCCGCGGACCTCTTTCCAGGAGGGCCACGACGTGCGCTTCAGCTCCGCCCGAATCTCCGACAGGAACGTCTTGACCCTCTGCCACCAGTTCATGCGGCTCCCGCGTCGCTCGCGCCCGCCTCGCATCTGGCAGGCCAGGAGGGATTCGAACCCCCAACATCCGGTTTTGGAGACCGGCGCTCTAGCCGTTCGAGCTACTGGCCTTCACGCGGGGACCCCTCCTCGGGCGGATCCCCCTCACTTCGTCTCTTTGTGAAGCGTGTGCGCACTGCACCAGCGACAGAACTTCTTGAACTCGAGCTTCTCGGTCGTCTTCTTCCGGTTCTGCGTCGAGACGTAGTTGCGCCTCTTGCACTGGCTGCACTGGAAGGTGATCAGGTCGCGCATTACTGCAGTATCTCCGCCACGGTGCCGGCGCCGACGGTGCGGCCGCCCTCGCGGATCGCGAAGCGCAGCCCCTTGTCCATGGCGATCGGCGTGATCAGCTCCACCGCCAGACCCACGTTGTCACCCGG
>QHXX01000145.1 GCA_003223135.1 Acidobacteriota bacterium | reverse complement strand
CCGCAGGCGGCCGGCCTGGGTACCGACTTCGACGGCATCGAGGACCCGCCCGAGGGCCTGGACGACGTCTCGAAGCTGCCGGTCATCACCGCCGAGCTTCTGCGCCGGGGCCACTCGGGAAAGGTCGTCGAGGGGGTCCTCGGGGAGAATTTCCTGCGCTTCTTCCGGCGGATCCAGGAGATCGCCCACGATCTCGCCGGCGAGTCTCCCTCGACGGCGACGCTCCCGCCCGGGTAGCGGACGTGCGGGGGAGGCGGATCGTCACGCTGCTCCTGTGCCTTCTGGGCGGCGGAGCGGCGCCCGTCGGCAGGGAAGCGCTCGCCGCGTCCGGAGATGGCCCGCTCAGGGCCGCCGCCGTGCGCGCCGACAGCGCCGTCGAAGTGGACGGCCGCCTGGACGAGGCCGCCTGGGAGCGCGCCGGCGTCATCCCCGATCTCACCCAGCACGCGCCCCGCCCGGGCGAGCCGACGCCGTACAGGACGGAGGTCCGTCTCCTGGTGGATCGGGAGAACCTCTACATCGGCATCCACTGCTACGACCCCGAGCCGGCGAAAATCTCTCTCCACTCGATGCAGCGCGACATCGAGGACCCTTTCGGAGACGACTTCGTCACCGTCG
>QHXX01000144.1 GCA_003223135.1 Acidobacteriota bacterium | reverse complement strand
GGCCTGACGGTCACGCCGTACGTCCTGGGCCGGTTCGAGCGATCTGCCGCGGAGCCGACGGAGAGAACCACCGGCCGGGGCGGCCTGGACCTGTCGTACAGCCTGACGCCCGGCCTGACGGGCGTGCTGACGGCCAACACCGACTTCGCCGAGACGGAAGTCGATACGCGCCAGATCAACTTGACGCGCTTCGACCTGTTTTTCCCCGAGAAACGGCCGTTCTTCCTGGACGGATCGAACCTGTTCGAGTTCGGGCTCGGTCTGGGCCAGGAGTTCCTGCCGTTCTACTCTCGACGTGTCGGGCTCGTGGAGCATCAGATGGAGTTCGAGGCCGTGCCGATCGACTGGGGGGCGAAGATACTGGGCCACGCAGGCCGCCTCGGCATCGCGGCGCTCGACCTCCAGACCGGGGAGACGACGGTGACGCCCCGCGTCAACCTGTCGGCGGGGCGAGCCACGTATGACGTGACCGACACCTTTTACGTCGGCGCCATCGCCACTCATGGGGACCCCGGGGGGCTGAGGTCGAACTCCCTCGGAGGCGTGGACGCCGGCTGGCATAGCTCGAGGATCATGCAGGACAAGAAGCTGTCGATCGGTGGCTGGGCGGCGCGCTCGAGCGGCGATCGACGGCCGGGAAGGCGGGACGGTTGGGGCTTCAAGGTCGATCTCCCCAATGACCTCTGGGAGGCCTACGTCCGCTTCATGCAGTTCGGCGACGTCCTCGATCCCGCCCTCGGATTCCTGCCTCGCCCGGGCACGCGCTGGTACGACTTCTGGAACGCGATCAAGCCCCGGCCGAAGCGGGACGGGGCGTTCGCGTGGATCCGGCAGGCGTTTTTCGAGACGGGCTACAAACAGGTGGACGATCTCGAGGGCCGCACCGAGTCGCGTCGGCTGTTCACGGCACCTTTCAACATCGAGACCGAGTCGGGACACCACTTCGAGTTGAACTGGGTGCCGACATACGAGTTCGTCGACCCGGCCGGCCCGCCGTTCGAGATCGCGCCGGGAGTCGTGGTGACGCCCGGCGGCTATCACTTCACGCGCTATCGCGTCGAGGCGCAGTCGGCTCAGTCGCGCACCTGGCGGATCGGGTCCACCATCTGGTTCGGAGATTTCTACGGCGGCCGGCTGACGCAGACCGAGGCCTTCGTCAACTGGGACGTTCTGCGAGGACACCTGCACCAGAAGCTCGACCTCGAGAATGATTTCGGACACTTGCCCGAGGGCGACTTCGTGCAGCGCCTGTTCCAGCTCCAGAACATCTTCGCCTTCTCGCCGCGTCTTCTGCTGTTCGGCTACTTCCAGTACGACACGGAGACGCGTGACATGGGGATGAACGCTCGCCTGCGCTTCACCTTCCGCCCTGGCAACGACCTGTTCGTCGTCTGGAACCGCAACTGGACCCACCCGGCCGGCGAAGGACGCTTCGACCTCGGCCCGGAGAGCGACCAGGTCGCGGTCAAGGTCCGCTTCGCCTGGACGGGCTGACGCTGAACTGTCCACCTGATGGTAAGGCCACGCCCCATATAGCTGCGCGGGCGCGGTACCCGGCGCGTGAAGTTGCGGCGTCAGACAGGCAGGCGGTCGAGAAGACCCGCGAGCGCCGCGATGTGATCCGGAGTCGTCCCGCAGCAGCCGCCGACCAGGCGCGCCCCTTCCTCGATCCTCGGCTCCATCCACGCGGCGTAAGTGTCCGGCGCATGATCCGCCGGCAGCCGCCAGCCGCTCACCTCGTCCGGCTCGCCGAGGTGCGCGTACAGCCCGTGCGGCAGCTGCGGCACAAGCGCACAGAAGCGCGGAAAGATCCGCGCTAAGACTTCCGGCGTGGCGCAGTTGAGCAGGATGGCGCGCAGCGCGTCGCCGCCGAGGTCGACCAGACGCGGCACCGCCTCCTCGAGAGATTCGCCTGAGAACAGATGGAGCGGTTCCCGCGGGCAGAGGCTGAGGAGGATGGGAAGTCCGCTGTCGCGTGCCGCCAGAAGCGCCGCCTCGGCCTCGCGCCGGCAGTTCATCGTCTCGATGAGGATCAGATCGACACCCAGCGCGGCGAGCATCTCCACTTGAAGTCGGTGCTCCTCCAGGCACGTCGCCTGAGGGGGGACCAGATCGGGCCGGTAGCAGTCCTCCAGGGGCGCGATCCCGCCCGCGACCAGGCAGACGCGGCCGTCGGCCGTCACGCCCCGCGCCGCGCCCCTCGCGGACTCCACCGCCCGCAGGTTCGTTTCGCGCCAGGCGCCGTCCTTCCCGGCCCGTCGCAGGGCGCGCCCGGTCGTGCGAAAGGTATCGGTGACCAGGATCTCGGCCCCGGCTCGCGCATAGTCTTCGTGAATGCTCGCCAGAGTCGCGAGCCCACGGTCGTCGAGCAGGGCGCGCGCCGACCACAACGGCAGTGTCGTGTCCACGCCGCGCCGCGCCAGCTCCGTACCGACCGCGCCGTCGAGCAGGACAGGCCGGCGCCGGCCGAGCAGCGAATCGAGGACCGTCGGAGTCATGCGTGAATTCTATCAGCCCGGACGAGGACCTTAACGGTGGGGCATCGGCTCCGGCCGGCCGAACGATCCCAGGAACCACGAGAACAGACTGACGACGAACGATCCCAGAATTGCCCACCCGATCGAGTCGACGTCGAACCCCGGCACGACCCAGGCGGCCAGGGCGAAGGCCAGGCCGTTGACCACGAAGTAGAACAGCCCCAGCGTCAGGAGGGTGATGGGCAGTGTCAGAAACAGCAGGATCGGCCGGATGATGGCGTTGATGAACCCGAGGACCAGCGCGGCCACCGCCAGCGTGCCGGGCGAGTCGACGTGCACGCCCGGCAGGATCCTCGAGCAGACGAAAAGCGCCAGCGCCGTGCTCATCCAGTGCACCAGGAACCGGCCCATGGTCTCGTTCCCTCCGTCCGCGCTCAGACTGTCGGAAGAGTGTCTCACGTCCGGCCCGCGTCCGCCAAACGGAACCGATCCGCGGCAGCGGCCGTCAGTTCGTCAAGTAGGCGTATACATTGACCGTCGCCGTCTTGTCCGTGGTGTTATAGAGAAAGACCCGATAGCGAGGGAAGCCGAGCGTGAACCGCTCCTGAGCGGACGCGAACGAAAGGGACGCGCCGGTGACGGGCGGCGTCTTGATCTCGATCGGGAACTGCATCAGTCCTTCCTCCTCGAACGCCCGGGTCACCGGCTCTTCATCCGGGATGAGCAGCACGCCGACGGTCCCGGGGTGGACGGTCCTCGCGCGCGTCTGGCCGCTCAGGCCCACGACGACGGCCGTGAACCCGTCCGTTGCGAGGGTGCCGGCCTGGATGAGGCGGGTCGTCTCTTTCGGGCCGACCGGCGGCACCTGAACGTCCTTCAAGCGCTGCATGGTTGCGTGGCGGACCACTCCATCGATCGAGACGGTCCCAGCCACTTGCTGCGTCTGGGGGAAGTTCGTGACAAAGACTTTCTGAATCTCCTCCTGGGAGCGCAGCGTGTCGCCCGGCGCCAGAATGAGAAGCAGCGCCGCAGCGGACAGTGTCGGGGCGATGATCGGGAGTTTGCGCGCCATGGTGTCCTCCTCGCGCATAGATACGAAGGAAAGCCCGGAGCCGTCCAGGGAGGGACCCCGGGGTGTCCTGAGTCCGGACTGCGACCGTCAGTCGCCGTTGCAGTTCTGCACGATGGCGCCGCAACGCGCGCAGACTTCCTTGCACTTGCGGGACTCGGTCGGGCCGCCGCACGCTGGACAGAGCATCGCAGCCGGTGCGGGGCCGCGCGGCTGCGGCCGTGGATTCATGCTTCACCCTCCGCCACGAGTATAAGCGAGGGCGGCGGTTCGTGCGCGGGGAGGCGGCGGGAGCCCGAGCGGATGTCCGGACGGGCTCCTAGCGGGGGCGCTCGAACCAGGTGTTCACGTCGAAACGATACGAGAGCTGCGCGGAGATCGAGTACCCATCGGGGAAGAAGGACTTCTTGCTCGGGTCCACGTTCCAGCGGTCCCGGCGATAGGCGATCTTGAGGATGGCGCCGGGACCGAGGCGATAGCCGGCGCCAGCCTCGACGTCGTAGAAATCGGCCGTGGTGGCGAGCCAGACTCCCGGAGCGAGCGGCATGACGAAGGGGTAGTCGTTGCGCTCGAGACGCAGGGCGGTGAAGAAGCGCGGTGACCAGGTGTACTTCGGCTCGATGAAGTAGGCGAGGCCGCGCACGCTCCGGGCCACTCCGGGGACCTCGTAGGACGAGCGGGCGACATCGGCGTTGAGCTCGAAGTAGCCGCGGCTGAACTGCGCGTCGATCCCGTAGACCGCCTGCCGGAAGTCCTTCCAGTCGTCCCCGGTCAAGAGCATCGGCGTTACCCCGGGTCCCAGGTAGGGCCCGCGTGTGGCATAGGCGCCCAGTCGCGTCCCGACGACCGGAGTCACGCCCAGGGCCAGCGCCGGCCGCAGGGCGCGGCCGGGCTCCGGCGTGTAGTGCTCGTTGATGAAGGGCCGGTCCAGGAGCGCCACGCTGAAGTCGAGGCGGGACGCCTGGCCCCTCACATTAAGCCCGAGCGGATAGGAGAGACTGTAGTTGTCCGGCGAGCCGATCAGAGGGTTCACGCTCGACAGATAGCGCCGGGAGAAGTTGCCGATCGGGGTCACGATCTGGCCCGCCTCGACGATGAGCCGCAGCGGCGGCCGGAACGAATAGCGCAGGTACGCCTGCTCCAGCTCCTGCTCCGTTTCGCCCGCGTCGCTGGCCTTGCCGCTCTCCACCTCTCCCAGGACGAACCCCTGCAGGCGGGGGAGGAACTCGGAGGCCGCCCAAAGCCTTAGGCGCGCGGCCGGGGCCGCTTCACCCTCGTTCCTGCTCAGAAGCCGCGACCCGTCGTCGGTCTTCCAGAACTCGGCGTCGAGAAGCCCTCCAACGAGGACACGCTCGTCGCAGCGGGCCGGCGAAACGAAGAGGAGGGCGAAGCCGAGGGCCCAGAGGCCCACAAGCGCGCGTAGTCCGCGCCACGGGCGGCGCGCCCGCGGGGCCGGACGCGCCCCCGGCGGCTCAGGCCGCGGTCGGAAGTCCATGCCAGGCCTCCCGCAGTGCGGACACGTATTCTTCCATCGAGAACGGCTTCAGGAGGCAGCGCGACTTCACCTCATTGAGGAATGCGGCCTCCCCGACAGTGTCCCCGGTCACGAACAGAAAACCCTGCGTGCCGGCGCGACGGTGCGCCGCGACCCAGGTGTACAGATCCTTCCCCGACACTTCCCCGGGCATCCGCAGGTCGGAAACGATCAGATCGAAGTCTCTCTTCTTCATCAGATCAATGGCCTCCTGCCCGGAGTGCGCGGCGACCGCCTTCGCCCCGAGCGAATCGAGGATCGCCATCTGCAGCTCCAGGACCACCGGCTCGTCGTCCACCACGAGGACCGAGGCGGGCAAGGAGCGCCGCGGCGCCGGCAGCGGCTCGGACACCGGCCGGGGCGGAGGCGCCTCGGCGGTCCGCTCGGCGGCGCGTGGCAGGGTCACCGTGAAGCGGGCCCCTCCCTCCGGCTCGTTCTCGGCCTCGATCCGCCCTCCGTGATTCTCGACGATCGCCTGGGAAATGCTGAGCCCGAGGCCGGTCCCCTGACCCACCGGCTTGGTGGTGTAAAAATGCTCGAAGACCTGCGACGGCTGTTCCATCCCCGGGCCGTTGTCGCTGAAGACCAGGGTCGCGTCGTCCTGCCTTTCGGCGGTGCGAATGGTGAGCGTGGGACGGCCCTTCGTCCCCTGCAGCGCGTCATAGGCGTTGTTGATGATGTTCAGGCACACCTGTTGCAGCTCCAGCTCGCTGGCCGGCAGCCGGACCGGGGCGGCCGCCAGATCGAGCACGATGCGCATGTCGGCCTTCTCGAAGTCGTGCCGCCGCAGGGCCGCGGTGTCGCGGACGATCTGGTTGAGGTCCACCATCGCCCGCTGGCCGCT
>QHXX01000100.1 GCA_003223135.1 Acidobacteriota bacterium | reverse complement strand
AACAACAACAGCGCCGCCAGCGTGCACACCCCCGTCTCCAATCCTCCCACCTTCCCCAAAATCCCCTGGATATCCAAAGTCCCCGTCGCCGCGAACAGCAGCAGCATCCCCAGGATGAATCCCACGTCCCCGATCCGGTTCACGATGAACGCCTTCCGCCCCGCGTCCGCGCAGGTCATCTTCGCCTTCTCGTCGAACATCCGGTCGTAGTAGAACCCGATCAAAAGATACGAGCACAGACCCACCCCTTCCCAGCCCACGAACACCACCGGCAACGACGCCCCCAGAACCAACGTCAGCATCATCGCCATGAACAGGTTCAAATACGCGAAGAATCGCGCGTACGCCGGGCCCGGCTCGTGCTCCATGTAGCCGACCGAATACACGTGGATCAGGAAGCCCACCCCCGTCACGACCAGAAGCATCACCGCCGACAGCGGGTCCAAAGAGTAGGACCAGTCCACGCTCAGATTTTCGCCGGTCTCCGAGCGGCCCATCGGCATCCAGGTGTAGAGGCTCAGGGTGACGCGGTGAGCGTTGTGATCGACGGCCAGGCCGGGTGTCGGGGCCAGACCCTCGACGCCATTGAGCGCCAGGATCGCCCCCAGGGACAGGAGAAACGACAGCAGGACCGCGGAACAGGCGATCCAGGCGACCGCCTTCTTCGTCAGGAAGCGCGTGCCGAAAAGACCGTTCACGACGAACCCGAGGGCGGGTAGGAGCGGAACGACCCAAATCATTCCGAGCAAGATCACCACTCTCGACTCCTCAGCCCTTCATGATGTGGACTTCGTCCACGTAGACCGTGTCGCGGTTGCGGAATAACGCCAGGACCACCGCCAGCCCGACGGCCACCTCGCCGGCCGCGACCGCGATCGTGAAGACGGCGAACACCTGGCCGGTCAGGTCGTGGGACCTCAGGCCGAACGCGATGAAGTTGATGTTCGCGGCGTTCATCATCAGCTCGATCGACATCAGGATGATGATGGCGTTGCGACGCGTCAGCACGCCCAGAACGCCGACCGCGAACAGCAGCAGGCTGAAGACCAGGGCGTGAACGGGGGGAACCGGCACGGTCGTCTCCTCAGTATTTCTGGCGCGCCAGGACGATCGCACCGATCATCGCCACCAGCAGCAGCAGCGAGGCGATCTCGAACGGCAGCAGGTAATCGCTGTAGAGCGCCCAGCCGACCGCTTGAAGATTTCCCCCCTGGGCCGACAGATCGATGCGGGCTCCGAAGTCGGTGTCCAGCCCGCCGCTCGCCGACACGTACAGCAGGAGGGCCACGGCCGCGCACCCCACGATCGCCGAGACCGTGGCGTGCACGCGAACGCGCGGACCGAGCGTGCCGGCGAGGTTCACCAGCATGATGACGAACAGGAAGAGCACCACGATCCCGCCGGCGTACACCAGGACCTGCACCGCCGCCACGAACTCGGCTCGCAGCACGATGTACACCCCCGCCACGCACAGGAAGGTGAGCACCAGGTAGATGGCGGAATGGACCACGTTGCGGCTCCAGATCACCATCACCGCCGACAGGAGCGCCAGGGAGGCCAGGATGTAGAAGACCACCGCCGCGGGGGTCACCTCTACTCCTTGTAATCCTTCGGATCGACGCCGTTCAACAGGACCTTGAGCGGGGCCACGAACGCGTCCCGCTTGAAGTCGGCCATCTCGTAGTCGTGCGACATGTAGATCGCCGTGAGGGGCTTCGTCGGGCAGGGATCGACGCACAGCCCGCAGAAGCAGCAGCGCTCGAGGTTGATCTCGAACGACACCAGACGCTTCCCCTTGCCGTCCGGCTTCTTCTCCGAGACGATGTGGATGCAATCGTCCGGGCAGACCGTCTCGCACAGGTGGCAGGCGATGCAGAGCTCCTCGCCCGACTCCGGGTGAAAGCGCAGGCGGGGTATGCCGCGGAAGCGCGGCGACAGCTCGACCCTCTCCTTGGGGTACTCGACGGTGATGTGCGGCCGGAACTGGTTCTTCAGGGTCACCCAGAGCCCGACCCACAGCTCCAGGAGCAGAAACGTCTTCAGGATCTCCCTGGCCCCGGTCGTCCGGGGGGCCTCGACCGTCCGTGTCGTCGCTCCCATGCCCCTACCCTCTCCCCTGCACGGCGCCCTTGACCACGATCGCGAGACCCGTGACGATCACGTTTGCGACCGACAGCGGGATGAGCCACTTCCATCCCAGGGCCATGAGCTGGTCGTAGCGGTAGCGCGGGTATGTCCCGCGGAACCAGATGTACATGAACAGGAACAATGAAACCTTGAAGAAGAACCAGAAGGCGCCGGAGACGGCCGGCAGGCTCAGGCTCGCCAGGCCCCCTAGGTCGCTCATCGCCAGGATCGCGCCCGCCGCCGCCCCGATGCCGCCGCCGGCGATCATCGGCGGCAGTCCGCGCCCGGTCCTCTGGCCGAAGAGCCATCCGGCGAAGCCGCCGAGCGTGAGCGGCAGCAGGATCAGCCAGCCGTTCTGAAGCCACCACAGCGACTCGACGTTGGGGAGCGGTCGCAGCCAGCCGCCGAAAAACAGGATGGTCGCGATGCACGACACCACGATCATGTTCGTGTACTCGGCCAGGAAGAAGAACGCGAACTTCATCCCGGAATACTCGGTATGGAAGCCGGCCACCAGCTCGGCCTCCGCCTCCGGCAGGTCGAACGGCACGCGGTTCGTCTCGGCGATCGCCGCGATGAAGTAGCAGAAGAAGCCGACGAGCTGCGGCACGACGTACCACACGCCGGCCTTCCTCTGGGCCTCGACGATGTCGACCATCGACGCCGACCCGGCCAGCATCATCACCCCGATGATGGCGAACCCGAGCGGCACCTCGTAGGAGATCATCTGCGCCGACGAGCGCAAGGCACCCAGAAGCGAGTACTTGCTGTTGGACGCCCAGCCGCCCAGGATGATCCCGTAGATCCCGAGCGAGGAGATCGCCAGGAGATACAGGAGCGCGACGTTGACGTCGGTGATGAACGGCTTCACCTCGTAGCCGAAGACCGTGAACGGGGCGCCCGCGAACGGGATGACCGCCAGGGCCGCCAGGGCCGGGATCACGGTGGCGATCGGCGCCAGGGTGAACAGGAACCGATCGGATTTCTCCGGGATCACGTCTTCCTTGATCAGGAGCTTCACGGCGTCGGCGATCGGCTGCAAAAGACCGTGCCAGCCGACCCGGCGCGGCGCCAGGCGCGCCTGCATGAAGCCCAGGACCTTGCGCTCCACCAGCTGCAGGTACGCGATCAGAAGCGGCAGGATCAGGACGACGGCCAGGATCTGCGCCGTCGGGATGAGGACGTTCCGGATGAGAGTGTCCTGGCCCATGCTCCCCTTCAGCGGTCCACGTCCCCGAGGACGATGTCGATCGATCCGATGATGGCCACGACGTCGGCGATGAGGCGCCCCTTGCACATCATTGGCAGGGCTTGAAGATTCACGAACGAGGGAGAACGGAAGCGCATGCGGTACGGCATCTCGCTCCCCTTGCTGACGATGTAGAACCCCTGCTCGCCTCTGGGACTCTCGACCACGTGGTACACCTCGCCGGCAGGCGGCTTGATGTACTTCGGCACCTTGGCCCGCACCTCCCCCTCCGGCAGGCGGTCGAGCGCCTGCTGGATGATGCGGCACGATTGACGCATCTCCTCCATGCGCACGAGGTACCGGTCGTAGGTGTCGCCTTTCGTCCCCAGAGGCACATCGAAGTCGAACTGGTCATAGGACGAGTACGGCTGCGATTTACGGACGTCGTAATCCACTCCGGAGCCGCGCAGCGTCGGGCCGCTGGTTCCGAGGGCCACGGCATCCTCGCGGCTCAGCACTCCGACCCCCTGCGTGCGCCCGAGCCAGATCCGGTTGACCGTGAGCAGATCCTCGTACTCCTTCTGGCGCGACGGGAAGATCGAAAGGAAGTGGCGCACGCGGTCGGTCCAGCCCGGCGGCACGTCCTCGAGGAGCCCGCCGATGCGCATCGCGTTGTAGGTCAGGCGGGCGCCGCAGAATTGCTCGAACAGGTCGAGGATCAGCTCCCGCTCGCGGAAGGTGTAGAAGAAGACCGTCATCGCGCCCAGGTCCAGGGCGTGCGTGCCGAGCCACAGGAGGTGCGAGGCGATGCGCTGCAGCTCGGCCAGGATCACGCGGATGGACTGCGCTCGGGGCGGTACCTGGAGGCCCATCAGCTTCTCGACCGCGCCGCAGTAGCCGAGGTTTTCGGAGATGGCGGCGACGTAATCCAGGCGGTCGGTCAGGGGCTCGATCATCGCGTAGGTGCGGTGCTCCGACAGCTTCTCCACGCCGCGGTGCAGGTAGCCGATCACCGGCCTTACGTCGACGATCTCCTCGCCGTCGAGGTTCAGGACGAGGCGGAGCACCCCGTGCGTCGAGGGGTGCTGCGGCCCCATGTTGATGTCCATCTCCTCGGTGCGGAACATCAGCCCCGGCCCTCCCCCGTCTTCTCCACTTCCTTCTTCCAGCCGAACCCCTTGATCGAGGACTTGTCGTAGGTGTAGACGTGCTCCGCAGTCGTCACCTCGCGAAGCTGCATGTGATCCTCGGGTTTTCCCTCGAGCGGATAGTCCTTGCGCAGCGGGTGGCCCACCCACTCGTCGGTCATTAAGATACGCGTCATGTCGGGATGGCCGTGGAAGCGGATGCCGAACAGGTCGAACACCTCGCGCTCGTGCCAGTTGGCCGTCGGCCAGACCCGTGAGGCCGTGGGCGGCTGCTCGACCTCGCCGACGTCGAGCTTCAAATTGAGGCGCTGTCGCGTCGTGATCGAGAAGAGGTGGTACACGACCTCGAACGGCTTCGGCGCCTCGATCACCTGCTCGGAGTACTTCGCCTTGATCCTGTCGAGCGCCGCCGAGGCAACAGGGGCCAGAAGCGGGTTCGCCTTCGGCGCGGGCGCGGCCTGTGGCATGGCCGGGGGTGCGGGTGCGGCCGGCTTCGGGGGGACCGGGGCCGCCGCGGCGGGAGGGGCGGACGCAGGCTCTGCCTTCGGCGGCTCCATAGCACCCGCCGGCGGCGCCGCGTCGTCTCCCTGTTTTTCCTTCGGGTCATCCATGCTGCCGCCGCTCCCGGGCGCCGCTCGCGCTTTTTTTCACAAGCGGGCGCCGCCCAACGACCGCGCCGCTCGAACGTCGAATTGCGCCCACCGACCAGGCCTAGGCGCTCGCCCGCTTTCCGGCGACGCTCATCCTGTCGATCTTGTCCTGCAGCTTGAGGAAACCGTAGAGGAGGGCCTCCGGCCGCGGAGGGCACCCCGGGATGTACACATCCACGGGAACGATCCGATCGACCCCCTGGACGACGACCGTCGCCATCATCTCGATGGCGCAGCAGGCCAGCCCGAACGACATCGGCCAGAGGGCGGACTTGCGCGCCCAGTTGAACAGAGCGTCGACGGTCATGGTGATGATGTTGGGATGCTCGAACCGCCCTTCCATCAGACCCACTCCAGCGCCCCCTTCTTCCAGGCATACGCGAAGCCGACCAGGAGGATGCCGAGGAACACCAGCATCTCGATGAAGCCGAACACGCCGAGGGCCTTGAACTTCACCGCCCACGGGAACAGGAAGATCGTCTCCACGTCGAAGACGACGAACAGGACGGCGATGATGTAGAACCGCACGGGGTAGCGGGCGCGCGCCTCGCCGCTCGGCGGCACGCCGCACTCGTACGCCTCCAGCTTGGTCTTGTTGTAGACACTCGGCCGCAGCAGGCGCGCGATGACGAGGGTGGCCACGGGAAACAGCGTGGCGACGCCGAGAAAGATCAGGATGGGAACGTATTCGACCACGCCGCAGTCTCCCGGGAACACACGCCGCCCGCGAGCGTGGCCGCGGGCGCGACGGAGGGCGTAAGGTAGCATCAGCGCCCGGAAGGTGTCAACGGCGCGCCCCGAGCGGGGCGGCGTGTCTGCGGGGCCGCGGGGGTCGCCTCAGACCCCGTCAGGTCAAGGCGTGTAGTGGGACAGGACCTTCTCGGCGTAATCCATCGGCAGATCCGCCTTGGCTTCGGACAGCTCGGCGACGCGGCCCGGGCCGTGGTTGTAGGCGGTCAGCGCGACGGCCAGATTGTTGAACTGCCCGATGAGCTTCGTCAGGTAATAGGCTCCCATCTCGATGTTCGCCTGCGGGTCCCGCAGAATGCCCTCGCCGGGCCAGTCGATGCGCAGATCGCGGGCGATCTCCTGGCCCGTGGAGGGCAGGATCTGCATCAGTCCCACGGCGCCCTTGTCGGACAGCGCGTTGATGTCGAAGGCGCTCTCGATGCGGATGACCGCCAGGATCATCTCGGGCGGCAGCTTGAAGCGCTGGCTCGCCTCGTGGATGGAGCCCGCGATGTCGTTGACGGTCCGCTCGGGCAGCCGGATGCTCTCCTTGTCCAGGAACTCGCGGAGGAGCACCACGGTCTTCAGACGCTGGTTGTCGTCCCGCAGGCTTTCGATCTTGCTCTTCTGAACCTGCACCAGGGTCCGGACCTCGTTCACGCTCTCCACGCGCGTCTGGTACCGCACGCCCATGAAAAATCCGAACACCAGCGCCGCGATCGCGAAGAGGGTCTGCACGAAAAACTTCATCGGCACCTCCTAGAATCCCGAAGACGTGAGCGATTCTTTACGGCGAAGTCGCCGGGCGGTCAAGGTGAATCACGCCCCGAAATCAATGCGTCGATCTTCTGACGCGCCGCCGTCGCTCAGTCGCCCGATTGCGGAACGGTAATCCGCAACCGATCTCCCACTTTCAGGCCCTGGACCGCCGCCGTGCCGGCGCGCACCTCGAGCACCGCCGAGGTCTTGCGCATCGGCCCGAAGCTCGGACACGGATCCGCCTTGCACGGTGGAGTGTTCGATTCGATGTACACAATCGTCTTCGCGTCGTCCATCCAGATGATGTCGAGCGGCACGAGCGTGTTCTTCATCCAGAAGGGATGAAAGTCCGCGTGCGGGAAAAGAAAGATCATCCCCTCCCCCTCGCGCACCTCGCTCCGGAACATGTACCCCTTCCGCCAGCGCTCGGGCGTGTCGGCGATCTCCGCAACCACGAGATGGTCGTTCGGGAAGCGCACCTCGGCGCGACGGGCGTCGCGCTCCGCCGCCGGCGGCGGCGTCGCACCCTTCGCGTCGCCCTTCGCCCCGGAGAGGCACGCCCCGGTTGCCATACCGAGGGCGACCACGGCGATCGTCGCTGCACCTGCCAGACTCATCAGAGGCTCCTCGATCACGTCAACTCCATCACCAGGCCGGAACGGGGTTGTCAGGGAAGGGCAAAATCGTACACGCCGCCCGCGCGCCGCGTCAAGCGACCGACGCACGTGTGGCCTGCGGCGGCCCGGTCGTTCGGGGGTCGGGGAAGCGGGGGGAGGCATCGGGACGCCACACGACCTGCGATATACTTGGCGCTTCCGGCGGGCCGGCTCCCGGCCCGCTTCCCCCGACCGGAGAACCATGGCCATTCGCATCGGCATCAACGGACTGGGCCGCATCGGGCGCGGCTTCCTGCGACTGGCGCTGGGACAGGATGACCTCACGGTCGTGGCCGTCAACGACCTCGCCGGGCCGCCGATCCTGGCTCACCTGCTGCAGCACGACTCGCTCGCAGGGCGCCTCGGCATCGAGGTGACGGCCGTGGACGGCGGGATCACCGCCGCCGGCCGGACGATCCTCTGCACGCGCTCGCCCCGGCCGGCGGAGATCGAATGGCCGGAGGTGGACGTGGTGATCGAGGCCACCGGCCGGTTCACGTCGCGCGCCGCGGCGGCGGGTCACCTCAAGAGCGGCGCGCGGCGCGTGGTGATCAGCAGCCCTTCCCCTGACGCCGACCTGACCGTGTGCTACGGGGTCAATCACGAGAGCTACGACCCGGCGCGGCACAAGGTCGTGTCGAACGCCTCCTGCACCACGAACGCGATGGCCGCCGTGCTCGCCGTCGCCGACCAGGCGTTCGGCGTCGAGCGCGCGGCGATGACGACGGTCCATTGCTACACGAACAGCCAGGTGCTGGTGGACGCGCCGCATGCCGATCCGCGCCGCGCCCGGGCCGCCGGGCTGTCGATGATCCCGACCTCCACGAGCGCGGCCGTCGCCATCGGCCGGGTGATGCCGGGGCTGGCGGGGAAGGTGCGCTGCCTGGCGGTACGCGTGCCGGCGGCCGCGGTGTCGCTCATCGACCTGACGATGGTGCTGCGACGCGCCACGTCCCTGGAGGAGGCGCGCGGCGCGTTCCGGGGGGCGGCGGAGGGACGGTTGCGCGGTATCCTCGGGTACAGCGACGAGGAACTGGTTTCGATCGATTATCTGGGCGACAGCCGTTCGGCGGTCATCGACGGGACGCTCCTGGCCATCGACGGCGGGAATTTCCTGAAGGTCTTCGCATGGTACGACAACGAGCGGGGGTACGTGCACCGTCTGGCCGACCTCATCCGTCACCTGGGGGCCGCCGGTTCTCCGGGCGGACGCTGAGGTGAAGACCCGCAAGCTGTCGGTGCGCGACCTGGACGTGGATGGCCGGCGGGTGTTCGTGCGGGTGGACTTCAACGTGCCCTTGAAGGACGGCGGTGTTTCGGACGATACGCGCGTGCGCGCCTCGCTTCCGACCCTGAAGCTGATTCTGGATCGAGGCGGCCGCCCGGTGATCGCCTCGCATCTCGGCCGGCCGAAGGGCAGGCGCGCGCCCGAGATGAGCCTGAGCCCGGTCGCGGCGCACCTGGCCTCCCTCCTGGGGACCAAGGTGCTGATGGCCCCCGACTGCATCGGCGACGAGGTCGACGGACGAGCGCGCGGCCTGCAGGCGGGAGAGTCGCTCGTGCTCGAGAACCTGCGCTTCCATCCCGAGGAGGAAAAGAACGACGATGCCTTCTCGCGCAAGCTCGCGGCGCTGGCCGACCTGTACGTGAACGATGCCTTCGGCACCGCCCACCGGGCGCACGCCTCGGTCGTGGGGATCACGCGGCACCTGCCACGGCCCGCCGCCGGTCTGCTGATGGACGCCGAAATCGCGTCCCTGTCGCGCCTGCGCGACCACCCGGAGAAACCGTACGTCGCGGTCCTGGGGGGCGCCAAAGTGTCGGACAAGATCGACCTGATCCTGCATCTCATCGATCAGGTGGACGCGATCCTGATCGGCGGCGCCATGGCCTACACCTTCATGAAGGCGGGCGGCGTGCCGATCGGAGCGTCGCGCTCGGAGGACGACCGGATCGATCAGGCCCGCGCCATCCTGGCGCGTGCGACCGGCACGGGAGTGCGCATTCAGCTGCCGCTCGACCACGTGGCGGCGCGCTCGCCCGATCCCGGCCAGGTCTGGGAGACCACTCCGGGCCCCGCGATCGAGGACGGTCGGGTCGGCCTGGACATCGGCCCGAAAACGCGCGAGGCGTACGCGCGGGCGTTGGCGCCGGCGCGGACCGTTTTCTGGAACGGTCCCCTCGGTCTGTTCGAGGTGCCGCCCTACGACGAAGGCACGCGCGCCGTCGCGCGCGCCATCGCCGCCGCCAAGGCGTTCAGCGTCGTGGGCGGCGGTGACTCGATCGCGGCCATCAACCGGCTCGGGCTGGCGCCTTCGTTCTCGCACCTGTCGACCGGGGGAGGCGCGTCCCTCGAGTTTCTGTCGGGTGTCGATCTTCCCGGCATCATCGCCCTGGCCGACGTCCCGGACCAGGCGAAGGCGCCCCGTCCCCCGAAGCCGCCTGCGGCCCGCCGCCGTCCGGGCGCGCGCGGCGAGCACCGGACGCGATGACCCCCGGGACCCGTCCCCTCGTGCTCGGCAACTGGAAGATGCACATGACCGCGTCCGAGGCGTCGGCCTTCGTGCGGTCTCTTCTTCCCCGCCTCGGCTCTCCCGTCGATCGCGAGGTCGCCGTCGCGCCCCCGTTCACCGCCCTGGCGCCGGTCGGCACGCTCCTGAAGGGGAGCGCCATCCAGCTCGCGGCGCAGGACCTGTTCTGGGAGGATGAGGGTCCGTACACGGGCGAGATCTCCGGGGTCATGCTGCAGGATGCCGGGGTGACCTACGTCCTGGTGGCCCATTCCGAGAGGCGGCGGCACATGGAAGAGACGGACCGCATCGCGGGCCGGAAAACGAGGGCCGCGCTGCGGTGCGGCCTGAAACCGATTCTGTGCGTGGGGGAAGACGAGGCGGAGCGCGCCGCCGGCCGCGCCGAATCGGTCGTCCGTGGCCAGGTCGTGCGCGGGCTGGAGGGTGTGGAGCCTGGCGAGGCGCCGCGCGTCCAGGTTGCCTACGAGCCGGTGTGGGCCATCGGCACGGGTCGCGCGGCCACCGCCGCGCAAGCCACTGAGATGCACGCCCTCATCCGCCAGGAGCTCCGCTCTCTCTTCAAGAACGCGGCGGCGGGCGTGCGAATCCTGTACGGCGGGAGCGTCACTCCTGACAATGTCGACGTGCTGATGCGCAGCCCGGGGGTCGAGGGGGTCCTCGTCGGCGGCGCGTCGCTCAGGGCCGAGGAGTTCGCGCGCATCGCCGCGTTCCGCGCCGCGAGCTGAGCGGGATTGCTCCGATCCTCGGGACTATGCTAGGTTAGCAAGTCGGAAGGAGACCCGGGAGTGATCGAATACCTGCTGATCGTCCTGCACGTCGTGGTGTGCTTCATCCTGATCATGGTCGTCCTGTTGCAGAGCGGCAAGGCGGCCGACCTGGCCGGCGCGTTCGGCGGCGGCGGCAGCCAGACCGCCCTGGGAAGCCGCGGCGCGGCGACGGTCCTGACCAAGGCGACGACCATCTCGGCGATCCTGTTCATGATCACCTCGCTCAGCCTCGCCATCTACGGCTCCCGCCGCAGCGGGTCGGTGTTCGAGCAGGCACCGGCGCCCGTCTCGGCGCCCGCCTCCTCCGGCGCCTCGTCGGCGCCGGCCGCGCCGGCGGCGGGCAGCGAGAAGGAGAAGGGCACCGCACCGGCACCGCCGGCGAAGGCCGCCGAGCCCGCGAAGAGCCCGGCTCCGAAATAGGTTCTGCGGCGCGGCGTCCGCCGCGCCGGCGTGCCGGAGTGGTGGAACTGGCAGACACACCATCTTGAGGGGGTGGCGCCCAAAAGGCATGCGGGTTCAAATCCCGCCTCCGGCACCAGTCCCGCCCCTCACTCCTCTTCTTCCAGAAGGGCGTCCACCTCCTCGGGGTCCAGACCTTGGAGGACGCGCTTCACCCGCAGAAGGTTCTCGACGTCGCCGCTGTAACGCGCCTCCGGCCGGGCCTTGAGAAGCACCAGCGCCCTGTCGATCGACTCCAGAAGCTCTTCGAGAAGGTCGCTCACGGTCTTCCTCCGTGACCGCTCCGGACTTCAGTGTTCCTCGGCCTCGAGGAACCGCTCTGCGTCCATCGCGGCCGTGCAGCCGCTGCCGGCCGCCGTGACCGCCTGGCGATAGACGTGGTCCTGGCAGTCCCCCGCGGCGAAGACACCGGGCACGCTGGTCTTGCTGTTGCCATGCGTGACGATGTAGCCGGCCTTGTCGAGCTCGATCTGACCCTCGAAGATTTTCGTGTTCGGGTGGTGGCCGATCGCGATGAACAGTCCTTCGACCTTGATCTCGGAGAGCTTTCCGGTCCTGAGGTTCTTCACGCGAATCGCCTTCACCACGTCCGCCCCGAGGACCTCCTCCACGACGGTGTCCCAGGCGATCGAGATCTTCGGGTTCTTCAAGGTGCGGTCCCGCATGATCTTCGAGGCCCGGAACGTGTCGCGGCGGTGCACGATCGTCACCTTGTCCGCAAACTTGGTGAGGAAGTTCGCCTCTTCCATGGCGGAGTCGCCGCCGCCGACCACGATGATCTCCCTGCCGCGGAAGAAGAACCCGTCGCACGTGGCGCAGGTCGAAACGCCGTGGCCCAGGAGACGCTTCTCCGATGCCAGACCGAGCATGCGGGCCGACGCCCCGGTGGCGATGATGAGGGTGCGGGTGAAGATCTCGCGGTGCGGGTTGATCGTCAATCGGAACGGCCGACGCGACAGGTCGGCGCCGACGGCCTCGCCGTGCAGATATTCCGTCCCGAACCGGGCCGCCTGCCGGCGCATCTTCTCGATCAGCTCCGGCCCCTGAATCCCCTCCGGAAAGCCGGGGAAGTTCTCCACGTCGGTCGTGAGGCTGAGTTGCCCGCCCGCCTCGTGACCGTCGATCAGGAGAGGCTTCAGGTTGCCGCGCGCTGCGTAGATGGCCGCCGTCAGTCCGGCGCAGCCCGACCCCAGGATCACCACGCTCTGCGGGTTGGCGGCCGTGCCCAATCCACTCTGTTTCATTTCACGCTCCCTGGACGCAGTCACGAAGCCTCCGCCCGCCGCGCGGGTCTTGGCGCGCGATCTCTCAGGCTCGAATGGGGCCGGTCATCATAACATGCCGATCGCGACCCGGTCGGCGATTGGCCCCCGCCCGTCAGGACCAGCGGGAGGCGCGCAGCCCGCGCCGGATCCGATGGGAGACGATCGCCACGAGCCGCGGATCGGCTCCCAGGTGCGGGGCGATCCTGATCTGGAGGTCAGGGTGGCGTGCGCGGGCGCGCGCCGCCGCCTTGGGCAGGTCGCGCCCGACGTGCCCGCCTAGATAGAGGAAGTAGGGAACGAAAAGGATTCGCGAGGCCCCGCGCCGGACGCATGTCTTGATTCCGGCCGGGATATCGGGCCGGGCCGCCTCGAGGTAGCAGGCCTCGATGACGCGTCCGGGAAACCGGGCGTTCAGATCCCGCGCCAGACGGCGCAGCAGCCGGTTGGCCGACCCGACGCGACTGCCGTGACCGATGAGAAGAAGGGCGGCCCGCGTCGCGGGATGGGGCGTCCTCAACGGGCCAGCCCCAGGATCGCCGCCCGGAGCCGGCGTTCGCCGTCGACGATCGCGATCTCCCCTGCCGCCGCCGTGTCCTCGTCGCGCACGTAGCCCAGCGCGATGACGCGGTCCTCGCCCGGCACGGCGGAGGCGCTGGTCAGAGTCCCGATCGAAGCACCCCCGTCGCGCTCCAGGCGCGCCCCCGGCGACGGCACGCCTCCCGTGACGCGCAGCCGGACCAGGTACTTCGACACTTTCTTGTAGGTGTGGAGCCGCGCGATGACTTCCTGGCCGACGTAGCATCCCTTGGTGAGGGAGATCGCGTCGTCAAGGCGCGCCTCCCAGGGGTTGTAATCCTCCG
Organism: Acidobacteriota bacterium; assembly: GCA_003223135.1. Classification (GTDB taxonomy): domain Bacteria; phylum Acidobacteriota; class Polarisedimenticolia; order Gp22-AA2; family Gp22-AA2; genus Gp22-AA3. Next base: position 20,206 of record QHXX01000100.1, on the reverse strand, counting down.
TCAGCTCCCGCCCCGCCGCCGGGAGACCCGCCTCGATCCGCAGGACCTCGACGCACTCTGCCTCCGCCTCGGTGAGCCCGCCGCAGCCCAGCAGGATCGCCGCCCGCAGGGCGGGCAGGACGGCGGCCTCCGCCGTCAGGTGGTAGCCATCGCCCCCCAGGGGAAACGAACGCGCCAGGACGGCGCGCGTGCCCGCCATCTCGACCACGACCGGGTGATGGAGCGGCCGGCCCACCGGGGCGCTCCCGAACAATCGCGTGGCGCGCTCCCGGGCGCGCGCCCCGTAGATGGCCAGCGTGCCGTGCGAGCGGCTCGCGTCCGCGACGCGCACCGCCTCGCGGAAGGTGAAGCGATCGATGTGCTGCGCGACCGCGCCGCTCCGGCCCGGACTCGTCAGGCAGAGGACACGGTCCTCCAGGCGATGGAAGGTCACCAGGTCGATGAGGCGTCCCTTGGCCGTGACGAAGGCCGCGGCAGTTCCTTCGCCCGGCTGGAGTGACAAAAGGTCGTTGGTCGTCAGCCGGTGCAGGAGGTCGAGCGCATCCGCGCCTTCGATCAAAAGCCGACCCAGATCCGAGCGGTCGGCCAGGACGGCGTCCTCGCGCGCCGCACGGTACTGCGCGGCGGCGCCGGCGACGACGTCCCGCGGCGCGCTCATCCCGAAAGCGCGGCGAACTCGACGGCCGGCCGGTTCGACAGGGCGCCCGAGACGTGGCCGCGCGCGAGGAAGGTCTCGATGGCGCGGCGGCCGCGCGCTCCGTAATCGAGCGTGTAGTCGTTCACGTACATGTCGACGAAGCGGTCCGCCAGCGGCCGGCCGATCCCCCGGCCGAAATCCATGGCGTAGGTCAACGCTTCCTGCCGGTTGTTCAGACCGAACTCGATGCTCCTCCTGAAAATCGTTCCGATGTCAGAGATGGCCCTGCCGCCCAGATCCCTGCGGATGGCGTTCCCGCCGAGCGGCAGCGGCAGGCCGGTGTCGCGCATCCACCACTCGCCCAGGTCGACGATCTTGTGCACGCCGCTCTGACCGTAGGTGAGCTGCCCCTCGTGAATCAAGAGCCCGGCCTCCTGCTCGCCCCGCGCCACCGCGGGCAGGATCGCGTCGAACGGCATGACCTCCGTCGCCACCTCTCCCAGCGCCAGGCGCAGAGCCAGGGAGGCGGACGTGAGACGCCCCGGCACGGCCACGGTCTTCGTCCTCAGCTCCTCGAGATCCATCGGTCGCCGGGCGATCACGATCGGCCCGTAACCGTCGCCCATGCTCGCCCCGCAGGGCAGGAGCAGATAGCGGTCCGAGAGGTAGGCGTAGGCATGGATCGACACCGCCGTGACCTCGATCTCCCCCCGCATCGCCAGGCGGTTGAGCGACTCGATGTCATCCAGGACCTGCTCGATCGCGTATTCGCCCGTCGGGACCTTGCCGGAGGCCAGGCCGTAGAACATGAACGCGTCGTCCGGATCCGGACTGTGTCCGATGCGGATGAGGCGCTTCCCGGTCTCGAGTGCCATGGTCGTCTCCTCGTTCGTTTGCGGCGCGATTATATTCCGGAAGCGGCTTCGCTCCGCGCCGCCGCGACGACCATGAAGCCCGACACGAGCGCCGCGGCCGACGCCCCGGCGAACAGGTTGGCCATGGTCGTGCGGTCGTACAGCATGCCGCTCAGGAACATCCCGATGATGTTCCCGATTCCGTACGTGGCGGAGCCGTAGACCGCCTGACCGCTGGACCGGCGTTCACGTCCGAACAGGTGGTGGGTGTGGGTCACGGCGGCGACGTGGAACGCCGCGTAAGTCGCCGCGTGCAGCGCCTGCGCCAGAATCATCGCGAAGGGGGCGGTGCTCACGGCGCAGATCCACCATCGAACCGAGGCCAGGAGGACCGAGGCGCCCATCGTCGGGAGCGTCCCGAGGCGCTTCAGGATCCTGGGCATCGAGAGCATCGCGACGATCTCGCAGCCGACCGCGACGCCCCAGAGAAGTCCGATCGCCTGCGGCCGATATCCGGATTTCTCGAGATGAATGCTGTAGAACACGTAGTAAGGCCCGTGTGACGCCTGCGACGCGATGCACGCCAGGAGGAACAGCATCACCCGCGGCTGCCTCACGAAGCGGCCGAGGGTCGAGGGCGCGGCCGGCGCCATCGCGACGATCTTTTCCCGGGGAATCAGGAGCGACGACAGGGCGTTCAGCGCCAGGAGCAGGATGACCAGGTGCACCGCGGCCCGCTCCCCCCGCAGGCCGACCAAGGGCCCTGTTCCGAGGGCCATCACGATGAAGGCCAGCGATCCCCAGACGCGCATCCGGCCATAGTGCGGCCCGCCCGCCTCCGAGATCTCCATGGCAGACGCCTCCACGAGCGGCAGCGCCGGCGCCCGCAGCGTGGCGAAGACGGCGATGACGGCCACCGTCGCCCCGAAGGTGCGGACGCCGAGAACGAGATAGAACGTCACGAGAGCCAAAAGGCTCGACGAGACGATCAGCTCCCGCCGCCGACCCAGCCGGTCGGCCAGGACTCCCCCCGGCGTCGGGACCACAGCACTCGCCAGGGGAAGAAGGAGGGTCAGGATTCCGATCTGCAGCCCGGAGAAACCCAGGGATTCCAGGTAGAGATTGAAGTACGGCAGGTAGACGCCCAGCACGGCAAACGAGGTGAGATAGAACAGGCTCAGCGTCAGTGGAGCGACCCGAGGCATGGTGGCGCAGAATAGAAGCCGCTCCGGGGCTTGTCAACCAAGCGCCGGGCGCGGGTAATATAGATGAGGAAGGGTTCATCCATGGAGGATCCGAAAGAAACACGCAAGGCGTTCGCCGCCCTCCTGGCGCTGCCGGACGACGCGATCGACCTCGGTCACGCGGCGCTCCTGATCGCGCGTGAGGAGTACCCCGGGCTGGACGTGGGGCGCTACCTCCTCCGCCTGGACGAAATGGCCGAGGAAATCCGGCGTCGCATGAAGCGGGGGGAAGGCGCCGCGAGCCAGATCGCCCACCTGAACCGTCTCTTGTTCCACGAGATGGGGTTCCGTGGCAACCGGGAGGAGTACTACGATCCCCGCAATTCGTTCCTCAATGACGTCCTCGACCGGCGGATGGGGATCCCGATCACGCTGTCCACGGTCTACTTGGAAGTCGGTCGAAGGATTGGCTGCCGGCTGGCGGGTGTCGCCTTCCCGGGGCACTTCCTGGTGCGTTACACCGGGCGGGAGACAATGCCCGACGTCCTGATCGACCCCTTCAACCGGGGCAAGATCCTGACCGAGCAGGAATGCCAGGCGCTCCTCATGGAGAGGTACGGCGGGCGGGTGCCGTTCCGGCCCGAGCTCCTGAAGCGGGCGCGCAACCGGGAGATCCTCCAGAGAATGATCGAGAACCTCAAGTGGATTTACCAGCGGCAACGCGACTTCCGCATGGCGCTCCGGATCCAGCAACTCCATCTCTGCATCGCCCCGGATCGCCCGGAGGAGATCCGCGAACGCGGAGTGATCCATTTCCGCCTCGCCCTGTTCGCCGAGGCCGTGGCGGACTTCGAGCGCTACCTCCAGATCGCCCCCCAGGCTCCCGACGCACCGCAGATCCAGGAGCGGCTCAAGGAACTGAGGCGCCTCGTGCCGCGGATGAACTGAGGCCGCGGTGCACGCCGATGTGGCGGCTCTCTTCGGCTCCTCCGGGCCGCTGGCCAGGGTCCTCCCCGCGTTCGAGGCGCGCCCGCAGCAGGCGCGCATGGCCCAGGAGGTCGCCACGGCGCTGGCCTCCGGCCGGCATCTGCTGATCGAGGCCGGCACCGGGATCGGCAAGTCCGTCGCCTATCTCCTGCCCGCCATCCTCTGGGCCACGCGCCCGGGACCGCCGCCGGAGGAGCGCAGGGTCGTCGTCTCGACGCACACGCGGGCTCTGCAGGAGCAGCTCGCCCGCAAGGATCTGCCGCTCCTGCAGCGCGCCCTGGAGTCGTCGGGCGTGACCTTCCGCTACGCCCTCCTCATGGGGTCGGAGAACTATCTCTGCGCGCAGCGGCTTCAGGAGATGCGCCTGTCCTCAGCTCACCTGCCGGAGGCGCGCTCCGGGGAGATCGCGGAGGCGCTGTCGCGACACTCCCGGACCGCGGTCTCCGGTCTGCGGTCGGAGATCCCGTTCATCGTCCCGGAGGCGCTCTGGTCCCGCGTGCGTCGCGACCGCGACATCTGCCTGGGCGCGCGGGGGCCGTTCTGGGAGGACTGCCTGTACCGCAGAGACCTGGTCCGGGCGCGCGAGGCCGATCTTCTGATCGTCAACCACGCTCTGTTCTTCCTCGATCTCAAGACCGGCGGCCGGATCCTCCCCCCCCATGCGGTCGTGATCCTGGACGAGGCGCACCGCGTCGAGGAGTCGGTCGTCTCGCAGCTGGGATTCAGCGTGTCGGACCGCTCGGTGGCGCGGCTCCTGGACGAGACACCCGCCATCGTTCCGGGTCTGGCGCCGCGGCTGCGGGACGCCGCCGCGGAATTCTTCGAGGACGTGCGGCGCCGGGCCGAAGGGGAGAAACGCGGCCCCGTGGCGGACGGGCGCGCCCCCGACTCACCGGCGCTCCTCATGCGCCTGCGCGAGGCAGGCGTCTTCGCCGACCGGCTGCGCGCGCCGCTCCTCGATCTCGAATCGACCCTGGAAGAAAGAGCGCGCGTGGCGAGCCCTGACGAGGCGCCGGCCTTCCTGTCGCTCGGCGCGAGGGCGCGCGACCTGAGAGAGCGGCTGGCGGCCCTCCTGGAACAGCGGATTCCCGACTCCGTCTACTGGGTGGAGTGCGACAGGCACCGCCGCGGCGCCGCCCTGCACACGGCGCCGATCGAGGTGGCGCACGTGCTCCGGAAACAGCTGTTCGAGGACGGGCGGACGGTCGTCCTGACGTCCGCCACGCTCGCCGCGGCGGGCTCGTTCGCCCACGTGCGCCGGCGGCTGGGCGTCGTCGCGGCATCGGAGGTCGTCCTCGGGTCGCCGTACGACTACGAGAAGCAGGCGCTTTTGTACCTGCCCGCCTCGATGCCCGATCCCGTGGGCGAGCCCGACGAGTTCTCGGAAAGCGTGACGGCGACCTGCCGGCGGCTCCTGCGCGCCTCGGGCGGCGGCGCCTTCGTCCTGTTCACCTCGTATGCGCTCCTCAGACGCGTGCACGAGGCGCTCTCGAGCGAACCTTCCTTGCGGGACCTGGAGCTGTTCCGCCACGAGCCTGGGCAGGCGTCGCCGATCCTGGAGCGGTTCCGCATGACCCGGACGGGGGCGCTCCTCGGAACGATGACCTTCTGGCAAGGGGTGGACGTGCCGGGGGAGGCGCTGCGGCTGGTGATCATCACGCGCCTGCCGTTCGAGGTGCCGGGTCAGCCGATCTCCGAGGCGCGGGCGGAGGCGATCCGGGGCCGCGGCGGCGACCCGTTCAACGAGGACGCCCTGCCGGAGACGATCCTGACCTTCCGCCAGGGGTTCGGCCGCCTCATCCGCAGCCGCGAAGACCGCGGCGTGGTCGCAGTCCTCGACCCGCGGGTGACGACCCGCCCTTACGGCCCCATGTTCCTCGAGTCGCTGCCGCCATGCCGGCGCACCGAGTCGCTCCAGGAGGCGGAGCGCTTCCTGCGGCGGCTCAATTGATACGCCGGGAGCGCCCTTCCCAGAACGGCTCGCGCAGCGCCTTCTTGTCGATCTTGCCGGATCCCGTGCGGGGCAGGGCCGGCAGAAGATCGACGGCGGTCGGACACTTATAGTGGGCCAGACGCTCGCGGCAGAAGGCGACGAGATCCCCCGGGGCCGCCGCGTCTCCGTGGGCGAGGACGACTGCCGCGCGCACCGACTCGCCCCAGGCGTCGTCCGGGACGCCGAACACGGCGGCCTCCCGCACCAGCGGGTGCTCGTACAGCACGTTCTCCACCTCGATGCTGTAGACCGTCTCTCCTCCGGTCACGATCACGTCTTTGGCGCGATCGACGAGATGGACATAGCCGCGCCCGTCGATCGTTCCCAGGTCCCCGGTGTGGAACCAGCCTCCCTTGAAGGCCTCGCGCGTCGCCTCGTCGTCGCGCCAGTATCCGGGCGTCACGGTGGAGCCGCGCACCACGACCTCGCCGACGGTCGCGTCGTCCGCCGGAACGTCTTCGAAGGTCTCCGATCCCGCCGGTCGCACGACGCGCAGCTCGACGCCGGCCGCCGTGCGGCCGGTCCTGGCGCGCAGACGCTCCTGCTCCGCGCGGGGGAGGCCGCGCTCGCCGGCGCCGAGGAGCGAAAAGGTCAGGAAGGGCGAGGTCTCCGTCAGGCCGTAGGTCTGTGCGTACTCGCAGCCCATCCGATCCACGACGCGCGCCACGGCGCCGGGCGACATCGGCGCACCGCCGCTCAGGAGAAGGCGCAGCGACGGCAGTCTCTTCCCCCGCCTCTCCGCCTCCCGCACGAGAGCCATCAGCATCGTCGGCACCAGGTTCGTGATCGTCACTCCTTCCGACTCCACGAGATCGAACGCGGCGGCGGGATCGAAGCGTGGCAACAGGACATGGCCGGCCGCCACGGCCGTCGCCGTCCAGACCGCCCAGGCGTCGGCGAGGTGGAACATCGGGGCGGCGTGGAGCCAGACGTCGCGCTCGGTAAACCCCAGCTCCACGGTCGTCATCCGAACGTGCGCCCACACGTTGGAACGGGTGAGGACGACTCCCTTCGGCCGGCCCGTGGTGCCGCTCGTGTAATAGAGATGCGCCGCGTCCACAGGAGCAAGCTGCCGCACCCCGTCGCCCACAACGCCCGTCGGCCCGGCGATAAAGCCCTCCCCCGCCGTCGCACCTGTCTGGAGGAGGGGGGCCGCGAGAACGGGGTCGCCGAGAAGCAGACGCGAGCCGCTGTGCTCCAGGATGGTCCGCACCTCGCGCGGGGCGAGGCGGACGTTGATCGGCACCAGCACCAGACCCTGCTGAAGCGCCCCGAAGTAGGCGGCCAGGAACACGTGGCAGTTGGGGAACAGGGCGGCCACGCGGTCTCCGGGCCGCGCGCCGAGCGTCTTCAGGTGACGGCCGATGCGGCTGGAAAGATCGCGCAGGCCGGTGTAATCGAGGCGCGCGCTCCCGCAGACGATCGCGGCTCCGTGGCGCCTGTGCGCGGCCGATTCGAGGAGGGACGAAGGATCCACGCGTCCCATCCTACCCGCGACGCTTCTTCACCGGCTCTTTGACCTCGCCCTGGCGACGCACCGCCTGGTCGAGCTGCGGCTCGACCACTTTGCGGTAGCAGTCGGGGCAGATGCCGTGGCTGAACTGCACCTCCGAGTGCGTGGAGACGTACTGCTCCACCTGCTGCCAGTAGTTCTGGTCGTCGCGGATCTTCTTGCAGTAGGAGCAAATCGGAAGGAGTCCGCGCAACTGGCGCACCCGGACCAGGGCCTCCTCCAGCTCGGCGACGCGGGCGGCCAGGATGGTCTGCAGCTCGACGATGCGGACGCCGACATGCACGCGGGCTCGCAGCTCTTCGTGGTCGAACGGCTTGGTGATGTAGTCGTCCGCGCCCGCCTGCAGGCCGGCGATCACGTCCTCCTTCCGGCCGCGCGCGGTCAGGAGGATGATGTGCAGCGGACCCGAGCCCGGGCGCCCCCGCGCGCGGCGGCAGATCTCCACGCCATCGATCTCCGGCATCATCCAGTCGAGGATGGCGAGCCTCGGGGCCTGAGCCGCCGCAAGCGCCTCCCAGGCCTCGGAGCCGTTGCTGGTGGTCGTGACCTCGTAGCCCCACCGGGTGAGCGTGGCCTCGAGGACACGCCGCGACACCGGGTCGTCTTCAGCGATGAGAATCTTCATGCCGCATGCTCCTCCGCGAGCTTGACGAGCGCCTTGGTCAGGCGGGCCATCTCCTTTTCCAGCGACGCCCACGCCGCGCGCGCGCCGGTGGCATCATCTTTCTGCGCCATCTTCTCCATCCGCAGCGCGGCTTCGAAGGCCGTCCGGGCCCCGAAGTTTGCGACCATCCCTTTCAGCGTGTGGGCCGCGCGTTCGAGCGCCTTGGCGTCGCGCCCGTGGAGCGCTTTCTCGGCGTCGCGCATGAGCCCGGGCGCGCTCTTCATGAACAGCTCGACGATCTCGCTCAAGAGCCCGCTGTCGCCCTCCAGTCGCGCCATCAGGGCCTGCCGGTCGAACAGCTCGCCGCGCCGCGCAGGGGGCGGCCCCGCGGACGGCCGCTCCGCGGACGCCTCCAGCGGAGAGCGGCTCAGCACGCTGTCGATCGTCTGGAACAGATCGTCCGCCTGGATCGGCTTCGCCACGTAGCCATCCATGCCGGCCGCGAGACAGCGCTCGCGATCGCCCTTCATGGCGTGGGCGGTCATGGCGATGATCGACAGGTGCTTCCCGGTGACTTGCTCCCGGTGCCTGATGGCCGCCGTGGCCTCGAGGCCTCCCATCTCGGGCATCTGCAGATCCATGAGCGCCACATCGAAGGGGCGCGTCCGCGTCAGATCGAGGGCCTCCCGACCGGTCCGGGCGATCGTGACCGAATGACCTCGGCGCTCCAGAAGACGCACGGCCACCGCGCGGTTCACCCGGTTGTCCTCGACCAGCAGGACCCTCAGGCGCCGCCTCTCCTCGCGCAGCGTGTGGCGCGTGATCAGCCGATCCCGCCGCCTGCCGGGCGCGGGAGGGCTGAGCACGGTCATGATCAGATCCAGGAGCTCGGAGCGCCGCGTCGGCTTGGTGAGATAGGCGGAGATGCCGACCTGACGGCTGCGCGCCGCTTCGCCCCGCTGCCCCCCCGAGGTGAGCATGATCAAATCGAGGCCCTGCAGCTCACGCTCTCCCTGGATGCGCTCCGCCAGGGTGAACCCGTCCATCCCCGGCATGTTGGCGTCGAGGATGACCAGGCGGAACGGCCGCCCGCCGCGCGCGGCATTCTTGAGAGCCATCAGAGCCGCCTCGCCGCCGTCGACCGCCACCGGTTTCATGCGCCAGCCTTCGAACATCTCTTCGAGAATGCGCCGGTTCGTGGCATTGTCGTCGACCACGAGCACCGGCAGGTCACGCAATTCCTGCGGCGGGGGCGGCTCGGGCGTGAGCGTCCGCCCGCGCTGCAGACCAAGGCGGACGCTGAAGCGGAACGTGCTGCCGCGGCCGATCCGGCTGTCCACCCGGATCCGGCCGCCCATCATCTCCACGAGCTGCGACGAGATCGTCAGCCCCAGTCCGGTCCCGCCGTACTTGCGCGTCGTCGATCCGTCCGCCTGGGTGAAGGCCTCGAAGATGGCCCGGTGCTTCTCCTCGGGGATGCCGATGCCGGTGTCGCTGACGGCGAACGTGAGTTGCGCCTCTTCCGACGTCGGGGCTTCGGATTCGACGCGCACCACGACCTCGCCGCGCTCGGTGAACTTGATGGCGTTGCCGACGAGGTTGATGAGCACCTGGCGCAGGCGCCCGGGATCGCCGACCACCGCGTCGGGAACGTCCGGGAGGACGTGGCAGGCAAGCTCGAGGCCCTTGCCGTGGGCACGCACCGCCAGGATGCGCATCGTGTTGTCCAGGCAGTCGCGCAGGCTGAAATCGATCGGCTCGATCTCGAGCCGCCCGGCTTCGATCTTGGAGAAGTCCAGGATGTCATTGATCAGGGTCAGGAGCCCGTCCGCCGAGCTCTTCACGATGTCCAGGTACTCACGCTGCTCCGGCCGGAGGCGGGTGTCGAGGAGCAGGTCGGTCATGCCGATGATGCCGTTCATCGGGGTGCGGATTTCGTGGCTCACGTTGGCCAGGAACTCGCTCTTGGAGCGGCTGGCCTGCTCGGCTCCCTCCTTCGCCTTCTGCAACTCCAGCTCGGCATGCTTGCGCTCGGTGATGTCGGTGAACATGCCGTCGGCGTACGTTTCTTCGGCCTTGCCGTAGGTGCCGAGCGTCCTGTCGTAGAGCCAGATCCAGGCGCCGTCCTTGCGCTGGATGCGGTACTCGATCTGGAACTTCCGGTTGCTCTCGAACAGGCCGCGGTACGCCCCTTTCACGGCTTCGACATCGTCGGGGTGGATGCGACCGAACCAGAGGGCGGCATCGGAGTAGATTTCCTCCGGGGTGAAGCCATACACCTTCTCGACGTTGGGGCTGATGAACACGATGGCACCGCTCGAGTCGGAGGTCCAGGTGACGTCCGGAATGTTCGCGACCAGCGAGCGGTACTTCTCCTCGCTGCGGCGCAGCGATTCCTCGGCGCGCCGGCGCTGGATCGCGGGACCGAGCTGCGTGCCGACCTGGGCCATCAACTGGAGCAGCTTCTCGTCCGGCTCCATCGTCGTCGTCGTGAAGAACTCGAGCACCGCCGCCACTTCGCCCCCGACCACGACCGGGAATGCGAACCCCGTCCGCACCGCGATGTCCTGCGCCAGTCTCGCCTGGGGGAAGCTGGGATCCTGCGTGACGTCGCGGATCCAGGCGGGCCGCCCGCTCTCCATGACCCGCCCCGGCAGCCCCTCGCCGCGTTTGAGCACCATTCCCTCGGTGATCTTGCGGAAGGCCGCGAAGCGATGCGGGACGTCGAGATGCCAGACCGGCAGGGCGATCAGGCGGTCCGCCGCGTCCGGCGGGCGCATGTACACGTGCCCGACGGGCCAGCCGATGGACCCGCAGACGGCGACGAGGCAGGCCCGCAGCGACTCCTCGATAGTCGTGGTCTCGTTCGCCAGGGCCGCCACGGTGCGCAGGAGCTGGATGAACGCCAGCTGCTGCAGCAGCTCCCGGGTGCGCTCCTCGACGCGCTGCTCCAGCGCCTCGCGCGCCGCTTCCAGGGCGCGATCACGCTCCTGGATCTGGCTGAGCATGTCGTTGAAGCCGTCGATCAGGAGACCGACCTCGTCGCGGCTGCGGCGGCGAGCGCGCACCGCGTAGTTCTTTTCCGTTGCGACCAGTCGCGTCGCCCCGACGAGGTCCAGGATCGGTTCCGAGATCACGCCCTGCAGCCGCGACGCGAGCAGGAGCGCCAGGATGGTGGAGGCCGCCATGACCGCGAGGACGATGGCGATGTAGCGCTGGATGCGCGCCACCATCAGGCTGAGGTCGGATTGCAGGTAGACCGTGCCGATGCGATCATCGTCCATGAGGACCGGCCCGAAAAGCGCCAGCCGCCGGGCCGCGAAGCGATATCCGTCGGCCTCGGGCGTTGCCGGAATGGTGCCGGGGAAGGCGCCGGGGCGCAGGTAGCGCGCGAGGATTGCATCGTCCGGCCCGTAGATCGCCGCCGCCATGATCTGCGGCTTGGCCCCGAGGGTGGCCAGGGTCTCCTCCGCCGCCTTCGTGTCCTTGAACGACAGGCTCGCGGTGCTGTTGTCGGCGATGATTCCCGCGAGTGTTTCCAGCTCCTGCGCCATCGTCTGGCGCATGGTGACGAGCTCGTAGGTCATGAACGCGAGGCAGGCGAGGAGCAGGGCGGCGCAGCTGGTGAGCATCATCAGCAGCATCAGCTTCCATTTGATCGACAGGTCCTTGAAGGCGGTCACGGTGACCCCGCCTTGCGCTTCCGTTCGTGGACGATCGTGCCCAGCTTCAGGATCTTGGAGCTGATCTGAAGGTGCGCCCGCTCGGCCGCGTCCACGTTCACTTCGAACCGGACCATGTTCTGGTCCAGGCGGAGCCGCAGGACGCCTCCTCTTTGGGCGAAGTGATCGAACTCGCCGACCGTCAGCACGCTCGAATTTCCCAGGCGCGCGATCACTTCGTCCACGTGGGCGGCCTCGGAGCGGCCGACGAACAGGACGTGGCAGTGGACCGGATCCTCTCCTTCCTTCACCCGGATCAGCTCGACCGGATGGCCGCCCACCGACTTCCCCGCCACGGTGCGCTGCAGCGGCTCTTCGATCGGATCGTCGCCGAGGATCCCGAAGACGAGGGGGGCGCCGGGGTCGCCGAAAGCCGCGGCCGGCCAGTCGACGAATTTGGCGACCGTGTAGACGAAACTGGCCGTGACCTCGTGCTCGAACGAGGGCGGGGGGCCGGTCTGTGCCCGAGGCGCACCGGTCAGGGAAAGCCAGAGGAGGACGAGGGAAATCCCGGCGCGGGCGGACGAGGGCGCGCACGCGGGGCGGCGCCCCGCCAACTCACTTCTAAGACGGCGACGCGCCGCCCGAGGCCGCATGGTCTCTCCAGGGAGGCGGACGGAAGCTTCGACGGCGACAGACTCTGCGCGCCGCCTCTCGGGCCGGGGTCGCTGGGCCCCGGCCGGCGGCTCGAAATATAGGTCCACCCGAAAGTTCCCGCAACGCGGCCGCGGGCGGGGAACGAGCGCAGCGTGGCCCGGGGAGGGTGTCCGGACGCCGGCCCGGCGGCCGGCGCGAAGCCGGGTGGCAGGATTACGGTATACTCACCGTCAAAATTCTGGCCGCCCCCCTGAGAAGGATCAGGGAATCGGACGCGCGGCGCGGGGGAAGAGATGGTCAAGCCGGAGTTCGTCACCCGGAACGCTCCGAGGCTCACTCTCCAGGGCGCCCGCGTCATCATGGCTTCGGCGGTCCGCAAGGCCGCGGCGATCGGCGTGCCGCTGGACATCGCGGTGGTCGACGACGCGGGCCATCTTCTGGTGTTCAACCGCATGGACGGCGCCAAGCTGAGCAGCATCGACATCGCGATCTCGAAGGCGTGGACGGCGGCCTGCGCGCGCCGCGCCACCCACGAATACGCCGAGATCGCCTCTCCGGGCCGGCCGGCTTACGGCATCCACGTCAGCAACGACGGCCGCTTCATGATCGTAGGCGGTGGGCTGCCGATCTTCGTGGACGGGCGGATCGTAGGCGGCATCGGCTGCAGCAGCGGCACGACCCAGCAGGATCGCGAGGTCGCGATGGCCGGGATCAATGCCCTGGCGACGCGCGGGCGCCCGCCGCGGCGCCGGACGAGCGCCCGCGGCGCCCGCTGACCCTTCTCCCTTGCGCCGCCGGTCCCGGCTCAGGACGGGCCGGATGCGGCCGGCCCGCTCGTGTGCCACATCTCCCGGAACTGCTCAATCGAACCGATCGCGTATCCGGCGTAGTGGTTGTTGAAATACCCGTAGACGGTGATTCCGCGGTCGAGAATCCCGCGGAGCGCCGGGATCCAGCGCCCCAGATCGCGCGTGCGGTCCACGATCAGGCGGTCCCAGCGCCTCGTCGTCTCCTCGATGTCTCTCCCGTCACCCAGCCAGTGAATGTAAGCGAAGTCGGTGGTCAGCACGCCCTCCTTCTTCATCAGCTGCTCGACGCCGAAGAACCAGGGGTGATCGATGAGCGCCAGAGCCGCGCCGTTCCGCCGCAGGACGTCCAGAAGACGCGCGGTCACGAAGGTCTTGTTGCGTACCTCGACGGCGTACTGCCCGCCGCGCGGCAGCGACGGCAGGAACCTCTCGAGCCGGTCGATGAACGGGTTGGGATCGGGGAACTCGTCCTTGCGAAAGTAACGGAACTGCAGGAGCAGCGGGCCGAGCTTGTCCCCGAGCCTCCGCATCACGCGCAGGAATTCCGCGCACTCGGCAGCGCAGCCTTCGAGGAGCTTCTCGTGCGTGATGACCTGGGGAAACTTGGCGGCGAATACGAAGCAAGACGGCGTGCGCTCCCGCCAGGCGTCGACCATCCTCTCCCCCGGGATGCGGTAGAAGGTTGCGTCCACCTCCACGGTGTCGAAGCGACCGGCGTAATGCGCCAGGTAGTCGGACGGCGGCATGCCGGGAGGATAGAAGACCCCTTCCCAGGACGGAGCGCTCCAGGAGGAGGCGCCGATCCGCAGCCGGGGGCCGTCGGGGGCCAAGGCGCGCGCTCAGACTTCCCTGAGCGCCTTGATGATTTCCCGGCAGAACGCGGGGAGATCGTCCGGCTTGCGGGACGTGATCAGGTTCCCATCGCGCACCACCTCCTGGTCCACCACCTCGGCGCCGGCGTTCCGCAGATCGTCGCGGATCGCCTGGAAGCAGGTGAGCCGCCGGCCCCGCACGATTCCGGCCGAGGCGAGGACCCAGCCGGCATGGCAGATCGCCGCCACCACACGCTTCTTCTCGAAGAGCTCGCGGACGAGCCGGAGCACCGCCTCGTCCTGGCGCAGACGATCGGGGGCCCAGCCGCCCGGCACCACGACGCCGACGAAGTCGTCGCTTCTCGCCTGCGACGCGGCGATCTCCGCCTTGATCGGATACCCGTGCTTGGAAGCGTACTCTTTCGCCTGGGGGCCGACCACGACGGCGCGATACCCCTCCTCGCGCAGCCGGTACAAGGGCACCCAGACCTCCATATCCTGGTAGTCGCTCTCCACGAGGACGGCCACGTTTCCCCTGTCCACGCGCACCTCCCTTGATCGCGGCGGCGCACGGGCGCCGCCGCCTCGGTTCACGTCCGGGACGGGATCTCTCGTCCCTCGAATTCTTCGATCGCCGCCTTCACCTCCGCATCCAGCGGCTCCGCCTTGCGGGCCGTGTAGTCGTACATCACCTGCACCGTCCGCCCCTCCGCCACGCCGCGGCCGTTGGGCTCGTTGCGCAGCAGGTATTCGAAGACGAACGAGGTCCGCCCGAACGACGCGACGCGGATGTGGCAGAAGAGCTCGTCATCGAGCGTGACCGGGCTCTTGAAATCGCACTCGGCGCGCGCCAGGATGTAGTCCAGGTTGCGGCGCGACCGGACGCCCGGCACCGCCCGCCAGTAGGCGATGCGGGCGTTCTCGAAGTAGGTCAGATAGACCGCGTTGTTCACGTGTCCCATGCTGTCCATGTCGCGGAAGCGGACTTCGATGGGCACCGCCAGAGAATATCCTTCCGCCTTCGCCTCCCGCCTCACCACATCGCCGCCCCGCCGTCGAGGTTGATCGACTGGCCGGTGATGCCGGAGCCTTGGTCCGAGGCGAGGAAGAGCGCCAGGCGGGCCACCTCCTGCGGCGCGATGAAGCGGCCGATCGGCACGCGCTCCTCCGCCCGCCTGCGGAAGTCTTCGGGAGACATGCGCTCGCGGCGCGCTCCCTCCTCGATCCCCGTCCGCGCCATCTCGGTCTCCACCCAGCCGGGACAGAGTGCGTTTACGGTGATCTTCCGTGGCGCCAGCTCGAGGGCGAGGGCCTTCGTGAACCCGACGACACCGTGCTTGCTGGCGCAGTAAGCGGCGTACCCCGGAACGCCGAACTTGCCCAAAACCGACGACAGATTGAGGATCCGGCCGGTGCCGCCGGAGGGTATGTGGCGCACGGCCTCGCGCGTGCAGTAGTAGAGCCCGGTCAGGTTGGTGGCCATGATCTCCTGCCACTTCGCGTCGACCTTCTCGTCCAGACCGGGTTCGTCTCCCGCCTCGATGGGAGTCATCCCCGAGGCGCCGGCGTTGTTGATCAGGATGTCGACGCGGTCCCAGACCTCCACGACGTTGCCGATCATCACCTCGACCTCGTCCTTGTCGGTGACGTCGCAGCGGAACGGCACGATGCGGTGGTCCCCCTCATTCAGCTCCATCGCGAAGGCCTGCAGGTTCTTGGTATTGCGCGAGGCGACGGCGACGCGCGCGCCCTCCCTGTAGAACAGCTCGGCGATCGCCCGCCCGATGCCGCGGCCGCCGCCCGTCACCACCGCCACGCGACCCTCCAGAAGCATCACTCCCTCCTCCCATCCAAGGTGCCGGCGCCGGATCGCGCCGGCCCCCGCAGGCACTCCTGCAGGGCCTCCCGCGTGCTGCGGAAGGCGAGGCCGTCCCACGGGATGTCTCCAGGCTCGAAGGAGCGCACCTCCAGCGCCTCCTCCCCGCCGCGGATTTCGCCGCCCACAACCTCCGCCTCGTAGACCACCACGACCACCGGCCTCCCCGTGTAGGAGTAAACATTGATCAAGCGCGTCAGGCGGACCTCCACGCCGATTTCCTCCCTCGCTTCGCGCCGCGCCGCGTCCTCCAGCGACTCGCCGCGATCGACGTACCCCCCGGGGAACACCCACTTGCCGTACGCCGGTTCGATGGCCCGGCGCAGCATGACGATCTTTCCTTCCTTCCTGCAGATGGCTCCGACCGCCAGCTTGGGATCGAGATAGAAGACGAACCTACAATCGGCGCAGACCAGGCGTGGCGGGTCGCGGCTGAAGACGATGCGCTTTTCGAGCGAGCCGCCACAGCGCGGGCAATGGGCGTAGGGCCCCGCGCCGTCGTCGTGGAAGAAATCGTCCGTCGCGCCGTCCATCCCGACCTCAGCGTGGCGGGCGCACGGCCCTGAAGAGGAGACTCTGCCTCTCGAACTTGAGGCGGTCTCCTTCCTTCCAGACCTTGAGACCGCACAGGTCCTCGGCGACGCAGGCCTCCATCATCGAGCGCGCTCGCTCCCGGTTCTCCGGCGTGGGGAAGGCCCGGTCGATCCACTCGTCGAAATCGATGACCAGGGTAACGGGGACGTCCTCGAAGCCGGAGAGCCCGGCAACCGCCGCCATCTCCCGGAACTCGTCGCGCCCGAGCGTGCGCGCGTGGGACATGTCCCGCAGCCTCTCGATGGTCTCGTGGTAGTCGCTGCACGTACCGCCCCTCCCGCGCGACGGCCTCCCGGATCATCTCGCGCGTCAAGTCGATTCCGAAAGCGAGCAGCCCCGCGTGCTCGAGCGCCGCGGTGACGATCCCCGGACCGCAGGCGACATCCAGGACCCGCTCGCCCGGCCGCGGCCCCAGAAACTCGATCAACCGCGCGAGTCGTGCGGGATCCGTCTGCAGGCGACTGCGCCCGAAGCCGCGCGCCTGCCGCGCGAAGGCGGTCTGCACAATCGACGCATGATCCCTGGGACGCTCCTGCCCGCTCATGCCGGCCTCTTGCCGAGGAGCCCTCATTCTACTCCGACTCCGGCGCCTGGCCCGACCCGGCACGAGACAAGGCGCGTGCTATAATCCCCGACTCGGACGGGCAGCGCCCACGGAGCGAAGCGGGGCGGGGCGGCCCTTTCAGGGGAGTCTTCAGGTGCGGCAACGCAGCGGCCGTCGAACCATCACGCTCTTCCTCCTGGCGCTTCCGCTCCTGGCCGCCGCCGCGCCCGATCGGCCGACGAAAGGAGATTCCCGGCCCGAGGACGTGCGCCGGATCGAGCTGCACGTCGGAATCCCGGGGTTCGTCTACATCGGCCAGTCCGTGACCGACCTCGTGAAGAAGTTCCCCCGCGCCAGTGTCGTCCCCTTCGCGGGTCAGGACGACGCGGCGATGGTGAACATCGCCGACGCGGGCATCTCCTGCATCGCCGTCGGCGCGCCCAAGGATCTCAAGCTCGCCTCGGTCGGCTTCAACCTGGACGGAGTCCACGAAGGGATGACGGAGGGGCGCTTCCGCACCAGCAAGGGAATCGGCAAGGGATCGACGGTCAACGATTTGCTGGAGGCCTACGGAGAGCCGGGCGAGATTCTCGCCGAAAAGCCCAGGGGGGCCCTGAAGCGCAAGGTGAATCTGGAGGATCCCGCCGTGCCGAAGATGTATCAATACGCCAGCGAGGACGGCAGCGTGAAGACGTTCTTCCTGGTGGAGGGCCACCAGGTCAAGCGCGTGGTCGTCAACCACCTGGCTCCTCTCGACGAGCACATCGTCAAGGGGGGTAAGGAGGATCAGAAGAAGTGAGTCCGGCGGCGGCTTCCCTGTCGGCCGCGCGCCGCCATGCGCTCCGGGTCGCCCACAGCGCCGCCCCGACCGTTGCCATGATCGCGGCCGACGCAAGATACGGGTAACGCCGGTTCAGGCCGTACAGCGCTCCTGCGGCCATCGGCCCCAGGATTCGTCCCGCCGAATCGAACGAGTCCATGATCCCGATCGCCGCCCCCTGGCCGCGCTTCGTTCGCTTCGAGATCAAGGAGGCATTCGTCGGTCGCATGATCTGATTGCCCACGCCCCCGACGACGAGGGCGGCCGTGAGGGACACGCGGCCCACGGCGGCAATCACCAGCAGGAACCCGAGCGCGTTGATCAGCAGGCCGCTCACCAGGACGTTCTCCTCCCCGATCGCACCGATCCATGGGCCCAGCAGGAAGCCCTGCACCAGGAAGACCGCCGTTCCCATGAACAGGAACATCACCCCCATGTCCTGGGCTCCGAACCCGAAGCGATGCTCGATGAACCAGGGGAAGATCGACTCCAGGGAGGCCATCGAGAAGGTCACGAAAAATGCCACGAGGTAGAAGGGCAAAAGCGGGCTCGCCAGGGCACGCGACGGCCGCGGGAAGATCGGCGGCTCCGGCGCCGGCACGTCCGACGACAGCGGTCCCTCCGGTGCGCCGAGCGCTTCGCCCGCCTCCCCGGCCGTCCTGCGCGGCCGCCTCCCGAGGCTCTCGCGCAGAAGCAGCGCCGCCAGCGTGCAGGTCACGAGATTGAGCGCCGAGGCCACCAGGAACGGAACGCCGTGCCCGAAGCGCGACAGGTACCCGCCAATGCCCGGGCCGAAGATGAAGCCCAGCCCCATCGCCGCGCCCATGAGTCCCATGCCGCGCCCGCGGCTCTTCTCGTCCGTGACGTCCGCCACGTAGGCCATGGCCGTCGGCAGCGCCGCCGACGACATCAGGCCCGAAAGCCCGCGTGCGGCGAACAGGAGAGGAAGCCGGGAGGAGACTCCGAAGAGCGCCAGGCCCGCTGCGTTCCCGAACAACCCGGCGACGAGAATCGGCTTGCGCCCGAACCGGTCGGACAGGTGGCCCCAGACCGGCGCAAAAAGGAACTGCATCAGCGAGTACAGGGTGAACAGGAAGGTTGCCTGGGGAACCGTGGCGCGGCTGGTCTCGGCGTGATAGACGATGTTGGGGATGATGATCCCCACGCCCAGCATCAGCAGGAACAGCGTCAGGAAAAGGATCGCGAGCGCACGCCTGTCCAGCACCGCCCCTCCGGTACCCACGCAAAGGTCCCCGATGATAGGAACGCCGTACCGCGAAGTCAATCACGGGGGCGCGGGCCGGAATTTGCACGCGCGGCACGGGTCCGCGTCGCTGCGCGACGCTCCCCTCGGTTCGCCTCGCGCCGCCCACCGCGCTGAGATACGCGCGGCGGGGCCCCGGCGCTCGCTCGATTGACCGCCGCGTGACCGGACGCTCAACTGCGGACCACGTAAAACTGCATCTGTCGGTCGCCGACGATCCTTCGGCCGACCCGAGCGTCGGACACGCCACGGTTCGAGGCGCCGGGCCCTGTGCCGGCCGGGCCGTCTGAGACCGCGCGCCGGGGCCCCGCCGCGCGCGTTCCCGCGCGGTGGGCGGCGCGTGGCGAGGCGAGGGGAGGCTTGCGCAGCAAGCCGGACCCGTGCCCGGCCGGCACTGGGCCCGGCGCCTCGAACCCGGGAGAGCTCGCCCGCGACTCGCGTTGACGGGTGCGGGGACGGACGATAGACTGCGGTTCTCATGGGTCAAGAACGGATCGACGATGTCGTCGTCGTGGGCGGCGGGATCATCGGGTGTGCCATCGCGCGCGAGGCGGCGCGCGGCGGCCTGCGCGTCCGTCTCCTTGAGAAGGGCGCTTTCGGCCGCGAGGCCAGCGGCGCGGCCGCGGGACTCCTCAGCCCGCAGGCCGAGGCCGATCGCCCGGACCCTTTGTTTCGGCTGTGTCTGGCGAGCCGCGATCTCTTCCCCGAATTCGCGCGGCAGGTGGCGGAAGAAAGCGGGCTCGACCCGGCCGTCTCCGAGCGCGGCACCCTGGTGGTGGCTCGCCGTGGAACGGAGGCCGAAACGCTCGACCAGCGCGCGGCCTTCCAACGCTCGTTCGGTCTTGTGGCGGAGCGTCTGGGCGGAGAGGCGCTGCGCCTGATGGAGCCCGCGCTCCACCCGGATTGGAGCGAGGGCCTGTACCTGCCGCGCGACCGGAGCGTGGACAATACCCTCCTGGTGAGGGGGCTGGAGCTTTCGGCCGGGCGCCTGGGCGCGCGTCTGCAAGGCGGTGCGCGCGTCCTGCGGCTCATGGTGACGAACGGCCGCGTCGTCGGCGTCGAGACCGCCGAAGAGCGCGTGCGCGCGGCCGCCGTGGTGATCGCGGCGGGCGCATGGTCCGAGGAGATCGCCGGTCCGGGCGTCACGCCCCTGCCGTCGCACCCGGTGCGCGGCCAGATCGTCTGCTTCGGACCGACGTCCGTTCCGGTGCATCCCATCTTCACGCACGGCTTCTATCTCGTCCCGCGGCGGGACGGTCGGGTGCTCGCGGGCAGCACGATGGAACGCTCCGGCTTCGACAAGTCGGTCACCGGGTCGGGCCTGGCGGGCCTCAGTACTTCGGCGCTCGCCCTGGTTCCGGCGCTCGGGCGGGCGCCGTTCCACTCGGCCTGGGCC
>QHXX01000099.1:46854-51801 GCA_003223135.1 Acidobacteriota bacterium | reverse complement strand
GCGGCGACCGACACGGTGAGCGTCAGGATGTAGTCGACCAGAAGCGCGCAGCCGGAGACCACGCCGGCTCGCGGTCCGAGCAGCTTGGTGGCCACCACGTATCCGCCACCGCCGTGCGGAAACTGCTCGATGACCCGGCTGTAGGCGTATGAGATCACGAAGACCGTGATCACGGTCGCCAGCGCCAGGAAGATCGCCAGGTACCACTGGCCTTCCACGCGGCCGGTGACGGGGTCCTTGACCAGGAGGTTCTTGAATGCCTCGGCAGGGCCGTAGGCGGACGAGGACAGCCCGTCGGCGCCCAGCCCGATCCAGGCGAGGAACGCCATCAGGGTGATCTTGTGGAAGATCCGCGGATCCTGAAAATCACGCGGCGCGCCGAGCAGCCTCCGCCACAGCGGTGCGAGAGGAGACGGCTGATCCAGCGGATCTTCGGAAGGGTCGGTCTTGCGGGCCATCGCGCCCTCCGCTCAGGGGGGCCCAGAATGATGGCGCCTCCCTCACGACGCCTGCGAGGTTAGCTGACGGACTCGAGGGTGAAGGTCCCCGGCGCTTCGGCGCTTCGCCCCGATAACCTGGGTCCCCCGCTCCTCCCGGCCGGGAGGATTCGGCTACGGGGCAGGGTTTCTACTCCTCCCCTCCTGCGGTGTCAAGTCGGGCCCAACGCGCAGGCGTGCGGCGGGCGCGAATCATGGGACACGAGGACAGAGAATGCCGGGGGCGCGGCGACGTCGGTCGAAAATGAAAAGGGGGTGGCGGGCGCCACCCCCTGGCCATTCTTTGAGTGCGTTGGTGGCGGGGGCGAGATTTGAACTCGCGACCTTTGGGTTATGAGCCCAACGAGCTACCAGGCTGCTCCACCCCGCGTCAGAGGGCGGCATTATAGGGGGGAACCCCCGGGCTGTCAACGAAAGGGGCCGGGACGGCGCGCACCGGAGAGCGGACGCTCCGTCAGCGCGCCGGCGACGGTGTCGCGCCGGGCTCCGGTTCCTGGAACAGGAACAGGATCTCGCCGGGGCGACTCAGGCCGAGCTCCTCGCGGGCGATCTGCTCGATGCGGTAGGGATCGTGGCGGAGGTCGCTGATGTCGCCCGCCAGGCGGTCGTTGCCCTGTCGCAGCGTCCGGACTTCCTGCTGCAGGCGGGCCACGAGGTGCCTCTGGCGGTATCCCTGGATGAGCCCCATGTCCCCGAACAGGGAGTTGAACAGGAGCGACAGTGCGACGAACCAGAACAGCACGAGAAGCGCCTTGCGACGCAGATCGACCGGCGGGGCCTGGGCCGCGGAGCTCATCGGCGATGACCTCTCAAAAGGCCCCGCCGCGGGACAGAGCCGCGCGCCCGGGGTAGCGCGCCCGGCTTCCAAGCTCCTCCTCGATGCGCAGGAGCCGGTTGTACTTGGCCGTGCGCTCGCCGCGCGCGGGCGCGCCCGTCTTGATCTGCCCGAGATTCAGCGCCACCGCCAGGTCGGCGATGAACGTGTCCTCGGTCTCGCCGGAGCGGTGTGAAAGGACCGTGGTGTAGCCGGCCGAGCGGGCCAGGGCGATGGCGCGCAGCGTCTCGGTCAGAGTGCCGATCTGATTCGGCTTGATCAGGATGGAGTTGGCGATCTTCTTCTCGATCCCCTCGCGCAGGATGGCCGCGTTGGTGACGAACAGATCATCGCCGACGAGCTGTACGGCGTCGCCCAGCGAGCGGGTGAGGAGCGCCCAGCCGTCCCAGTCGTCCTCGGCCATGCCGTCCTCGATCGACACGACGGGCTGGCGGCGCACGAGATCGGCGTAGAAGGCGACGAGCTGCTCGGCGGTGCGGCGGGGCGGGGTCTCCGCCGAAAGCTGATAGGCGCCGTCCTTACGCAGCTCCGAGGCGGCGACGTCCAGGGCGATGCCGACCTGCTCTCCCGGCCTGTAACCTGCCGCCACGATGGCGGCGACGACGACGTCCACAGCCTCGGCATTCGACTTCAGATCGGGGGCCCAGCCCCCTTCGTCGCCCCCTCCGGTCCGCAAACCCCGCGAGCGCAGGATGTCGCGCAGCGCGTGGAAGATCTCGGCGCCCATCCGCAGCGCCTCGCGGAAGGTGGGCGCCCCGACGGGGACGATCATGAACTCCTGGATGTCCACGTTGTTGTCGGCGTGCGCCCCGCCGTTGAGGATGTTGAACTGGGGCACCGGCAGGTCGCGCGCGCCCTCGCCGCCGAGGTGGCGGTAGAGAGGCAGACGGCGGGCCACCGCCGCGGCGCGGGCCGTCGCCAGGGACACGCCCAGGAGCGCGTTGGCCCCCAGGCGGGACGAGTCCTTCGTCCCGTCGATCTCGCGCAGGCGGGCGTCGACCGCCTCCTGCGCCACAGGGTCCAGATCGCGCACCGCGGGCGCAATGACCTTCACGACGTTGTCGACCGCCCGCAGGACCCCCTTGCCCCGGAAACGCGACGAGTCTCCGTCGCGCAGCTCGAGCGCCTCGCGCGAACCTGTGGAGGCGCCTGACGGTACGGCGGCCCGCCCGCGCGTGCCGTCGTCGAGAGTGACCTCCACTTCGATAGTGGGGTTGCCGCGCGAGTCGAGGACTTCGCGTGCCTGGAGTTCCCTGATGCGAGTCATGCGCTAGGCCTTAGGCCACGAGGTCTTTTGCCGCGGCCAGAAGCGAACCGAGATCTCCGGGGGTACGGGCCTCGGCGTAACAACGAACCACGGGCTCCGTGCCGGAGGGTCGCAGGAGGATCCACGATCCGTCCGCGAAGATCATCTTTCGGCCGTCGCTGGTGTCGAGACGCGCAACGCGGCGTCCGGCGAACGCGGACGGCACGTCCTCGAGCCGCCGCGTCAGGCGCTCCCGGGCCGCCGCCTCGATATGATAGTCGATGCGGCGGCTGTGCAGCGGCCCAACCTTCTTGAACAGATCGCGGGCCTGCTCGCGGATCGGCTTGCGCCGCACCGCCACCATCTCGGCGGCGAGAAGCCCGGCCAGTATCCCGTCCTTTTCCGGCACGTGGCCGCGCATGCTCAGACCGGCGCTCTCTTCGCACACGAGGAACGCGCGGCCCGAGGTCAGGTGCTCTCCCAGGTGCTTGAAGCCGACCGGCGTCTCGTAAAGCGCCCGCCCGTGCAGGGCGCAGACGGCGTCGAGCAGATGTGTGGTGGCGACCGAGCGCCCGACGCCGCCCGGCAGGCGCCGCTCGGTCAGGAGATAATCGGCCAGGACCGCCAGAAAGAGGTTGGGCGGGATGAAGACGCCGCCCCGATCGACGATCCCGAAGCGGTCGCCGTCGCCGTCCGTCGCCAGGCCCAGGTGCAGACGCTTCGAGCGCACCAGCCGCGCCAGGGGTCCGAGCTGCGCCTCGCCGCAGTCCGGACCCGTGCCGCCGAAGAGGGGATCCGCGTTGTCGTGGATCGCCACCACCGTCGGCGCCGCCTTCGCGAGCAGGCCGCCCAGGTAGGCGATCGATGCGCCGTGCCGCGGGTCGCAGCCCAGATGAAGCCTCGCCCTGCGGATCGCGGTGAGGCGGACCAGCCGACCGATGTGCCGGAAGTAGGCGTCGCGCATGTCAACGCTCCTGATTCGGGCCGCTCGCTCGCCCGTGGCAGGATGGCCCTGCGGGGCGGCGCCGGCGGAATCGACGAGCGTCTCGATCGCCCGTGTCACTTCGATGCGGGCGGGAGCGCCGCTGGCCGTCGAGAACTTCAGGCCGCTGTACTCCGGGGGGTTGTGGCTGGCGGTGATGTTGATGCCACCGGCACGCCGGCCGCTGACGATGGCGTGGGCGACCACCGGAGTGGGGACCGGGGCTGGCGAGAGGGTCACCGGGATGCCGCGGGCCGCCAGGATCGCCGCCGCCTCACGCGCGAATCGGTCTGACAGGAAGCGCGTGTCGAAGCCGACGAAGACCCCCTTCGGGGCGGTACCCGTGCCCACCAGGTGTGTCGCGATCGCGGCGACGAGGCGACGCAGGTTGGCGAACGTGACCTCCTCGGCGATCACCCCCCGCCAGCCGGACGTACCGAAGCGGATCACCGGGGCACCTGTCCTTGACGATGGTGGGAGGCGGCTCCTATAATCGAGGACGTGAGCGAGCCTTCGGTCATCCTGGTTTTCTGCACCGCCTCAACCGAAAAAGAAGCCGTCCAGATCGCCCAGGCGCTGGTGGAGCGCGAGGAAGCAGCGTGTGTCAACGTCGTGCCGATGATCCGCTCCATCTACCGCTGGAAAGGGAAGATCTCGTCCGAGACCGAGCAACTCCTCCTGATCAAGACCACCCAGCCGCTCCTGGAGGACGTGAAGAAGACGGTCAAGGAGCTGCACTCCTACGAGCTTCCCGAGATCGTGGCCGTATCGGTCGATGACGGCGACAAGAACGCGTTGAACTGGATCGCCAGCGTGGTCAAGGGCGGCCGCGAGAACTACTGATCCGCCGGCTTCTCCGCGGGAGTCTTCGAGGCCTGCGGGGCAGGCGCCACCGCCGCGGGAACGTTGAGACGCTCGAACGCCTTGTAGAAGCACTCTGCCAGCAACAGTTTCTGTCCTTCCGCGGTCGCGTAGATCGTCTCCATCTCCTTGAGGTACATCGCCGGCGCGCGTCGCGGCGTGTACAGGTTTGCGAAGCGAACCAGCGCGGTCAGATCTTCACGCGGCATGCTCCTGGCGCTGCCGGCCTGCTCCCGCAGCCTCTCCGCAAGGGAGCTCATGATGCCGACCCCGATCTCCACGTAGGTTTCCCGCTCGCGCGGGGCCATCGCTTGCCAGAACGCGACATCCATTCGGGGGGCCTTCAGCCCCAGGGAGGGCGCGGACGGGGGGCAGGGCGCGGTGGCCGGCGGCGTGGGTGACGGGGAGGGCTGCTTCGTCGCGGGCGGATTCTCGAACAGCGGCGGCTCTTCCTGGGCGAGAAACGGCCCACCGA
The DNA here is from genome assembly GCA_003223135.1 of Acidobacteriota bacterium. Lineage (GTDB taxonomy): Bacteria > Acidobacteriota > Polarisedimenticolia > Gp22-AA2 > Gp22-AA2 > Gp22-AA3. Next base: position 46,905 of record QHXX01000099.1, on the reverse strand, counting down.
CCGCCGCGAGGATCAGGGCAAGCCACAGTACAGTTCGTCTCATCGTCGATC
>QHXX01000099.1:0-46797 GCA_003223135.1 Acidobacteriota bacterium | reverse complement strand
AGGCTCTCGGCCAGCGCGCACAGCTTCAAAGGAGCGAAGAACCGGGTGGCGGCCGCGTCCGACTTCAGATAGAAAGAGATCATGCCCCCGGAACCGCGCGTCTGGCGGCGCGCCAGATCGTGCTGCGGGTGGGACGGCAGGCCAGGGTAGAGGACCTTCTCCACCTTGGGATGGGCTTCCAGATACCGTGCGACCCGGAGTCCGCTGTCGTCGTGCGTCCGCATGCGCAGCGGCAGCGTCTTGATCCCGCGCAGGACGAGCCAGGAGTCGAAGGGGGAGAGGATGGCCCCGACGGAATTCTGCACGAACTTGATCCGCTCGGCATGATCGTCCCGCGTCAGGATGGCGGCGCCACCGACGCTGTCGGAGTGACCGTTGAGGTACTTCGTCGTGCTGTGCACGACGATGTCGGCGCCGAGATCGAGCGGTCGCTGCAGATACGGCGTCAGGAAGGTGTTGTCCACGACGCTGATGAGCCCGCGCTCGCGGCACAGCCGGGCGACTAGGGCGATGTCGGTGAGGATCATGATCGGGTTGGTCGGCGTCTCCACGTAGACCATGCGTGTGGTCCTGCGGACGGCCTGCTCGATGTTCTCGATCTTCGAGGTGTCGACGTACGTGAAGGCGAGACCGTAATCCTCGAGCACCCGGGCGAACAGCCGGTAGGTGCCGCCGTACACATTGTGACTCACCACGACGTGGTCGCCGGCCTTGACCAGGGTCATCACGGCGCTGATCGCCGCCATGCCCGAGGCGAACGCGTACGCGGCCCGGCCGCGCTCCAGCGTCTTGAGATTGGTCTCGAGCGCCGAGCGCGTGGGATTGATCGTGCGCGCGTAGTCGTAGCCGGTGTGCTTGCCGGGCGACTCGTACACGTAGGTCGAGGTCTGGTAGATCGGCGTCATGACCGATCCGGTGGCCGGGTCGGGCACGACACCGGCGTGGATGGCGTCCGTGGCGAATCCCATCACGTCACCTCGTCGTAGATCCCCTGGCTCAGATAACGCTCGGAGCCGTCGGAGAAAAGTGTCACGAGCTTGCGTCCGGGACCGATCTGCTCGGCCACGCGCGCGGCCGCGAACGCCACGGCCCCCGAGGAACCTCCGACCAGGAGTCCCTCCTTCCGGGCCAGGAGGCCCACCGTGGCGAAGGCATCCCTGTCGGTGACGGCCACGACCTCATCGATCAGGCTGCGGTCGAGGATCTTCGGCAGGAACGAATTGCCGATCCCCTCGACCTTGTGCGGTGCCGCGGTGCCGCCCCCGAGCACCGAGCCTTCCGATTCCACCAGGACCGCCCGCACCCCGGGGTTGCGCTCCTTGACGTAGCGGGTCACGCCCGTGATCGTGCCGCCGGTGCCGGCCCCCAGGACCAGCGCCTCGATCTTCCCCTGCATCTGGTGCCAGATCTCGCGCGCCGTCGTGCGGTAGTGCATCTCGGGATTGGCCGGGTTCTCGAACTGCTGCGGCACGAAGGCGCCCGGCGTCGCGGCCGCGATCTCCTGGGCGCGCTTCAGGGCGCCTTGCATGCCGTCCTCGGTGGGCGTCTCGACCAGGGTCGCTCCCAGCGCTTTCATCAAGAGCTTCTTCTCGCGGCTGTACTTCTCCGGCACGACCAGCACGACCCGGTAGCCGCGCAGCGTCCCGACCAGCGCCAGACCGATCCCGGTGTTCCCGGCGGTCGCCTCGACGAGGGTCGCACCCGGGCGCAGCCGGCCGCGCTTCTCCGCGTCGAGGATCATGCCGAGGGCGGCGCGATCCTTGACGCTGGCTCCGGGGCTCAGGAACTCGAGCTTGGCATAGATCTGCGCGGCGTTGGGACGGTCGAAGGAGCGCAGGTGCAGGATCGGCGTTTCGCCGATGAGGTCGAGGGCCGATTCGCAGACCTGCAGCCTGGACACGAGTCACCCCCGCCGCATGATCCCGGCATCACAGGGCGAGAAGTCCCGCCCGCGTGAATCGCCCGCCTGTCCGGATCGCGCCGGGGCCTGGCGGGCGTCACCCCTCAGTCGTGGTCGTGAGGCTTCCCGTGACCCTTGGGCTTGCCGGATCCCTTCGATTTTTCCTGGCCCTTGCCGTGGGACGGTCCCCTGGCCGCCTTGACTTTCGGGTATCGGCCGCGGTTCTTCTCGGCGATGTAGTGCTCAACCGTGATCCCCCTGTTGCGTTGCGCGATGATCACGGCAGGGCTCACGTGCTGGTAACCGGCGGCGATCTGCAGCTTCGCCAGTTCGACGACATCGCGGTCACGGATCTCGAATCTCTCGCCGCGCGGGTGCTTCCGCCAGAAGCTCCAGGCCTTGCCGTAGGGCGGCCCGGGATCGCGGTTGATGCCGACGAACAGGACCGATGGCGAGACATGCAACCGGTACATGATGTCCGACCAGGACAGGTAATCGAGCCGCATCCTCAGAATCTCCTCCGCCGGCCGCTTCGAAGCACGGACCAGGAGAAGGATGACCGGGTAGTCGTCCTCGGGGGCAGGACAACGCCTGACCAGGTCCACCGCCACGACCGGCGGCGGGGCGAAGTAGTCGTTCGTGACATTAAGGAAGATGCGCGCGTCATCGCGCAGTCCCAGGTCGAGCGTCACGTCGTAGAACACGGAGGCCCGGGCCGGAAGAATCGACGCGCAGAGCACGAGGCCGAGCGCGACCGGGATGGTGGCGGCCCTCACCGGGTCTCCAGGGCGATGTAGAACTGGTCCGCCTGCTCCAGGCGGGCGGTGACATCCTTGAAATCGACGGTGAACTGGGCGGTGGTCCCCGGATCAATCGTCCCGAGCGTGGTTCCGACAGTCCCGGCCCCGATCAGTTTCAGGTCCTTGTCGATCAAGGCGATGGCGATGCCGACGCGCGCCTGCTGCGAGGAGCCGTTGGCGATTTTGACGGTCGCCTTGTAGCCGGTCTTCATGCGCATGAGCGTGGCCGGCCAATCGAACCGGATGGTCTCCGCGCGCACGTCGCCGACCGCAAGATCGAGCGCCAGCCACTTGTTCCCTTCGAACTTGTAGCGTGCGGAGTTGGTGTCCGCCGAAGCGGACGACAAGGCGGCCGCCGCGAGGACGGCCAGAACACCGGCGAGCCGAAGGATCCGGGCCGGCCGGGGCGAGGGGAAGGGGGACACGCTCCCGTGGCTCATGGCGCTCCTCTCAGTCCTGGAACTGGATCTGCTTCACGGACGAGTTGACGATGAAGACCCGGGTGTTGTTCTCCTGCGGGTCGGCGGGAACGAAGTAGAAGCCCCGGCTGTTGGCGGAGTACTCCTCCGTGAACCCCCAGAGCCTCTCGCCGTCCTTGAACTCGATGATGGTCTTCTGGCCGACCGGAGCCTGGCTGCCGAAGCGCCTGGCGCGATCGACCTGGCGGCGCGCCGCGCCGTAGTCCTTCACGTAGAACAGCGCCTTCAGATCGTCGAGCCGGATGGTGGTCGGAATTCCCCCGCCCTCGCTCGGCAGAAGGTGGAACGATTCGCCGTCCGGCCGGAAATCCTGGGTGTAGCCGCGCTGGGTCTTGCCATCCTTGAAATGGGCCACGACCTTGTCTTCCATCCGCGCCTCCGTGCCGAAGGTCCGGAGCGGTGCGACGATGACGAACTTGCAATTCCGGTCAGCGCGAAGTCGTCATGAAGGCGTTCCCGTCCACGCACGGGATCGGCCGACCGCCGACCAGGACCTCGGCCACGTTCCGAAGTATCTCACAATCTCCGTGCTTGGAGGTGTCGGGGTTCGTGAACAGCTCGATGCGGCTTCCCGGGGGAGATTCGATGGTGGTGGCGGCGATGAAGGCGAGGGTGACGAGAGTCGTGTCGGCCACGGGGACGCAGCTCTCGCCAGAAACGCATTCGGAGTCGAGGGCGCAGGCTTTGTTGGTCGCCTTGCAAAGTCCGGCGCCCGTGTCGCAGGTCTCCCCGAGGGGACAATCGCTGTCCATCGTGCACGTCGTCATGTTGATGTCCTTGCACCGCCCGGTCTTCGCGATCGGGCAGCCGGACCTGGCGCTGACGCCCATGACGAAATGGGCCCTGCCGGCGGCATCGACCGTGAACCCCTGGTTGGCTTGAGCGGCGTTGGTGAGACAGAGGGGGTCGCAGACGAGACCGGCGTTGCAGGAGCCGAGGACGTCGGGGTTGACGTCGAAGACGTCGCCGATCTGAACCAGCCTGAAGTTATAGGTGAATTCGAGACTGAAGGCGTCGAAGGCAATCGGAGCCTGACCCGCGCGCAGCTTGATGTTGACGGTCACCAGGTCCCCCAACGCTTGACCCTTGTCCAGGTACACGGCCGGATCGGGCGAGCCCATGTACGGATTCTGGATTTGCAGGTCCGCCAGGATCGGTTTGATGCGGTTTGCGTTCTCGCTCTTGTGATGGCAGGAGGGCGAGAGAATGGCGAGCACGAGCGCCGCTACGGCCGAAACACGGGGCCAACGCCGGCTGGATTCGGGAGGCGGTGGATTCGTCCTCCGGCGTGTGCAGATTTGGAACATCTCGCGATCGGGCCTCCCTCGATTCGGATTCCGCGGGAGTATACCGGCGCGCCACCCCGCCGGCAAGGAAACTCTGAAGTCGAGGGGCCGCGGCCGCGGTGAAGGGGCAGCGCCGCGCACCCCCGATTCCCTCTGCTATAATCCCGCGGCCCGGGAGCCCGATCGCGATCCGTCGCAGGGCTCCCAAAACCTCCCCGCCTCCGTAAGCGCGGGAAGCCTCCCCGAGGTGCCGATGACGTTCCCCATGCGTTGCGTCGCAGCACTGGCCGGAATCCTGGCCGTCACGACGGCGTCGAGTCGCGCGCAGGAGATCCGATTCAACGTCGTGCCGTACCGCCTCGACAACGGGCTCAAGATCCTGACCCTCGAGGATCATTCGGTGCCGGCGATGAGCTACTACACGGTGTTCCAGGTCGGGTCCCGCAACGAGCGCCCCGGCCGGACCGGGATCTCGCACCTGTTCGAGCACATGATGTTCAACGGGTCGAAGAAGTACGGGCCGGGCGTGTTCGACCGCACGCTGGAGTCGAAAGGCGGCGCCAGCAACGCCTTCACCACCGAGGACATGACCGTCTACTACGAGAGCTTCCCGTCCGAGGCCCTCGACGCGGTGGTGGATCTTGAGGCCGACCGGATGGCGGCCCTGGCCCTGACCGAGGAGAGCCTGATCTCGGAGCGGGAGGTCGTGAAGGAGGAGCGGCGCCTCAGGACCGACAACGATGTCGAGGGGGCGCTCTTCGAGCTGCTCGAGGCGACGGCCTATCTGGCCCACCCGTATCAATGGCCGGTCGTCGGCTGGATGCCGGACCTGGACGCCATCACGGTCAGGGACTGCGAAGAGTATTTCCGTGTCCACTACGCCCCCAACAACGCCACCATCATCCTGGTGGGGGACTTCAAGCCGGACCGCGCCATCGGGCTCATCGGCAAGGCGTATGGATCGATCCCGTTGCAGCCGGCCGCGCCTCAGGTCGTTCGCGACGAGCCGGCGCAGCAAGGCGAGCGGCGCGCCGTCCTGAAGCGGGCCGCCCAGCTGCCGGCGGTCGTCTTCGCCTACCACGTGCCGGCGACGTCGTCCGAAGAGGTCTTCGCGCTCGATCTCCTGCAGATCATCCTCGGGCAGGGAGAGTCGGCGCTCCTCAACCGGAAGCTGGTGTACGAGAAGGAGCTGGCCACGCGCGTCCGGGCGGAAAACATCTGGCGCTCCGACCCCTCGCTCTTCGTGATCTACGCCGAGGCCAAGCCCGGCGTGACGGCGGAAGCGCTCGAGGCCGCGCTCGGCGCCGAGGTGGAGGCGCTGGGGCAGAAGGAGGTGATCGACGCGTCGCTGCAGAAGGCGAAGAACGTGCGCACCACGAACCAGGTGAAGGCGCTCAAGACCAACAGTGGCAAGGCGGAGGAGCTCGGGTTGTTCGAGGTCAACTGCGGGGGGTACGCGCGCCTGTTCACGGTCCTGAAGAGCTACGACGCGGTGACCAAGGCGGACCTCCAGAGGGTCGCGGCCCGGTACCTGCGCCCCGACAACCGCACCGTGGTCACCCTTCTGCCGACGGAAGCGGGCGGCGAGGTGCGGCCATGACGCGCGGCGGTGCGGGCATCCGTGCCCTCCTCGTCCTCGCGCTGCCGGCGGCCGCCGGCATGCTCCTGGGGGCCGCGCCGGCGGCCGTCCCGCCCGCCGGAGGCGCGGGAGCGGGCTTCAGAATCCCGGCGCCCGCGAAGACGATCCTCAAGAACGGGCTCACGGTCCTGGTCCTCGAGCGCCGCTCCATTCCGCTCGTGCAGTTCCAGCTCATGGTGAAATCCGGCTCGACCTCCGATCCCGCCGGCAAAGAGGGAACGGCGGCTCTCGTCGCCCGGCTCCTGAAGAGGGGGACCCGGACCCGCTCGGCCAGCCAGTTCTTCGAGGAGGTCGAGTTCGTGGGTGGCACCGTCGACACGGCTGCGACCGTCGACGCTTCCTTCGTGCGCGGCGAATTTGCGGCCCGCGACATCGAGGTCGGCTTCAATCTGCTCGCCGATCTGGTGCTGAACCCGGCGTTCCGCCCCGAGGAGTTCGACAAGGAAAGACGCCTGGCGCTGGCTGAAATCGTCGACCACCTGGACGATCCTCAGAACGTGGCCCGTCTGGCGTTCGCCTCGTGGCTCTATGGCGGGCACCCCTACGGCCGTCCGGCCGATGGCACAGAGCTCTCGCTTCCGTCGATCACGCGCGACGACGTCGCGGGGTTCTACGAGGCGCGCTACGCCCCGAACAACGCCGTCCTGGCGATCGTGGGCGACATCGATGCCGCGCAGGCGGCGCAACGCGCCGAGCGCTATTTTTCGTCCTGGAAGCGCCGCACGGTGCCTGAGTTGAAAGTCGGCGAGGCGCCGGGCGTGCGCGGTCGCAAGATCCTCCTGGTGGACAAGACCGACGCGACGCAGAGCCAGATCCGATTCGGCAACATCGGCATCAGGCGCGCCGACCCGGACTACCTGGCCCTGCTGGTCGGCAACACGGTGCTGGGGGGAGCGTTCACATCGTGGCTGGTCAGCGAGGTGCGCGTGAAGCGCGGCCTGACCTATTCGATCGCGAGCAGGGTGGAGGCGCTGCGGACCACGGGCAGCTTTTCCATCTCGACCTTCACGAAGAACGACACGGTCCTGGAGACGATCAAGGTCTCCCTCGACCTCGTGCGCCGCCTGCGGAGCGGTGACGTTCCCGAGGCGGATCTCGAGAAGGCGCGCAGCTATCTCGCGGGGCTGTACCCGCTCCACATCGAAAGCCCGGAAGACCTGGCGGCCGAGATTTTGAACGTCGACCTCTACGGTATCGATCCCGACTTCATCAACCAGTACCAGAAGCGCGTGCGCGCCGTCACCGGCGACGCCGTCAAACGCGTCGCGGCACGCCGGCTGCCGCTCGAGGACCTGGCGATCGTGGTGGTCGGCCCCGCGCAGGCCCTCAAGAAGGATCTCGAGACCCTCGGCCCGGTGACGGTGCGCCCGCTGCAGGCCGCGGTCGAGGGCGCCGACGCGGCCGCGGCGCCTGCGCGCTGAGGTGGTCCCGCGGCAGGAGAGCCGCTCATGGGATCGCCGCGCCCTGCGCCAGTGACAGACCCTGGCGGGCCACCTGTGAGTCGGGATGGTAGCGCAGCGCGCGTTGGAAGCGCGCCGCCGCCTCGGCCTTCTCGCCGCGTGCCAGGCGGATCCACCCGAGGTGCGTGTAGATGTGGAACAGAGGCGGGTCCTCGGCCAGGATGCGGCGCTCGTCCAGAAGCGCCTCGCCGTCCCGCCCGAGTCCGAACAGGGCGTCGATGCGCATGACCCGCGCGATGTACGACCGGCTCTGCGACAACGCCCTCTCGGCCTCCACGAGGGCATGCGCGGCGTTCTCGCGTCGAATGGCGCCGCCCCTGTAGAGGGCCGGGTCGAGCAGGGAGTGACCGTCCCGCGCCACGACGGCGGCCCACGGTCCATCGGCGCGGAGGTAGATCACCGCCACGTCGTCGAAGTAGACCGGGGTCCAATCCTTCAAGCGGTGCACGGCGGCGGCGGCCGTCATCATCCCCTGGTTGGGCCACTCCAGAAGGACCGCGCCGGCGTCCAGATGCTCGAGCAGAGCGTCGAGAGCGTCGGCGTCGGTGAGCGCCCGGCTGTACTGCCGGTACAGCTCCTCCCCGTACACATCGTTCCTCGAGTCCATCGCCACGCGCATGCCTGGGTACAGGCGATCGATCAGGTAGGCGCCGGAGGCATAGGTGTTGAACACGTTGCCGCTCATCCTGATGGACGCCAGGTAGTCCGTGGCGGCCACCGGGATGTTCCGGCCGAGCCCGAACCCGGGCAAGCGGCGCTGAGACGGGGAGTACGGGTAGCCCTCGACGGCAAACCAGGCCGCGAGCAGAGCGATGGCGGCGGCGATCCCACGGAGCGCCGTCTCCGCCCTGCCGCCCGGAGGCGCAGCCGGGCCCGCCGAACGGCCCCATCGGAACAGACGCGTGGCGGCTGACGCGAACGTGGCCGTCACCCCAGGAAACGTGGCGAGAGCGAAGTCGGTCACGTTTCGGTTCATCCTCAAGGAAAGAAGCAGGAACACGGCGAACAGGAGGATCGGAAAGACGCCGCCCGGCGGGGTCAGTCGATCGCGCCGCCACAGGAAAACGGCCAGACTGAACGACAGGAGTCCGAAGGCCATCCAGGCGAGGTAGTAGAGCGCCATGTAGGTCGAGGCGAAGGGACTGAGCCTGACCGAGCCTGTCCGGAAGTCGACGGCGACGAGGGGAGGTAGCCACTCATAGATTTCGCCCATGAAGGAGCTCGTGGTCAGCTCGAACGGAAATCGGAGGAGCTTGAAGCCGTAAGGATTGACGAGCGAGGCGGCCAGCAGGACGACCGACAGCAGGGCGAGCGATTTCGCCTCGAGTCCCTGGGTCGCGGGCGAGGGGGCCTGCGGTCCGGCAGCCGCGCGACCGGCCGCTGCGTGGCGGCCCCGGGTGAACGCGGGAGGCGGCGCGAATCGTCGATCGACGGCGGCGCCGGCCGCCGCGAGCGCCACGATCGCCGGACCAAGGACGAAACCGCCGTGCAGGTTCACCCAGACGATCTGGAGCGGCACGAACACCCAGAGCGGAGGGCGCCGGCCGATCCGCCTCAGAGCCAGGAGCAGGAGGAAGATCGCGACGATCAGGTACGTGAAGATGTGCGGCCTCTCCATGAACCGCGCGGCCGCCAGGATCATCACGAAAGCGAGCGCCGGAAGCGCCACGACCGGAGGCGCGCCGAGAAGACGCGCCGTGGCGTAGAGGAGGGCCGCGACCGCGATCGCCGCGAGCGGCTTGAGCAGGATCAGCCCGTTCCACCCGGCGACCACCTGGACCAGCCGGAACAGGACGCCCGCGAGCCACTCGTGCGCGATGAAGGGGCGCCCCCGCGCCAGCGCGGAATAGTCGTCGACGCGCGGGACGCTTCCGGTCTTCAGGATCATTTCGCCCGTCTTCAGGTGCAGGAAGAGATCGTTGTTGGTGATCGGTGTGAGGTTCAGGGCGAGCAGCAGGAAAGCCAGCGCCGCGAGGGCGGCCGCCTCGCCGCGCCGGATGGAGCCGGGCGTCAGCACGGATCCTATTTGAGGCGGGACGCGATGAGGGCGTTGACGGTCTTGCCGTCCACGCGACCGCGGTGGCGAGCCATGAATTCCTTCATCGCGCGTCCGAGGTCCTTCTTCTCGGTGATCCCCAGCTCCCCGAGCAGGGCCTCGACGGCCCGGACCGTTTCCTCGGCGGTCAGGGCGGCCGGCAGGTAGCGCTCGACGACGGCGATCTCCGCCCTCTCCTTGTCCGCCAGATCCTTGCGCCCGCCCTTGTCGTACTGCTCGATCGCCTCGCGTCGGGTCTTCACGGCGCGCTGCAGCACGACCAGGTAATCATCCTGGGTCAGCTCCCGCCTCGCCTCGATGCGGGCGTACTGGACCTGGGAGATCAGCATGCGCAGCGTCGCCGTGGCGGTGGCATCCTTCTTCCGCATCGCCTCCGACAGGTCCGCCTTGAACTTCTCGATCATCCATCCCTCCGCGGCCGCAACCGGATCCCCGGGCAGCAGGCGCATCATAGGCGGTCGACGCCGCCCCGTCCAGAGGGAGCGCGGAGTTCCGTCGCCGCGCCACCCGCTGGTCTTTCGCGCGCCCGTTACACTATAATGCCGCGCTTTCACCGGAGCCCCTGACGCGAAGCGCCGCCGACCGCGCGGGCTCCGGGGGCGCCTTCGGGGAGCCGGGCGTGGACGAGCCGCAAGGAGCGGATCGAGGCGGGACCGGGAGGGCATCGGGTTCGTCCGGAGAGCCGCGCACCGTCAACCTGGCGCTGGTGGCGGGGGCGGTCATCCTGATCGGTCTCGTGGCGTACGCCCTGTATCGCCGCAGCCACCCGGCGGCACCCGAGCCTGCGCCCGCGGCCGGCGCGGCCCAGGCGCAGACGGGCGAGCCGGCGAAGCCGGAGCCGGGCACCCCGATCGCCGCGCAGCTTCCCGTTCACTTGACGCCCGAGGCCAGCATCATCGCGGAGCGTTACCGCTGCGTTTGTTCATGCAACGATCCTCTGAATGTCTGCACCTGCACCAAGACCCCGGGATCGCGTGATATGAGGCAGTACGTGCAGGAGCTGGTCAACCAGAAGAAGACGGGCAAGGAGATCGATGCGGCGATGGCGGCCCGCTACGGTCCGGGCGTCCTGATCGGTGCCGCAACACCCACGCCTTCCCCGGTGCCCGTCAGGAAAAAGCGCTAGGCCTTCTTCAGCGCTCGCCCCAATGCAGCTTGTGCCGCAACACCTCGAAGTAGGACTTGTGCCTTGAACGGACCATCAGGATCGGCTGGGGGCTGCGCCGTACCCTGACGCGGTCCTTCATCCTCAACGGGTGGCCCACCTGGCCGTCCAGCGTCAAGTAAACTTCCGAGTCACCGGTCCGCAGCGTGATCTCCGCGATCGAATCGTCCGGCACGACCAGTGGACGCATGCTCAGGGTGTGCGGGCAGATCGGTGTGATCAGGAAGGCCTTCAGGTTCGGATGGACGATCGGGCCGCCGGCCGACAGAGAATAGGCCGTCGAGCCGGTCGGCGTGGAGATGATCAATCCATCCGACTTGTAGGTCGTAACGGGATCGCGATCGATCGTCAGGCCGATCTCGATGATGCGCGCCAATGCGCTCTTGTTGATCACCGCGTCGTTGAGCGTCACCTGGCGCATCACCGTTTTCCCGCCGCGCACCACGCTGACCTCCAGCCCGATGCGCCGGTCCAGGGAGTAACGGCGGGCCAGCATCTCTCCCAGGATCCCTTCCATCTCGTCGGGCCCGGTCTCCGTCAGGAAGCCGAGGCCGCCCAGGTTGACGCCCAGAATCGGCCGCGGCCGCGCCGCGATGGCGCGGGCCGCCATCAGCAGCGTGCCGTCGCCGCCGATCACGACGTATAGATCGGAAGACCTGGCCGTACCGCCGGGAGCACGGGCGTCCCTGCGGCGCCCCAGCGCACGGGCGGTCTCGGGATCGAAGACGACCGCGACACCGCGCTGCTCCAGGAAGAGGGCGCAGCGGCGCGCCGCGAGGCGTGCTTCGGCCGCGCGGGGCTTGGCGATGATCGTGACCGTGGCGATCGATCGCGGCCGCGTCCTAGTCGCCACGGATGATCCCTCCGAGGAGACGATCGAGCTCCTCGCCCTGGAGTGACCGGGCGACGCCCGGGGAAAGGTGCAGGAAGAACTCGCGGTTCCCCTCGGCACCCCGGATGGGCGAAACACAGGCGCCACGCACGGCGAGGCCGGCCGTTCCGGCGGCCGCGGCCACGGAGCGCAGCGCCTTCAAGTGCTTCTCGGGCTCGCGGACGATGCCGCCCCGGCCGGTCTCGCCCTTGCCGACCTCGAACTGCGGCTTCACCAGCGCCAGGACGTCGGCGCCCGGCGCGAGGAGAGCCGGCAGCGGCGGCAGGATCAGGCGCAGGGAGATGAAGCTCACGTCGATCACCGCCAGCTCCACTGGCTCCGGCAGATCGCCGGGAGAAAGATATCGCGCGTTGCGACCTTCCATCACGAGCACGCGCGGGTCGTTGCGCAGCGACCAGTCCAGGAGGCCCCGGCCGACGTCGAGCGCGTAGACCCGAAGTGCCCCGCGCTTCAGAAGGCAGTCGGTGAACCCGCCGGTCGAAGCGCCGATGTCCAGGGCCACCCTGGCGGCCGCGTCGATGAGGAGCGCCCCGAGCGCCCCCTCCAGCTTGACGCCGCCACGCCCGACGAACGGGTGGTCCGGTGCGATCACCTCGACCGCGGCGTCGGGGGACACAAAGGACCCCGGTTTGTGTCCCGCCCGCCCGTCCACCCGCACCGCACCGGCCAGGACGAGGGCCTGGGCGCGCTCGCGGCTCGGCGCGAGGCCGCGCTCGACCAGGAGCCGGTCCAGGCGTTCCTTCCGCCGCGGGGCCGCAGTGGCGGCCGCTTCCACGGCTCCGATCCCCCGAGACCGCTTCGTGTTCCGCTGCAAGGCGCTCAACTCACCCGCTCGACAATGAAGCGCGCCAGGGCGGCCAATGGCCGGCCGCGCCGACCGAAACGGGCGAGCGCGCGCCCGGCGTGCTGCACCGCTTCCTCGGCCCGCCTCCTGGACTCGGCGATGCCGAGGAGGGCGGGAAACGTCGCCTTGCGGGCGCGCGGGTCCTTGCCGACCGTCTTCCCCAGCCGATGGGGGTCGCCCTCCAGGTCCAGGATGTCGTCGACGATCTGGAACGCCAGACCGACGCCGTCGCCATAGACGTGCAGCGCCCGCAGATCGGTCGGGCGGCCCCCGGCCATGATCCCGCCGATCTGCGCCGCCGCCGAGATGAGGGCCCCCGTTTTGTCACGGTGGATGCGCAGGAGCGTTCCGTACGAGTAGGGACGTCCCTCCGCCTCCAGGTCCATCACCTGACCCCCGATCATACCGGTCACGCCGGCCGCCCGCGACAGCAGACGGATCGCGCGCACCTTGCGTCCCGCCAGCCTGAGGCCCCCCGGATACGACGCGGCGATCTGGAACGCGTGCGTGAGGAGCGCGTCCCCGGCCAGGATGGCCATCGCCTCTCCAAAGACGCGGTGGCTGGTGGCCCGCCCGCGGCGCAGATCGTCATTGTCGAGCGCGGGCAGATCGTCGTGGATGAGAGAGTAAGTGTGGATCATCTCGATGGCGGCGGCCGCGGGCAGGACGTCGGCCACGCGCCCGCCCAGCGCCCGGCAGGCCGTGATCGCCAGGATCGGTCGCAGCCGCTTGCCCCCGGGAAACAGCGAGTACGCCATGGCGCGCCGCACGGTGAGCGGCACGGACTGCGGCAGAGGCAGAAACCTGCGCAGCGCGGCGTCGACCTTGCGTCGGTCGTTTTGCAACCGGGAGGAGAGCTTCATGAGCGCTCGGGGTCGGAGCCCTCGCCGCCCTCCGGAGCCTCGAAGGACTGAAGCTTCAGATCGCCCTGCTCGCCGCGAGTCAGAACGTCGATGCGGCGTTGCGCCTCCTCGAGCTTCGCCGCGCACAGCCGGGTGAGGGAGACGCCCTCCTCGAAGAGGCGGAGCGACTCTTCCAGAGGCAGGTCGCCGTCCTCAAGGCTCTTGACGATCGTCTCGAGGCGCGCGAGCGCCTCCTCGAAGCCCGGCTGCCTAGAACCCTTCTTCGTGCTCGCCATGTGCTCGGACCTCCGTGACCGCGCACCCGAGACTGCCGCGGTGAAGCAGGACGCTGACGGCGTCGCCGGCACGCACCGCGGCGCTGTTCTTGAGGATCGCTCCCGTGTCCTGCAGGCGGCAGATCGCGTAGCCGCGGCCCAGGACGGCGAGAGGGGACAGGGCCTGCAGCCTCTCGGCGTAGGCGGCGCATTGGTTCCGGCCGCGCTGCTGACGGGCCGCGCTCGCGGATTGGAGGCGCCTCTCGAGGCCGTCGGCGGCGGACCGGCGCAGCAGGAGCCGCGCCGCCAGCCGACCCGGCGTCATGCGTTCGCGCAGGATCGCGAGACGGTGTCGAGCCTCCGTGGTCGTCCGCTGCACGTGCGTCCCCAGCCGCCCGGTCAGATCGTCCAGCCGCATCGACAGGTCCCTCAGGCGATCGCGCACGGCCTGGCGCGCACGCGCCGAACCGGCCTCCTCCAGGGCGTCTCCCGCCGCGGCGACCAGGAGCCGCATCGCCGCGACCAGGCGCGAGCGGAGGGAGGCGATCCGCTCCACCATCTCCTCCTTGGACCGGACGACCATCTCGGCCGCGGCCGACGGGGTCGGGGCGCGCAGATCGGCGACCAGATCGGCGATGGTCACATCCACTTCGTGCCCGACGGCGGAGACGACCGGGACGCCCGAGGCGGCGATGGCGCGGGCCACCCGCTCCTCATTGAATGGCCAGAGATCCTCGAGCGATCCACCGCCGCGCGCCAGGATCAGCACGTCGACGCCGCCGAGCCGGTTCAGCAGACGGATCGCCTCGACGATCTCGAGAGAGGCCCCCTCCCCCTGGACGCGTGACGGCGCCAGGACGACTTCGAGGTTGGCGAAGCGGCGCGACAGCACCTTGAGGATGTCGCGCAGCGCGGCGCCGGCAGGGGAGGCCACGATGCCGATGCGGCGGGGGAGGAGCGGCAGGGACCGCTTGCGCGCCGCGTCGAACAGTCCCTCCGCCAGAAGACGCGCCTTGAGCTGCTCGAAGGCGAGCTGCAAAGCACCCAGCCCGGCCGGCTCGAGGGCGTCCACGATGATCTGGAACGTCCCGCGCGCCTCGTACAGGCTGATCCGGCCGCGCGCCAGAACCTTGAGGCCGTCCTCCGGCCGGAACGGCAGCGACTGCGAGGCGCCGCGGAACAGCACGGCGGCGATCTGCGCGCCTTCGTCCTTGAGCGTGAAATAAGTGTGGCCGGAAGGATACCTGCGCAGGTTGCTGATCTCTCCCTCGACCCAGATGGAGGGGAAGGTCTCTTCCAGGATTTCCTGCGCCAGAGCGTTGAGCTCGCTGACGGTGAGCACCCGGCGATGATCGCGGGGCTCGGGAGTTCTCCCGCCCGCTCCCGGCCTGTCCGCAACTGCACCGTCAAACAGGCTACGCATCGTCCGCCCCCGAGGCGTCGCCGTCCGGCCGAACCTGGATACGCTCGATCGCCAGGGCGTGCCCGCTGGTCTCGTCCACTTCGAGAATGATCCCGCACATCCTGGGATCGCGCTTCGCGGTCGTAAGGCGGACCGGCAGCCCCGTCAGGACGGTCTTCTCGGAGGTCGCCTCCGCATGCATGTCGACCAGGATGACGCGCGCCTTCGCCTCGAGGCGCCGCAGGGCCTGGTCGACGACCGGGAACGGGTTGTCGCAGGGCGGCATGAACACCCGCCCCATCAGGTTGATCACCGCGACCGCCACACCGGCGGGAGTCTCGCCGAGGTAGAGGCCGGCGCCCGGAGCGCGGTCGGGGTAGTTGAGCGGGCGCAGGAGCCGCGGCTGCCCGGGGAGGTAGTCGAGGATTTCCGTCTTGTCCCAGATGTGGTTGCCCGAGGTCATGCAATCGATGCCGCAGGCGAGAAGCTCTTCGCTGAGGTCGGGGGTGATTCCGAAGCCGTCCGCGGCGTTCTCGACGTTCGCCGCCACGAAGTCGATGCCCCGCCGGGCGATCAGACGCGGCAGCTGCGTCATCAGAACGTGCCGGCCGGCGCGCCCGTTGACGTCTCCGAGAAACACGATGCGCATCGGCCCCTACGTCGCGTAATCCACGGCGCGTGTTTCGCGGATGACGCTGAT
The DNA here is from genome assembly GCA_003223135.1 of Acidobacteriota bacterium. Classification (GTDB taxonomy): domain Bacteria; phylum Acidobacteriota; class Polarisedimenticolia; order Gp22-AA2; family Gp22-AA2; genus Gp22-AA3. The sequence continues at coordinate 31,057 of QHXX01000099.1, read as the reverse complement.
GCGCACCGCGCCGGGATACTCGACTTCTTTCTGGATGCGGCTGGTGATCTCCTTCGACAGCGTCACGACGTCGCCGTCGCTCACGGCATCGGCTTCGACGAGGACGCGCACTTCCTTGCCGGAGCGCATGGCGAAGGCCCGGGTGACGCCGTGGAAGGAGGAGGCGATCGCCTCGAGGCTGCGCATTCGCTCCATGAATCCCTGAAGACTCGTGTCCTTTTCGCCGGGACGCGCGAGGATCGCCTTCTCGGCCACCTTCAGGAGCGCGGCGTCGACCGAGGGCTCGGCCCCGGTGGCGTGCAGGGCCAGGATCGCCTGGACGACGCGCGGATCCTCGTTGAATTTCCCGGCCAGGTCGGCGCTGACCAGGATCGGGTGCGTATCGGCGCGCGACTCCTCGACCTGGCCGATCTCGTGAAGGAGGCCGGCCCGCATCACCACTTCGGGGTGCAGGCCCAGGAGCATCGCCATCTGCGACGCCAGTCTTGCGACCTCCACCGAGTGATCGAGCAGGTTGTACCCCAGCACCATGCGGTACTTGAGCTTCCCGAGCAGCCGCTGCAGGCGGTGCGGCAGCCCGGTGATGCCCAGCTCGAACGCCGCGCTCTCGCCCAGGGCATCGAGGCTCTCCGCGACCTCGGATCGCGCCCGCGCCACCATCTCTTCGATGCGCGCCGGGTGGATGCGGCCGTCCTCGATCAAGCGCTCGATCGCCATCTGCGCCACAGCGCGGCGGAACGGGTCGAAGCTCGAGAGCACGATCGACTGCGGCGTCTCGTCGACGATCACATCCACGCCGGTCGCCATCTCGAGGGCCCGGATGTTGCGACCCTCCCGCCCGATGATTCGGCCCTTCATGTCATCGCTCGGCAGCTTGACGACGGTGATGACGCCGTCCACGAGATCGGAGGCCGGCAGGCGCTGGATCGCCTCCGCGACGATGCGCCTCGCGCGGGAGCCCGCTTCGGCCAGCGTTTCCTCCTCGATGCGGCGGATCAGGCTGGAGGTCTCCTGACGCGCCTCTCCTTCGACCTCGCGCAGGAGCTCGCGGCGCGCGTCACGCGCCGTGAGACCGGCAACCCGCTCCAGTTTCTGGCGACGCTCCTGAATGAGCGAGTGGGCCTCTTTCTCGAGGGACGACGCGCGATCCTCGCGCTCTTTCAGCTTCGCCTCGCGCTCGTCCAGTTCTTGATGCCTCTGGTCCAGGAGCTGGAGCTTGCGCGCCACATTGCGCTCCTGCTCCTTCAGGCGCTCTTCGAGACGCTGCTGCTCCTCGCGCTTCTGGCGCGTCTGGCTTTCGAAGCGCGCCTCGGCCGTGGAGCGCCACTCCTCGACCTCCAGATCGGCCTCCTTCAGACGCGTCTGCGCCCGGCTCTCCGCGTCGGCGGCGATGCGCGAGGCGCGACCCTCCGCTTCGGCCCGCAGCCGCTCGCGGAGCAGACGCAGGCCGAAGAACGCGGCCGCTGCGGCGGCCGCCACTCCGAGGCCGATGAAGACGAACGTCATGCACTCTCCCTCGCGGGCGTTCGCGAAGCGGGACCGGTGATCGATCGGCGGGGTGTCGGGACGGAGGAAGGCTCAGAACACGTTGAAACCCCGCTTGGCCGTGAGGAGGGGAACTATTTGAACCTGGACTACCAGCGTGGGCCCCTCGCCTTCGCTTCAGGCATCCCCGCGGACGGGAATGCTCACCACGAATGGACTCAGGCGCCCGTTCAAATAGTGTTGGCTCAAAAGTGCCGCTCCAACACGCACCGCGCAGGGTCGCTCGCGATGTTACTGCCGCCGCCCCCGGGCGTCAAGACCCGCGAAACGCCGGGTTTCCGGCCTTTTCCGGTCACGCGTCCGCGAAGCACCGCTCCAGCATGTCGATGAGTCGCGCCACACGGTCGGGGCCACCCTTGGTGATCGTCGGATCGGGCCTCAGGCCCCGCCGCGATTCGTCGGCGATATTGAGGGCCGCGAGGATGGCCACCTTGAGCGAATCGACGGTGGCGGTCACCTCGCTCACCTCCCGCATCTTGCGATCCACGTACGAGGCCAGATCCTGGATGTAGCCGGCCTCGCCCTCGCCGCGGAGATTGTACGACTGCCCGTAGATCTCCACCTGCACCAGGTGGCCCTGCATACGTTCCATCGTGCGTCCCTCCCGCGGCGGGGTCAATGCTCCCGCCTCGCCTCGCCGCCGTCCTCCAGGCCGGCCATCATCTCCAGCATCTGGCTGACACGTCCGCGGATCTCCTGGCGCTCCTCGCGCAGCACGTCGATCTGCTCGGACAGCTCCTTGATCTCCTCCTTGCCCTTTTCCGAAGCGTGGATCTGCGTCTGCGCCGCTGTGAGGGCCTTCTCCAGCTCCCGGACCCTCGCCAGCGCCGCGTCTTTCTCCCGACGCAGCGAGCGGAGGAGCTCGGTCGCCTTGACGATCTTCTGCTCGAGGAGATCGAGCTGCTGCAGGTCGACCACGACTCTCTTAGGCTCCATCCTCACCTCCGCCCGTCGCGTTCGGTTGTCCTTCATTCCGGCTCGGCCCCGCGCAGCTTGACTCGCAGCTCGCGCCGCAGGGCGCCCGTGATGGCCTCGATGCTCTCCTGCACTTCCTGCGCCAGAAGAGTCCGCTCCGGATGCTGGAAGACGATCTGCACGGCGAGGCTGGCGCACCCTTGGGGCACACCGGCTCCCCTGTACAGGTCGAACGCCTGCACCTCGGCGATCGGCAGGGCGCTGTGCTTGCGGATCGTCCCCTCGATCGCCTGGAAGGTCGTCCCCGGGCCCGTCACGATCGCCAGATCTCTGCGCACCGGCGGATAGCGGGGCAGCGGACGATAGCGTCGGACCGTCCCCTGACGCCTGTCGAGCTCGAGGAGCTCGATCTCGCCGCCAAAGACCGCCCGATCGATGCCGAAGCGCTCCAGGAGGGACCTCCGGATCTCGCCAACGACGCCCAGGACCTGGCCCTCACTGGTGACCGAAAGTGCTCTTGCCTCCTCCAGGAACGCGATTCTATCCGAAGTGAAGGCGAGCGGGGAGACTCCCAAAAGGTCGCCGAGGAGCTCGGCCACGCCCTTGGCGTCGAACAGGTCGGCGTCGCGGCGTGGCAGGCTCCAGTGCATCGGTACGCCCCGCCCGGCCTGGACGAACGCCAGGCGCGGTGTCTCCTCGGGGAGCGGCGATCCCGGAAGGAAGACCGTTCCGATCTCGAACAGGTGGACGCTCGCCAGGCCGTGGTTCAGGTTGTGCGCCAGGTTGCGCAGGAGTCCCGGCAGGAGGGAGGTGCGCAGGAACGCCGCGTTCGCCTGCAGCGGATTGGTCAGCGCCACGGGAGCGGTCACGCCGGCGGCGAACAGCACGCAGTCCTCGCGCTCGACCATCGCATAGTTGATCGCTTCGCTGAGGCCTGCCGACTGCAACACGCGGCGCGCCGCCCGGATCGTCGCGTCCAGAGCGCCCCGCTCTCCGCCTTCGACCGGCAGGACGGGGAGGCGCTCCGGGATCGCGTCGTAGCCGCGGTGGCGCGCCACCTCCTCGATCAGGTCTGCCTCGCGCTCCACGTCGCGGCGGAACGACGGCACTCCAACGCTCCAGACCCCGTCCCGGCCGGGGGCGACCGCGAAGCCCAGCGCCTCGAGGGCGCCGCGCATCGCGCCGTCATCGAGGTTCAGCCCGAGCAGGGCCCGGGCGCGCGCCGGCCGGACCGCGATCACGCGCTTGGGCAGGGGACGCGGGAAGACGTCGAGAGCCGGCGTCGTGACGCTGCCGCCCGCGATCTCCATGATGATTTGCGCGGCCCGGTCGAGGGCCGTGAGGACCCCCTCCGGGTCGGCGCCCCGCTCGAATCGGTGCGAGGCATCGGTGTGGAGCCCGAGGGCCCGCGCGGCCCGGCGCACCGGCACGGGCTCGAACCAGGCGCTCTCCAAGAGGACGTTCGTCGTGGAAGCGCCGATCTCGCTCGCAGCACCGCCCATGACGCCGGCCAGAGCGACCGCCTTCGTCCCGTCCGCGATCACCAGCATGTCGGCCGTCAGCGTGCGCTCGACGCCGTCCAGTGTCGTGAGGCGCTCGCCCGGGCGCGCCCGCCGCACGATGATGCGCCCGCCCACGAGTCGATCCATGTCGAAAGGATGCAGCGGGTGGCCCAGCTCCCAGAGGACGAAATTGGTGGCATCGACGACGCTGTTGATCGCACGCTGACCGATCGACTCCAAGCGTCGCCGCAACCAGTCCGGAGACCGCCCCACGCGGACCCCGAGAATGCAGCGCGCGGCGTAGCGCGCGCACAGGTCGGGTGCCTCGACGGAGACGGACGCGACCTCCCGAGTCGGCCGCCCGCCCGCCGGGATCGAGACGGAAGGTGGCCGCAGCGGTGCTTCGGTCAGGGCGGCGTACTCGCGCGCCACCCCCAGATGGTTCATGCAGTCGGGGCGGTTGGTAAAGATGTCGAAGTCATACACGGCGTCGCCGTCGCGCGTTTCGATCCCGTCCATCGGCAGACCGGCCGCCGTCAGACGGGCGCCGACCCTGGCAGGCTCCTCCGCGATGCTCACGTACGACTGCAGCCACTGGTGACTGAACTTCATGCGTGCGATCCGACGCGTGCCCGCCGCGTCATCCCGGGAACTGCGACAGGAATCTCAGATCGTTTTCGAAGAACAGCCGGATGTCGTCGATGCCGTGCTTGAGCATCGCGATGCGCTCGATGCCAAGACCGAACGCGAACCCTGTGAAGAGCTCCGGGTCGTAGCCCACCTTCTCGAACACCGCGGGGTGGACCATCCCCGCGCCGCCCATCTCGATGTAGCCGGTGCCCTTGCAGCGGCTGCATCCAGACCCGCCGCAGAAGATACAAGAGATGTCGTACTCCGCGCCCGGTTCCACGAAGGGGAAGTACGAAGGCCGGAGCCGGATCCTGATCCCCTTCCCGAACACTTTGCGGCAGAAGTGCGCCAGCGTCCCCTTCAGGTGGGCGAACGTAATCCCCTCCGCCACCACCAGCCCCTCCACCTGGTGGAAGACGGGGGAATGAGTGATATCGGAGTCGCGGCGGAACACTCTGCCGAGCGCCACCATCCTGACGGGCGGGCGGCGCTTCTGCATCGTGCGGATCTGAACCGGCGAGGTATGGGTCCGGAGGAGGAGGCCGCCCTCGACGTAGAAGGTGTCCTGCATGTCGCGCGCCGGGTGGTGAGCCGGGATATTGAGGGCCTCGAAGTTATAGAAGTCCGTCTCGACCTGGGGACCGCTCTCGAGGGTGTAGCCCATCTCGAGGAAGATCTCCTCGATGAGGGCGCTCACCTGCGTGATGGGGTGCGAAGCGCCCGGCCGCTGCACCCGACCGGGCAGCGTCAGGTCGATCGGCGCCTCCCGCGCCGAACCCGGGACGAGGCGGGCCTGCGCCGCCTCGAGGGCTTCCTCGACGTGGGCCTTGAGATCGTTCACCGCCTTGCCGAAGGCGGCGCGCCCGGCGGACGGGACCTCGCGCAGATCACGCAGCAGGCCGGTCAGGAGCCCTGCGCGGCGACCGAGGTAGCGCGCGCGCACGCGCTCGAGGGCCTCGGGATCCCTCGCCCCGGCCAGATCGCGATCGAACTCCCGGCGGATCTCGTGGACGCGGCTCTGCATGGAGGCTCCTCAGACGGCGGCGCCCCTCGGATCGGAGAGGTCCCTGGGACCGGCGCCTAGACGACCCCGAGGGCGCTCTTGGCGGTTTGTGCCAGGGCGGCGAAGCCTTTCGGGTCGGTCACGGCCAGATCGGCCAGTATCTTGCGATCGATCGCGACACCCGCCTTCGCCAGGCCTGACATCAGGCGACTGTAGGACAGACTGTTCTGCCGGGCCGCGGCGTTGATGCGCACGATCCAGAGGCTGCGAAACTCGCGTTTGCGGGCCCGCCGGTCGCGGTAGGCGTAACCGAGCGACTTCTCGATGGCCTCTTTGGCGGCGCGGTACAGCTTGCTCTTGCCGGTGTAATACCCCTTCGCCAGCTTGAGCATCTTCTTGCGTCGGTGGCGTCTCTTGGTTCCTCTCTTGACTCTCGGCACGTTGGTCCTCTCCTAGGGGCGGCCGTAGGGAAGCATCTCGCGCACCCGGCGGGCGTCCGCCTTGCTGACGAGGGCTTCCATGTCCAGGTGCCGCTTCCTTTTGGTCGACTTGCTGGTCAGGATGTGGCGCTTGAAGGCCCGACTCCTCTTGACCTTGCCGGTGGCGGTCAGTCGAAAACGCTTCGCGGCGCCTCGTTTGGTCTTCATCTTCGGCATGTGACAGTGTCTCCTAGGGGCCGCGTCGTCCCGGCGAGATCTTCTCCGCCGCGCCGCCGGACGGGGCCGGCACCGCGGCGGTTGCCTGGCCGGACCATTTCTTCGGCGCGAGGATCATGTCCAGGAACGGTCCCTCCTGGCGAGGCTCGGTCTCGACGACGCCGAACTCGAGGACCTCCTGCCGGAGGCGTGTCAGGATCCTGTAGCCGATGTCCCGGTGCATGTTCTCGCGGCCCCGGAAAATGACCGTCGCCTTCACCTTCTTCCCCTTGGTGAGGAAACGGATGATGTTGTTCCGCTTGAACTCGTAATCGTGTTCGTCGGTCTTGGGGCGGAACTTCACCTCCTTGACCTGAATGATCTTCTGTTTCTTCTTCGCCTCCTGGGCCTTCTTGTTGAGCTGGTAGCGGTACTTGCCGTAATCCAGGACGCGGCACACCGGCGGGACGGCGTCGGGAGAGACCTCCACCAGGTCCAGCCCGCCCTCTTGCGCGATGCGCAGGGCCTGATCCGGGGACATGATTCCAAGTTGCGCTCCGTCCTGCCCGATGACGCGCACTTCCCGGGCCCGGATCTTTTCGTTGACCCTTAGTTTTTTCTCGATGGTGTTTTACCTCCCGCCCCCGTCCACGAGGGGCCGCACGTTCGGTTGAGAGACGGTCGTTTCACGGCCCGAGAACGCGATCGGCGTTCATTCTCACCAGCCGGTCGCGGATCGCTTCGAGGTCCATGGCTCCGAGGTCGCCCTCCTTGCGGCTGCGGACCGCGACGGTCGAGGCCTGCGCCTCGCGGTCGCCCGCCACCAGCATGAAAGGGATCTTCTTGATCTGCGCCTCGCGGATCTTGGCGCCGATCTTCTCATTGCGGTCGTCGATCTCGCAACGCAGCCCGGCATCGCGCAAGCCGGCCTGCACCTTGCGGCCGTACTCGCGCGTCCGATCGGTGATCGGCATGACCACCGCCTGCACGGGGGCGAGCCACAGCGGGAAGGCCCCGGCGTAGTGCTCGACCAGACCACCCATGAAGCGCTCGAGCGAGCCGTAGATCGCGCGGTGGACCATCACGACCGGGGTCTGCGAGCCGTCCGATGCCACGTACTGGATGCCGAGGCGCTGCGGCAGATTGAAGTCGAACTGCACGGTCGGCCCCTGCCACGGACGGCCGATGGCGTCGAACATCCGGACGTCGATCTTCGGCCCGTAGAAGACCGCCTCGCCCTGGCGCCGCGTGTACGACAGGCCCCGGGATTCCAGGGCCTGCGTGAGCGCCCCTTCCGCCATCCGCCATCCGTCGTCGTCACCGGCGTACTTCTCGGGGTGGACCGGATCACGGACCGACAGGTCGACCTCGTAATGCTCGTAGCCGAAGGTCTTGAGGAAGGTGAGGACCAGGTCGAGGACGCCCTTGATCTCGTCGAGGATCTGCTCGCGGGTGCAATAGATGTGCGCGTCGTCCTGCGTAAACCCGCGCACGCGCATCATGCCGTGCAGGACGCCCGAGCGTTCGTAGCGGTACACCGTGCCGAGCTCGGCCAAGCGGATGGGCAGCTCGCGATACGATCGCAACCGCGACTTGTAGATCAGGGAGTGGCCCGGACAGTTCATCGGCTTGATGACGTAGCCCGCGTCCTCGATCTCGAACGTGAACATGTTGTCCTTGTAGTAGTCGAGGTGGCCGGACATCCTCCACAGCTCGTCACGCGCGATGTGGGGCGTGCTCACGAGCTGATAACCGCGGCGGCGGTGCTCGTCCTTCCAGAAGTCCTCAAGGATCTGCCTCACGATCGTGCCGTGCGGGTGCCAGAAGATCAGGCCTGGCCCGGCGGTCTCCTCGACGCTGAACAGATCGAGCGCGGGCCCGAGCTTGCGGTGGTCGCGCTTTTTGGCCTCCTCCAGAAGACGCAGGTGCTCGACGAGCTGCTCCTCGGTCGGGAAGGCCGTCCCGTAGATCCGCTGCAGCTGCTGGTTCTTCTCGGAGCCCTTCCAGTAGGCGCCGGCAATCGACAGGAGCCTGAACGCGCCGATACGGCCGGTCGACGGCAGGTGCGGTCCGGTGCAGAAGTCCGTGAAATTGTTCTGGCGGTAGCAGGACACGATCGCACCGCCCTTTTCGTCCACGAGTTCCACCTTGAGGTTGTCGCCGATTGACCGGAAGTAGGCGAGGGCCTCCTGTTTCGGCTGTTCGATGCGCCGGATGGGCAGGTCCTTGGACTTGATCTCCCGATTTCGAGGGCTCGCGGCGATTCCGGGGTGATGAACTCGACCCGGGCGCCCCTCTCCAGCGGCAGCTAGAGGTCCTTTTCAACGCCGTCCACGAGCGCGGCGACGGCGCGCTTGGCCACCTGCTCATCGAAGGCGGCGGCGACCTCTGACAGCGGCGTGCCGCGCGGGAACGAGCGGACGGCTCCATCCGGCAGGACGACTTCGACTGTCTCCACGGCGCTCTGCCCTTTCAATCGAAGTGCCCCGTCGCTTCTCTGGTGACGCCCGGGCCTGAATGACCAAAGGCGGGAGTGGTAGGCGCGAGCGGATTTGAACCGCTGACTTCTACCGTGTCAAGGTAGCGCTCTCCCCCTGAGCTACGCGCCTTCACCTGAGAGCCCGAAACGGCGCCTCCGGCGGCGCCTTGGTGGCTTGGTCTTGCGAACGCGAGAGTATACGGGGCGATCCGCGCTAGTGTCAACCGAACAGGCGACTTCCCGTTGCGGACGGGGGTGCTGGCGGCGTATCATCCGGGGCCTTCGGGAGAACCTTCGGCATGTTGATCGTCATGGAGTCCGGCGCGACCGAGGAGCAAATCCGCGCCGTCACTGAAAGGATCCGCGCCCTGGGTCTGCGGCCCCATCCGATCCCCGGGGCGGAGAGGACCGCCATCGGGATCACCGGCAATCACGGCCCGCTCGATCCTGCCGAGTTCGAGATCCTGCCTGGGGTGCAGCAGGCGATCCGGGTCACCAAGCCCTACAAGCTGGTCAGCCGGGAGGTGAAGGCGGCCGACAGCGTCGTCACCGTGGGCGGCCGCCCGGTCGGGGGGAAACGCCTGACGATCATCGCCGGCCCCTGCGCCGTGGAGTCGGAGGCGCAGACCCTGACGATCGCCCAGCGGGTTCGCGAGGCCGGCGCCGACCTGTTCCGAGGCGGTGCCTTCAAGCCGCGCACGTCGCCGTACTCGTTCCAGGGACTGGGCCTCAAGGGTCTGCAAATCCTGGCGCGCGTCAGAGAAGAGACCGGCCTGCCGATCATCACCGAGGCGGTGGACGAGGATTCGATGGCCATGGTGGAGGATTACGCCGACGCCGCGCAGATAGGGGCGCGCAACATGCAGAACTTCTCGCTGCTCAAGCGCGCCGGAAAGTCGAAAATTCCCGTGTTCCTGAAGCGCGGCATGTCGGCCACCCTGGACGAATTCCTGATGGCCGCGGAGTACGTCGTGTCGGAGGGGAATTACCAGCTCTTCCTGTGTGAGCGCGGTGTGCGCACTTTCGCCGACCATACGCGGAACACGCTCGATCTCGCGATCGTGCCCGCCGTGAAACACCTCAGCCACCTGCCGATCCTGGTCGATCCCAGCCACGGCACCGGGCGGCGCGACAAGGTCGTCCCCCTCGCCCGTGCCGCCATCGCCGCCGGGGCCGACGGCGTCATGGTCGAGGTACACCACGATCCCGCCCGGGCCCTCTCCGACGGGCCACAGGCAATCCTTCCGGAGCAGTTCGCCGGACTGGTGCGCGACCTCCACGCCCTGGCAGGACTCGTCGGCCGCACGCACGACTAGAAATCCGTCCACGTCCTCGCCCGGGCCCCCGGCAGCCGTAGCGTGCTCGGAGGGTGGCCCCGCGAGCGGGCCCGGTGACGATTCCGCAATTCCCCTTACCGTTTTTGCCGCGCGACGACTATCGATGGCGACCGTGTTTTGCTCCCTTGCTCGGGTCGCTGGGCGGAAGGCCAACGACCGATGTGACTTAGCTGGATCCGGAGGATTGGACACTCCCTGGTACGCCCCTTGCTCGTTTCCTTTGGGTTGCGCCGCCGCGCCGGAGGGAGCAACTTGGACGGGGAGTGACAAGCCTTCCGTCTGGATGGAGGGTGGGTGATGATCAACCAGGACGAGGTCTTCGTCATCACGGAAGACGACATCCTCAAGCCTGCCGACAAGGGCAAGGGGAAGGGCGGGGGTCCCCGCGCCGTGGCCTCGGCGAAAGGGAAGGCTGCCGAGCGCTCCACCGAACTCGAAGAGACCGTGGCGGAGCGGCCGGTCGCGAGCGCGCGCGGGCGCGGTCGCAAGAACCCCGCGGCGGCCTCGACGCTGTCGCTGTTCGTCTGCGGCCTGGGCCAGCTCTACAACGGCGACGGCAGGCTCGCCGCCCTGTTCTTCCTGAGCGAGATCTTCATCCTGTCGTTCCATTACTTCATGTACATGGCCTGGGATCGTGTCAGGAGCTTCGCCCACCTGTTCTTCGTGAGCGAGTGGGAGATGATGCTCTACGCCTCCTCCCTCGATTTCTGCGTGATCTTCTTCGCCATCTACAACGTGGCCCAGGCCTACCGCGGCGCGGAGGCCCGGGGCGGCCGGTTCGATGGATTGCACCGGCCGCTCGTGTCGGGCCTGGCTTCGCTGTGCGTTCCCGGATGGGGACAACTGCTCAACGGACAGCTCGGGAAGGCCGTTTTCTTCCTGTTCTCGTTCCTGCTCCAGGCCTACCTGATCGCGCTGTACCTCATGTCGCCCCTGTTCCGGATTCTGGTCGACATCGAGCCGCAGAGGCTGTTCCTGGACAAGGCCATCAAGGTCGGGATGGCGATCCTGTTCGTGACGGCGCTGTCCTGGCTGCTCAGTACCTACGACGCCTTCGTCGTAGCGCGGTACACACGTCGCCCGCGATCCTAGTCAGGCACATCCCTCAGGACAGACCGCGAATGCAACCCTCGTCGTCGAGGTCGATCTGCTCGGCCGCCGGCGAGGACGGCAGCCCCGGCATGGTCATGATGTTTCCCACCAACGGGTAGACGTATCCGGCTCCGGCGGCGGCGCGTATGTCGGTCACCGGCACCACGAACCCTTCGGGACGTCCTTTGAGCGCCGGGTCATGCGACAGGGACAGCGGAGTCTTGGCCATGCAGATGGGCAGCCGGCCCAGCCCGTGGCGACGGCAGAACTCAATCCGCTCCCTGGCCTTGTCGGTGTAGGTGACGCCCGCGGCGCCGTAAATCCGCCGGGCGATGGTCTCGATCTTGGCTTCGATCGACAGGTCGGGGGAGTAAAGGGGAGAAAATCGTGCGCCGGAGCCGGCCGCGCGCATGACCGCCTCGGCGAGCTCGAGACCGCCCTCGCCGCCCCGCGCCCAAACCTCCACGGAGACAGCGGCGAACGCGCCAGCGGCGCGCGCCCGCTCGACGACCTCGTCGATCTCCGGTTGTGTGTCGCTCTCGAAACGGTTGACCGCGACCACGGCAGGCAGGCCGAACATACGGATGTTCTCGACGTGCTTGCGCAGATTTTCGCAGCCGCGCGCCACCGCCTCGACGTCGGGCCTCTTCAGGGCCGAGGTATCCCTGCCGCTGATGGCGACGCCGCCGTGCAGCTTCAGGGCGCGGATCGAGCAGACGATGACCGCCGCTGACGGGGCGAGCCCCGAGGCCGGGCACTTGATATCGAACAGCTTTTCGGCGCCCATTTCCGAGCCGAATCCGCTTTCGGTGACGACGTAATCGGCCAGCTTGAGCGCCAGGAGATCGGCCAGGACGGAATTGTTGCCGTGCGCCACGTTCGCGAACGGGCCGCAGTGGATGAGCGCCGCGCCACCCTCGATGTTCTGCACCAGGTTCGGCTTGATCGCGTCCTTCAGGATCGCCGCCATCGCGCCCGGGGCCGACAGGGCGGCCGCTGCCACCCCCCGTCCCTCGCGATCCACGCCGACGAGGATGCGCCCCAGGCGCTCCTTCAGGTCGCGCGGGCTCCTGGACAGGGACAGGATCGCCATCACCTCGGACGCCGCCGTGATGTCGTAGCCGCTCTCGCGCTCGACGCCGTTGGCCCCGCCGCCCAAGCCCACGCGGATGCGGCGCAGGGCCCGGTCGTTCAGGTCGAGGCTTCGACGCCACAGGATCGCCTCCGGATCCAGGCCGAGCCGGTTGCCGTGGTGCAGGTGGTTGTCGATCAGCGCGGCGAGCAGGTTGTGCGCCGCGGCGACGGCATGGAAGTCTCCGGTGAAGTGCAGGTTGATGTCCTCCATCGGCACGACCTGCGAATGGCCGCCGCCGGTGGCGCCCCCCTTGATGCCGAAGACCGGCCCCATGGACGGCTGCCGCAGCGTGCTGATGGCGCGTTTCCCGAGGCGCCGCAGCGCCTGGGCCAGTCCGATGGTCACGACCGTCTTGCCCTCGCCGAGTGGCGTGGGGTTGATGCCGGTGACGCAGACGTAGCGGCCGCCCGGACGGTCGTTCAGACGATCGAGCGCCTGCAGCGCAATCTTCGCCTTGTAGCGGCCGTACGGCTCAAGCTCGTCGGGCTGCAGACCGAGGGATTCCGCCAGGCTCTCGATGCGCACGAGCCTCGTCCGTCGCGCGATCTCGAGATCCGACGGGCTCAAGGTCCCCTCCGCGGGTTCTTCCCCTCATCGAGCGCCCGGCGCAAATCTTCGACCTCCGCGTCGGAAGGGTCGGCGGTCCTGGCCTTCTCCAGCTCGGCCAGGGCGGCGGCGCGGTCACCCGAAGCCTGCAGGGCCCTTCCCAGGAGGAGGTGGCCGCGGGCCGTGTCAGTGATCGAGAGCGCCCGGCGCGCCTCGCTCATCGCCGCCTGCGGATCCCTGCGTCCGAGCGCGACCTGGGCGCTCAGCAGATGGAATTCGCATTCGTAGGGAAAGGGGTCGGAAGACGCCTTGCCCAGGACCGCCGCCGCCTCCTCCCATCGCTCTTCACGGGCCAGGAGAGAGCCGGCCTGATAGGCCGCCTTGGGAAAGCCCGGGTACTGCTGCAGGGCCTTGCGCAGGAGCTGCAGACGCCTTTTCGAATCGCTCTCGGTGACGGCGCGGCAGTAGGTCTCGAAGGCCAGGAGGGGAACGTCCTCCGACTGCTTGCGCAGGAGCTCCGCGCGCCCGTCGGTCACCACGATCTTCTCGTCACGCGCCAGCGCCAAGGCCAGATCTCGGTTCACCTCCAGGAGATCTTTCAGGCGGCCTGAGCGCGACAGCCAGGGACGCGCCTTCTCCAGCTGGATGTCGATGACGCGCGCGGCGAGGGTGATGTCGCCACGGTCCACGTTGAAGCGGCCGAGGACCAGGCGATCGATGCGCAGGCCTGCAGGGCGGGACAGCGTCTTGCGTCCCAGCTCCAGGGCGCTGGCGAGCGCCAGGGGTGCGCCGGGTGGAATGCCGCTTCCCTCCAGCAGAACGGAGCGCTCTTCGTCGTCCATCACCTGCTGCCCGAATCCGAGCAGGTATTCGCCCAGGGAGTGGGCCAGACCGGTGGACAACCAGTCGAGCGAGCGGTCCTCGGCGGTGTTCTCGGACGGCATGATGAGATAGGCGTGCGCCGGAGGGGCGGTCTCGGCTGCCACGAGCGCCGGGCCCGCCGCAGACAAGGCGAGCCCGACGAGGACTATCGCCCGTTTCAAGCGCCGGTCCTCCGCGGGCGCTGGTCGATGGGCGTGGCCTCGTCGGCCGTATCGGACTTGCCGAAAAACATCTTGCCGGCCGTCGTCTGCAGGACCGAGGTCACGGTGATCTCGATGTTCCTGCCGATGTGGCGCTTGGCGTTGTCGACCACGACCATGGTCCCGTCGTCCAGGTAGCCCACGCCCTGGTTGGCCTCCTTGCCCTCCTTCAGGATGAAGACCTTCATCGACTCGCCGGGCAGGACGACCGGCTTGAGGGAGTTCGCCAGGGAGTTGATGTTCAGGACCTGGACGCCGCGCAGCTCGGCCACCTTGTTGAGGTTGAAATCGTTCGTGATGATCTTGCCCCCGAGCTGCTTGGCCAGCTCGATCAGCTTCATGTCGACGTCCTTGATTTCAGGGAAATCGGCCTCCGAGATGAGGACCTTGACCTCGGGGCCCTTCTTGATGCGCTGCAGGATATCGAGCCCCTTGCGCCCGCGGTTCCGCTTCAGGGAATCCTGGGAGTCGGCGATGTACTGCAACTCCCTGAGGACGAACTGGGGGACCACCAGGGTTCCGTCCAGAAAGCCGGTCTCGCAGACATCGGCGATGCGGCCGTCGATGATGACGCTGGTGTCGAGGATTTTGAAGTTCTGCTTCTGCCCCCCCTCGGCCCACGCGGCGCGCAGGCTCGAAAGGGAGAAGCGCTCCCCGCGCGCGGCGCCGATGGCCATCCCCGTGTATCCGAACAGCAGAAAGAGGAAGCCCTGGATTGCGATCGGCGGGGCGAAGGAGAACATGTCGAGCGGCAGGAGCCCCACGACGACGCCCGCGGCCGCCCCTCCGATCAAGAGGCCCGCAAGGCCTCCGAGGAGGGCGTTCATCTCGAGACCGCGAAGCAGGTATTCCAGCGCGACGATCAGCGCCGCCGCCCCGCTCCCGATGACCAGGCCGGTCAGGTCGAGGGGATGAAGCGTGATGGGTCTGATCTGCGCGCCGAACAGGATCGACAGGACGATGAGAAGGGTGCGTAGTACGAATGTTCCCACGGTGATCACCTCATTGCGGCCCGGGAGCAGGCCGGTGAAACGGATCTATGACATTATGACAACGCGCACATGATAGCGTGTCGCGGCAGTTGCGACTAGGGGAGCGGATCAGGCTTCCGGTTCTCCGAAGCGCGAGACGACCCGCCTCTCCGACCCGCGGACATAGACCCGCGGCACTCGCGAGCCGATCCCGCAGAGCACCTCCCAGGAAATCGTCTCGGCCCAGGCGGCGACCTGGTCGGCACCCAGGGCCTCGTGTCCACAGACGCCGATGATGGTGACCAGGTCCCCCAGGGCCGCACCCGGAACGTCGGTCACGTCGACCGTGGTCAGATCCATGCTGACCCGTCCGACCACGGGGGCGCGGCGGCCGCGCACGAGGACGTGGCCGCGGTTGGACACGAGGCGGGGCAAGCCGTCGTCGTACCCCAGCGCCAGGGAGGCGACCCGGGTGGACCGGCGCGCCTCGAAGGTCCGGCCGTATCCCAGCGTCGTGCCGGGAGGCACTTCCTTTATATAGATGATGCGCGTCTTGAGAGACAGGACGGGGTGAACGGGGAGCGGTGTCACCTTGGCGGACGGGGGATAGCCGTAGAGGACCAGGCCCGGACGGACCAGCGTCAGCCAGGCGGGCGGATGATCCATGATGGCGGCGCTGTTGGCGAGGTGGACCTCGTCGGGCGACAGGCGTGCCGCACTGAGAGCGCGGATCGCTTCCTGGAACAGATCGATCTGGCGCGCCGTGAACGGATCGGCCGGGTCGTCGGCCACGGCGAGGTGGGAGAACACGCCCATCAGCCGGATCGACGGAGCCCTCCGGAAAACCTCCAGGAAGGCCGGGACGTCGGCGACCGGCACGCCGAGACGGCCCATACCGGTATCGACCTTGAGGTGCGCGGGCGCCGTCACCCCACGGCGTGTCGCGGCCGAGGACAGGGATTCGACCTGGTCCGGCCGATAGATCGCGGGGACCAGAGAGTGCTGGAGCAGGAGATCGGCCTGGGGCGGCGCGAACCCCCCCAGAACGAGGATCGGCGCCCGGATTCCGGCCCGGCGCAGCTCAATCCCTTCCTCGGGAATCGCGACGCCGAAGCGCTCGACACCTTCCGTCTCCAGGGAGCGCGCCACCTCCGCCGCGCCGTGGCCGTAGGCGTTGGCCTTCACCACCGCCAGGATCGGCCGCGGTCCGATGCGGCGGCGGATCGCCCCCAGGTTGCGGGACAGCGTGTCGAGGTCGATCTCGGCCCAGGTGGGCCGGTGGGCGTCGAGTGGGAGCATCACCCGGGCTGGTGCTCCAGGTCCTCGAACCGCGTGTACTCGCGGATGAAGGCCATGTCGAACTCGGCGGTCGGACCGTTTCTCTGTTTGGCGATGATGACCTTGGCGATGCCGCGGTTCTCCTCGGTCGGTTTGTACATTTCCTCGCGGTAGAGGAGAAGGACGACATCGGCATCCTGCTCGATGGCCCCGGACTCGCGCAGGTCCGAGAGCTGCGGCCGGCCTTTCTCGCCGCGCTGTTCCGGCGCGCGCGACAGTTGCGAAACGGCGATGACCGGAACGTTCAGCTCCTTGGCCAGCTCCTTCAGCGAGCGTGAGATCTCGGCCATCTCCTGCTGGCGATTCTCGAACCGGGAACGGTTGCGGATGAGCTGCATGTAGTCAATCACGACGAGGTCCAGCCCCTGCTCGAGCTTCAGGCGCCGGCTCTTGGCGCGCATTTCGAGGACCGAGATCCCCGCCGAGTCGTCGATGAAGACCTTGCCCGCGGCGAGCTCGCCGAACGCCTTCGTGAGCTGCTTCCACTCCTCCTTCGTCAGGCGACCGGTGCGCAGGCGGTGGCTGTCCACCCGAGCCAGGCCGGTCAGCATCCTCAAAAAGAGCTGCTCCCGCGTCATCTCCAGCGAGAAGATGCCGACCCTCGTGCCCGCGCGCAGGCCGGCATGTTGCGCGACGTTGAGGGCGAACGAGGTCTTGCCCATGCCGGGGCGGGCGGCGAGGACGATGAGGTCGGCGGGCTGCAGGCCGGACGTGTACTCATCGAGCAACCGGTACCCCGTCGGCAGCCCGGTGATGAGCTCGCGTCTCTCGGCGAGCCGTTCGATCGCCTTCAGGCTCTGGTCGGCGATCGCCCTCATCGGCACGAAACCCTCGCGCAGACGGTCCTGGGCGATCTGGAAGATCATGCGCTCCGACTGATCGAGGATGTCGTCGGCGTCCTGGCTGGCCTCGTAGGCGGTCGAAACGATGCGCCCGCCGGCCTCGATGAGACTGCGCAGGACCGCTTTCTCCTTGACGATGCGGGCGTAGTACTCGACGTTGGCCGAGCGCGGCACGCCGTCGACGAGCGAGGCGATGTAGGCGGGACCACCCACCGCCTCCAGGTCGCCGGCGCGGGACAGCTCGTCCTTGACGGTCACGGGGTCGATGGCCGTCGTCTTCTCGGACAGATCGGTCATCACCTTGAAGATTTTGCGGTGCGGCTCGCGATAGAAATCCTCCTCCCGGAGGATTTCCTGCGCGCGGTTGATGGCGGTGTTCTCGATCAGGATGGCGCCGAGCACCGAGCGCTCGGCTTCGACGCTGTAAGGGACGTCTTTCTCGAGAGTGATGTCTCCGGGCATCCGGTCTCCGAGGGGGCGGGGGGTCGTATCGTAGCATGCGTTGTTGCGTCGCGATCCGCGGCTTTGTTAAGATCCTTCTCGGCCGGAGTGATCCGGATGGTCGCTGCCCGGACGAACGTCCGGGGAGAGGAAAGTCCGAACTCCGCAGGGCATTGCGCTGGGTAACACCCAGTCCCGGTGACGGGAAGGAAAGTGCCACAGAAAACAGACCGCCGGGACAGGAGGCCCCGCCTCCTGTCCCGGTAAGGGTGAAACGGTGGGGTAAGAGCCCACCAGCGCCCCGGGTGACCGGGGCGGCTCGGCAAACCCCGCAAGGAGCAAGGCCAAATAGGGGAGCGCTCACGGGTGGCCCGCCCGAAAGCTCCCGGGTAGGTCGCTTGGCCCCCGTGCCGGGGACCGACGGCTCCATGGTCCTTCGGGACGGCGGACGCCGCGGTTCCTGCGGGTACGGGACGCCGCCCCCGCGGGTAACCACGGGGGTAGAGGAATGACCATCGGCCGCCGGAAACGGCGGCAACAGGATTCGGCTTACGGATCACTCCGGTCCATCCTTGAGGCGGCACGTGCGAGCGCTCATCTCGCCAGGCATCGTCCCGGCGTGCCCCCCTCGCCCGTGTTGAGGTCGAGCCTGGAGCGCGAGATCGCGCGTCTGCGGCCTGCGGTTGAGACGCTGAGCCGCGCCCTGCACCGCCGCGCCGAGTTGAGCCTGGAAGAGTTTGAGTCGGCGCGCTTGCTCACGCGCTTCCTTAAGAGGGAAGGATTCAAGATCCGGCGCGGCGCCGGCGGGCTTCGCACCGCCTTCATTGCACGGAAACGGCTCGGGCGCGGCGGGGCGCGTGTCGCCTTCCTCGCCGAGTACGACGCGCTGCCGGGACTCGGTCACGCCTGTGGCCACAACCTGATCGGCGCGGCCAGCGCCGGGGCCGGGGCGGCCCTGGCGCGGGCGCTTCGCGGCATGCCGGGTGAGATTGTCATCGTTGGGACACCGGCGGAGGAGACGATCGGCGGCAAGGTCCTGATGACCGAGCGTGGCGTGTTCCGGGGCATCGACTGCGCCCTGATGTTCCACCCTTCCACGGAGAATCGCGTCTATACGACCTCCCTGGCCTGCCATTCGCTTCAAGTCACGTTCCACGGACGGTCGGCGCACGCCGTGTCCTCTCCCGAGAAAGGGATCAATGCCCTCGACGCGCTCATCCGGTTATTCATCGACCTGCACCGGCTGCGCCACCGCCTGCCGCGCGAGGTGCGCATGCCGGGCGTGATCATCGAGGGAGGCAAGCGCGCCAACATCGTCCCGGACCGGGCGGTGGGGAGGTTTACCCTGCGGGCGCGTGATCTTCCGACTCTCTCCCGCGTGGAGAGGCGCTTCCGTGAAGCGGTGCGCGCCGCGGCCCGGGGCACGGGCGCCGGCTCTTCCATCCGCTCTCTCGATCACCCGTACGCCGAGATGGTCACCAACCGGGTGCTGGCCGACCTGTTCAAGAAGGAGCTGCGCCGGCTCGGCCGGAGAACGGTCGATGCCCCGCGCAAGAAAATGGGTTCGCTCGATATGGGCAACGTCAGCCAGGTCGTGCCGTCGATCCATCCCTACGTCGCCATCGCGCCGCACTCGGTGCCCCTGCACTCACGCGATTTCGCGAGGCTGGCGGGCGGGCCCCGCGGCCGCGCCGGCCTGCGGGTCGCGACGCGCTCGCTGGCCATGGTCGGGATGGAGGTGATGTCCGATCACGACACGCTCCAGCGCGCCCGCCGTGAGTTCGATGCGTTCCGCAAGGGCGTCTCGCGGAGCCGGGGTTGAAGACGCTCCCGCCGCCTCTCTCGTCCGGCGACCGCATCGGCATCGCCGCGCCCGGCGGGCCGATCAGGAGCGATGCGCTCGAGAGCGGCGTGTCCTATCTCGAAGCGCGGGGGTTCCGACCCGTTCTCGGCAAAAACCTCGGCCGGCGTCACGCCTACCTCGCCGGCACCGACCGTGAGCGGCTTCACGATCTCGACGCGTTCGTGGCCGATCCGAAGATTCGGGCGATCTGGTGCGCCCGCGGCGGGTACGGCAGCGCCCGTATCGTGGCCGATCTCGACCTCGAGCCCCTGCGTCGGCAGCCGAAGGCGCTGATCGGCTACAGCGACATCACCGTCTTGCAGTCGGCGGTCTTCAGGAAGCTGCGCCTGTCGACCTACTATGGCCCGCACGTCTCCGAGCTGGGCGATCTCTCTCTGTTCGACGAGTCGTCCCTGTGGAAGGCGCTGTCAGGGACTGGAAAAGATTTGGCCTGGCCGCTCGCGGCATCGTCGATCCTCCGCCCCGGGGTTGGGGAGGGACCGCTTTTGGGCGGCTGCCTGTCGCTCCTGGTCGGCCTGGTGGGGACGCCCTACGAGGTGCCGACGGACGGGGCCATTCTTTTCTGGGAGGAGGTCAATGAGGAGCCTTTCAGGATCGACCGGATGCTGGGCCATCTTCGCCTGGCCGGACGGTTGCAGAAGCTGCGCGGCATGGTGGTGGGTCGTCTGGTCGGCTGCGCCGCGAAGGATCCTCGGAACGACATGCCCCTCCGCGACATCCTGGAACGGCACCTCGCGGGGACGAACTACCCGGTCGTGATCGACTTCCCCGCGGGGCACTGTCCCGCGAAGACCACGCTGCCTCTCGGTCGCTCCGTGCGTCTGAACACCGAGGAGCTGACGCTTCTGGTCAGCGGACGGTGAAGACGACCTCGCGATTCTGTTCCTTGCCGGCGATCTTGTCGGCCAGCTTCATCTCCATCTTGAAGTCGGCCGGCAACGGCTGATTCGGCGCCAGCAGATCTTTCAGGTCGATGGCGTACAGGTCGACCTGCCCGGTGAGCTGGCGAACCAGGGGTGGCCGGTAGCGCTTCCAGCCGGCGCCGTCCTTGAGGAAGAAGGTCACGGTCGACTCCAGGCTGGGACGGCCGCTGGCGGGATTGGGCGCAGGGTTGTACACCTGGTAGTAAAAGGTCACCGCCTCGCCCTTCTGCAGCACCAACGTGGCGCGAGGCACGAGCCGGAACGACCCGAGGACGTAGGGACCCGCATGCGCCTTGTCGTCCGGTCCCGGGTTCGGGTCCAGGCGCGTGAATCCGGAAAGGAGCGACACACTGCTCAGGTTGAGCTCTTTGCTCCGAAAATCGGGCACGTCGATCGTCCTGACCAGCGTCCCCACCTGGCCCGGCACCACTTTGTCTTCGACCACGACCGCGAGCCTGTAACTTCCGGGCGGCAGATTGTGGCGCGACTGGTACGTGTAGGAGGCCGGCGGCGCCTCGTTCAGAGGCGCCGGGAGGAAGGGACGATCGCCGGTCAGGTTCACCGGCTTGCCCTCGGTGGCCGGCTCCAGTCGGGCGAACGGTTGAAGGGCGGCGTCACCGCTGCCGTGCGCCGCCTCGCGCGGCGCCTCGACGGTGACGACGGTCAACGTGGTCCCGTCCGCGGCGGCGTAATAGTCGAAAGCGACCTCGAAGGGCACTGCGGTCGGGCCCGATCCCTTGGCGAGGAGCGATTCCAGGATCGGGATCTGGCGCTTGCTCTCGGGCGACAGGTCCTCCTCGGGTTTTCGGGTCGGAGCCGTGGGAACGTCGGGCGTCGCCTCGGCCACCTGCGCGCCCGGGATCTTCCATCCGATTCCGCGAGTTTCCGGATGGGCGGCGACGTACTCCTCGAGCCTCTTGCGGTCCAGGAGAAGCGGATTCTGCTGTCCGGCGGCGAACATCAGTTCGAAGCGCGTCGTGATTCCAAGGATTTCATTCGGCTCGTAGATCCAGATGATGTGACCGCGCGTGTCCTTGTCCATCTTGGCGGGGGGGCCGATCAGAAGATAGACCCGTCCCCGGTCGGTCAATGATCCGTAATCGGTGGTCTGCGTCTTGAACGCCTTCTCCGCCTCCTCGACCTTCTTCCAGAAGATGACCTGGTACTCGTTCTCCGGCGTGCCCGGCGTCGGGTCGCGTTTCTCCCAGAATGATTTGACGAAGGCCGCGCGCTCCTCATCCGTGCGCAGCTTCTTCCACTCTTTCTCCTCCTCGTCGGTCATGATCCATTTGACGGGGCCCTTGCCCCAGTCCTTGCCCGGGGTCTTGTAGTCCGGCGGCCCGGCCGCCAGCGACAGGATGCCGGCCAGGACCAGCGACGCGAGCCTGAAGCGCGGGGAGATCGTCATCGTCACCTCGTGAATTCCGTGCATCTGCGTCCGGGAGGCGCTGGATTATACCGGCCGGTTTCCCGCCCGTCAAACGGCCGGCGCTCGATGTACAAGCCCCGGCCGCTATAATGCGACCCGTGCAGGCACCCCGGCATGCGTAACCTCAAAATGATCGTGTCGTACGTCGGCACGCGCTTCGCCGGCTGGCAGGTGCAGCCTGGACGAGCGACGGTGCAGGGGATTCTGGAGGAGCGGATCGCCCGCATGCTGCAGGAGCCGGTCCGGATCGCGGGAGCGGGCCGGACCGACGCCGGGGTGCACGCCCGCGGGCAGGTGGCGAACGTCGCGATTTCTTCGCGCATTCCGATCGCGGGGCTGCTCCGCGGCCTGAATGCACGCCTGCCTCCGGACATCGCGGTGATGCACGCGGAGGAGGTGCCGGAGTCGTTCCACGCGCGCGCCGACGCGCGGGGAAAAGAATACCTCTACCGGATCACGCGGGCGGAGCGGGTTTCGCCGTTCGACGCGCCTTTCGTCGCTCCGGTGCACGGTCGCCTGGACGTCGAGGCGATGCGCCGGGCCGCGCGCGACCTCCTCGGGACGCACGACTTCACGTCGTTCTGCCCGGCGGATTCCGAGCTCGAAGACAAGGTCCGCACTCTGAGCGCCTCGGAAGTGACGGAGAACGGAGTTGAGGTGCGCTACCGCGTCGTGGGGAACGGGTTCCTTAGGCACATGGTGCGCACGCTCGCCGGAACCCTGATTCTCGCCGGACGCGGCCGGCTGGATCCCGGTTCGATTCCGCATATCTTGAAGGCCCGGGACCGACGGCAGGCCGGGCCGGTCGCCCCGGCGTGCGGGTTGGTTCTGGAGCGCGTCCTCTATGAGAAGGAGGCATCGTGAGGCTTCTGGTGACGGGGGGCGCCGGTTTTATCGGCGCGGTGACGGTGCGGCGGCTGTGCGAGGCGGGGCACGAGCCGATCGTGCTGGACGACCTGAGCGCAGGACACCGCGAGGCCGTCGCCGGGATGGAACTGGTGGTCGGGGACTTCGGAGAGCGCGCCCTGCTACGCGACCTCCTGGGATCGAAGAAGATCGACGCCGTCGTCCACTTCGCGGCCTCCTCGCTGGTGGGGGAATCGGTGCAGCGGCCCGGGGAATACTACCGCAACAACCTCGAGCGCTCCCTGGCGCTTTTGGACGTCCTGCGCGAGCGCGGTGTCATGCGCCTCGTGCTCTCCTCCACCGCCGCGGTGTACGGCGAGCCGGTGGTGATTCCGATGGATGAGGAGCATCCGACCCGGCCGACCAACCCCTACGGCGAAACCAAGCTGGCCCTCGAGAAGGCCCTGCGCTGGTACCATGCGGCCTACGGATTCGCTTCCGTGTCGCTCCGCTACTTCAACGCCGCCGGGGCGAGCGCGGACGGCTCGCTGGGGGAGGTCCACGATCCCGAGACGCACCTGGTCCCGAACGTGCTCCGGGCCGCCCTCACCGACGATCCGGTGCCGGTATTCGGCACCGACTACGCCACTCACGACGGGACGGCGGTGCGCGACTACGTCCACGTGGAGGACCTGGCGGACGGCCACGTGCGCGCGCTGGAGAGCCTGGAGAGAATGGGCGGGGCCTCGGTGCTCAATCTCGGGAACGGCGCCGGCTTCTCGGTCCTGCAGGTGATCGAGGCGGCCCGCCGGATCACGGGCAAGCCGATCCCGATCCGCAAGGCTTCCCGCCGGCCCGGGGACCCCGAGAGCCTCGTGGCCTCCTCCGGGCGGGCGCGGCGGGAGATCGGGTGGACGCCGCGCTTTCCGGGACTGGAATCGATCCTGGAGACGGCCTGGCGTTTTGCGCGCACGCACCCGCACGGGTACCGGTCGTGACGGCGGATCCGTCCTTGCTCCCTCTATCGCGCGTGTGTTACGATTTCGGCTCACTCCGCGTGGGAGCGACGACCCCCGCCATGTCCCATCCGGCAAGAGATTTGGAAGGACTCATCGCCAAGGGATCACCCGAGGAGCAGTTCCTCGCGCAGATCGATTTCGCGCGCCTGCCGCGGCACATCGCGATCATCATGGACGGCAACGGCCGCTGGGCCCGGATGCGCAGCCTGCCCCGCGTCGCCGGGCACCGGGCCGGCATCGCCGCCGTGCGGGACGTGGTCGAGACCTCGGCCCGCCTCGGCTGTCAGGTCCTGACCCTGTATGCCTTCTCGGTCGAGAACTGGAAGCGGCCGCGCCGGGAGGTCGATACCCTGATGGGCCTGCTGCGCGAGTATCTCAAGAAAGAGCTGGACACGCTGCAGAGCCACAACATCGCCTTCAACGTCATCGGCCGGAAGGACGAGCTCAATCCGACCATCAAGCGTGAGCTGCAGGAGGGAATGGAAGCGACGCGGGGGAACACGGGGCTCCTCTTCAATATCGCGTTGTCATACGGGGGGAGGGCGGAAATCGTGGACGCGGTCAACCGGATCCTTGCCGACAGGGGCCCATCCGGGTCCCCTGAGGCGCCCGTCGACGAAGCCTCGTTCTCACGATATCTGTACACGGCAGGACAACCCGACCCCGATCTCCTGATCCGCACGTCCGGCGAGCTGCGGATCAGCAACTTCCTCCTGTGGCAGATCGCCTATGCAGAGATCTGGGTCACCGAGACCCTGTGGCCCGACTTTCGCAAGAGGGAGCTTCTGCAGGCCATCGTCGATTACCAGAAGCGCGAGCGGCGTTACGGCCGGGTGGACGGCTCCGAGCCGGAGCCGGTCAGCCTGTCGCCGGGCAAGGTCACGGTCTGAGCCCGCCCGAGTGAGCGCGCCCCCGGTTTCCTCATGAAGCGGGTCCTTTCCGCGGCCGTCTTCCTTCCTGTCTTCTGGGTGATCGTCAAAAAGTTTCATCCGGGGGTCTACGAGATCCTGGTGACGGTCACCGCGCTGCTGGCGCTGCGGGAGCTCTACCGCCTGGCCGCGGCGCGCGGTCATCGCTGCCATCGTCTTCTCGGGGCCCTGGTCGCCGTGCTCGTCATGGCCTCCTTCGCCTTCGCGGAATTCGACATCCGTTACGCCCTCGCCCTCGGCCTGATCGCCCTGCCCCTGGCCTCGTTGTGGCGCGGCGGCGACTGGGGATCGGCGCTGGCGGACATCGGCACGACCTTCTTCATCGCGACGTTCATCGGCGTGTTGTTCGGATATCTCATCGATCTGAGGATCATCAACGACCTGCCGAAAGGGGACGAGACCGGGTCCGACCTCGTGTTCCTGCTGTTCTTCGTCGTGTGGAGCAGCGACACCGCCGCGTACTATGTCGGCACGACCTTCGGTCGCCGGCCTCTGGCGCCACGCGTCAGCCCCAAAAAGACGGTCGAGGGCGCGGTGGGCGGTGTCGTGGGGGCGCTCCTGGCGGGGTTCGTGGCGAAGGCCTGGTTCATCAATCGCCTGAGCGTCATCGACTGCGTCATCCTGGGTCTGGCGTTGGGGACGATCGGTATCCTGGGAGACCTCGTGGAGTCGATGCTGAAGCGGGGGGCGGGGATGAAGGACAGTGCCGCACTGGTCCCCGGCCACGGCGGCATTCTCGATCGGGTCGATTCCCTCCTGTACGCCGGTCCGGTCCTTTACTACTATTACCAATTCGCCATGAGGACGCACTGATGGGTGATGGCGCGCGTCGCGCGGTCGCCGTTTTGGGATCGACCGGGTCGGTCGGGGTCCAGGCGCTCGACCTGATCGGTCGCTTTCCCGAACGCTTCGAGATCGTGGCGCTGGCGGCGGGCAAGAACGCCGAGCTCCTGGCCCGGCAGATCGAGACGCACCGGCCGCGCCTGGCGGTCATCGAGGAAGAGGCCCGGCGCGCCCTCCTGGAGCCGGCGGCGAGACGCGCGCGCTGCGAGATCGTGACGGGAAAGGAAGGGCTCCTCGCGGCCGCCTCGTACCCCGCCGCCGACCTCGTCGTCGCGGCCGTGGTCGGGGCGGCGGGGCTGCCCCCGACCTACGAGGCGCTGAAGGCCGGCAAGACCGTGGCGCTCGCCAACAAGGAGAGCCTGGTGATGGCGGGGGCGCTCCTGATGCAGACGATAAGCAAGACCGGAGCGCTCCTTCTCCCGGTGGACAGCGAGCACTCGGCCGTACACCAGTGCCTGCGGGGCAGCCGGAGCGAAGACGTGCGGCGGATCGTCCTGACCGCTTCCGGCGGCCCGTTCCGGACCACACCGATCGAGGAGCTGGCGCGGGTGACGCCGGAGCAGGCGTTGCGCCACCCGGTATGGGACATGGGCAGGAAGATCAGCATCGACAGCGCCACGCTCATGAACAAGGGGCTGGAGGTGATCGAGGCGCGGTGGCTGTTCGGCCTCGAAGCCGATCGCCTGGACGTGGTTCTGCATCCGCAAAGCATCGTGCATTCGATGGTCGAGATGGTGGACGGTTCGGTGCTCTGCCAGATGGGCGTTCCGGACATGCGGGCGCCCCTCCAGTACGCCCTCGGGTACCCCGAGCGCTTCGCCGGGCCGGTCGCCGCCCCCGACCTGGCGGCGCAGGAGCGGCTGGAGTTTTTCACGGTCGACCGGCGGCGCTTCCCGAGCCTCGATCTGGCCTACGGCGCACTGCGGGAGGGCGGGACCGCGCCGGCCGTGCTGAATGCCGCCAACGAGATCGCGGTGAGCGCGTTCTTGTCCTGGCGCCTCGATTTCCCGGGCATTCCGCGGGTGGTCGAAAGCGTGCTCCGGCGCCACCGGCCCGTCCCGGTCACATCGCTCGAGAGCGTCCTGGAGGCGGA
The DNA here is from genome assembly GCA_003223135.1 of Acidobacteriota bacterium. Lineage (GTDB taxonomy): Bacteria > Acidobacteriota > Polarisedimenticolia > Gp22-AA2 > Gp22-AA2 > Gp22-AA3. The sequence goes on along the minus strand of QHXX01000099.1, from coordinate 4,618 downwards.
CGCCTGGTCGCGCGGCGCAGCCGAGGAAATCCTATCGCGGGGAGGTGCGAGTTGAGCTTCATACTGGAGCACATGAGCTGGATCTGGCAGTTCGCCCTGCCGTTCGTCGTGGTCCTGGGCGTCGTGGTCCTGTTCCACGAGTTCGGTCATTACCTGGTCGCCAAGTGGCTCGGCGTGACCGTCGAGGTCTTCTCCGTCGGCTTCGGACCGCGCATCTTTGGATTCCGGCGCGGCGGCACCGACTACCGCGTCTCCTGGGTGCCGCTGGGAGGTTACGTCAAGCTCAAGGGAGAGACGCCGGAGGAGACCAGCGGCAGCCTCGACCCGGGCGACCTCATGTCCCGTTCGCGCTTCCAGCGCTTCCTGGTGTTCGTCATGGGAGCGGTGTTCAATCTGATCACGGCGTACGTCCTGACCGTGGCGATCCTGATGATGGGCATTCAGGAGCCGATTTATCCCTCCCAGCCGCCGGTGGTCGGCGAGATCGATCCCGACTCGCCTGCTGTCGCGGCGGGTATCCAGCCCGGGGACCGGATCCTGAGCATCGGAGGACAGCCCGTCACGACCTGGAAGGAACTGGAGTGGGCCATCCTCCTCAGCCCGGGGCAGACGAAGGAGGTGGTGCTCGAGCACGCGGGTCGGCATCTGACGGTGCAGCTTCCCATCCAGGCGGACACGCGCAACAGCGTCGGTATCCTCTCGTTCGGCCCCGCGACCGGCGTGATCGTCAGCGACCCCCAGCCCGGCCGCCCGGCCGAGAAGGCGGATCTGCGTTCCGGCGACCGGATCGTGTCGATCGACGGTGTTGCGATGACGACCATCGGCAAAGTCATCAAAACGATCCAGGCGTCACCCGGCAAGCCGCTGCATTTCGTGATCCAGCGCGGCGGGGAGACGCTCGAGAAGGTCATCACCCCGGTGCGCGAGGGGAACAAGGGGGTGATCGGCTTTCTGCCGACTCCGCCGATGACGACCCGCTCGTACGGTTTCGTCGACGCCCTGGGCGGGGCGATGCGCAGGAACCTCGACAACGCGTCGCTGATGTTCCTGACTCTCAAGAAGCTGTTCCTCGGCGAGCTGTCTCTGCGCTCGTTCTCGGGGCCGATCGGGCTCTACCTGGCGTCCGGCGTGACCGCGCAGGAGGGGCTGTCCCACTTTCTCGAGTTCATCGCCTTCGTCAGCCTGCAGCTTGGCATCATCAACCTGTTCCCGATCCCGCCCCTGGACGGCGGACACGTCTTCACTCTGATGATCGAAGGAACGATTCGACGGGATCTCTCGGTTCAGCTCAAGGAACGGGTCATGCAGGCGGGTCTCGTCCTCCTCCTCCTGTTCATGGCGACGGTCATCTACCTCGACATCAGCAAGCTGTTCCCGCGCTGAAGGAGAAGGACGCCGTGCCCGCATCGAAACGGGACCACACGGTCCTCTTCACCCCGGGCCCCACCGAGGTCGCCCCGGACATCCTGCGCGAGATGGGCCGCCCCATCATCGGGCACCGTGGAATCGAGATGCAGGACCTGATCCGCGACCTGGTGCCGCGGCTGCGGGCCCTGTTCGGGACCCGCGCGTACGATGTCTTCCTGACCGCCTGCTCGGCCACCGGGCTGTGGGAGGCGGCGCTGCGGAATTGCGTGACGCGCCGTGTGCTGGTCCCGGTCTGCGGCGCATTCTCGGAGCGCTTCTACGAGGTGGCCGTCGCCTGCGGGCTCGAGGCCGACCCTCTGCACGTCGAATGGGGAAAGGCGGTGCGGGCCCAGGCGGTCGCCGACCTGCTGGCCACCGGGCGGTACGACGCCATAGCGCTCGTCCACAACGAGACCTCGACGGGTGTCGTGAATCCGCTGCCGGAGATCGCCGAGGCGGTGCGCCGCCAGAGCGACGTGCTCCTGCTCGTGGACGCCGTCTCGTCGCTCGGAGGGATCCCGGTCGAGGTGGACAGGAACGACATCGACGTCTGCCTGGCGTCCGTGCAGAAGTGCCTGGCCCTGCCGCCGGGCTTCTCCGTGTGCGCGGTGTCGCCGCGCGCCCTGGAGCGGTCGGCCCGGCGGGTGGGGAAGGGGTATTACTTCGATTTCATCCGCCTGAAGAGCTGCTTCGACAGGAGCACGCCCATGGCGACCCCGTCGGTGAGCCACATGTTCGCGCTTCGGGCGCAGATGAAACGGATCGAGACCGAGGGGCTGGACGCGCGCTACGCCCGCCACCGCGCCATGGCCGACCTGACGCGCGCCTGGGCCGCGGGGCGGCTCGGCCTGTTCGCTGAGGAGCGGGCCCGCTCGAACACCGTCACCTGCGTCGCCAACACCCGCGGCATCGACGTGGCCCGGTTCGTCGCCGGCCTGGTCGCCCGGGGCTTCGGAATCAGCAACGGCTACGGCAGGCTCAAGGAGGCCACGTTCCGCGTCGGGCACATGGGGGATCATACGGTCGAGGAGATCCGGGACCTGCTCGCGGCCATGGATGAGGTCCTGAAGGAGATGGCCGCGTGAAGGTCCTCATCGCCGACACGGTCCTGCCGGTGTGCGCGGACGTCTTGCGGCGGGCCGGGATCGAGGCCGACCACCGCCCCGGGATTTCCGGCAACGATCTTCTGAAGGCGGTCGCCGACATCGAGGGGATCGTGGTGCGCTCGGATACGCGTATCACCGATGAGGTGATGCGCAAGGCTCCCAAGCTGCGTGTCGTGGGACGGGCCGGGGCGGGTGTTGACAACGTGGACGTGGCCGCGGCCACCAAGCGTGGCATCGTGGTGATGAACGCGCCCGGCGAGAACACGATCTCCGCGGCCGAACACACCCTGTCGCTCCTCCTGGCCCTGGCGCGGCAGATCCCGCGAGCGGACCGCTCGATGAGGGCCGGGCGCTGGGATCGGGGCCAGATCCTCGGGGTCGAGCTGTGCGGCAAGACGCTCGGCGTCCTGGGTCTGGGAAAGGTCGGCCGCGAGGTGGCGGCGCGAGCCCGCGCCTTCGGCATGGACGTGATCGGTTACGACCCGGTGCTGTCCGAGGAGGTCGCCGCGCGCCTCGGCGTGACTCCGGTCCCCATCCGCGCCGTCTATGAGCGCTCCGACTTTATTACCCTGCACCTGCCGCTCAGCGACGCGACGCGCCACCTGATCGGCGCCGACGAGCTGAGCCGCTGCAAGAAGGGTGTGCGCATCCTGAACGTGGCGCGCGGCGGTATCATCGACGAGACGGCCCTGCACGGGGCCCTCGTGTCGGGCCATGTCGCCGGCGCCGCCCTCGATGTCTTCGAGAACGAGCCGCCCGCCGGCAGCCCCCTCCTGTCTCTCGACACGGTCATCCTGACGCCCCACCTCGGCGCGTCCACTCAAGAGGCGCAGGAAAAGGTCGCCGTGCGTATCGCCGAGCAGATCGCAGCCTACCTCAAGGACAATCTGGTCATCAACGCGGTCAACGTGGAGGGGATCGATCCGCGGCTCCTTCCGATCCTGCAGCCATACCGCGATCTGTGCGAGAGGCTCGGGAAGCTCCTGTCGTCCCTGGCGCGCGGGCCGGTCTCCGAGGTGAACGTGGAGTACTCGGGGAGCGTGCAGGAGTATCCGATGCGTCCTCTGACCGCCTCGTTCCTGAAGGGCTTCCTGCAGGCCAAGCTCTCCGATCCCGTCAACGTCGTCAACGCGCTCGTTCTGGCAAGGGACGCCGGTATCAGGGTGCTGGAGACCCGTGCCGCCGAGCCGCAGGACTTCACGGCGCTCATCTCCATCACGTTGCGCGGCCGTGACGGGACGCGTGTGGCGGCCGGGGCGCTGTTCGGCAAGCGCGAACCCCGCCTGGTGCGCCTCGACGAGTTCCACCTCGACGCCCTCCCCACGGGCGACATGCTGATCGTCAGCAATGACGACCGACCCGGGATGGTGGGGCGGATCGGAACCGCGATCGGCTCAGCCTCCGTCAACATCGCCTACCTGTCGCTCGGCCGAGACCGCTCGGGCGGCCACGCCATCGCCGTGTTCAATCTGGACTCTCCCGTCCCCGACGACCTGCTGCGCCAGATCGGTGCCATCGACGGTGTGCTCTGGGCCGAGCGCGTCACCCTCTAGAATTCGAACTGCATGCCGATCTGGAAACGACGGCCGAAGCGGCGCTCGGCGTTGATCGACAGCGGGTTTCTCGGGGTGGGGTTCCGCACGCTGAATTTCAGGTCCGCAGGCCGTTTTCCCCCAGACCCCCGTGCAGCTGCGGGTCGTCGATCCCGGCTCCGTCCCCGTCCAGCACCAGCCCCCGCCAGAAAAACTTGAACGTTCCCTTGAACTCGTTCCCCCCTGATTTCGTGATGATGTTCGCAAACCCGCCTTGCCCCCGGCACCCCGGCTGAACTCCGCGGTCACTCACGACGTCTTCACCTCGATCTTCTGGATCGACTCGAACTGGTAGTTCCGCCCGAGAATCGGCAGCGCCTCGATGAACTCCGAGCCCAACCGGGTGTCGGTCGTGGTGTCTTCCAGACGGTCCGTCGTGTCCGGGGTGGAACAGTGGCCGTCGGGCGGCGACCGCGGGAGACCGGTTTCGGGACCTGGAATCGTGGTGGTGCGGGCGCCGGTCCGCAGGGCCAGTTGACCCGAGAGTCCCGCCAGGTCGCGCTTGCAGGAAGT
>QHXX01000098.1 GCA_003223135.1 Acidobacteriota bacterium | reverse complement strand
GTCGAGGGACAGGGGACGACCTTGACCGTCACGGTGCCGATCAGCCTGGCCATGGTGCCGGCGATCATCGTGAGGTCGAGGGGCCAGCGATTCGCCATTCCACTGGCTTCCATCCGCGAAAACGTCCGTCTCGACGCGGCCCGGGTGCGGGTCAAGGACGGTGGCGAGATCTTCGAACGTCCGGAAGGGCCGCTGCCTCTCCTGCGGCTGGATCGCCTGCTCGGGCAGGCCGCAAGCGCGGAGAGCGCCATGACTCCGGACGGGGGACGGTACGCCGTGGTGGCCGGCGGCGAAAAGCGCACGGTCGGGATCGTCGTCGATGGATTCGTCGGCCGCCGCGAGGTCGTGGTCAAGCCGATCGGCCGGTTCTTGCGCGACCTCCCAGGCGTGGCGGGAGCCACGGAGCTCGGGGACGCAGCGGCCGTTCTGGTCCTCGACCCCGAGGCTTTGATCGCAGGAGGCGGGAATGCCGGCGCCACCTCCTGAGACTCCGGAGAGCAGCCGCTCCGTGGCGCCGGGCCCGGACGGAGCGCTGGCGTTCACGGTCGACGGGCGGGAGCTCGGTGTGCCGATCGGGCCGGTCGTCGAAATCGTCACGCATCGGGGCGCCACACCGGTGCCTCATGCCCGACCGGCCGTGGAAGGGATCCTGGCGCTGCGCGGGCGGATCATCACGGTCGTCGACGTGCGCCGAGGGCTCGGGCTTCCGCCACGGCGCCCCGGTTCGGCGGCGCAGGTGATCGTGATCGAATCGGCAGGTGATCACCTCGGCCTCGTGGTGGACTCGGTGACGCGGGTGGTGGGTCAGCCGGGGGAGGTCACGGTCCTCAATCTCGACGCCCTTCTTAAAGAGATCTCATGATCGTCGTTTGCCCGGGATGTGGCCGGCGCTATCGGATCCCCGAGACCGGGAGACCGGGACGCCGAGTGCGCTGCGGCGCCTGCGGCCGCGTCTTCACGACCGAGGAGGGCCGCCTCCCCGCGGTGGGCGGCGCCGTGCTCCCCGGCGCGGCGCCGGCGACGCCCCGCGGCGCGGGCGCGCCGGGCGCGCCACCGCCCTTTCGTGCCGAGTCCTCCAGGGGCCCGGCGGGCCGCGCCCATGCTCTGGTGCTGGTCGGCGACGAGGATCGCGAGTTCCGGAATCTCGTGCGCCGCACGCTCGAATCTCTGGGATGCAAGGTGGAGGTTACGGCGGATGGGGAGGCCGCGTTCCGGTTCGCCGTGGCGCACCGCCCGGATCTCATGGTGCTGAACGTCTACATGACGCGACTCCTGGGTGTGGCCGTCTGCGAAGGCGTCAAGGGCAGCCCCGACCTCAAGCGGACGCGAGTCGCGCTGGTCGGATCGGTGTTCAAGGCGGACCGTTTTGTCCGGCACCCAGGGAACCTGTACGGCGCCGACGATTACTTCGAGGACGTGATCAGCGAGCCCCAGTTACGCGTCCGCCTCGCGGCCCTCCTGCGCCGCCCGGCTGCCGGTCCCGCCGCCGCCACGCCCGTTCGAACCGCGGCCCCGGGCGCTCCTCTGGCCGATTCCGCCTTCGGGTCCGGAGCGTTCCCCCAACCGTCATCGACAGAGCCGCTCGCGCACAACGGCGCCGATGAGCCAATCGACCCGCGTTCAGAAATCCACAGGCTGGCGCGCATCATGGTCTCGGACCTGAAGATCTATCACCCCGAGGAGTTCCGCCGGGCCGTCCTCGAGCGTCGTTTCTCGGAGACTTTTCGCGAGGAGATGACGCAGGCGAAGGAGTTGATCGGGCGCCGCTTCCCGAATATGCCCGACCGGATGGCGGTGCTGGCGGAGGCCTTGAAAGAACAGATAGCCGTCGAGCGCGCCGCGGTCTCCCGCCATCCCGCGGGAATGTCGCCGTGAACTCTTCCCGCTCCGCGCCCCACGATGCGCCGCCCCGGGGAGACGTCCGGCCCGCCGACCTCATCATCATCGGCTGCTCGGCGGGCGGGCCTCCGGCTCTCCTCGAGATCCTGCCGCGCGTGCCTCGCCGCACCACCACGGCCGTGGTCGTTGCGCAGCACATGCCGAAGCGCTTTACCTCCCTGTTCGCAGGGCGGCTGGCGCGACTGTGCGCCCTGCCGGTGTTCGAGCCGAAGGACGGCGATCGTCTGCTGCCGGGGACCATCTACATCGCTGCGGGCGGCCAGCAAACGACCCTCGACCGGCTGCCACCGGGGATCGTCTTTCGCGTGCGGCCGCGGGCACCCTCAGAGCGCTATGCGCCGTCGGCCGACCTTCTGATGGCGTCCGCCGCGGGGCTGTTCGGGCCTCGCGCCCTGGGGATCTTGATGACCGGCATGGGAGGCGACGGTGTTCTCGGCCTGCGTGCCATCAAGGATCGTCACGGCCGGACGATTGCCGAATCGGAAGAGACGGCGGCCGTGTTCGGCATGCCGCGCGAGGCGATCCGGGCGGGCCTCGCGGACCTCGTCCTGCCGCGCCCCGAGATCGCCCTGGAGATGGCCCGTCTCTGCCGCCGCTAGAGCGTGGTTACAGGATTGCACCCGTATCCGGCGGGACCTATATTCGGAACGATGAACCGGAGCCGGGACGGAGGCCCCCGCGACGGGGAGCGCGACGACCTCTCGGCGCGCGGCGAAGAACTGCGCAACATGTTCAACCGGGCCCGCGCCTTCACAGAGGAGTTGCTGCGCGAAAATGAGCGCCTGCGCTTCAGGGTGGCGGGTGTCGAACGCGAGATGGAGCAGGCCTCCGGAAAGACGCCGTCGTCGGTCCCGGACTCGGTGGCGCAACTCACGGAGCGCGTGCGCGCCCTGGAGCGGGAACGCGACGACCTCCTGGCCCGCTTCCGGCAGGTGGAGGCCATGAATCGAAGCGTGGCGGCACGCTACGAGGACATCGAAACGCAGAACAACCATCTCGCCAACCTGTACGTCGCGTCCTACCAGCTGCATGCCACGCTGAACTTCTCCGAGGTCCTCGACACGGTCCGCGAGATCTTGATCAATCTCATCGGGGCCGAGGGGTTCGCCATTTTCTGGGTGGACGACCGGACGGGCCAACTGAAGCGCGAGCTCAGCCAGGGGATGGGCGCGAGCGTGCCCGAGAAGATCCGGCCGGGGAAGGGGCCGCTTCTCGACGCCGTCGAGGGGCAGTCGTACTACGCCGACCCGCTCCCCGATCCGAAGGGCGTCGATCCCGCCCTCCCGCTCGCCTGCATCCCGCTGAAGATCGGCACGCGCGTGATCGGCGTCGTCGCCATTTACCATTTGCTGCGGCAGAAAGAGCGGTTCGAGCCTCTGGACTTCGAGCTGTTCACGCTGCTCGCGGGACACGCGGCGACGGCGCTGTTCAGCTCGAAGCTCTACCAGAGGTCCGAGAAGAAGTTGTCGGAGCTGCAGGGTTTCCTGGACCTGCTCACCGCCCCGTCCCCGCCGGGGACGTGACATCCATGAGCGCCACGACCTTTCTGATTGTCGAAGACTCGCCCACGATGCGGCAGCTCCTGGCTTTCTCGCTCCGGCGGCTGAAGGACTGCCGCATCATCGAGGCGGTGGACGGGGTCGACGCTCTGAAGAAACTGACGACCGAGCACGTCGATCTGGTGATCACCGACATCAACATGCCGATGATGGATGGTCTGAAGCTGATCTCCGTCATCCGCAGCAACGCCCGCACGAAGACGCTGCCGATCATCATCGTCACGACGGAAGGGGCCGAGGAGGACAGGAAACGCGGCCTGGCGCTGGGCGCGGACGCCTACATTCCGAAGCCGATTCACCCCTCCGAGCTTCTCAAGACCATCGCGTCCCTGCTCGAGCACGCCCGCAACTGACCCCGAACATCACCCGAGGCCCCGGCGTGCGCCCGGCGCGGCCCCTGCTGCCAGAAGCACAGCGCGAACAGCATCCACAACGCGCGACCGTGGTCGCGCGCCCGCTCACGGTGCTCATCCAGCCAGGCACCGGGCACGCGGGGATCGATTCCGGGGATCTCGGCGAGCACCCGGGGGGAAACGATGTCCCTGTAGAGGCCGGCGAGAGGTCCCGTCAGCCAGTGGCCGACCGGCACCTCGAAGCCGCGCTTGCGGGCCCGCAGGACATGGGGCGGCACGATCCCGCTGAGGGCCCGGCGCAAGAGGCGCTTGCCGGCGAACGGGCCGAAGTGGAGGCCCGCAGGACACGACAGCGCCAGCTCGACCAGCGCGGGATCGAGAAACGGCGCGCGCACTTCCAGAGAGTGGCTCATGCTGGTGCGATCGACTTTGGCCAGCATGTCGTCGGGGAGAGGAAGATCCACCTCGACCGCCAGGGTGGCATCCAGGCCGCCCCCGAAGCGCCGGTAACGCTCCTCCACGAGAAGTCGTCCCAGATCCTCGTCCGCAACGGCCGGCCGGAGGGCGAGACGCGCCTCGCGGCCGCAGACCGACATCCAGGCGGCATGAGCGGCGGCCAGCTCCGTCGTCGCCCCTTCGAGAAGGCGGCGCGCCTGCCGCACCGCCCCGGGTACCCCGCCTCCGTGGCGCGCCGGGAACGGCGACAGGAGGGCCGCAAGGAAGGCGGCGAAGCGCGCGGGGAGCCGTCGCAACAGCCCGTGCGACGCAAGCGCGCGGCACAGACGGTATCCCCCGAACACCTCGTCGCCACCGTCGCCCGAGAGGGCCACCGTCAGGTCGCGTCGCGCCTCGCGCGCGATGACCGAGGAGGCGAGGGCCGAGGAATCGGCGAACGGCTCGTCGAGCCGGCCTAGAACAAAGGGTATCTCCGCCTGCAGGCGGGAGGCTGTGACCGGCACCTCGTGGTGCAGCGTCCCCAGGCGCTCGGCCGTGCGGCGGGCGGGATGCGACTCGTCGAAGTAGGGCAGGTCCGGAATCCCCATCGAGTAGGTGCGCGGCGGAGCCGCACGCGCGCGCCTCATGAACGCCACGACGGCCGTCGAGTCGAGTCCGCCCGACAGGAAGGCGCCCAACGGTACGTCCGCCTCGAGGCGGCGTCTCACCGACTCCTCAAGGACGCGCCGCACTCCCTCCTCCGGCTGGTCGTCGACCTCGCCGCCGCGGCGCTCTTCCAGACGGTAGTACCGCGACACCATCGGCTCGCGGCCCGGGCCGGCCTCGAGGCACGAGGCGTGCGAGAGTTTGCGCACGCCGCGGTAGATCGTCCAGGGCGCGGGAATGAACCCGAACGTCAGGTAGAGCTCGAGCGCCTGGAGATCGATCTCGAGCGACACCTCGCCGTGCCGCAGCAAGGCGCCCAGCTCGGAAGCGAACAGCAGGAGCCCGCCCGTCCGTGCGTAGTACAGCGGCTTCTCGCCGAACCGATCACGCGCCAGGAGGAGCCGCCGCCCGCGCGGATCCCAGAAGGCCAGGGCGAACATGCCGTTGAGCCGCGGGAGTGCCGCGGAACCCCAGGCGCACAGCGCTTCCAGGACGACCTCGGTATCGGAGCGGGACCGGAAACGCGCGCCACGCGCCTGCAGATCGGCGCGCAGGTCCGGTGCGTTGTAGATCTCGCCGTTGTAGACCAGCCACGCGCCGCCGGCATGGCGCATCGGCTGCGCCGCTGCCCCGCTCAAGTCGATCACCTTGAGCCTCCTGTGACCCAGCCCAATCCGCGTCGCCGGGCGGGTGGTCCCACGCCGCGTATCGCGGCCGATCGCGTCGCGCGGCACGCCGTCCTCGTCTCCCAGCAGGATGACCGCCCCTTCGTCCGGCCCGCGGTGGCGGAGCGCCTCCGTCATCGCCTTGAGGGAGGTATGTTGCACGGGCGACCCGTCGAGGCTCAGGATGCCCGCCACGCCGCACATTCAGGCGACCCTGCGGGGGATGGGAGCGCGGGATGTCGGGGCGCCGTTCGTCAGGGTTCGCAGACAGCGCACCGACGCCTCCCAGGGATGCGAGGCGGCCCAGTGCCGGGCCCCCTCCGCGAGACGCCGGAGCTCGCGCGGATCCGACAGGAGCCGCGCTGCGGCTGCGACGAAGGCGGCCGCGTCCTCCGGCGGAACCAGGAGGCCGCTCTCGCCGTCCGCGATCGCCTCGGGCACGCCACCCGATCGCCCCGCGATGCTGGCGACGCCGAAGCTCGCGGCCTCGAGGAACGTCAGACCGAATCCTTCCAGCCCGTCGTACTCGCCGGTCGCTCGGCTGAGCTGTACGAACAGCGTCGCGAGGGCGTAATGCGCGGCCAGCTCGTCCGCCGGGACGGCGCCCGCGAAGCGGACCCGCGACTCCACGCCACGCTCCCGGGCCCGCATTTCGAGGGCCGCGCGCTCCGGGCCCTGGCCGACGACGAGATAGACCAGCTCAGGGAACCGCGGCAGAAGTTGCCGGAGCGCGTCGATCACGACGTCGTGTCCCTTCATCGGCACCAACCGCGACACCGAAAGGAGGACGGGACCTTCCCGGAGGCCGTATCTCGCCTTCAGGGCATGCAGCCGCGCGGGTGACACGGGCGGCGCAGGCTCGACCCCCATCGGAAGCACGACGATCCTGCGGGCCGCCCCGGGCAGGATTCGATCGACGAGCGACGCCGTGAAACGGCTGTTGACCAGAACCGTGTGCGCCCTGGAGAGGATAAAACGGGCCAGGGATCGCCAGAAACCGCTGCCGGCGTAATCCGCCAGGTCTGCGCCGTGCACGATGACGGCATAAGGAATGCGCCACAGGCGGGCCAGAAGACTCAGCGGCGCGCCGATCGACAGGAGTTGACCGCAGACCAGATAGTCGAACCTGCGCCGCAACAGAAGCCCCGCCAGGTATGCCCCGCCCAGGAGCCCGCGCGCCATCCGGCGGATCGCCCCGCCGTGCGACGGCAGCCACCGGCGCACGACCTCGACAGGAAGTGCTCCGTCCACCTCGCTGTCGCCCGGCACCTTCGGCGCCAGGACGACCGCGTCCCCCCGCTCCAGGTGACGCGCGAGGGCGTGATACAGCGTGGCCTCGCCACCCAGAAGAGGGGGAAAATCATTGACCGCGAGCAGGAGCACGCTCCTTACCTCCGCTTCTTGCCGGTCGCCGCCGCCGGCCCGCTGCGCGGCGAGGAGCGGGCCGCCGACCCTTCCAGGACCGCGACCACCAGGAGGACCAGCGCACCGTGGACCAGGAAGATGAGCGCCTCGGCCCCGTCGCCCCTGTGCAGCCCCAGCGCGCACAATCCGAGGCCCAGCGCCAGACTGAGGATCAGAGCGAGGGCCCGCCTCTGGTTTCCCAGGAGAACGGTGAAGCGATGGTGGATGTGGTCCCGTCCGACAAAGTCGATCCATTGCCGGAAGCTGCGCACCTTCCCCGACACGATGCGGGACACCGTGGTCTGCACCATGTCGTAGATGAGGACGCTGAAGATGAGGACCGGGGTGGCCAGCGACACCAAGGGGTCCCCATCCGCCCAGTCCTCCTTGATCGCGAGGGCGGCGAGGAGGAACCCGACGCTGGCGCTCCCCGAGTCCCCGAGAAAAATGCTGGCGGGCCGCCCGATGCGCAGGTTGTGCGGCAGAAATCCGAGCAGCGCTCCGTAGAGCGCAGCGCAGGCGAAAGCCAGACCGGTCTGGGCGCCGCCGTGCGCCACCAGGCCGAGGAGGAACGCGATGAGGGCGCCGAGTGATGCGGCCAGCCCATCCATGCCGTCGATGAAGTTGTAGGCGTTGGTGATGCCGACGATCCAGACGATGGACAAAAGCGTGTTCCCGACGATGCCGGCCGTTCCGGGGAGGAGATTCAGGCGCACTCCGGCGGCGATCACGAACAGGGCGCAGGCGAACTGCAGGATGAGACGGACCCGCGCCGACAGTCCGTGCGTGTCGTCAAGGGCGCCCGCCAGCATCAAGGCGAGCGCTGAGGCGGCGATCGAAATCATCTCGCGGTCCACGGGGCTGGTGCGGCCCAGGGCGAGAACGAAGGCGGCCAAGACCGCCACACCCCCGAGCCTGGGCGTCGGATGGACGTGCGTCTTGCGGGCGTCGGGACAATCGAGGGCGCCCCCGCGCACCGCGAGCAGACGCACGAACGGCGTCAGTCCGAAGGCGGCGAGGAAGGCGAGCAGCGCCGTCTCGGGAACGCTGGCCGCGTCCGGACGGACCAGGAGCAGGAGCCCGACGGAGATCAGGGCTAGCACAGGCATCGGCCTACCTCCGTGATGACCCGCCCGACCTCGGTGTCCGAAAGGGCTGGGTAGAGCGGCAGGGACACCAGGCTCCGATGGGCGCGCTCCGTATGCGGAAAGGCGCCCTCGGCGCCGGCCAGCCGGTGCAGCGGCCGGTGGATCGGGTGGCGCGCGCCGATGCCGCGCCGGTTCAGGGCGTCGATGAGGCGGGAGGCCTCCTCCACCCGGACCACGTAGCGGTACACGATCGGCTGCGCCCCTTCGGGCGGGGACAGGCGCGCCAGGCCGAGCCGTGCGAACGCCTCGTCATAGAGGCGGGCGATCGAAAGGCGACGGTCGCGAAACTCCGCCAGGCGCGCCATCTGCGCGGACGCGATGGCAGCGTGCAGATCGCCCATCAAGCCGTTCGTGCGCGGCCGGTCGTCGTCGTTCCCGTCGTGCTGTGCGCGATCGCGCGCCTCCTCCACGGTCGCCCTTCGGGGCGAGACGAGACCGCCCCCGGGCCCGCCACAGGTCACGATTTTTGTCGGCGCGAAGGAGAAGACCGCCGCGTCGCCGCGCGATCCGACCGGCTGGCCGCGATCGTGGGCGCCCACCGCCTGTGCGCAGTCCTCCACGATCAGAAGGCCGCGCGCCCGGAACGGCTCCAGGCGGACCGGAAGACCGAACGGGTGGACCAGGACGGCGGCGCGCGCCCGCCCCCGCGCCTGGCGGGTGACACTCTCCGCATCCAGGGCGAGGGTTTCAGGATGGATGTCGCATAGCAGCGGCCGGGCGGGCACGGCGCGCACGGCGTGCAGGATCGCCGCGCAGGCGTAACTCGGGATGGCCACCCGATCGCGCGGAGCGATCCCGAGGGAGCGCAGGGCCAGAGTCAACGCCGTCGTCCCCGATGACAGGAGGACGGCCTCACGGCAGCCGGCGAGGTGTGCGAGGAGGGCCGCGCCGCGCGCGGCCTCCTGCGCCGGCGCGAGCATCCCCGAGCGCAGGACCCGCAAGGCCGCCTCCTCCTCGCTCCTTCCCAGAAACGGCCGAGAGTGGGGCACGGCCGGGATGGTGGCGCCCACCGACGCTGCGGCAACCCGGCTCATCGGCGTCGGGCCCGCCGCCGGGAGGGGCCGAGGACGGACGGCACGCGGGTGATGTTGATGAACAGGAGCAGCGGCGCGAAGCCCTCGGCCCAGCGCACGCGCGCCTGCACGCCGCGGAAGTGGGCCGAGGCTTCGGCGATCTCGCAGATCGCCGTCCCCTCGATCCGGGTCTTCATGACCTGGCTCCTGTGCCTGCGCAGGGCCTCGATCTTGCGACCGACCTCGTCGGCGATGTCGATGAACACCGTGGGCGCGAAATTCACCGTCGTCGGCCCCTCGTAGAACAGGACGTTGCGCGCGTAACGGGTCGCCGAGACCGCCGCCCGAGCCACTTGGCGGTGATCCTGGTGCGTGTCCTCCGGGTTGTTGACGAAGATGAAGTCGGGATGGATGACGCGCAGCACACGCTCGATGCAGTCGATCAAGCGGCGCACCGAGGGCAGGAGCGTGTCGCGATAACCGCCCCAGTGCACGCGTCGGGCGCCCAGCGCTGTCGCCGCACGGAGCTGTTCCGCCCGCCGGGTGCGCGCGTTCCCGCCCCGCGCGCCGTCGGTCATCACGAGCAGCTCGATGCGCGCGCCCTTGCCCGCGTACTTGATCAGCGTGCCGCCGCAGCCGAACTCGATGTCGTCGGGGTGGGCCCCGATTGCCAGGATGTTCATGCCGCCGCCACCCGTGCCTCGCGGATCCGCTCGATGCTGCCGGGACCGCAGTTGAGGAGCAGGTCGACCGCCGACAGGTTCGGCTCGAAGCCTGGATAGGGCTGGGCGTAGACCGGGTGCCGGAACGATTGGAACGAGACGCGCACCGACGCCCGCGCGTAAAGACGCATGTCCATGTAGTCCGCACCGCCACTTCCTGCGAGATAGTCGGACGATCCAAAGTGGCGGCACAGAGCGATGAGGCGCTCGTCCGCGCCCTGCGGCAGCCCCGGAACCTCCGAGGCGAGGGAGATGGGCGTGCGCACGCCGAGGAGCCCGGCCAGGAGCCGTACTCCGCGCAGGTTGAGCGCCAAGAGGCTCTCGAACGGCTCCTCCAGCAGGGTCTCGAGCGCCGGCAGGACGGCCTCGTGCAACGGAGAGCGTGCGTAATGGATGCGCAACGCCTCACGGTGCTTGCGGCGCCAGGGGTTGCTTTCGTCGATCGTGACGTCGCGGATCGACATCGGGAAGCGATGGTGCACTGGCACCGTCAGCCACTGCCAGCCTGCGCGGGAGCGGATGCGGTTGCGATTCTGCCATTCGTTCTTCTTGTACTGGACCACGTCGAGCAGGACGAAACGGTCGACCCGGTCCATCTTGTCGAAGAAGCCGAGCCACGGGAGGTACTGCGGTTGGTGGACCGCGAGCCTCATGCCCCCTCCCTCCGCTCCCCGGGACGCGTCACGAAGATCGGATTGCTGATGAGCCGGTAGGGATAGGCCCCTTCGATGTCGAGTCGGTAGTCCGTCGGACCCGACGGGTCGTCCTGCAGATGCTCCTCGAACGGCGGCACCAGGCGCGCGCTCCAGATCACCTCGCCGCGACGCACCAGTCGGGCCGTCACCGCCGTGCCGTCGCCGCCGGCAACCGCGAATCGGAGGGTTAAAGGCATGCCACCCTTAAGCGATCCACCCGAGATCGCAGACGGCTGGCCCGGCGCCTCCGCCGCCCAGGCGGAAAGTCGGAGTGGTGGACGGGCTTCGGGCGTCCAGCGCGCGTACATACGCCCCGATCGCAGAGCCTCGACGAGCCCGGCGTGGCTGCGCTCGCGGACGAACAGGACGGTCTGCAGGATGCGCAGATCGATCTCCTTCACGCCCCGGTGCTCGTCGAGCTCGGCCAGGGCGAAGGGGGCGGTCGGGCGCTTCCCATCGAGGTGCGCCGCCAGCGCCCGGTCCCAGATCCCTCCCGGCGGCAGGAGCGACTTGACCCCTTCGGGGAGGGCCCCGAACGCGTCGGCATCGGTGCGGGCCACCAGCTCCGGGTAAGGGGAGGTGGCGATCTTGATCCCGTGGTCTTCCTTCTCGGCCGCCGCCTCGGGGTGCGCCCAGGAGGTCACGCCTCCGAGGAGCCGCACCTGGTCTTCGAGCAAGCGGAACGGCGCGTCACCCGGATCGCCCCCGACGGCGCTCCATCTCTCGACCCGGAAGGGGAAGCCAGCAACCAGGACGGCGAGAGACGCCACCCCAATCAACCCCTCGGTGATCGACCTCTTTTTCTTCCGTAACAGGAACTTTCCCAATCGCATCTCGCGCGTGCCGGGCCGCGCCATGCGGGCGGCCGACCAGAGAACCCCCAGGGCGGGGACGAGGAACAGGAGCGACCAGGAGCCGTAGCGGCCGGCGTGGAGATTTCCCGCCACCGGAAGTCCGCGCAGCGCTCGTCGTTCTTCGATGCCGATGACCAGCACGTGCCGGTGCATTCCTTCCAGCTGCAGCGTGTGCAGGAGGAACGAGCCGGTCCAGCGGGCGTACGGGGTCACCTCCAGCGCCGGCAGGAGCAAGACGCCGGGAACCTCCTTCTCGGCGGCGGCGAGGGCGTCGAAGTACCGATCGAGACCGCCGGAAAGCACCGAGGGTCGCGAGACCGTCACACCCAGGACGTTCCCGATCGGCCAGGGCGCATACGTCACCTTTTCCAGGAAGTGGTCGGTGATCACCACGGCGTCCACGCCCGCAACCCGCGCCGCGCGCGCCAGCTCGACGGGCGAGGCGGCGCCGTCCGCCAGGGAGGTGTGCATGTGGATGACGGCGACCACTTCGGTGAAGTCCGCGGTCGCCGTGGGCGCAGGCCCCGTCGAGGCCGCGGCAGAGTTGGGCCACGGCATCAGGAGGCCGGCCAGCGAGGCGATGCCGAGAGCGGCGGGGCAGGGGGGGCGACGCCGGACGCACGTGCCGGTCATGAGAGGACCTCGCGATAAACGCGCAGCACGGCGTGGCCCATGCGCCCGGCACCAAAGACGATCGCACGGACACGGGCCCGGCGTCCGAGGTCCCGCGCCAGGCGCGCGTCGTCCATGAGTCGGGCGATGGCGCTCGCGATCGCCCGGGGATCTCCCGGCGGAACCAGCAGTCCCGCCCGCCCTTCCTGAAGCACCTCGGGCATCCCGCCGACGTTCGTGGCCAGGATCGGCAGACCGGCGGCCATCGACTCGACCAGGGCGCGCCCCATTCCCTCGTTGTGTGAGACCAGGGCGAACAGATCGAGGGCGGGCAGGAAGTCATGCGCGGCCACCCACGACCCGGTGATGGTGACGCGCTTCTCCGCCCCCGCCCTGCGCGCGACCGAGAGGAGGCGTTCCTTGAGCGGACCATCGCCTCCCACAAGCAGGCGCAGGCGGGGGCGATGGACCGCCGCTTGCAGGAACCCGTCCAGGAGATCCACGACCCCCTTGATCGGCTCCAGACGGCAGAGCGTTCCGACGGCGAAATCGTCCGGACGCAGGCCAAGACGCGCCCGGCTTGCGTCGCGGAGATCCCGTGTGCGCCGGAACGGGCGCAGGTCGATACCCGACCGCACCACCGTGAACTGGCCCGGGCGCCCGACCCGCCGCGCCAGGTGTTCTTCGGCGCCCCGCCATGACAGGACGATCTGCCGGGCCGCCAGGGGCGCCAGAAGTCTCTCGGCCAGGATCACCAGGCGCGTGGTGATGCAGCCGTGATAGCCGTAAAACAGATGTCCGTGCGGCTGGTGGACCACGGGCGACCGCGTCGCCAGCGCCGCCGCGAGACGGCCCAGGGCTCCCGCCTTCGAAGTGTGCGTGTGGACGATGTCGAAGCGGCGCGCCCGGAGCAACCGCACCAGGCCGACGAACGCCCGCGCGTCGTCGAGAGGTGACACCTCGCGGCGCAGCCACGGCATCGAGACGATCTCCAGGCCGGGCTGCCGGCCCGCCTCGATGAGGAGCGGGCTCGGTGCTGTCGAAGGACCGAAGGCGAGGGTCACGCGGTGGCCGCGCCGCGCCGCGGCGATCGCCTGCAGCAGCGTGCAATCCGAGGATCCGCCCCGGTCGAGCCGGGTAATGAGATGCAGGATCGAGAGCGAAGGACCTGCGGCGCGCGGCCTCGGCCGTGTTTCGAGCGTGCCGGCCCAGACGAGCCCCGGCCGTCGCGCCACGGACCCGTTGGCGTGTGCGGGACGCGCCGCCCGGCTCACCGTGCCTCCGTCCGCGGCAGTCGCATCAGGAGCGCCGCTTCGGCCTGGTCCAGCACTTCGTCCGTCTCGACCGATCGCAGACACGTGTGGTGCCAGCAGCGGGCGCGCTGGCAGGGCGAGCAGGGGAGCTCCCTGCGCACCACGCGATCGGCCGGGCCGCGAGGCGCGAAGCGCAATGGGTCGCTGGGCCCCATGACCGACACGGTCGGCACACCCAGCGCCGCGGCGACGTGCAGCGGCCCCGAATTGTTCCCCACAAACAAATCGCACGAGGCCAAAAGGGCCATCAGCTGGCGGATGGATAGCGCCCCCGCAGGCAGCGCGTCGGGTGTGGCGTCGCAGACCCTTCGCGACAGGCCCTGCTCGTCCGGTCCGGCCACGACGATGCAGGCGGCGCCGCATCGTTCGGTGAGGGAGGTGATGAGCTCGGCGAAACGTTCCGGAGACCAGCGCTGGCTCGGGTAGTGCCCGCCCGGATGGACGGCCACGCGCGGCGCGGCGGCGCCGCGCGAAGCCAGGCCGGCCTGGGCAGCCCCTCGCTCTTCGGCCGAGACGTAGAGCTCCGGGCGGACGGACGTCGCCGGCACGCCCAGCGAATCAAGCAGATCACGGTTCAGATCCACGATGTGCCTCCGCCTTTCGGCCCGCGCGCCACGCAGGCTGAAGCAGGCCTGCCGGCCGGCGGCACGGAAGCCGACCCGGAGCCTGGCATTCGAAGCGCGGGCAAGCAGAGCGCCCCGCAGGGCCTCGTCCGGAGTGAAGTCGATCACCAGATCGAAGTGGCCGACGAGATCCGGCGGCAGGCGGTTGCCCTGGAGCGGCACGAGGTGGTCGACCGCGGGGTGCTCGCGGAGGAGCTCCAGGGGGGCCGGTGGCGCCAGGACGGTGATCTCCGCCTTGCGAAAGTGGGCCCGCAACTCGCCAAGAGCCGGCGTGGTGAGCGCCATGTCGCCGATCCTGTCGGTGCGGATGACCAGCACCCGGGACACGCGAGACGGCGCCGGCGGGCGGCGCTCGCGATGACGGAAGAGCCCGAGCGCCAGAAGCGCCGGAGTGCGGAGAGCGAAATACGTTAGGCGAGCGGCGCGACGTACCCGGTCGAGGAGCATCCGGTCCACCGGGCGGGTAATCTGAAGACGCACCCGTCCGTCCGAAGGGATCATCGTCCCCTCCGGGCGAAAGCGACCATCGCATCGGTCATCAGGCGTCCCGCGAGCCGAGAAAGAATCGCCGCGAGCGCATCGATCGCCCGCTTGGCCGGGCTCAGGGCGCAGCGGTCGGCTTCGATCTCGACCCGCTCGAAGCCCTGCCGCCTGAGGAAGGAGAGGAACGCAGGGGGGCTGAAGTGGTTCAGGTGCGGCTCGCGGGCTCCCTCCTCGTAAAGGCGCAGCGGCCGGCCCCGCGCCAGGCGGTAGGCAGCCCGCATCGGCAGATTGTCGAGGTTCGGCACCGCGACGGCGAGGAGCCCGTCGGGTCGCAGACGGTGACGGACCGCGTCGAGCATCGGGGCGGGAGATACCAGGTGCTCCAGCACGTGCCAGAGCGTCACGACATCGAACGGTCCGCGCAGGCCCGCGACCTCCGCAAGTTCGCCGACTGCCACGGGCCGTCCCAATCGCCGTGAGGAGCGACGGGCACCTTCGGGGGAGAACTCGATCCCCTCCACGCTCCACCCGGCGTCGCGAGCCACCTTCAGGAAGAGACCATCACCGCAGCCGACGTCGAGAAGCGCGCCGCGCGGCTGGCGCGCCTCGATGAGCGCCAAGCGTCGCCGCCACAGGCGCAGGCGGGCACGTTCCTCACGGTCCTCCTGCCAGGGCTCGTAGTAGTCGGGACCGTACGATGCCGGCGCCGTCGCCTCGGGAGGGACCGGATCGACGAAGACCAGGGAGCACGCGGAGCAGCGGACGATCGGGCCGCCGCTATCCGCGCCAAGTGGAGGCTGGCCGCGCATCTGTGCCCCAGCCTCGCCGCAGGCGGGACAGGACCGGCGCGGGCCGGCCGGCCCGGCGCCGGACGAATCCGGCCCCCCGTCGCGTCCCGGGCCGGGCCGAGAGCCGGCACGGCGATTGACATCGCTCATGGCGTCGCCTCCCTGGCGCGGCTTCCGGCCCCGGCACGGGACGGGCCGGACATGGCGGGGGCTGGACGCGCCGGAAGGATTTCGTCGTAGATCGCCAGAATGTCCGCCACCATCCGGTCGATCGAGAAACGCTGGCGTGCACGGACCAGGCCGGCGCGCGCCAGACGGCGTCCCGCCTCGGGGTCCCGGGCCAGGAGGGCGGCGGCATCGCCCAGGGCCACCGGACGGCGGGGCGGCACCAGGAGGCCGTTCGTGCCGTGGTCGATGATCTCCGGCACACCGCCGACGGCGGCGGCCACCACGGGCACTTCAGCGAACTGCGCTTCGAGGACGACCCTCGGCAGCGCCTCGTGGCGAGACGCGTGCAGCAGGACGTCGAACGCCTTGAGGAGACGCGCCGCCTCGGCGTTCGAGCCGGCCAGCCGTACCGCCCCGGCCGCGCCGGCCGCCGCGGCGCGTAGCGGAAGAGCCCGTGCCCAGGCGTCATCCAGATCGACCGGACCGAGGAACACGAGCAGCGCTCCGGACGTCGAGCGCCTGACGGTGGCCAGCGCGGCCAGGGCGTCGTCCCGGCCCTTGTCCTCCTCGACGCGACCGATGACTCCCAGGACGAAGGCGTCCTGCGGCAGGTTGAGACGCTGGCGCGCCTGATGGCGCGGGAGGAAATTGATGGGAGGAAGACCGGTCGGTACGACGCGGATCTTGTTCGAGGCGCGCAGGGAGTGGCTGCGCCCGGCGGCGGCCCGGGACACGGCGATGACCCGATCACTCAGGGACAGGAGCAGGCGATCGGCGACGGACGAGGACGCGCGCGAGGCACGCACGTGGAAGACATGCCGGCGCCGCGACAGCCGGGCCGCGAGACCGGCATAGAGCGCCGTGCGCGGGGAGTCGCTGTGCAGCAGATCGACGCCGCGTTCGTAGACCATGCGCCGAAGGCGGGCGATGGCCAGGAGCGCGCCCGACCCTGCCCAGGCGAGAAGGGGAGGGACCGGCATCGAGATCCATTCCACGCCGCAGCGGTCGAGGACCTCGGCGAGCGTGCCGGGGCCGGGGACGACGACGAGCGGCCGGACGGGCACGCCTCGCAGCGCACCCACCAGATCACACAGACCGATCTGGCCTCCTCCGAACAGATCGGACCGTTCGCTCAAGTAAGCCACGATCCATTCAGGCCGCGCGCCGCGCACGAATCGCCTCCTCGTACAGGTTCTCGATGTGCTCGGCCAGCCCTGCGGCGCGGAAGCGCTCGGTGACCTGCCGGCGCCCCTCGGCGCCCATGGCGTGTCGCAGTTCGGGCCGGTCGAGAAGACTCCCGATGGCCGCCGCCAGCGCCGCCGGTTCGCCCGGCGGCACCAGGAGGCCGGTCCTGCCGTCGTCCACGACCTCCGGCAGTCCTCCGACCCGGCTGGCGACGACCGGAACCGCAGCGTCCATCGCCTCGATCGCGGCCAGGCCGAATCCCTCGCGGCCTAGCGACGGGATCACCAGGACATCGAAGGCAGGCAGAAGACAGCGCGCGTCTCTCCGCTCTCCCAGAAACAGGATGCGCGCCGCGCGGGATCGTTCCGCCGCCAGCGCCTCGAGGGCCGCGCGTTCCGGCCCGTCGCCGACGAACACGAGGGTCGGCAGCGGCCGGTCGGGACGCAGGTAATCGACCGCCCGCAAGAGCACCGCCTGCCCCTTGTGCGGCGCAAAGGAAGCCACGCAACCGATGACCGGCGGCGCCGGGCGGCCGAGGCTTTCGAGGGCCTCCCCACGGTCCACCGCCGGGGGAGGATCGATCCCGTTCGGGACGACCCGGAGGAGCCTCTCGGGGATCCCGACAACGTGGCGGGCGTGGTCGGCGACGGCTCTCGAGCAGCAGAGAATCAGGTGCGACAGACGCGCCAGGAATCGTTCCAGACGGCGGTGCCGTTCGCGCAGTGTCGTGTCCATGGTGTGCAGGTGGTGCACCGTGATCGGGACACCGGACCACCAGGCGGCGGCACGACCGAGGACCCCCGCAAAATGACCGTGCGAGTGCACGACGTCGGGCTTCATCTCGCCGAGGACCCGCGCGGCGCGGAGAATGTCCCGCGGGCGGTACCCCATGACGCCCAGGACCCTCACGCGCGTGCCGCTTGCTTCGATCTCGGCCGCCACTGGACCGCCGCGAACGGCGCAAAGGATTTCGACGTCAAGTCCGCGTGTCCGGGCGTGCCGCGCCAGCGACTGGACCACGCGCTCCAGGCCCCCGATGCCGAGGGTCTCGACCAAATGCACCACCCGCAGGGAACTCATCGTGGGCCCCGCTGCGCGCCGCCCCCGGCGCAACCCCAAGTGGCCCCCCGGGACGGCGTACCTTCCGCCGCGCGGGCCTCCGGGACGGCATCGTCCGCTACGACCTCCACCTTATCGACCAGTTGGCAGGCCCGGTGCTCGTAGGTATGGTGCGCGAGGACCTCGGCGCGACCGCGAGCGGCGACGGCGCGACGGAGGTCATCGTCTCGCAGGGCCTCCACAACCCGCGCCCGCAGTTCCTCTCCCGAGGAGAAGGCGGCCAGGTGCTGGCCCTCCTTGAACAAGCGCAACACGTCCCCCTGGCGGTCGACCACCTGATAGGCACCACAGGCCGGAATCTCGAATACGCGCGTGTTGGCGAGGTCCCCCGAGACGTCCTCCGGCCCGAACGATCCGTAATGGATGTTCAGCGCCACACGGCACCGGGCGTAAAGCGCCCGCCAGGCCGCGGGGCGGAGCGCGCCGCCGCGGATCATCGGGGCGACGTGCGGGTCATTCGCAGCGCGCAGCCAGCCGGGCCCCCACACGCCGACGGGCAGACCTCGAAGGAAACGCAGAAGAATCTGGCGCTCGGGATAGTGCGAGCCGACGAAGACCACCGGCGGACCGTCGGGGAGGGTCGACGCGCCCCCTGCGGGGAAGGACCCGGGTCCGGCGGCAGAACCATCCGGGTGGTGCGTCTGCGGGTCGCAGCCGAACGGCAGCCACGCGGCGTGGCGGTGACCCGCTTCGCGGTGCCGCCTCGCGGCGAAGGACGACCCCAGGAAGAAGGCGTCATACACAGTTGCGATCGCCAGACCCTCCTCGAACTCCGCCGGGAAGTCGGAGAACCAGTTGACGCAGCGCACGCCGAGCGCGCGCGCCAGCTCAACGGTGCGACGCACGAGGACCGTTCCCTGGTTGACGATCAGCAGGTCCGGATGTTCCCGCCGGATGAGGCGGAGCAGAAGCGAGTTGAGACGTTCGTGGTCGAAGCGATCGAGGAACGCCAGGCCGGCCCGCAACCGGCCCGGAATGAGAAAGGCGCGGTGATCAAACGGGACCACCTGGTGCCCCAGACGCCTGAGCGCCGAGGCCAGGTACTCAGGAAGCGCCTCGAAATGGCGATTGAAGGCACCCGACAGTACAATTTTCATGAACGCCCCCTGGCGCCCAGCACGCCGGTGGGATCGGCGGCGCGCGGCGGGCGTCCGGGGAGAAGGGCGGTGGCCAGCGCAGCCGCGTCTTCGCGCGCGAAGGTGCCCGTCACAAAGGACACCACACACGCCGCCCCCCCGAGCGCGAGCCCCTCGGTCAGAAGCCGGAGGAGCGCGTCGGCGCGTGTCACGCAGGGCACGCCCCAGCCGGAAACGAGCAGGCGGAGTCCCGCGGCGGAAACAAGGCCAGCGATCGCGCACATCATCGGGGCCGACAGCACGCGCATGGTTCCGCGCGTCAAGGCGGGCGCGGCACGCCGGGCGCCGATTGTGAGGATTCCGGCCGACAAGATGGCGCCCGCGAGCGCAGAGGCGGCTACCCCGGGCGCCCCCAGGAAGGGCGCCAGCGCGACGGCGAGCGCGACACTCAGCAGGGAACCGCAGAGCGCCCCCAGCGCCTCGGGTCCGGGCCGCCCGCACCCGCGCAGGACCAGGCGTAGGGGAGAAAAGAGAAAGCCGCACAGGAGCGCCAGGCAGAGCAGTCGCGCCGTCGGCGCTGCCGCGGCCGCGCCATCCCGCCCCGTCCAGGCCTTGAGGATCGGCTCCGCGTCCAGGAGAACCAGGGCCGCGCAGGGAAGCGCCAAAAGCGCCACGTAGCGCGTGGCGCGGGCCAGGAGCGACTGCAACCCTTGCGGTTCGCCGCGCGCCGCCATTCGGCCCGCCAGGGGCTGGATCACCGGCAGGGGCAGCGCGGCCAACTGGAGCACTCCCGCGACGCGCGCGCCCAGGTCGTACAGCCCGGCGGGCGTCAGACCCGCGCCGGCCGCGAGGGCCAGCCTCGGGATGTGCGCCCCGAGGATCTCGGAGGCCCGCACCACCTGGAGCCGCAACCCGAACGACAGAAGCTCCCGCCACTCCTCGCGCCCGGCCAGGAACGGCACGACCCGGAGGCCCGGGACCAGGCGGTGCGCCGCGAGCGCCTCCGCGATCGAGGCGCAGGCGCTCCACAGGAGGGAATTGATCGCCATTCCCGGGAGACCAAACCCGCCGGCGAGCGCGGCTGCGGCACCGATCCCTTCAAGGCCCGAGACGGCGGCCCCGATGCGTCCCAATAGGTCGATCCTCTGTGCCCCCGCCACCACGCCTCGGTAAGCCGAGAGAAGCGTCCGCAGAAGCACGGTCGCCAGGGTGCAGGAGAAGACGGTGCGAGCCTGCGCCGCCAGGGAGCCTGCCGGCACGACGATGCCGAGGGCGGCTGGGCCGAGCGCCAACGCCAGACCCCCCATCAGCACGCCCAGCAGGATGTGGAAGCCGGTCCCGGCGGCCAGAGTGCGATTGAGGGCTCGCACATCCGAGAGGGCGATCGCCTGCGACGTGAAGCGGGTATAGGAGGCCCCGACGCCGAGGTCCAGGAGGTTGGTGGTGTGCGCCAGTGACCAGGACGCCGCCCACAGGCCGAGGCCTTCAAGACCGCACGATCGCACGACCAGGGGGGTCAGGACGAGCCCGACGAAGGCCGAGGTCGCCGATTCGACTCCGCCCCAGGCCACGCCCCGCGCCACCGTCCGCCTGTCGCCATGGTCCGCTGTTCGGTCCGCGAGTTCGGGAAGGCGCGGCGGCATCAGGGGACCTCGGGAGCGAAGGAGAGCGAGGCCACGACCAGCCCCGTCAGAAGCCAGAACGGCTCCATGATCCTGATCAACATGAACGTGTTGGTGCCGATGGCGTGCGCCAGCAACCCGGCGAGTCCGGCCAGCATGCCCAGCCCGAGGGCGCGGTGCAGGGGGTCCGACAGCGTCGTGAAGGCGCGATGGAAGGCCACGGCGGCCGAGCCGGCGAGAAGGACGAAGGCCAGGAGGCCCACGGCCCCCATCTCCACCAGGATGCGGAAGTATTGCGCGTCGAGAAACCCGTAGCCCGTGACGCCCCAACCAGCGACCGGGTGCTGCACGAATCCGCGCAGCGCGTCGCCCCACGACGACAGGCGCGCCGCCGACGACGGGTCGAGGCGCAATCGCCCCGCTTCCGTCGTCGTCCCCTCGCCCTGAAACGTATACAGGACACGCTCCTCGACGCTCTTCGGGTGCACGAAGAACAGCAGCGTCGCGGCCACGATGGCCGCGCCGATGAGCCTGCGCCTCCCGGGCGCGAAGGTCGCGAGGACGACGAGCGACGCGAGAAGCGCGATCCAGGAGCTGCGGGACAGGGTCGCCGCGAGGGGAGGAAGGACGAACATCGACAGGAGCGCCCCGCCTCGTTTGAGACGCCGCATCGCCGGCGGCAGGCTCAGGGCCAGGGCGCAGGCCACGCTGAAGACCAGCACCAGGTAGCCTCCCAGCGTGTTCGGCTCACCCTCGAGTCCCTCGAAGGGGGCCGACGGACGCACGCCGGAAGGGATCTGCCACCAGCCGTAGGCGGTGATGAGCGTCGCAGTGACCAGCACCGCCAGGAGCAGTCGGCGGAGCTGCTCGCCCGTGCGGACGTAGTTCACGGTGATGAAGAAGATGATGAAGTACTCGACGTACTTCGCCACAAAGCACATTCCCACGAGGGGCCGCACCCGCGCGGTTTCGATGCCGACGAGCGTGGAGAACAGGCAGCAGGCCGAGTAGGCGAAGATGCAGGCGTTCAACTGTGTGCGCCTGATGGCGCCCAGGTCCTTGTGAATCGCCATGCGCGCCATCCACGCGAAACCGACGAGCAACAGCACCAGGTCCTCCGTCCTCAGGATCACCGACCGGCTGCCCTCGAGACCGCCGCCACCCGCTCCACCGATCGAGATCTCAGGGGAGAGAAGCATCGAGGCGATCAGGATGACCAGGCC
Source organism: Acidobacteriota bacterium (assembly GCA_003223135.1). GTDB lineage: Bacteria > Acidobacteriota > Polarisedimenticolia > Gp22-AA2 > Gp22-AA2 > Gp22-AA3. The sequence goes on along the minus strand of QHXX01000098.1, from coordinate 1,120 downwards.
CGCCTCGGCATGCAGGAGGGTCGCCAGGAACAGGACGGCCGTGACGGCGGCCGCCAGGGGAATCTGGATGGGGGCGCGGGTGACCCACAACGACAGCACGAGCAGCGCGCCGATGACAAAGACGAGAAGGGCCGCCCTTTTGGCTGGAAGTGCGCCGACGGCGCCGGGCGCGGCCGTCACAGGAGGTCCCTACCTCTCGCCGCCGGCCGCCTTGGCCTCGGCTCGGGCCGCGGGGTTCTCGCGCGGCGCCGCAGTCTCGCCGTCGTGCGGCTGTTTGTCGTAACGCTGGTAGATGTACTGCATTTCCGGCGTGTACGTGCTGACCTCGGCCTTCACGTCATTCAGAACGATTCCCCGGATGGCGGCGTGCACGTTGTCGAGGTGCGTCTTGGCCCGTTTCAGGACCGCGCGGCCGATCCGCCCGAGCTGGTACACCAGGACGACGCCGTCCACCCGCGTCGACAGAACGACCGCGTCGGTCACCGGCAGGATGGGCGGCGCGTCGATCAGGATGACGTCGAAACGCGAGGCGACTTCCACGATGAAGTCGGAAAACAGCGGGGAGGCCAGGAGCTCCGAGGGGTTCGGCGGCAGCGCTCCCGCGGTCAAGATGCGCAGGTTCTCCAGCCCGGCGGAGGTGAGCATCGATCGCATATCGACACGCCCCAGGAAGACCTCGGAGAAGCGGTGCAGGACGTCATCCAGCCGGCTCATGCCGAGCACCACGTGCGTAAAGCCTGGCTCGCGTGGCACGCCGAAGATGCGGTTCAGCGAGGGGTTCCTCAGGTCGCAGTCCCACACCAGGGTCTTCATCCCCATCTGGGCCATCGCCACACCCAGATTGGCGACCGTCGTGGACTTGCCCTCGCTGGGCGAGGCCGACGTGAACAGGAAGGTGCGACCCGCCTTGCCGATTCGGGAGAACTCGATGTTCGTGCGCAGGGAGCGGAAGGCCTCCGCCGCGGGCGATTGCGGCGCGAACTGGGTCACCAGGGCGCCGAGTCCCTCGAGATTGGGGTCGGAGGCCAGAGCCGGGTTGCGCTGCAGGATGTCGCGGCGCGTCCCCTCGGGATCGATGTGCGGCACGACGCCGATCACCGAGAGGCCCAGGTACTGCTCG
>QHXX01000143.1 GCA_003223135.1 Acidobacteriota bacterium | reverse complement strand
GTGCGCGCCGGGGCCCGGGATGCAGGTGAAGTCCGGCAGGGCGTCGAGCGCCATGTTGACCTTGCCGCTCGAGCCGCGCAGCTTGAAGCGGCGGACCTCTTCGATGAAGTCCGAGGGCAGGTGCTCGGCGTCGATCAACTTGAGGAAGGTCCGGTTCGGATCGACGCTCGACGACACCACGTTCGCGTGGATCTCGTCGCCGTTCTGCAGGACGACACCGGTCGCCTTGCCGTTCTTGATGAGGATCTTCTCGATGCCGGCCTTGGTGCGGATCTCGACGCCCGCCTCGCGGGCCGCCTCGGCGATGGCGTTGCTGATGGCGCCGGTGCCGCCGCGTGCGAAGCCCCACGAGCGGAACGCACCGTCGATCTCCCCCATGTAGTGGTGCAGCAGGACGTAGGCGGTGCCGGGGGAGCGCACGCCCAGGAACGTGCCGATGATGCCCGAGGCCGACATGGTCGCCTTGAGGATGTCGGTCTCGAACCACTGGTCCAGGAAATCGATGGCGCTCATGGTCATCAGCTGGACCTGGTTGTACTTGTCCTCGCTCGTCAGCGCCTGGAAGCGGCGGCCGAGGAACAGAAGCTTCATCAGGTCGCGCGGGTTGAGGGTCGTCGGGTCGGGCGGCGTCATGCTGAGGATCGGCTTGACGAAGCGGCACATCTGCACCATCGCCTTGCCGAACTCTTCGTAGGCGTCGGCGTCGGCGCGCGAGTGGCGCCGGATCTCCCGCATCGTCTTGGCGTGGTCGTTGACGCGCCAGAGATACTTGTCGCCGTCGACCGAGGGCGTGAACGTGCCGTCGAGCGGCAGGATCTCCAGACCGTGGCGCGGCAGGTCGAGCTCGCGGATGATCTCCGGCCGCAGCAGCGACACGACGTACGAGCAGACCGAGAACTTGAAGCCGGGGAAGATCTCCTCGGTCACCGCCGCGCCGCCGAGGACGTGGCGGCGCTCGAGGACCAGGACCTTCTTCCCGGCGCGTTGCAGGTAGGCGGCGTTCACCAGACCGTTGTGCCCGCCGCCGATGATGATCACGTCGTACTTCTGGGCCATACCCGTCCTTCTCAGTATCTGAACCGGTGCCGCGTCATGTGAAATGAGCGGCCATTCTACGGATCACGCGGGTCGCACGCAAGGACGAAGAGGTCGGCAGTCCGCGTGATTTCACCCATCGCAACACCCCCGCCCGACCGCCGCCCGGCGTCGGGCTCCGTCAGGCGAAAGGGTGGGTTCTATTTCCGTTAGCGGGAATGAATCTACGGCAGGGGGCACGGGACGTGTGAGCCGTAACTGTCCACCACGTCGGTGATCAGCGGTTCTTCGACGCCAGCCCGTGCAGCCGCTTCCAGGACCTCCTCGGCGCTGGAACCAGCAGTGATGACCTTGTAGGTGTCTGGCCGCAAGGCTAGCCACTTGCCGGCATACTTCTTTGCCAGCGCGATGAAGTCGAGCTTGATCTCATAGACCTTCATGCCGCTCCGGCTAAGTTGCGGCGCGCGTGCGCAACCGTGCGTCCGCCGCAGGCTTCGCGCGCGCCGCCAGCTTCAGCGGTTGCTAGACACCCACCCGATAAACCTCACCGGGTTTAACAAGCCCGAGCACGCGTCGTAGCTCAGGGATAAGAGGTAGTAGAAACTCAAGTTTGCTGCGGCGTGCGATGAGCACGATTACGGCTATCTCGAACTTGGAAACAGCCTGCTGATAGCTCAGACGCTGATCGGTGGTTACGAAGACATCGAATTTGCCGGAGGCCAAGGCGAGAAGTGCGCCATTCTCCTTTGAAGCCCACCCCATGCCAGGCACGGATCGCACTTCATGTCCCGTCAGTTCGCGACTAAGACGGGTGGGGACACACTCGTCAAGTAGAATTCGCATGCGCTAACACCGAATCCTTGGCGAGTTCCAGGACAGCCACGGCGTGTTCGCGACTGACCGTGGGGAAGTCCTCGAGGAAGTGGTCGAGAGTGTCGCCTTCCTCAAGATAGTCAAGAAGCGTCTGAACCGGAACCCGGGTGCCAGCGAAGACCACCGCGCCGCTCATCACAGCGTCTGACCGCGTGATAAGGGGCTTGGGAAGGGCCATTTCTGCCTCGTTCAAAGGTTGGCCACAGTATACCGGAACCCTAGAAGGTGTGTCTAAGATTGTCGAAGGGCGCTGGCCAGAATCGATCGCCACTCGACATTTGATGTCTCGCGATTTGCAGCCCCCTGTGCTCCCCTCCGCCGAGGCGGCGCGCTCCCCGCAACACGTGTTGCAGCCTAAGTTGTGCGTGGGCTATGATGCGCGCTTCCCGGCGGAGGACGCGTTGCCTATCGGAACGGCGGTGCACGAGAGGACGTTCAAGCTCTGCGAGAGCCTGAACTATCGCGAGTGGTCGGGGTACTACAGCGTCAGCGTGTACGAGACGCACCACGAGCACGAGTACAACGCCATCCGCAACGCCTGCGCCCTCATCGACATCTCGCCGCTGTTCAAGTACATCATCTCCGGCCGCGACGCCACGAAGCTCCTGAACCGGGTCATCACGCGCGACGTCTCGAAGATGTCCGCGGGCCAGGTGATCTACACGCCGTGGTGCGACGAAGCGGGAAAGGTGATTGACGACGGCACTTTGTCGCGCCTGGATGAGACCGCCTTCAGGATGACGGCGGCCGACCCGAACCTGCGCTGGCTGCGGATCAATGCGCTCGGCATGGACGTCTCCATCGAGGACATCTCCGAGAAGACCGCGGCCCTGGCCCTGCAGGGGCCGACCTCCGGCAAGCTCTTGAAGCAGGTGGCGCAGGCCGACGTCGCCAACCTCAAGTACTTCAGGGTGACGCGGGGTACTCTCGCCGGCGTGCCGGTCGACATCTCCCGCACGGGGTACACGGGCGACCTGGGGTACGAGATCTGGATCGCCTGGAACGACGCGGTGAAGGTGTGGGACGCGCTGATGGAGAGCGGCCGGTCGTTCGACATCCACCCCACGGGGATGCTGGCGCTCGACGTGGCGCGCATCGAGGCCGGGCTCATTTTGATCGAGGTCGACTACAACAGCAGCAAGAAGGCGGTGATCGAGTCGCAGAAGTACACGCCCTACGAGATCGGCCTCGGGCGTCTGGTGCACCTCGACAAGGAGAACTTCATCGGTCGCAAGGCGCTCGTCGAGGAAAACCGCCGCGGTCCGAAGCGCCGCCTCGTCGGGCTCGAGATCGACTGGACCGAGGTCGAGAAGCGCTACGAAGCTTTCGGTCTGACCCCGTCCGTCCCCAGCACCGCCTCCCGCGCCGCCGTCCCGGTCTACGCCGGCCGCGCCCAGGCCGGCAAGGCCACCTCCTCCACCTGGTCGCCGACCCTCAAGAAGATGATCGCCCTCGCGAGCCTCGCCACCGAGCACGCGGCGAAAGGCACGAGCCTCGAGATGGAGATGACCATCGAGGCGGTGCGCCAGAGGGTGGGGGTCAAGGTGGTGGACCTGCCGTTCTTCAGCCCGCCGCGGAAGACGGCGACGCCCGTCTAGCCGCGGAGCGCCCGCTCGATCGCCCGCTCGATTTCCACGATCGTGCAGGGCTTCGAGACCATCTGGGCGCCCGTCTCCTGCAGGAACTGCAAGGTGTCCTGGCTCGTGCCGTCCCCCGTGGTGAAGACGATGCGCCGCGCCAGGGGCGGCTTCTTCTCGAGCGCGGCGCGGTAGATGTCCCGCCCCGTGCCTCGCGGCATCTTCAGGTCGGAGATGATGAGGTCGAGCTCCTCACGGGCGATCTTCTGCAGCGCCTCCGGCACGTCGGACGCCGTGTTCACGCGGTGGCCGCGCGAGGTCAAGAGCTCGACCAGAAAGTCCGACACGCCCTGCTCGTCGTCGACGACCAGGATGCTCAGCGGTCGCGGACCGCGGGCCCGCTCCTCCGGTGTCTTTTCCTCGGCGGGGGACGCGCCGACGATCGGCAGGTCCAGGATGAAGGTTGCGCCGCGTCCCGGGTCGGTCCCCACGCGGATCCCGCCGCCGTGCCCCTCCATGATGCCGTAGCACATCGACAGCCCCAGGCCGGTCCCCTTGCCGTCCTTCTTGGTCGTGAAGAACGGCTCGAAGACGTGGGGCAGCGCCTCCGCCGAGATCCCCGGACCGCTGTCGGTGACGCGCGCCTCGATGCGGCCGTTGACGACGCGCGTCCGCAGCTTCAGCCGGCCCCCCTTCCCGTTCTCGGCCATCGCCTGCTCGGCGTTGCTGAACAGGTTGATCAGGACCTGCTGGACCTGGTGGAAGTCGAGCATGGTCATCGGCAGGTCCGGGTCGAGGTCGGTCTCGACCGTGATCTGGTTGACGCGGAAATGGTACGACTTCAGCTCCAGCGTCTTCTCGATGATGCCGTTGAGGCCCAGATAGCGCTTCTCGGGAGGATGCTTGCGCGCGAAGGTCAGGAGGTTCTTGACGATCCGGGCCATGCGCTCGGCCTCCGAGAACACGGTCTCCAGGCGTCTCTGCACCTCCGTGGGGAGATCACGCGTCAGGAGAAGCTGCACGTATCCCATGACGGAGGCGAGCGGGTTGTTCAGTTCGTGCGCGACCCCCGCGACCAGCTCGCCCAAAGCGCTCAGCTTCTCGGCCTGGATGAGCTGCTGTCTGGCACCGTCCAGCCGCTGATTCGCCTGGCGCAGGGCCTCGTCCTGTTTCCTGACACGGCTCGCCAGACGCGTCGCGTACTGGAAGGCCGCACCGGCGCCGCCACCGGCAAGGAGCGCCAGGAGAAGGCCGATCGTCCAGAATCCGGTCTGGCCCGACCGCAGCCGCTCGGCCACGACCTCCTGCCGCGGTGTGAGGCGCACCTCCCAGGGGGCGCCCGCAAGAGTGAACGTCTCGGCGATCGTCAGCCCCCCCGGGGGCGGCTCGGCACCCGCAGGCGGACCGGGCAGAAGCGGCTTCCCCGACCCCAGGACGGTTTCCTCGTAGCGCTCGATCACGGTGGGCAGGAGCAGGTTGCTCAAGAGGTCGGCCCCTCGGAAGGTGCCGACGACCTGTCCCTCGAAGCGGCCGTTGCGGAAGATTGGGATCGCCAGGATGAACCCGCGCGGGCCGTCCAGAAGGGGAATGGGCGGTGAGAAGGCCGGCTCTTTGGATTCCTTGGCGCGAATGACCGTCTCGTGGCCGACGGGATGCAGCCGGGTATCGAACCCGACGAGGGCCCGGTTGGGCTCCGGTGGGTACACGGCCCGGACGCGAAGCGACGGATCGATGCGGGAAATGCGCAGACAGAGCGGAATCTGCCGCAGTGTCTTCGCGGCGAATTCGTAGAACTCGGTGTCGGTGACTTCCTCACTGTTCTCGAAGAAGTTCGCCATCTGCTGCAGGGCGATGACGTGCTTCTCGAGAGTGCTCTGGAGGCGCGTGGAGAACTGGTGCGCCACGACCTGGGTCTCGTTGCGCAGGTCCCGCTCGCGGGCGGCGCGCTCGGACGAGGCGAGCCAGGCCACTGCGCCGAGGCAGCAGGAAGCCATCACGAAGGCGGTCAGAAGGCTCTTGAACCGGCGGCGCACACAGACCCCTGCGAAACGATTGAAAGATATGGCCCACGTTCTCGGGGGGCAAGATGGGTACGAACCTGTAATAGGCCCGGGAAGGTCGATCTCTGGTACAGTTAAGCCATCGGACACGGTCCTCATCATGAAATGAACCGGCCGGCACCGGGAGGCGGGTCCAACAAGCCCCCCGGGGAGCCGGCGAAGAGCCTGACGCAGGGAAGGAGACGCGCATGAACGACCTGAAGATGATCATCGACGGCAAGGAAGTGGAGTCCTCATCGCGGCAGCGGATGAACGTGATCAATCCGGCCACCGAGAAGACGGCCGGCAGCGTGCCGCAGGGGACCGCCGAGGACGTGGACCGGGCGGTGAAGGCCGCGCGCCAGGCGTTCAGGAAGTGGTCGCGGATGACGCCGGGCGAGCGCAGCACGCTCCTTCTCAAGCTGGCGGACGCCCTCGACAAGGACGTGCAGAGGCTGGGAGAGATGGAGACCAGCCAGACCGGGAAGCCGCTCAAGCTGTCGCTCAACTCCGACCTGCCGTTCGCCAACGACAATATCCGCTTCATGGGGGCGCAGGCCCGCATTCTCGACGGCACGGCGGCCGGCGAGTACTCTCCCGGCTACACCAGCATCATCCGCAGGGAGGCCGTCGGCGTCGTCGGTTCGATAGCACCCTGGAACTATCCGTACCTGATGGCGGCCTGGAAGATCGGCCCGGCGCTGGCGGCGGGGAACACCGTGGTGCTGAAACCGGCCTCCAACACGCCGTTCACGTCGATCGAGATCGCCAAGACGGCGCTCGCGGTCGGCATCCCCGAGGGGGTGTTCAATGTCGTGACCGGTCCGGGGGCGGAGGTCGGCGGGGCGATCTGCAGGCACGACGACATCAACATGATCTCCCTCACCGGCGACACCGCGACCGGGAAGAAAATCATGGAGCAGGCCGCCTCGACGGTGAAGCGCCTGCACCTCGAGCTTGGCGGCAAGGCGCCATTCATCGTGTTCGAGGACGCGAACCTCGACGCGGCGGTGCAGGGCGCCGTGGTCGCCGGATACGTCAACACCGGGCAGGACTGCACGGCCGCGACGCGCATCTACGTGCAGAAGCCGAAGTACGAGCACTTCCTCGAGCAGTTCGTGTCGCACGTCAAGAAGATCCGCGTCGGCGACCCGACGAAGCCGGCGACCGACATCGGACCGCTCATCTCGAAGGAGCAGCGCGAGCGGGTGGCGTCGTTCGTGGATCGCGCCCGCAAGGCAGGCATCGAGGTCGTCACGGGCGGCCGGCCGCTGGACGGGCCCGGGTTCTTCTACCAGCCGACGGTGCTCGCCAAGGCGAAGCACGAGGACGAGGTGGTGCAGCGCGAGATCTTCGGCCCGGTGGTCGTCGTCATGCCGTTCGACACCGAGGAGGAGATCCTCCAGAAGGCCAACGGGGTGGAGTACGGACTGGCGTCGTCGGTGTGGACGCGCGACGTGACGCGCGCCCTGCGCGTGTCGCGCGAGCTGGAGTACGGCGAGGTGTGGATCAACGACCACCTGCCGCTCGCCTCGGAGATGCCGCACGGCGGCGTCAAACGGTCGGGCTTCGGCTCGGATCTGTCGCGCTATTCGTTCGAGGAGTACACGAACGTCAAGCACGTCATGGCCGACCTGACCGGCGAGGCGCGCAAGCCCTGGCACTTCACGGTCTACGGGGACCAGGCGTAGCGGGCGCCCGGCAGATTCCTAGAACTTCGACGTGGCCGGGCGCGCGGCGTTCATGTAGAGCAGCTTCGTCAGCCCCCAGCCGATCGCGACCAGCACGATCAGCGTCACCCAGCCGTGCGCGCTTCCGTACACCGTCGGGTAATGGTTGCTCACCATCGAGAGGACGA